>CAZDOO010000092.1:0-19500 GCA_964507045.1 uncultured Verrucomicrobiota bacterium | reverse complement strand
TGATTGTCTTTACTGGAGCAGCGGCCTACGCCACGCGCAAGTCGGCATATTCACAACGCATCGAGCGCAAGTTGGATGCTTTGCTCAAGCATCAGGGCATTACCTTGCCACCGCCAGCGAAGCTGTCCGAGGAGGTTCAGCGTTTAGCCCGCGACCCGGCTCAGAGGAGCAATGCCGTAATGCTGCATCGGACGGAGAATGGGCTTGGTTTGGCAGAATCAAAGGCTGACATCGAGGATTTCATCAAGACCCTCCAGTGAGTTATGACCGCGCTGCCTGACGAAAAGCCAATGCCGGATGGCACTGGCAGTTCCGCATTCGCGGTCCACGTCATCGGCCCGGCGTGGTTGAGTTCTGTCGTTGCACCTTGAGCCGTTATCAGCGCCTGGCCGTTTCGGGCGCAATACGCTGGCCGAGCCTTAGGGCGCTTAAGATAGCCCTAATGCTGTGTCTCACCGGGGACGGCGGCGACCGTTACGGCGCCGGGGCGATGCGATAGAACCGCTGCGTGAAATTCGTCGCGGCGTCGTCCACGATGTCCACCGAGGTGCTGGTGTTCGTCACGAAGCCGGTGAAGCTCCAGTTCGACAGGTTGATCGAAGTATAGAGCGCATAGACTCCCGGGTCGCCGGTCAGGACGAGTTGCACCCGGCCGTCCGCCAACACCGCCGGTGTCGCGAATTGAGGCGGCGCGAGCGGCGTCACTGTCAGCACCGCGTTCGAGCTGGTGATGCTGCCGGCCACATTGGTGATGACCACCGAGTAGCTGCCCGCGTCGCCCGGTGCCAGGTTCGACCGCGTGTAGCTGCTGGCGGTTGCCCCGCCGATGTTCCCGCCGTTCCACTGCCACTGGTAAGCGAGCGGCGCCGTGCCGGTGGCGGCCACGGCAAATGTGGCGCTGGCCCCCACCTGGGCGGCCTGCGATTCCGGCTGCGTCGTGATGCCGGGCGGAACGTTGACGGTCAGAATGGCGACGGAGCTGGTGACGCTGCCGGAGGCGTTGGCGACCACCACCGAGTAACTGCCCGCGTCGGCGGCCTGGGCATTGCTGCGCGTGTAGCTGCTGGCGGTTGCGCCGGAGAGGTTGGTTCCGTTTTGCCGCCACTGATAAGCCAGCGTCGCGGTGCCGCCCGCGGTGACGCCAAACGCGGCGCTGTTGCCCTGCGCCACCGTCAGGCCTTGCGGCTGGGCCGTGAGGTAGGGCGGGACGTTCGTCACAAACCGCTCGACGCGCACGTTGTCGAACATGGCGAAGCTCAGATTCGTGTTGTCGGAAAGGGAGTTGAAGGAATCCCAAAGGCCGATGAAGAAGTTGCTCGAAGTGAAGCTGGCCCCGGTGATCGTGGCGATCGTGAGGCCGTCAATGGCATACGCCACCGTGCTGCCGGTCTTGCTGATGACGACGTCGCGCCAGGCGAATCCAATCGTGCCGACGGCCAGCGCGCCGCTTTGCGACTGCACGGTGGGCGCGGTCTGGCCGCCCGGAAAGGCGGAGGCATAGTAGCTGTTCCCGTTGCCCCGCGAGTTGCTCGCCGTGCCGGCGGCATAGACCCCGGAGGCCGCGCTGTGGTAGGTCGTGTCGGTGAACGCGCCATAGTCATTCATGGCGGTCGTCGAGGTGTCGCTCGCCTGGCCCTCGTTGTCCGCGGCGAACCAGTACCCGTCCGCCGTTGTGCCGGTGCCGGTCCATTGCACCTTGTTGCCGGCGGTGCCGACACCCGCCGTGCCGTGCTGCGTCGAGCCGTTGCCGCCGGCGGGGAACGGGCCGTTGGCGTTCAGCCAGAGGTCGAAGTGCAGCCGGTAATCGCCGCCGAAACTCTGGCCTGCGGGCGAGATGTTGATGGCGGCGGCGTTGGTCAGCGAGACGTTGGCCTCGAATTTCACGCCCCGGGTTGTGCCGTTGGTCGAGTTCGGCGCGGACGGGATGCCGTAGGGCGCGTAGTTGTAATTGAACGTGACGCGGCAGTCGGTGGACGAGCGGTTCATCACCCAATTGGCGGCGGTGTTCGCGTCGAAGTTGTCGAGGAAGAGCGTTTGGAGCGGCGACAGCATGACCTGGAGCAGCGCCACCTGGCTGGTCGCCATGCCGAATGCGTTTGAAACGACGACTTGGTAATAGCCGGAATTGGCCGGCTGCGCGTTGTTGCGGGCGAGGCTGCTCTGCGTCGCGCCGGCAAGGTCGCCGCCGTTGAAGCGCCACTGATAGGCCAAAGGCGCGGTGCCGGAGGCGATCACCAGGAGCGTCGCGTTCGCACCCTGCACAACAAACTGGCTCTCCGGCGAGGTGAGAATGGAAGGCGGAATATTGGTCGCAGGTGCCGTGCTCAGGAAGTTCAGTATGTTGGCCATATACTCGTTGCGCCGGGTTGCGCTCGTGATCGTCTCGAACGGGAACCCGAACAGCACGGTGCGGCCGCCGCCGCCGGAGCCGTCGTATTGAATCGCCGCCGCGCCCCCCGCCGAGTAATTCATCGCCACTGCAGCCCCGGCGCCGTAGGGACCCACCATGTCCGGCGTCTGCACCCAGTAGATGCCTTTCGAGCCGTCGTCCACGGTCACGCTGGCGCGGCCCGCAAAGATGCCGCCGGCTGCCGCCGTCGCGGTGTAGCTGGCCGAGTTGTCGTTGGTGAACGCGGCGTGAAGCTGGTTGCGCAGAAATGCGCGGTCCGCCACCGTCGCGCTGGAGGCGCCGTCGAGGTCGAGCGCCACATTCGCTCCGGAAACGAACAGGCTGCCGCTGGCGGCGAGGAAGGAGCTGATCCTGGACTGCTCGGTGCTGCTGAAGGTTTCGCTGTTCGTGGTCTCGTTGCCGCAGGCCCAGACGACGATGGGATAGTCTGTGAGCAACACCTGGTTGTTGGCGATGGCCTCGTTCTGGCAGGAATCAAAGGCCACGCCGTAAGCGCTGATCGCCTTGCCGTGCGGCACGACATAGTCGAAGGCATTGATGCGGCGCGGCCAGACCCGCTCGATCGCGCCGGTGCTGTCCGGAGGATTGTAGTTCCTGGCCCCGACGTCCATGCGCAAGTTGGTGGTGCGGTCGAACCGGTCGAACGCGTTCACCACCAGCACCCGGGGCGACTCCGCCGTGGCGGGCGTGCGGCAACCCACCACCTCGGAAGGCAGCGACTCGCCGCCGGCGTTCGCCGCCGCGATTCGGAAGTAGTAGTCGGTGCCGGCGGCCAGGCCGGACACGGTGTAGGTGGTGACATTGCCGGCCGACACGGGATTGCCGAACCCATAGCCGTTGGTGGAACGGTAAATGACATAGTTGGTGGGCGCCTGACTGCCGCCCACGATCGGGGGGACGCCCCACTGCAGCGTGATATTGCCATTCGTGGCACCGAGCGCGCGCGGATTGGTGGGGGGCTCGGGCAGGAACGCCAGCGGGGCGGAGCCGTAGGTGTTCATGTACTTGACCACCCCATGCATCGCCGCCTTGCCGACCGCCGCCCGCGCTTTCGGGTCCTTCATTAGCGCGACATCTGTCGCATCATCGTGAAACGCGACCTCGATGATCGTGGCCGGCATCTCGTAGTCAAACAGGCTGCCGTCAATTTCCGAGTAGCCCCCCGAGTAGGTGACGGTGGACTTATTGTACCAGGCATACTCCAGGGGCGGCGAACCCAGCGCCACGAGGTCGTTGTTGACTTCCGCCCCGCAGATTTGCGCCAGCGCGGCCTGGTTGGTCGTTGGGTCGCTGGTGATTAGCCCCACTGTTCCACGCCCCCCGCCCGCATTCGAATGAAAACTGATATGGATGCGGTCATGCACACTTCCGGAGTCCGCGCGGTTCATCTCCGCTGAGATCTGCGGCGGCGTAGACCAGCTATCGCTCTGATCGTCGGAGCCCGAATCGTAGATGGAGGTTGGCATCCCCACCCCAAGGCCCGCCTGCACCCAGTAGCGGCAGTTTTCCTCCTCGCGCGGATAGTCCGAAACGCCGCCGCCGCGGTCAATGCTCCCCATGCCGTTGCCGAACCGGATCGCATCGGCGATGACCACGCTGCCTTTGGTCGTGCTCCGCAGGTTGCTCACGATGACCGCCCCCAGTGCCGCGTTGGAGCCGGCGTTGAAGTAGTATTCTCCCAGGTAAACCCACCCGTTGCCCACCCGGTAATGCGGAATGCGCACTTGCGCTTCGCCGCCGCTATGCAGCACCCGATACAACTGGTCGCCGCGATTGGTCCCGTGCGACGCCCAGCAATACACCGGGTAATAGCCCGTCACCGGGATGGTGGGCGTGTAGGTCGCCGTCGCCGTCTCCGTGTCGGTTAAATTCGCGTAGCGGTATGCCACGTCGCCGGTTGTGCCATAGAAATAACTGGTGGCACCGCTGTTGAGCCAACCGCCAGCGAAACTCACCGCGGCGTCATCGTTATCCAGCACCACTTCATTGGTCTGGTAGCCCAGCGGCCGGCAGGGAATCACCACCGCGCCCGCGTTGAAGCAGTAAGTGGCGAACATGTTCAACTGGTCAATGTTCCCATAATCCTCGTTCATTTCGAGCAGCACTGGCCGCAGCAGACTCCAGCTCGACAAATACGTCCACCCGTGCCCGCAGTTCATGAAAACCAACTTGCCGGATAGCGCGCCGGACGGCTGCGTCGCCGCCGGTGCAATGGGGCCGTAGCCCAGGATAGCGGCGGCTTTCCCCGAGTCTTTGGGCGGGACATCAATGCTCGACCAGTCCGGGGAGGGGGGCAGCTTGGGAATCAGGGATTCATCCACCAGCCGGTCTTCCAGGCCGGCCAGAACACTGCACGCGATGAGAGTAAAGCAAGCGGGAAGAACGACTCGAAGCATACGACAAGACATTATGTTATCATGGCACGCCACGGGAGTATTTCAACCCTAAAACCCCGGTCAGTTTTCCCGAGCAGGGGTATCCCGTTACGACTGATTCGGCCGCACTGTCTCTTCTGTCATTGGCATCCATTTTGCCCGAGTCATGCGGCGGAGAACCGACAGCCGTTGACGCCCACAGCCCGGTTCGGCAGACTGGGGTCATGTTGCCTGAAAGCCGGGACCGATTTGGATGCTATATCGCTTGCTTGCTCGTGGGAGCGGCGCTTCCCCTGGGGGCCGCGCCGGTGATTGATCCCATCTCGGCGGTGAAGATTCCAGCGGGAAAGTCTCTCATCCTGCCCATCACGGCCGCCTCGACCAATGGCCGGCCATTGACCTTCACTTTCAGCAGCAGCATCGGCGGGATTGCGGTTGTGCGGCACACCAACAATCCGTTCTGGAAGCTGAATGTGGTGCAAGCCGCCGCCACCAACGCGCCGGGGGCATTCTCGGTGCCATTCCGGGGCGGCGCCGTGACGGTGACCAACATGGGCGATATGACCTTCATGCTGTTCCCGGAATATGCGCCGCATGCGGTCAGCGTGTTCCAGGGCGCCACGGCGTCGGGCTTTTACAACACCAACACCATCTTTCACCGCGTTGTCGCGGGGTTTATGAACCAGGGCGGCGACCCGCTCACCAACGGCGCGGGCGGACTTGGGTTCACGTGGGATAACGAGTTCCATCCCCAGGCGATCTTCAGCGGCAAAGGCCAGTTGGCGCTGGCCAATTCCGGCAAGGACACCGACCACGGGCAGTTCTTTGTCACCGTCGCGCCGTTTCGAAATGGAGACTTCGGCTACACGATTTTCGGCCAGTTGGTGCGCGGGTTCAATGTCCTCTCCAACATCAACAACACAGCTACCAATGCCGACAGCCGTCCGCTGGCGGATGTCATCATCACCCAGGCCAGCCTCGTGCCGAACACCACGGACACGGTGCTGACGCTGGTTGCCACCAACCGTACCAGTGTCTCCAGCACCATCAAGGTTATCGCTGACGATGGCGCCGGCGGGCGGGCCACCAACTTCTTTACCGCCAGCACCGTCACCGACACCAACAACAACCGCCAGCCGTTCTTCCTGCTCAGCACGGTCACCAACCTGGTGGCCCCGATGAATGTGACGCTGACGAATTTCATCAATGCGGTCTGTCTGAGCAACGAGACCTTGTACTGGTTCTCCCAATTCGCGGACGAGGCGTCCTTCAATGCCGCCTCCAATTCGACCTATAACCTCAGCAACAGCGTGCTGCGGACATTGACTTACAACGTCACCAACAAGCAGGGGCAGATGCAAATCTTCGTGAAGCCGGCAACAAATTATGCCGGTCGCGTAAGCATCTATCTTTACGTCAGCAGCAGTCGGGACTTTGAAGGTCCCTATGACCAGCAAGTGTTGACCTTCGTCTTTGGCGACACCCCGATCGTGGCGCAACCGGCCAGCCTGGCGCCGCAGACGGCGGACCCGTTCACGAACCTGTTGCTGGCCACCTTCACCAACGGCGTGGCCGGCAGTGCCATCACCAACTTCGTTGCCTCCGTCAACTGGGGCGATAACTCGATCACCACGGCGGCCATCGTAACGAACCTGGCCGGGCGCAAGGAGGTCCGGGGGTCTCATGCCTACGCCAAGTCCGGCGATTACCCGGTCTATGTCACCATTGAAAGCTACCTCGGGGTCTCGGTCACCGTCAGCAACACGCTCACCGTTGCGCCAGCGTTGCAGTTCAGCCGTTGGGGCACCAACAACGTCTTTGCCTGGCCCGCCTGGGCGTTTGGGTACCAGTTGCAGTCCAGCACGAACCTGGCGGCCGCCAATTGGCTGGCCGTGACCAATGTTTCAAAGCTGGTTGGCTTTCAGATGGCCGTGTCCAATTCTACGCTGGCCACCAAGGCCTTCTTCCGCCTGAAGAAATAGCCGCCGCGCTGGTTCGGCGCCGCCGGCGCGGTTAGAACCGCAGGTGTTTCACCGTCAGCCCCTGGTTGATGAGCTGGCAAAGCGAGTCAATCCCCACGCGCAGGTGCATGTCGGTGAAGTCCGCCGTCACGCGCTGATCGCTCTGCGAGGTCTTGATCCCTTCCAGCGCCATCGGCTGATCCGACACCAGCAGCAGCGCGCCGCTGGGAATCTCGTTGTGGAAGCCGGTGATGAAGATCGTGGCTGTCTCCATGTCAATCGCCATGCACCGGATGCGCCGCAGGTACTTCTTGAAGTCCTCGTCGTGCTCCCAGACGCGGCGGTTGGTGGTATAGACCGTGCCGGTCCAGTAATCGCGCTTGTAATTGCGGATGGTGGTGGAGATGGCCTTTTGCAGGCTGAAGGCGGGCAGCGCCGGCACTTCGGGGGGGAAATAGTCATTCGAGGTGCCCTCGCCGCGGATGGCGGCGATCGGGAGGATCAGGTCGCCCAGCTTGTTCTTGCGCTTCAAGCCGCCGCACTTGCCCAGGAAGAGACATGCCTTGGGCTGCGCCGATGACAGCAGGTCCATGATCGTCGCCGCATTGGCGCTGCCCATGCCGAAGTTGATGATGGTGATGCCATTGGCGGTGGCGTTGAGCATGGGGCGGTCCTCGCCGCGCACCGGCACCTGGTGCCACTCGGCGAACCTCCGCACGTAGTTGCTGAAGTTGACCAGCAGGATGTATTTGCCGAATTCCGCCAGCGCCGTGCCGGTGTAGCGCGGCAGCCAGTCGGCCACGATTTCGTTTTTGCCTTTCATAGCTTTAGAGTCAGAGCTTCGGTTCTGCCGGGCCGGTTTGCGGGTCTGGGCGCGCCGGGCGCAGCAGGCGCATAATACTGTCGCCGTGCTTGAGCAGCTTCTGCTCCTGCCAATGCTCCGGCAAGCTCAGCGTGTCCCGCCGCGCATGGCCGAGCACCAGCAGCCCGTCCGGCCGCAGCAGTTCCGGCAGTGCGCTTTCGTCCAACAGCCGCTGGGCGTAGGAAGTCGAGCGCCGGCCGACATTCTTTTCCCCGTAGGGCGGGTCCGCCAGGATGAGATCGAATCGCTCGCGCGCGGCCGCCAGTTGGGCCAGCGCGGCGAAGACATCCTGCACCCGCGTCTGCAAAGCCTCGGCCGGGAAACCCGCCGTCTGAAAGTTCTGGCGCAGCACCTCGGCGTGGCGCGGGGAATTCTCCACGCACACCGCCGCGCGCGCGCCGCGGCTCAGGCATTCGAGGCTGAGCGCGCCCGTGCCGGCGAACAGCTCCAGCACCCGCGCGCCGGCCACCCGGCCGCCAAGGCTGTTGAACACCGCCTGCTTGACGCGGTCCGGCGTGGGCCGCACTGCCAGCCCCTTCGGCACCTTCAAAATCCGGCGAGCAGCCATTCCACCCGTGATGCGCATAGCCAACTTTAGCGGGAGAGCGAGCGTTCCCGCGAGCCCTAACTTTCCGGATGCTTGAAGATCTCCGCAAAGAACTGTTTCATGGTTTCCCAGGAGCGCTGGTCGGCCTGAAGGTTGTAGGCCGCGCCCTGTTGGGCATTGTCGCCCGCATTCCAATCGGTGAAGCTGTGGACCGCGCCGCCGTATTTGACCAGTTGCCAGTCCACTTTGGCCTGGCGCATTTCGTCCTCGAAGGCGGCCAGGTCTTTGGCGGACACATGCGGATCATCGGCGCCGTGCAGCGCCAGCACCTTGCAGCGGATGTTCCGGCCGTCCTCCGGATGGGGAGAGTCCAGCCCGCCATGGAAGCTCACCACCCCGGCGATGTCCGCCCCGCTGCGGGCCAGCTCGATCACCGCGGTGCCGCCAAAGCAGTACCCGATGGCCGCGACGCGCCGGGGGTCTGTCAGCTTGTGCTGCTGCAGGATGGCGAGCCCCGCCTGGGCGCGGGCGCGCAGCAAGGTGCGGTTGCTCTTGTATTTGCCAGCCTGGGCGCCGGCCTCCTGGGACGACTTCGGGCGGATATCCTGGCCATAGATGTCCAGCGCAAAGACGTTGTAGCCGAGCTTGGCCAGCATCTCGGCGCGCTTCTTCTCGTAATCCGTCAGCCCCTTCCATTGGTGCACGATCAGCACCCCGGGCCGCCGGCCTTGGATCGCCGGGTCATAGGCCAGATGCCCTTCCAGGACCGCGTCGCCCTGCCGGTATTCAATCCGTTCTGTGTGAATCTGCGCCCCTGCCGCCAGCGCGCAGCCCAGAGTCAGCACTGTGGTGATCAAAGATTTCATGCCAGCATAGATAACCTCGGAATGGCAAAAACGCCAACGGCAACCAGCCGCTTGAGCCGCTAGGCGTAAACCAACAGATGGATATTCTCTGGCAGCAGCCCGGAGACCTGGCGGATGATGTTCCCCCGCAGAAGATTGAGCAGGCCGCTCCGCTGCGGCGACCCCAGGATGAGCCGCGCCACTCCAAGCGTTGCGGCCAGGTCCACAATCGTGTCTGCGGCTGAATCGCTCACCGAGTAACACGGAATCACCTTGCCGCGGCCCGCCTTGCCGTTCGCATAGTTGAAAATCTCGTAGGCTTCCGGGTCCTCGTTCCACTTGCGGTCGCGATCCTCCGGCGTGATGACCGCCTGCTCCCGCACGAACAAGACGTAAAGCCGCCGTTTCGTCTCCTGTGCCTCCTCCAGGGCGAAATCCAGCGTCTTGCCCGCGCTGCGGACTGCGCAGAGTATCGGGTCCCGCGACTCGCCTTCGACCGGCCGCTCGGTTTCGCCTCGCGGGGCTGCGGCCACCACGGGAGCCTTCACCTTCCGGGACTTGGCGGCGTGTTCGCTGGCCAACCCCCGCAGGACCAGGCCCACCGCCAAAACCGTCACTGCAAAGACCCGCGCGTGCGGCTTGTCCACAAACAGTGAAAGCTCAATCGCCGCCATGACCAGAAACGTGCCAAACATGACCCCGCGTTCCCACCGCCGCAGCGCAAGATGCTTGTCCGTCGAGGTGGACCCTAGATTCGCCGCGATTGCGCCCACCACTCCAATGGCGTACAGATCCGCCAAACCCGCCATATCCTTCACCAGCAAGACCAGCAGCATGGGAATAATCGTAGCTACCACCATCCCGACCGTCGGCACGCCAAACCGGTTCAGCCCCTGGAATACTGGCGGCAGCTCCTTGTCGCGAGACATCAGGAACTGAATGGCAATCAGGTCCACGATCGCCGTGTTCACCGCCGACAGCAGCAGCCCGGCAATCGCCAGGCTCACCAGCCAGGCCGCCACGTGTCCCACGGTCGCCCCCAGCGCACTGCCGACGAACACCTCCGCCATGTAGCGCAGCATGTAGTCGCGCACCCCGGCATGCCCGGGAGCGTCCACGTCCCCCGCCTTCACCTCCAGCCCCGGCAGCGCGTGCATCGCCAGCCCGAGCAGCGCCGTGAACAGGCACACTTCCAGCATCACCACCACAATCGCCGGGGTGGAGGTCTTCGACACCGACGGCTTGGACAGGCTGCTCCCGGGATTCAGCTTCATCACCCCCGTCGCATTCGCCACCGCCTCCACGCCTGACAAGGCCAGCACAATGCCCACGAATCCTTTCCAGTTCTCGCCGGGATTGCCCGACAGGGGCTGCAGATTGTGCAGGGCCTCGCCCAGGTGCGGCAGAGCGAAGGCGCCTAACAACGCTACGACGGCTGCCGCGGGCACGCCGATGAGAAACGCCAGCCCGCCGGTGTGCTTCGGGCCAAAGTAGTTCAGCGCGCCGATGACGAGAACGGCCGCGGCGGCGACCTTTTCCGGATGCGGCACGCCCAGGTATTGAAAGGCCGACAGGCTGCTGATGGCAGCCGTCACCAGGTAGTCGGCCACGAGCAGGAAAGCGCCCACAATCGAGATCACCTCCGACCGGTGCCGCACGCTGGCGTAAACACCCCCGCCATCCGGGTAGTGTCTGCAAATGACAAGGTAGTTGATGCCCACCAGCGCGGTCAGCACGCACATGGCCGCAATCAGCCAAAACGAGCTGTAGCCCCCCACCGCAAAGGCCAAGCCAATTACGTAGGCTTTGCTGGTGCCCCAGTCGCCATACAGAATTGCCGCCGCCCGCGGGGCATCCACGTTCCTCGGCCGGTTCGTCGAGACAGTAATCATGCGTCACACGAGTTATACAGTTGGGGTAATCCTGGAGCTCCGTTCCGGCGGGACTCGAGCGGATTGCCCTTCCAATTGCCGACGAGGTTAGCTGACGGGCTGGGCCTTGAAAGTGGCCTGAGGCTCTGTTACCAGCGCCCCTGCGCCCCGTCCCGGCTTAAAGCCGGGAATCCGGGTCCCCCGCATCGCGGCTGAGGAAGCAACCGCGATTTAGGCTGCAAATCAGCAGATAACATAGCCGGAATCCGGCTAAAGTCAATCGCCCCGCGTCGGCGAGCCTGGGGAGGCTGCGTGCGCGCCCGCAGCCCTTGCCACCCGCCGTCCCTGCCGCCGCGGAATCGGCGTGCGGAAGAGGTGGCAAACAAAGGGGCGCAGCCTTCAAAGGCCGCGCCCTGATTGCGTTTGGGCGGTCGTTCGACTAGGGCAGCAGCGCCATCACACGGTAGAAGGCCGCATCGCCTGCCACCGATACGGTTTTGCTGGCCGTCGCTTCCCCGGCGATGATGTCGCCTTCGGCATCGGTCCAGAAGGAGCCCGGGAGGGCCGATTTGCTTTGCAGGCGGTAAACGGCTCCCGGTTCGGCCGTCCACGCGAGGGTGACTTCGCTTCCGGCGATGGCCGGGGCCTGCAGCACGGGCGGTCCGGGCAAAGTGGGCAGCGGCGTTTCGGTCAGGGGCACCAGGGCCCAATCAGTGCTGGCATACAGCGGATTGGGAACGCCCAGTTCCGAGACAGGGCTGACCTGTGGAATGATCACCGCATGGGTCGCCTCCGGCGGCGGCGGCGGAACATCCACCAGGATGCTCGCCTGCGGGGTGAGCATCGGGCTGGGGATGGCGAAGCCCGAGTCCACGCGGACGGGGTTGCGGACTCCCGAGCGGTTAAGCTGGCCGAGCTCGACGGCATTGGTGTAGTATTCGATCGCCAGCCCGCTGATGAAGACGTTGTTGGTGAGACTGGGCACGATGGGCAGGATGTTGGTCAGGCCGATGCGCGGCAGCGGTTGCAGGAGCGGCTGCCAGCCAATGCTGACCTGCGGAATCCAGCCCGCCCACCTCATCGCGAAGGGATTCCACCAGCCCCAGTTCAGGAACGGCGGGAACAGGCCGGGCCCCTCGAAGCCGATGTGCACCCACTGGTTGGCGGCAACCGAGCCTCCGGACCAGTCCATAACCGTGTTGCCCGAGACATTCCAATCCCAGCCAAAGGTGTCAAACCGGCCATAACTGCCGCCAAGCCCGTTGAAATTGGCCCGGATGCCCCACGGGCCCGGCAGGATCACCCGCAGGGTGCCGTAGGGGTAGGTGTAAGGAATCCAGAAGTCCTTGTTGCAGGCCCAGGTTTGGGAGGTGGTGAGCATGAAGGACAACTCCCGCTTCCGGCCCTGGGGATCGGTGATGACCTGCCAGGGCGACTGGGGCATCGGGTAATTCCCGTCAAAGAGCAGCAGGGCCGGCGAATAAACCGCGAAGTCGTTGTAGTGGTCGAAGGTGGTCTTCCAGCCGAACACGCGTCCCGGGGCGGTCTTGGTCACCACGGACAGCCAATAGACTTTGGGCATTTGCGGCGAACCCAGTTGGCGGAAGGGGTTCTGCGGGAAGAAATCATACTTCCAGATCTGATGATCCTGGCCGATGATCTGGGGCGGGGCGTTTGGATTGAGGAACAGCTCCTGCGGCACCTTCTGCTGAACGCTGGCGCGGTACTGGCCGGGCGAGAACTGCTGCCACCAGAGCAGTTGGCCGGGATGACTCGGGGTATTGCCGGTGCTCGGCACATCGCTCCAGATGCCGACCCAGAACGTGGGCCAGTAGTCCACCAGATCCTCTTTCCACGAGCCCCAGATATGGATGTCGGTTACCGGCCCCGTGCGGGTGCAGATGAAATCATCGGCCAGCAGGGTGGCGGGGCCGGTGTTGGTCAGCCAACTGTCAAGCACGTCCAGGCCGCGGACGGTGGGGTCGGGATTCTGGCGGAACTTGACGACGTTGCCGGGCGTGGGCCGGGGCTGCGGCCAGCCCAGGTTGCCGACCATGACCACCCGGAACACCGGCAGGGTGGGATTGATCTGGCCGCCGGCGGTGCTGACCGTTTCCAGGAACACGTCGAAGAAACTGTCGGGCGCGGCGTAGGTGAGCGTCGGGTTGAGCTGGAACTTGACGGTCTGACCCTCCGGCACGCGGAACGACATCTGGATAAACTGCCGTTCCTGGCCGGGAATATCGGCTTCCCAGAAGACGTCGAAAAACGACTCCGTGTGCCAGACCAGCGTGGGCGTCCCCACCAACTGCTGCGGCAAGCCGCTGGCCAGGCTCAGCTCGGTGTAGATGTCGAAGAAGCTGTCGCTCATCAGCGGCATGTCCAGGAACACATCAAAGAAAGATTCCACCCCCGGATTGCCCACGCCGCCGCCCGAATCCGATCCGACCAGGCGCGTTTGCGCGACCGGGGTTACACCTTTGACCTTGGACGAGATAGTGCCGATCGGGTTGAACGGAAGCGTGGGTGTCCCCAGTTGGGTGCGCACGGGATTGGGGGGCGGGTAGGGCGGCCCCTGGCTCAATTCCAGGAAGACGTCGAAGAAGGAGTCGGGACTGAGGTACGCCCGCGCCGGCATGGCAAACGCCAGCAATGCCATGACGCAGACGGCACCAAGCGTGCGTGTGAACGGTGAAGTGCTTCTCATTGGATTGTCCGGTTCTACGGCCACTTCGAGTCGCTCTTTGTGTCCACCTGTCATCTCCGAACGGCCTGCTCCGTGGCCGCTGGATCCAGCCGCGGTGATGCCGGGTGGCGTCGGTACGGCGCCGACAATGGCCCAGTTTTTAGTCCTTGCCCGGAACCCTGTCAACACTTTTGTCAATGTTGATTACCCGAGGGGCGCATCTCTGAGGCGTGTCGCCGGGGGCGAGGGGTGGATTGCCGGGCCTTGGGCGGGCCGTGCTTCGCGCGGGGACGCTTGACAGCCGGCGCGGAGCGCTAATTATTTCGGAGTGATGCGCAAACTTGAGCCGCCGGACACCCATTTTGTCCTCGCCGCCGCTGGCTGGCTGGAGCTGGGCAACCCGGCCGAAGCAAACGCTGAGCTGGCCCAGGTAAGCCCGGCGCAGCAGCAGCATCCGGATGTGCTGGAGTTGCGCTGGTCCGTCCTGGCGGAGCAGTCCCAGTGGGAGGAGGGATTGCAGGTCGCGCAGGCCCTGGTGCGCCGCGCGCCGGGACGCGCTTCGGGCTGGCTGCACCTGGCTTACGCCTTGCGCCGTGTCCCGGACGGCGGCCTGCAAAAGGCCTGGGAAGCGCTGCTGCCGGCTTCCGGCAGGTTCCCCAAGGAAGCGATCATTCCATTCAATCTCGCCTGCTACGCCTGCCAGTTGCGGCAACTGGAGGCCGCCCGGGACTGGCTGCGACGGGCGGTGAAAATCGGCAACAAGGAGGCGATTAAGCAAATGGCGCTCAGCGACCCGGACCTGGAGCCGCTGTGGGTCGAGATCGAGCAACTTTAGCCTTAAGCCTGATGCGCCTTGGTGCTGACAGGCACGGTTGCCTCTGACTCGCATCGGTAGCAGGCTTCCCTGCATGAAAGCAACGGCTTGCTGCGTGTACCGGGAGGATGAGTTCTTTGTGGCCCAGTGCCTGAATGTGGACGTCTCCAGTTTCGGCGCTACACGGCAGGAGGCCGTCGCCAACTTGAAAGAGGCCGTCGAGCTGTGCTTCGAGGGCGAACCTGCCGGCACTTGCACCCCGGTGACCGACGCGGTGGTGGGGCAGGAGCTGGTGAATGCAAGAGGGAAGGACCGCCACAACGAACGGCCAGGCTTGGTCGGAAAAGGCTGTCGGAAAAGGCTTGCCAGTGTAGCGCGCTGTGCTACAGTTGCCCCATGAAGACGATGCCGCTTTCCATCCGCCTGGAGAAGGAACTGCGCACGTTGCTTGCAGAAGGCGCGCGGCGCACGCCGTTTAACCAGCGTGAGCTGCTGCGGCGCACCTTGCGGCTCCACTTGCGGGAGGTCATCGAGCGCGAGGCCGCCCTCCCCCAGACGCGGATCACCAACATCGATCCCTGGCCGCGGGGTTGTCTGGTCAAAGTCTACCGGCGGGTGGATAAGGCCTGGGACCGCATCGAGGCCGCTGCTACGGCCGCGCAGGGCCGGCCCTCCTGGGACGATTGATGAAACCCTGGGAAGTCTGGACCTGGAGATTCCCCGACGCGGGTGAGCACCCGGCCGTGGTCTTGGGCACGGAGGAGAGGCTCAGGCTTAAACCGCGCGTCTGCGTCATCCTCTGCTCAACGCAGCGGGCGGCTCGCTCGCCTGAGGTGCATGAAGTGGTTTTGGATGAAGCGGACGGTTTGGACTGGCAAACGCTCTGCAAATGCGATGTGGTGTATGCGGCGCCCAAGAGCGAACTGCTCAAACGCCGCGGCAGTGTCACCGCCGAACGCCGGCGCGCGATCGCCGAGCGGGTGATCCGCAGCCTGGGCCTCGCGGGGCTTTAGCCCCGCAAGCCGGCGTGGCGGCAAGAACCAGTTTTCTGCTATCAACACATGACTATTCTGTTTGATCACCCGGAACCGGCGCTGCTGGCCCACGGCGGGATGCTCACCCAAATCAAGCAGACCAAAGCCGCGCTCGAAGCGCTCGGTTGCCAGGTGGATTACGTGCGCTGGTGGGATGAAACCCAGCGCGCCGACATCCTCCACTATTTCGGGCGCCTGCCGGCCCACCTGCTCCGCATTGCCCGGGCCAAGGGCATCAAGGTGGTGCTGGGGGAACTGTTGACGGGGCAAGGCTCGCGCCCCGCGTGGCAATTGTGGGGCCAGCGCCAGACCATGCGCCTGCTGCGGACGATGCTGCCGGCACGGCTCACGCAATCCTTGCGCTGGGAAAGCCACCAACTGGCCGATGCCACCATTGCCTTGACGGCCTGGGAAGCGCACCTGTTCCACTACCTGTTTGGCGCCCCGAAGCAGCAAATTCACGTCATCCCCAATGGCGTGGAAAGCGCCTTTCTGGACAGCGCCCGCGCCCAGCGGGGACCCTGGCTGGTTTGCACCGCCATCATCACCGAACGCAAACGGGTGCTGGAACTGGCCCGGGCCGCGGTCCAGGCCCGGACGCCCCTGTGGGTTATCGGCCAGGCCTTTTCCGATTCGGACGCTTACGCCCGCGAGTTCTGCGCGCTGGCCCGGGCGCAGCCGCAGACGCTGCGCTTCGAGGGGCCCATCGCGGACCGGGCCCGGCTGGCGCGGGCCTATCGCGAGAGCCGGGGCTTCGTCCTGCTGAGCGCCTGTGAGAGCTTGAGCCTCTCGGCGTTGGAAGCGGCGGCTTGTGAATGCCCCCTGCTGCTGTCCGACCTGCCTTGGGCCAGAATGACTTTCCAGGAACGCGCGGCTTACTGCCCGGTCACCAGCTCGACCCAGCTTACCGCCCGCGCCCTGCGCCAGTTCTACGATGCGGCGCCTCAATTGCCCGCTCCCCCGAAGCCATTGTCGTGGCTGGAGGTGGCCCGGCAGCTCAAGACGCTCTACGAAGCGCTGCTCGCCGCCCCCCGGTAACGCGGCCGCCCGGGTGCGGAGAGACTCCCTCGGCGGCGGGTTGCCGCTTGTTTAGGGATGCATCAAGCCCACAGCCAGGACACGATCTGGCGCAGTTTTGCCTGCGGTTTCCGCTCCGCACCAACCCGGCAGGGTTGGTAGATGGTAGCCGGTCGGTCGTTTCGGGGTGACAGGGGGAAACGACCACCGGTACGCGGGGTAAAGGGTGTTCCACCCCGGCAGGGGGTGGCAGAACCAACCCGCATGCAGAAGACGCACAGCACCCGGGACGATCTGCCACCCCATCCGGGGTGGTGGGGTCAAAGGCGCCGATTTCCGGAGGTCGCCGCCCCCTTTCCCCCGGCGACCTCCGGCTATCTTCTTTCATCCTGGTCAGGATGAACTGGCTCGCGAAAGGCAGCCCAGGACCGGCTTGTTCCCCGCATGGGCGCGGCACATGCTGAGCTTGATGCACCCCTGCAGCTTGTTCGCTGGCAGGAACCTTTGCTTGGCAAGCGCGCTGAAATTTGCTATCTTCAGGCGCAAGTCCACCCATGCGGGCCATGATTACTGCGCGTTCAGCCGCCAGCACTTTGTTGCTGGGGTGTCTGCTGCTGCCTCGGCCGGCGCTCCGGGCGGACCAGATGTCGCCCCTGTCCATCGAGCAGCTTTCCGCCAAGGCCGACCTGGTCCTGCAAGGCAAAGTGCTGGACCAGACCGTGCAGCGCGATCCGCAGGGCCGCATCTACACCGCCGTGAGGCTGGAGGTGTCGGAGGTCTGGAAGGGCAAGCTTGCCACGAACCAGTTCACCGTTGTGCATGGGGGTGGCGTTCTGGGCGATGAGGTCGCGCTCGTGTCCGGCCAGGCCCATTACGAAGTGGGGGAGGAGGTGGCCGTGTTCCTGCTCCTCAACTCGCCTGAGGCAGGGGTGAGTGTCGGGCTCGCGCAGGGCAAGTTCCATACCTGGAAAGACCCTGACAGCGGGGAGCGGCTGGCCCAGAATCGGTTCCACGGCTTGCGCCCCGCCGCGCCGGGTGCGTCGCCGGCGGCGGCCGCGCCGGCCAAGACGCTGGACCGGCTCACGGTGGCCGACCTCAAGCGGCGCGTGCAGGGCAAGGCGCAATGAAACCGTCCTTTGCGGCCGTATTCCTGGTTTTCGCCGGCGGCTTGGCCGCGCCGGCGTTTGATTACAACTACAACACCAGCGGCAAGATTCAGCATTGGAACTTCAATCCCGCCGATTCCACGGTGAGCACGAACGTGCTCAACACCAACACCCATGCCCTCCGCTTCTATATCGCCGCGGATGCCTTCTCCACGACGAACACCGCCAACGAGCGGAATGCCGTGCGCAGCGCCTTTGGCCAATGGCAGTCGGTGCCCGGCACCGTCATCAAGTTTGAAGAAGCCGGCCTCGTTCCCGCCGGCCGCGACATTAACGTCAACGACAACACGAACCTGGTCTATTGGGCCAAGACCAGCACCCGGGTTAACGGCAATCTCGACGACATCAGCGGTTTGCTGGGAGCCTGCTTCACCCTGTACTCGCTGTCCAACACCCTCAAACAGTTCGATATTGTGCTGAACGGTGTCGAGCAGGACTGGTTTACAGACTTCGACGACGTCTACAACACCAACGCCTTCTTCGTCGAGGGCGAGCTCTGCCACGAAATCGGCCATGCCCTCGGCGTGCGACATGCCCCGATGGGCGGGGCCACCATGAGCTACATCGGCTACCCGGGCATGGACTCGTTGGTGGGGCTGTCCGGGGACGACGCGGCCTTTGCCCGCGCCCTCTACTCCAGCGGGAACAGCCTGACCAACCTCGCCCACCTCAAGGGCACGGTCACCACCAAGAGCGGGGTGAAGGTGTTGGGAGCGGTGGTGGTCGTGGAAGGCGCCACCAACGGCAACCTCGCCGGGGCAACGCTTACGCTCACCAATGGCACCTACACCCTCAACGCGCTGCCGCCGGGCAACTACAACGTGCGCGTCGTGCCGCTCGACCCCGCCAGTGCCACCGACTACCTCCTCCGCGGCGCGGACATCAGCACCGTCTTTGCGAGTGCGAATACCAGCTTCCAGCCTACAACCAATTCCGCCGTCACCCTCACCGCCGGCGTCACCAACACGCTGAATTTTGCCGTCGCCGCCACCAGCCCGGCTTTCCGCATCACCTACATCTGCCTGTGGCGCGACGAGACCGACCCCCGGGGCATCTCTTTCGGCCCCATGCCGGTAAGCCTCTCGCCCGGTCAGAGTGACCTCGCCATCGGCGTTTACTCCGCCAACCTGCCCGCCAGCAATGCGACCTTCACTGTCACGGGCGACGGGCTGACCCTGGAGCAGACCTATTACACCAGCTATTCCGGGCTGAATGGCCTCTACACGTGGATCACCGTCGCCAGCAACGCCACGCCCGGCTTGCGCTCTTTCCTCGTCCAGCAGGGGACCAACCGCGCCTATGCCAATGGCTACCTGGAAATCCTGCCCCTGGTTGCCGACTACAACTTCGACGGCCTGGATGACGCCTTCCAGCGCAACTACTTCTCCCCCTTTACCTCGACCAACGCCGCGCCCCTGGCCGATCCCGACCATGACGGCATGAGCAACTCCCAGGAATACGCCGCCGGCACCAACCCCACCAACGCCACTTCCCTCCTCAAAATCAGCAGCGTGAAAAGAGCCACCAATGGCGCCACCGTCACCTGGCAGAGCGTCACCAACCGCCATTACCAGGTCCTCAGCCGGACGAACACGTCTGCCGGCGCCTGGCAGACGGTCGGCGGCGTGGTTACCCCCACCAGCACCACCTCCCAGCTCTTCGACAGCGCGGGCACCAACAACCGGCGCTTCTATCGGGTCCAGGCACTGCCCTGAACGGCAGTTTTCGCGCGTTGCGGAAACCGTCGCGTTCTGAAGCCCGGATAATCAGCGGCGTTCCGCCACCCGGAAACCACTCCGCTGTAACAAACCCGTTGCCACCGACCCGCCTTCCAGCGGCCGGGGCCGGCTTGGTCGCGGCGGACAGGCATGCCCCCCACCGTCCCCATGGCTTACCCCTCCGTTACCTCACC
>CAZDOO010000091.1:0-19551 GCA_964507045.1 uncultured Verrucomicrobiota bacterium | reverse complement strand
GGGACGACCTCTGGCCAATTCATTGATCGGTGCTGGTTTCAAGATGTGCCCAACGCTGCCTGGAATGCCATTCGCGGCTTGCAGCGGCGAGCCGGGCGGTTCACCATCGCTCCTCGCATGAAAACCTTCTCCCAGCTCTGCGTTCTCCTCTGCTTCCTTCCCTTCATGGCCTGGGGGACGGCTTCTGCCGGTGCCGCGCCGCGTCAGGAAGTCAAAGTCCTGACGATCGGCAACAGTTTTGCCGACAACTCCACGTCGCTCCTGCCCCAGATCGCGAAAGCGGGCGGGAAGAGATTGCTGCTTTTCCGCGCCAATCTCGGCGGGCATTCACTGGAGCAACATGTTGGCTACCTTCAAGCTTTCGAGGCCAATGCGGAAGACCCCAAGGGCAGCCCCTACTCCGAGCGGTATTTCACTGAAGACGGGCCGCAAAAGCATGCGGCGGCCAGTGGAACCGCGGAGGTTCCGAAGATCAGCCTGCGCAAGGCACTGGAGAGCCAGCCGTGGGATTACGTCACCATCCAGCAGGTCAGCAACAAAAGCTTCCTGGCGGAGACCTACCAGCCGTATGCGAGTATTCTGATTGCCTACGTTCACAAATACGCCCCCCAGGCCAAGATCCTGATCCAGCAGACCTGGGCGTATCCCGACGATTACTACACAAAGTTCAAGGTCAAGGGCCTCGACCGCCCCAAAATGTACGCCGGGCTGAAAGCGGCCTACCAGAAGCTTTCCGATGAAACCGGGCTGCCCCTCATCCGCGTGGGCGACGCGTTCCAGGCGATGTTGAATTCGGCGAACCCGATGGTGTTGAACAATCGCGGCGACAAGCACGCCAACGTGAACGGCCGTTACCTCGGCAGCGCGATGTTTTACGAGGCGTTTTATCAGGACGATGTGACCAGGGTCAATTATGTTGCCGACAAGATGACGCCGGAAGACGCCAAGGCGCTGCGCCGCGCCGCGCACGAGACGCCCGTTTCGGTGCCCGCCGCCGTGAAACGCTAGCGCCGTTTGCGGCCTTGCCTCGCCGCAGGGCGGGGGCATGATGACGGCGAATCATGCTCTCCGCCGCCGATTTCCATCTCCATTCCCGCTCCAGCGCCCGTTTGGCGGAATGGGTGCTGCGGCGGCTCGACCTTTCCGACAGCACGTCGGCCCTCCTCGCTCTTTACCGGCGGCTGCGCCGGGCGGGGATGCAGTTTGTGACGCTGACCGATCACAAGAGCATCGAGGGTTGCCTCTCCATCGCCGGGGAACCGGGCGTTTCTTGCAGCGAGCAGGTCTCCTCTCAATTCCCCAAAGACCGGGCGTGGGTGGAGATCCTTGCCTGGGGGATTGAGGGATGAACCATCAAACGAATTTGATTGGCGAGCGGGACAGAGGTCGCGGCCTGGAGGTACAGCACAACATAGCAAAGAAGGGAAGGTGAGGCGAACGGTCCGCAGGGGCAAAGACCGGCCAGAGTAAGGCGAGGAAGCCCAAGCTGGACAGAGTTCGTCAGACTGGCGGATCAGGCGTAGTAGCGATTGCAGGGGCGGGGAGGATAACCCGCGCTGAGCCAAAGGGCTGTGGGTACAGCCGTGGTTCGAGACGCCTGGACTCTGATCCAGAAACGGGAAGAACCGCAGGCGCTGCGTCAAACGAAGCTATGGATGGCTTTGGAAGGGCGCCGCGCGACGAGGCTGGCTTCCAGCCGTACTGGGGAAAACCCGTCGTACGGAATGAACCGAGGCCGAGAAGCGGTTCGAGGTGTTGCTGACCATGGGCAGCAACCACCAGTTACAAGCCTCCGGGTTTGCTGGAGGTCGCTGACGGTGTGGCCGGGGCGAGTTGGAGCAGAACCACCGCCGGCGCTTTCGCTTCCGGCAGGGGCAAAGGAGCATCCTTCGGCACCACCCCGCTGCGCACCTTGTCCAGGCTGTGGCTCTCGTTAACCAGGTACACGTCGAACCAACTCGGCGTCTGCCAGGGCAGCCCGCGAAGCGCGAGGGTTGGGGCATCATCGCCCGGGAAAAAGCTGCTCAGCAGGATTGCGGCCCGCGTGTTGTCCTGGTTCAGCCCGGCGCAGACGGCCGGTTTCCCGCTGCCGCAGGGTGGTGTTTGCACCCGCCGGGGAGTGTCCAGCAGCGCGCGAAAGGCTTTGAAGGCGTAGAAGTTCTTCTCGGGCACTCCGTTCGCGTTGAACATGCCCAGCACCTGGTTGTCCGAGGTGAAGAAGTTTGCCATATTCAGCGGCTCGCCCTGGAACGAAATCAGCGTCCAGGCGGCAAAGGCGGCTCCTCGGGGGCCGTGCATTTCGGCCAGCCACTCGTCCCGCATCACTCCCTGGCCCCCGGTGGTCAGCGGCTTCCAATCGTCGCGCGGCAGGTAGTTCCATTCATTCAGATGGCTTTCGGTGCGGGTGAACCCCTCGGCATCGAGCACCTGCCGCATGCTCCGGATCAGCCGCGCAAATTCTGAAGGATCCTTCGTGTAGCGATGCCAGGAGAGGAAATCGAGCGGCACCTGGTTTTCCCGGCAGTGCTTGAGGAACCGCAGCAGGTAGGCGCTCGGCTTGAACTTCCCGTTCTGGAACCGGCCCGCGTTGGCCAGTCCCGGCCCGCCCACTCTCAATTCCGGCCACCGCTTTTTAAGGGTCGTTGCCGCCGTGGCGTAGAACGCCAGAAACTGCTCGTCCGTTCCGGTCCACATGGCGGGCTTGTTGTCCGGCTCGTTCCAGATTTCCCAATAGCGGATGCCGTGATGAAACCCTCCCGCCCAGCCCTCGTTGCAGTGGCGGATGAGGTTGCTGGCGATCTCCGACCATTTGGCAAAATCCGCGGGCGGATGCACCCGGTACTTGTGCGGGGTGTGCTCGATGCTTTCCCCCAGCCGATACAAGACGGGGCCGCTCGCGCGAAGCGTCGCTGCCAGGTAGTCGTCGGTTTGCGCGAAGGAGTAGCTCGCCGGGTCGGCCGCGTCATTCCGGAAATCGCGGAAGATCGTGCTGATATCCACCGCCTCGAAATTGCCCCACGGCACGTCGTGCAGGCGGGCCAGCGGCAGGCTGAGTTCCTGGTGATACGCCGAGAGATCCACCAGGCCCCGGGAGCACAGCGGGCCGGCGTTCACGCCGTGCAGCGCCCGGATGGCGCCGTTGGTTTGGGCAAAGTTGACGACCAGTTCGGCGGCGGCGAGCACTGGCGCGGAGGGCAGCAGCCAGGCAAGCAGGGCACAGCTCCATTTCGCTTTCATAAGCAGCCCGGGCAGTTTCACGGATGGCTCGGGATTTTGCCAGCCTGGATTACGACTCGATGACGCGCCGGGCGCGGGCAGTGACAAGGTCGGCGGCGCGCGGGCGTCCTCGCCCGCTTTGGGCCTGGGAACGTCGAAAACCTGCCCCTTCGCGTGCGACTCCAAACCGTTTAAGCGGGCGAGGACGCCCGCGCGCCGGCACGATGGGGACTTCGTCATTGGCCCTGGGTTGCCGGGCGCATCTCACTACCCTGTAACAAACCTGGATGCGCCCGTTGTGCGCCGCGCAACCCGACACCTCCCCCCGGTTCGGCAAGGCTCCCTCCCTATCCCTGCACCAGAGCCCCTCCGTCTCCTCACCGTTACCCCTCCCTAGCACCTCTCATAAATTATGAGAGGTGCTAGGGAGGGGTAACGGTGAGGTGACGGTGAGGTAGGCCAGGGCGGAGCGGGATATGACCCGGATCGAGATGTTACTGGGCTTTTGGGCCATCGGGGCCGTGAGCCGGCCCCGGCCTTCAGGTGGTGTGGCGCGCAGTTCGGCCTGTAACAAACGCCGCTATTCCAGTCAGCTCGGGCAGGAGTTGACCCGAAGGGTGATAAGAACGTCGGAGTCCCGTTCCCGGGCAGTCACACGTATGGCTCGGGGTTTTGCCAGCCGGGTTTCACCCGCGCAGCGCTGTTCACGGGTGGAACGGCACCACCTGATGCAGGCTTTCCATCGAGAGCCTCACGCTCTTGTCGAGCCGCCCCGTCGGTTGGCGAAAGGCAGTTTTCGGCGGGTGTTTAAACCAGCTTGCCCAGGAGCTCGTCGTTGGTCTTGTGCTTCTTGAGCGCGGCGACCAGCGTTTCCATCGCCTCGACCGGGTTGAGATCCACCATGGTGCGGCGGAGCTTGCGCACGGCTTCGATCTGGTGCTTGGGAAAGAGTTTCTCCTCCTTGCGCGTGCCGCTCTTGGGGATGTCAATGGCCGGGAAGAGGCGCCGGTCCGACAGCTTGCGGTCCAGGATCAGTTCCATGTTGCCGGTGCCTTTGAACTCCTGAAAGATCAGTTCGTCCATGCGCGAGCCGGTGTCTACCAGGGCGGTGGCCAGGATTGTCAGCGAGCCGCCCTCTTCGATCTTGCGGGCGGAGGCGAACATCTTGCGGGGAATCTCCAGCGCGCGCGCATCCACGCCGCCGGTCATGGTGCGGCCGCTGCCGCCGTGAACGCTGTTGTAGGCGCGGGCCACGCGCGTGATGGAGTCGAGCAGGACGAAGACGTCCTTGCCGGCTTCCACCATGCGGCGGCAGCGCTCGATCATGAAGCGGGACAGGCGCACGTGCGTCTCGAGGTCCTGATCGTTGGAGGAGGCCACGACTTCGGCTTTGACCGAGCGTTGGAAGTCGGTGACCTCCTCGGGGCGCTCGTCAATGAGCAGAACCATCACGTGGACTTCGGGGTGGTTGGTGGTGATGGCGTTGGCAATTTGCTTGAGAATGGTGGTCTTGCCGGTGCGCGGGGGCGCCACGATCAAACCGCGTGTGCCCTTGCCTAGGGGGGTCACCATGTCAATGACGCGGGTTTCGATCAGGTCGGGGCTGGTTTCGAGCTTGAACTTCTCGATCGGATCAATGGTGGTCAGGTTCTCGAACCGGACAGACTTGGTGTAGTCATCGAAGGACATGTCGTTGACCTTGTCCACCGATTTGAGCTGCGGGCTGTTGCCGCGGTGCGGCGGCTGGGTAGGGCCGGCCACATGGCTGCCCTCGCGCAGGAAGCTCCGCTTAATGGTGTCGGGCGTGACGAAGATGTCAGTTGGCTTGGGGTGAAAATGATTTTCGGCGGTGCGCAGGAAGCCGAAGCCCTTTTCGGAGATTTCCAGGTAACCGGAGCCGTAATCGGCGGCGGGGGCGCTGTTGTTGTCGCTATTGGTTGCTGTGCTCATACTAATCTGCGTGTCACCGAAGGTTTTTCAGAATGAATCCCTGAAAACCACTTAATGAATTTTGAATTCTTGGGAAGCTGCTGCGGCGTCCGGCTATCAAATTACGGACCATCCGCAGTTAACAGACCTTCGATATCGCTATAACTACCGGTAATCGCTGGGGCCCGCAACAAGTATTTTCAAATAATGTTACCCTCCCACCTGGGCCCTAGCCTCCGCTGCCAGGGGGGTGCTCAGGTAGCGCTCGCCGGTCGAGCAGGCAATGGTGACAATCAACTTGCCCCGGTTCTCGGGGCGCCGTGCCACCTGGGCGGCCGCCCAGACGTTGGCACCCGAGGAAATGCCCGCCAGGATGCCCTCTTCTTTGGCCAGGCGCCGGGCCATGGCGAAGGCGTCCTCATTGGCCACTTGAACACATTCGCTGATCTGGGGTTTGCCCTGCGCGTCTTGGAGATGCAGGTTACCGGGGATGAACCCGGCGCCAGTTCCCTGAATTTTGTGGGGGCCGGGCTTGAGCGGTTGGCCGGCGAGCGCCTGTGAAATGACGGGGGAGTCTTTGGGTTCGACGGCGATGGCCTGCAACGAAGGTTTGCGAGCTTTGAGCGCCTCACAACAGCCGGTAAGTGTGCCGCCAGTGCCGACGGCAGCGACCAGAATGTCCACTTTGCCGTCCGTGTCCCCCCAGATTTCCGCAGCAGTGGTTTGGCGATGGATCTGCGGATTGGCGGGGTTCTCGAACTGCTGCGGAATCCAGGCGTGCGGTGTGTCCTTTGCCAGTTGCTCCGCCCGAGCAATGGCTCCCTTCATACCTTCGCTGCCGGGGGTGAGGACCAGCCTGGCCCCGAGCATGGCCAGCAGCGTGCGCCGTTCCAGCGACATCGTCTCCGGCATCGTGAGAATGAGCCGATAGCCCTTGGCCGCAGCGACGAAGGCCAGGGCGATGCCGGTATTGCCGCTGGTGGGCTCGATGATAACCGTGTCCTTGCCGAGTATCCCGCGCCGCTCCGCGTCGTCAATCATGGCCATCCCAATGCGATCCTTGACGCTGCTAAGGGGATTAAAGAACTCGCACTTCAGCAGGACGGTGGCGGGCGCCCCATCGGTTACGCGGTTCAACCGGACCAGGGGGGTGTGTCCGACCGTCTCGACGATGTCATTGTATATGCGACCCATAAGGTTCGAGAATAGGTTGGTGTATGTTCCGTTCCGCTATGCCTGTGGGGCAATGTTCCCCGAACACCAGGGCGGGGCAAGTGGAAAAAGCATGAAGGTGGGGAAGCACAAAGTCCCTGTCCGGCCTTGCGGCCGAACAGGGACTCAATGGGGGATGGGAGTTCGCCACGCTCTCTTTCCCGGGCTGGCATTGGGCGCCGAATTGGCTGCCAGCTTCCCGACGCTATTCTCCACGGCAAGCGGAGTTATCGGCCTCGTAGCAGGGCCGTCCAGCACCTTGCGATCACTGGACTATTGAGTGAGGCTTTTCAGCTCGCTTGAACTGGTGGTTGCGCCACCGGCTTGCGAACCAGGTCAAGACACGTCTGCGTCTTCGGATCCGCGTCTTCACCACTTAGCGCCGGGACGGCCGCTGCTTGTGACAGCGCGTTGGCCCGGTGCCACGGGTCTCGCCTCTTAACTCTCAGGTTGCCTTTTGTTCACAGGTCGGCGGCGTCGTTTTTAACATCGCCGACTTCTTGGAAGGTTTTCACGGGTCCTGCCGAGGCCGCGTATCCTTCCCGGTGCGGACGCTCACTTTGTCCCGCCTTTCGGCGTCTTTCTATTGGCCGACCTCCTTCCGGAGACCGCCAGAGCCTTCCGCCCGTGCTGATGCACAGTAGCAACCGGGTACCCTCTGGGTAACTGCGATTGGCGCCGGCCCGAAACTTGCCCGGGCGCCTTGACTCGATTCGGAGCGGTTTCTTATCGCTCCTCGTCGCTCAGTCCCTTTTTCGCGTTTACTGACAGCGCGCGAACGCCGCCAGAGGAACTGGTGAATGCTGCCTCCGCTTCCGGACCTCGCGATCCGGCGTAAGAGGGGCTGAGCCAACCAGCCTGACCCAACCTTTCCCCAGTCACCTGGGATTATCTCCGAGACGTTCAGCGTTAATCTGTTGACTGCCGCCGCCCATCCCAGTTCTTTCAATGAACTACCTACAGTCTACCAGATTTTCGAATGCCGGCTATGAATTCTTACGCACAACTTGTTCACCAAAACAGGGCAGTGAACCGCCGGCACACAAGTGAAATCACACAATGGCACCAAGGGTTTGCCTTGTCGTAGCGGCGAGTTATTCACCGCAACCGCCGGTGGGCAAGGGGGGCGGTGAACAACTTGTCCAAGGGGGGCGTTGGGCACGCCCCGGAAGAAAGAGAAGACCACCCGGGGCGGGTGGTCGAAGTTGGTGAAGAGAGGACGGTTAGGCGGCGGGGGCGGCTGGCGGTGAAGCCTTGGTCTTGGCTTTGGCTTTGACCGCCGATTTCTTGCGCTTCAAATATGCCTTCCGGCGTTTTCGTTTCTCACCTTTATTGTATTGCTTGCTCATAAGACTCTTTACATTCCGGACATATTCCGATTGTTTGAGGCACTATGAAGATTTGTTGGGACCGATTCAACATCTATTTGGCGCTCGGGCTGGCGGCGTTGGTGGTTTGCGGGTGCCAGAGTTCGGCCGAGAGGAAAGCCCGGAGGCAGCTCAGCAGCCTGCGGCTGCATTTGGAAGCCAGCCGCGACGGGACAAGTGGGAGCGAGCCGGTTCCGGTATATCGCAACCAGCCCGTTATGGTGAATGTGACCAAGGTGCCCTTTTTGACCGAGCACCAGGTGCTGGCGGCCAAGGTTGTGGATGTGGTGGGCGGTTTTGCGCTGCGCATCCAGTTCGACCGGCAGGGGACCGCCCTGCTGGAAACCTACACCACAGCCAATCGGGGAAGAAGAATCGGCGTGTTCTGTCAGTTCGGCGAGGAAACGAATTACTTTCGCTGGCTGGCGGCACCCCTGATCACCCATCGCATCACCGATGGTGTCCTGGTATTCACCCCGGATGCGACGCGTGAGGAGGCGGAGGCAATCGCGATCGGATTGAACAATGTCTCCCAACAGGTTCACACATGGGTGGACAAATAGCGCTGGGACTTTGTCTCGTGGGGACGGTTGTTCAGGCGCAATCGTTTCAGCTTCCAACGGCCAATCACGCGCTCTTCGAGCGGGGGGGCGAGGAGAAGTTCTACGTCGGCACCACCGGCAAGCCGTGGGTCAGCGGCACGTTCGGCTGTGTGCGGAGCGGCGGCTGGCAAATGCACGAGGGTCTGGACATTCGCTGCGTCCAGCGCGACCGGCGCGGGGAACCCGCGGACCTCGTAATGGCTGCCGCCGAGGGCAGTGTTGCCTATATCAATACGCGCCCGTCGCTGTCGAATTACGGCAATTATGTCATCCTGCGCCACCGCGTCGAGGGACTGGAGGTTTACTCGTGTTACGCCCACCTGCGCGAGGTGCGCCAAGGGTTGAAGATCGGGCAGGCCGTGCGAGCCGGCGAACAGCTGGGCGTCATGGGCCGCACCGCCAACACGCGCGAAGCTATTTCCAAGGACCGCGCGCATCTGCATTTCGAGCTGAACCTGTTCGTCAACGACCGGTTTGCGGGCTGGTACAAGCGGACCTTTCCCGGCCAGCGGAACGATCACGGGGTTTGGAATGGCCAGAATCTCCTTGCCCTTGATCCGCAGGCCATTCTTCTGGGCGCGCACGAGCCGGGAACGCGGTTCAGCCTGCTCGGCTTCCTGCAGCATCAAACGGCGCTCTGTCGTGTGCTGGTGCGCAAGACGGGCTTTCCGTGGCTGAAACGCTATGCCGTTCTGGTCCGTTCAAACCCGCGAGCGGAGAAGGAGGGCGTCGCGGGCTACGAGATGGCACTCAACTTCAACGGCGTTGCCTTCGAGCTCATTCCCCGCGCGCCATCGGAGCTCAGCGGCAAGGCCAGGTTTCAGCTCCTCTCGGTCAACGAGGCGGAATACCGCAAGAACCCTGCCCGCCGCCTGGTTGTCCAAAGAGGGAACCGTTGGGAACTAACCAGCCGCGGCATGAACCTGCTGGAGCTGTTGACTTACTGAGCGGTTCAGACCGGCGCGCGCCAGTTCCCGCTTGCGCTGCTGGGCGGGCGTGGCAATCCTTGGCGAGTTTATGAACTATCGAATTTCCAGGCGCGCTGCGTCGCTATCACCGTCGCTCACCCTGGCCATTGACTCCAAGGCCAAAGCCATGAAGGCCGAGGGCCTGGACGTGGTGGGCTTCGGGGCTGGGGAACCGGACTTCGACACCCCGCAGCATATCAAGGATGCCGCCGCCAAGGCGCTGGCCGCCGGCTTCACGAAATACACCCCCGCCGCCGGAATCCCCGAGCTGCGCACGGCCATTGCCGACAAGCACAAACGCGAGAATGGTCTCAGTTACAAGCCCTCGCAAATCATCGTGTCCTGCGGCGGCAAGCATTCCTGTTTCAACGTCATTTTTGCCACTTGCGAGGAGGGCGACGAAGTTATCATCCCCGCGCCCTATTGGCTGAGCTACCCGGAGATGGTAAAGATGGCAGGCGCCAGGCCCGTGATCGTCCAGACCACGGACAAGACGGAGTTCAAGCTGACGCCCGACGCGCTGCGCGCCGCCATTACCCCGCGCACACGCCTTTTCATCCTCAATTCCCCCAGCAACCCCACCGGCTCGGTTTACACGCCGGAAGAAGTCAAAGCCCTAGGTGATGTCTGCGTAGAGAAGAACGTCCTCATCATGAGCGATGAGATCTACGAGCACCTGCTTTACGACGGTGCGACTACCCGGAGCGTGGCCAGCTTTTCCCCCGCGCACTTCGAGCACACGATCATCGTGCACGGCTTCGCCAAAGCCTGGAGCATGACCGGCTGGCGGCTTGGCTGGTGCGCGGCGCCCGAGCCCATTGCCAAGGCCATTGACGCCGTCCAGAGCCACAGCACGAGCAACCCGACCAGCTTCGCCCAGAAGGGCGCAGTGGCCGCACTTACCGGTCCGCAGGATCATCTCAAGCTCTGGCTCGCCGAATTCAACCAGCGCCGCACTTTTGCCTGGAACAAGCTCAACAAGATTCCCGGCATCAGCTGCGTCAATGCCAAGGGCGCCTTCTACCTCTTTCCGAGCATTGCGGGGACGGGCCTTAAGTCCACCGACTTCTGCGCCCGGCTGCTCGAAGCCGAGAAGGTCGCCGCCGTCCCCGGCATCGCGTTTGGCGCCGACGACTACATCCGTCTGAGTTACGCCACGAGCCTGGCGAACATCGAGAAGGGCCTGGAGCGCATCGAGAGGTTCTGCCGGACGCTGGTGCGGTGAGCCGGTCTCCCGACCCGGGTCAACTTCCCGGCTTGGCAAGTCGGCGCGCCGCCGCGTCCAATAGCTGGAGGCGCCGCCGGGCCGCAAAGGCCTGAGGGCTCTGCGGGTACTCACGGATAAGGCGCTCCAGCACCGCGCGGCCGGCTGGAGCGTCGTGCCGATACCGGATGTGCCAGGCAGCCATGAGGCCCAGCCACTCCGCGCGCCGGGTATCCGGCTGGTCAGGCAAGTCCAGCAGCAGATTTGCTTGCTCGATGCCGAGGTCCGGCTGGTCCAGCCGCTCGGCGAACAACCGCGCGAGCTTCTCCCGGGCGTGCACGTTGTTGGGATCATGCTTCAGGAGCTGCACACACTCGTTTGCGGCCTGGACCGCCTTGTGCCGGTCTATTTCAGATTCGGCGGGGGCCGGCTCCTGATCAATCGAATCGCCCAGCGCCGGCAGCGGAATCCGCTCCCCGCTTTGCTGCTCGCGCAGCTCGGCCGCGGTGGCTGGCAGCTGCTTCATGCGGAGCTGTGCCATGTGGGCGAGATGGGTGCCGGGCAGGCGGTCGCAAATCATTTGGAGCGCGCGCCGGGCGGCGGGCGGGTCGCCTGCCCGCTGCAAGTGCCAGTCCGCCAGCCGGTGCAGCGCCACCGAGAGCTGCGAGGGGGTGGTTCGCGGCTGGTTGCAGATCTCAAGCACAGTCTGCTCGGCTTCCGGTAGATCGCTGAATTGATTCGCATACAGCCCGGCCAGCATCATCCAGCCTTCGAAATCGTCCTCGCACTTTTCCAATTCGCGGATGATTTCCCTTTCGGCTTCGGGATACTTGCCGAGCTTCATCCGGGCAACGGCACGGGCGTACATGGGGGGGGCGGGCCGGGAATGCAGAATGCCCGCTCCGTAGCCGGCGATGGGGCCGAGCAGGGTGATGCCCGCCAACCCGAGCAGCGTCCAGCCGCCGGCGTACAACAGGACCAACGCCGGCACCGCCATCGCGACAAGGCAAGTCAGGCACAGCGCCCGGAACTGCGCGCGAGTTTCTCCTTCGGTGGCGGCGGCGGCCTCGACGACGGTCCACGCCAGCGTTATCGCGGCCCAGTAGGAGCAGATCACAAAGAGGCCGACGGCGAGGACGTGCAAGTAGACCGGGAACCAGCCGCTGCCGCTATTCTGAGCGGCCTGCACCTGGGGCATGAATGGTTGCAGATTCCAGGAAAGCCCCAGGTTCATCAGCGCCCAGAGCACGAGGGGGACAAGCAGTCCCTTGGCGGACCAGGGCAGGAGCCCGCGCAGCCGTTGCGAGCGGCGGCGCTCCGGCGTCAGTGAGCCGGCCAGCAGGCACCCAGCCGCTACCGAAGCGGCGCTCAGCACCACCAGAAAGAAGAACAGATTTGCCGCCGGCCTCATGGCTCAAAGCATCATCGCCGGACAAAATGAAAGGAGCGGCTCAGTGCCAAGCCGCTCGCTTTACTGCCACAGGGCTCGCCTCCTTCACGAGTCGCATCACAATTGCGCCTCAAATGTATCATGCTCTGCCCGGCGTGCTATGGGGTGAACACCCCAGTGCCGAATGAGGCTGGCCCGCCGCGCCCGGCGCGCCGACGCGGGTTTTCAGCGGCAGGAAAGCCAGCGCCCGTAACGCCCTTCGCGCATATACGCGCGCTCGGCACCGTCGCTCAGCACTTCAAACAGCTTCGTGCCCCGCAACCGATAGCGGCGGTGGCAAGTCAGGCATTCGTACTCGATGAGGGGCGGCTCGTTCGGCGCGGGCTCCGCAGGCTTGACCACGAGCCAGTTTTCACCCGCCTGGCTGGGCCAATTGGCGGGTTGAGACTGCCGGCAGTGGCAATGAGGGAGCAGCCGAGGCGCGATTTCCCGCGTCGCGGGCAGGGATGAGTCTGGCGATGTCATAAACAGGTAGCGATTTGCCGTTCCGTGCTAACACTGCGCCGACAGGCGCGGAATTCAAGCTCAATTTCGCCGTCGGCCGCAGCGGGGCCGGCCCGGGTGCTGGTAGATCAGCGCTCTCCGCGAAATGCGCGGTAACGGCAGGTTTTCAAGCAAACAGACGGGACAGGGGAGGCGGGCGGCAAGTTATGTCTGCAGTGGGCTTCAGCCCCGGTAATGTTGGAACATGCTGGCAAGCAGGACCACCTCGGGATGCGCTGCCGCTACTTTGGGCAGGATGAGCTGGATGCGCGAGCGGTAAGCAGCCAGCTTCTCTCGCAGCGGACGCAGGTCATCCACCTTGTCCCATTGGAGCTGCTTCAGGTCCAGCACCAGGCGGCTCTTGCTGCGGGCGAGGGAATCACGGATGCGCTGCCCCAGACCCTCAGCCTCGGCTCGTGACAGCCGGCCCTCCAATCGAAGCCACACCTGTTGCTTGGCGTGTTGCCACTCGACCTGGATGGCGAGATTGGGGAGCGCGGTCTTGCGACGGAGTTCCTCCCACAGCTCGGCGCCAGCCCGGCGTTCGGCCGGCATCCGATACGTGGTTCGCATCGGCCCGGGATGCTGAAACAGGTTCAGCTTCAGCGTCAAGCCGGTCCACAGCGCCGCGCCGACGGCCAACAAGGATTTGAGCCGCTCGCCGAGTGTTGGCCGCCCCAACACCGCGTGGATGCGCCGTTCCAACCGCGCAATCCGCCGCCGAACGACCGGGTTGGGGCCGAGCAGCCTTCCGGCCAGAAATGCCGGGTAGGCCGCGCGCAGTTCTTTGGCATAAAACTCGGCCTTGCCGCGCAAGTGGGGGTTGGGAGAACTCCTGAGCTTGCGGCAGCCGAGCAACCGCGCTTCCAGCGTGCGGAAGATGCTGGGGCCGAGCCGTTGAAAATCCTCGTCGAAACACCAGCGTTGGAGGTCCTCGACTTGCTTGGCTGAGAGCGTCGGATGTTTGACCATCGCGGCGAACCCGTCGCCCCGCCGGTAATAGAGGTCGGTGTCTTTAGTGTACGCCTCCTGCAAGCGATTGTCCTTTATGGTTCGCTCGTGAAACGGGGTGCCGGGGACCGGCCCGTAGATCAGGAACTGCGCCAGGGCCGGCTTGAGTTTTATCAGCCCGTCCAGCTCCTGCGCCACAATCTCCGGGGTCTGGTAATCAAAGCCGAGGATCATCGAGGTCAGAATCGTGATGCCGTGCGCGCGAAACTCCGTGATGATGTCCTCGACCGGCCGGCCCTGCTGTTTGGCGTAGCCGGAGCGCGTGCCTTCGTAGCCGATCCAGAAGCCGTCAATCCCCATCTCCAGAATCTCCTCGACGGTATATTGGCTGAGGGCTTTGATGCTGGAGAACGCGAAGATGGACAGAGTCTTGCCGCCCTTCATCACACAGTCGCGGAACTCCATCGCCCGCTGCTTGTTGAGCAGGAAATCCTCGTCAATGATGAGCAGGACCAGGTCCGGGTTCAGGTCCAGGTAACGCTCAGCGACGGCGTAAATGTCCTTGCCCTCGGGCAGCAGCCGGATGTGTTGGCGCTTAAAGAAGTGGGAAGTGCAGCAGAAATCGCAGCCATTCGGGCAGCCCAGCCCCGCGAAGATCTGGCCCGTGGCCGAGATTTTCGACCCAAATACCTTGAGCCAGCTCACCAGCAGCGGCTGCGTGTAGGGCATCGGCAGCGCGGGCTCGCCCAGCAGGCGGCGAAAAAACCCCACGCCCTCCTCCCGGCAGAAGTAATCGCCGTAGGGCTTGAGCGCCTCGTCGTTAAGCACCGTCCCGTAGCCGCCCAGGACAATCTTGCTGTTCGGGGCGTGCTTGCGGATGAGCGCGACGGTCGCCTTCATCTTGTGCATGACGGCCAGCAGGAAGGAGACGCCGACGTAATCGTAGCCCTTCTTGAGTTCGCGAATCAGCTCCGCCTCCGAAGGGTACTGCAACACCACCGTCGGGGCGTCGAGATTCTCCGCGATGTACTCGAGGGAATAGTGGATATTGACCGTGCGCGGGCTGAACAGGCCCTGGGCGCGCGTGACCTGCCCGTACAGGAGCTCATAGCCGACCGAAGGCGCATCGCCGTATTTCGGCCCCAGCGGGCGGCAGACACTGGTTAAGAGGACTTTCTTGCTCATCAACAATTACACCGAGCGTTTCATTTGCCCAGATACTTGGACGGATTGCTCGTCCGGTCAAGTCGTTCGTCCTCCGGGTTGGGTGAGCGCTGCCCGCGCAAGCGCCGCGGGTGGCGGTGTGCCAGCGATAGTGTGGTTCAGGCCCGGGCCTTGGGCCGTGGATTCGCTGCTTGATTCAGCTTTGCCGGAGGCTACGCTGTCCGCCGTCACATGAATGAAGTCAACATCGCCGTAGTGCCGGTGGCAGGGCTGGGCACCCGCCTATTGCCTGCCACGAAATCGCAGCCCAAGGAGATGCTCCCGGTGGGACGCAAACCGGGGGTCCAATACGTAGTGGAGGAACTTACCCGCGCCGGGATGAAGCGCATGTTGTTTGTTACCGGCCCCGGAAAGTCCTCGATCGAGAACCACTTTGACCTCAACGAGGAGATGATCCAGAACCTGCGGGAGACGGGCAAGGAGGACTTGCTGGAGGAGCTGGAATTCGAGCGCGCGCCGGTGCAGTACTTCTACACTCGCCAGCGCCAGTTGCTGGGCCTGGGGCACGCCGTGCTGTGCGCTCAACCCTTCGTGGGCGACCTGCCGTTTGTAGTGGCGCTGGGGGACTCCATCATTGGCCTGCACGCGCAAAGTGACATCGTCCACCGCATGGCGCGCTGCTTTGTGGAGCAGAAGGCCGAGGCGGTGGTGGCCTTCGAGGAGGTGTCCGCGCACGAGGTGCACAATTACGGCGTCGCCAAGCCCAAAGGCAGCGGGGAAGTGTTCGAGCTGGCGGATGTCGTCGAGAAGCCCAGCGCCAAGGAGGCGCCCAGCAAGCTGGCGATCGCCGCCCGCTACGTCTTCGCGCCGGAGATCTTTGCTGCCCTGCGGCGCACCACGCCCGGCAAGGGCGGAGAAATCCAGTTGACCGATGCCATCCGCCTGCTCATCCAGGACGGGAAGAAGGTCCTGGGCATGCGGCTGCGCAAGAACGAACGGCGCTTCGACATCGGCAACTACGACGCCTATTTCCGCGCGTTTGTTGAATTCGCTTTGGCGGACAAGAAATACGGGGCCGCGCTCCGGAAATTCCTGGTTCAACTGCTGAATGAACCTCATCCGTAAACGCGCCTACTCGCGGGCCGGGCTGATCGGCAATCCGTCGGACGGCTACCACGGCAAGACTATCTCGATGGTGGTGCGGAACTTCTGCGCCGAGGTGGTGCTCTACGAATGGGATACGCTGGACATCGTGCTGGCGGAAAATGACCGGGCGCGGTTCGCCTCGATCCAGGACCTGGCGCGGGACGTCAAGCTGCACGGCTACTACGGCGGCATCCGGCTGATCAAGGCCACGATCAAGCGCTTCGTGGACTACTGCCAGGCCCGGGACATAAAACTGCACGAGCAGAACTTCTCTGTCCGCTACCAGACCAACGTGCCGCGACAGGTGGGCATGGCTGGTTCCAGCGCGATCATCATCGCCACGCTGCGGTGCCTGATGGAGTTCTACCAGGTCGAGATACCCAAAGAGGCCCAGCCAAGCTTTGCGCTGCCGATCGAGCGCGAGGAGTTGGGCATTACGGCCGGCTTGCAGGATCGCGTGGCCCAGATTTACGAAGGGGTGGTTTACATGGACTTCGACCAGGCCCGGGAGCGCACCGTGGAGGGGTTTTCCAGCTATTACTACGAGCCGTTGGACCCGGCGCTGCTGCCCCCACTTTACCTGTCTTACCATACTGACCTCAGCGAGCCGACCGAGGTGTTCCACAATGACATCCGCGGCCGTTTCAATCGCGGGGAGGCCAAAGTGGTCAATGCGATGAAGCAGTGCGCCGACCTCGCCGGGCGGGGGCGGGAGGCTCTGCTGCGCCGGGATTACGCGGAACTGAGCCGGCTGATGAACGAGAACTTCGACACGCGGCGCAGCATCTACAATCTGCCTCCCTGGCAGATCGAGATGATTGAGACGGCCCGCCGCTGCGGCGCCAGCGCGCAGTTCTCCGGGTCCGGCGGCGCCATTGTGGGAATCTATCGGGACGAGGCGATGTTTAAGAAGCTGAGCGACAGCCTGGCGGCCTTGCATTGCCGCACCATCAAACCCCAGGTCCTGCCCTGAGGCTGGTTCCGGGATCGCGGCGGCCCGGCACGCACTCAACTGAGAATCAGGGTGCCGGCTTTGCCAGGGACGCAAGCTGGTCCGCGAGCCGGGTCTTGATGACGGCAAACCGCTCAGGCGACACGCACACTTCGTCGTACATCTGGACAATATGCTCGCGGGTGACCTTCGTAAAATCCTGCTCGCGAGGGGTGGTGCAGATGCCGCCCAGTTCGACGGCGGCGGGGCTGATGAGCAACTTCTCCTCGCCCTCTTTGAAGTAGAACGCAGGGCGATGCTTGGCGCGCGGGAAGAAATGGATTCGCCACTCGCCATTCGTGTAGAAGCCGAGGAGGTTGAGCATCGGCTCCTCGCCCGGCGACCCGCCTTCCTGGAAAGCCTCGTAAAGCGCGCCAAAGGCCCGCAGCAATGCTTCGGCATCGGATGACTCAAAGGTAATGAAGCGCCGGAGGCAATTCTCCACGCTCCACGCGCGGAAAGAGCCCGACTCGGTGAGCCGGACTGCGCAGGCCGCTCGCATGGCGTCGAACTCGGCATCCAGCGGCACTGACTCGCGGTTGCCGGCCTGGAAGTGCAGGTGATCCGGGGCCGAGGCGCCGCACCGGGGCCCGTTGTAGAGCACCAGGTAGCGCGCGCCGAGGTCCCGGGTGATCTTGAGGAAGGCGGCGAACGAGTCGCGGATAAGCTGCGGCGTGTGCCGCCGGCAGGAGATGGTGAAGTGCTCCGGGAAGATGGGAAACGGATTGCAGAGCACGAGATAGTCGCCCTCGCACGGGATGCCCCGCTGGGCGGGAGGCAGGTTGTCGGTGCAAAGGAAGCATTTTCGCTCTTTGATCGAGGTGGCGTCCACCTTGGCCACGGTCGAGGTCATGCGGCCTGCGTTGAACTGCACCTGGATGTGAAACCGGTCGAAATCAAACACCCGGGTGCGGACCGTGCGGAGGGTGTCGTAGCCGTTGCGGAGCAATTCCCAGACGCCCTTCTGCTGCTCCAGCAGGGCGTGGGCCTGGTCCGCCTGGGTGGTTCCGGTGACAAACGGCGCCAGCTCGGCCGCCGAGATGGCGATCTGCTCTATGGGTCGGGTCACGATGTGCTGGAAGGGTTAGCGACGGGATTTGCGGTCTTTTCGCTTTCCAGCCGCGCTCTTCTTCGCCGGAGCTCGCGGTGGCGTGCTGAGCTTGTTCAGCCGCTGGCGGGCGAGCAGCTCGAACGTCCGCAGCTTGTCCTTGTAGAAGTTGAAGGCGTTCTGCTTGGCGATGTCAATGCCGGCGTCGGAGTTGCCCTCCCAGCGGCGGCAGAGATAGATCGGCTCGTAGATGCGCGCGATCTGGTATTCGCGCGAGACCGCCAGCACCGCCGCGTAGTCCTCGCCATAGCTGACGTTGGGGAACCTGATGCCCCGGATGATCGGCGTGTAGTACGCGCGCGGGGCGCCCAGACCGTGAATGCGGAGGGCGTTGTTCCGGCCATTGTCCGGCGTCCACTCCCGGTGATCAATCACGCCCGGCGGGATCTCTTCCAGCTTGAAGTTGGTCATGCGGTAGGAGCCGATCACCGCGGCGCATTGCTCGCGATGGAACACGTCCACGATCTTCTGCAACGTGCTCGCATCCTTGTAGATGTCGTCACTGTCGAGTTGAACGGCAAACCGTCCGCAAGCGGGGTGCATGATCGCTTCATTCCAGCAGCCGCCAATGAGCAGGTCCTGGCGTTGCGGGGTGATGTGCACTACCCGGCGGTCCTTTTGGGCAAAGGAGCGAAGCAGGTCGGTGGTGCCATCCGTCGAATGGTTATCCACGACGATCAGGTTGAAGGAAAAGGATGTCCGCTGCATCAGCACCGAGCTGACGGCGTCGCCGACGGTTTTGACGCGGTTCCTGACCGGGATGATGACGGAGGCCTCATGGACAAAGGCGATTTCATCCAGGTTGGGAGTCTTGAACCGGGGTTTGAGCCAGGCGCCTAGCTGTTTGAGGTGCTCGGTAGCGGCCTGCTCCATCTCGATCTGCACGGCGCGGTTCTTCGGGTCCACGTAGTCGAATTGCTTCTGGTCAGACTTGCGAACATCCAGCTCGACCTTTCCGTAGAGGTGCTCGACGACGCGGGTGAGGGGGCGGAGGCGGGAGACCCCCAGCCGGAGCGAGTACAAGCCGGCGTACTGGAAATCCTGGCCACGGCTGGCAGCGGCCGCCTTGAAGGCCCTGGTTTCGAAGCAGAGCACGGAGCCGAAGTTGAAGTCATCCCGGATGCTGCCGACTTGGTACTCGATGACCGGATGCGAGACCCGCTGGCCGCCTTGAATGTCGTGGTAGTCCGAATAGACCATGCCCGAGCTGGTCAGTTCGGCCACCGAGAGCAGCCGATCGAGCGCAAACTGACCAAATTCGATGGTGGTGTCGTGGATGATCAAGAGCGTGTAGCGGGTCGCGCTGTTCTGCGCGATCATCCGCATGGTCCGGCTCCCGTGGAGGGAGTTCACTATGAGCCGATCGCAACCTTCGGGGAGTTTGCTGACGCCGCCGGTGGTTAGCAGGCAGATGCGCTCAACCACGGACGACTTCTGCAGTTGGTCAATGGTGCGGCGGGTGTGGGCCTGACCGCTATAAGGAAGATAGACAGTTATGGGTTTAGGCATAAATCCAGGAAAGGAGAGGGGGTTGGACTCTGCGGAACACCGGGCCAGCCGGGCGATGCTGTTGGTTAAGCGTATGCACGCAGACAAATCTAGCCGCCAGAGCCAGCGCGGCAAGCTTGAAGATGGGAGAGATCGCTAAGTGGGCGTATTTTGGCACTGCCACCGCATCCTGCCCGGGAAATCCTTGAATTCCTTTGGAGGGTGTTCCGAAATTCAAAAGGCGAAACGCCAAAAACTGGGCGTTTGTGCAA
>CAZDOO010000090.1:0-20205 GCA_964507045.1 uncultured Verrucomicrobiota bacterium | reverse complement strand
CAATCATAATCGCACGGGTTAGCACAGAAGAACAAAAAGAAGCGGGTAATTCCTTACTGATAAGAATTTGCTTTTTTGGCGGCCGCATGTACTCAGCGCTACGCGGGTGAGGGAGAATTGGTTTTCGGGCTCACCAAGCATGGTGCGACACTACCAGAACGCAGTTCGGCCTGTCAACGGGCTTTTTGACACCTTGCGCGGCTTGTGAGCAGGGTTGTCGGCCAGGACGGGGGGCGACGGTGGCGGCGGGCCACGGCCGGCCCTGAACAGCCCGGCATACGGGCGCACCCGGTCGTCAGCGCGTCCGGGGAGCCGCCCTATTCAGTCCGTCAGGACGTTTTCGTAATCAGGCATCGGGTCCACATCGTCACACGGTTCGTAGGAGTATGGACCCCGCACGCCCAGTGGACGCGGTCTGGGCGGCGGGTCGTGCCAGGCGCCGAGGTGCCGCAGGACCTTCTCCGTAACCTTCGGGTCATCAATCACCGCAATGACGCGCATGGGGTTCTGGCACACCGGGCAGCGCAGCGGGTCCACGTGCCAGACCCGGAGGATGAGATCGCGCCACCGTTTGGAGGGCAGCTTCAGCGGCGGTGGCGGTGAGAGGCCCGGCCGGCGAACGACCAACTCCGGCGGCAGGCCGCGTTGGCGGAGGCCCCGCATCTTGTTGCTGTACCAGCCGTAGTAGCGGACCATCTGCGCGCCCTTGTCCGGGATATGCTGCGTGATGGCGGCCAGGAAGTCGGTGGCGGTGAAGACCTCGAAGTTGCGGTTGATCTTGGCATTGAGCCGCGAGCGGTAGATGACCATGTCGGCGGGCCATTCCAGGGTCATCTTCTCGACGGAAAAGGGGTTCCGCAGGATGTATTGGGCCAGATCTTCGAGGTCGGCTTTGTGCGCGGGCGGCACCTGCTCGCCGGCGTGCAAGTTGAAGCCGCTGTGTTTCCAGGAATAGAGGACCTGCACCCGTTCAGGCGGCAGCAGCCTCTCCTGGACGAGCAGATGGATGACCTTGGCGCGGAAGAGTTCTTCCAGAGGCTTGAGCGACGTCTCTGGCAGAGGCAGGAAGGTCGGGCAGGCCGGAGGCTGGAGACCGGAGGCTGGAGGTGGCACTCGGGGCGGCGAGTCGGGCGTGTCTCGGAGGAATAGCCCGTCGGCCACGAGCGCGTGGACGTGGGGATGGAAAGCGAGGTATTCGCCGAAGGTGTGGAGCGTCATGATGATGCCCGGAACGCCCTCAGGGCACTCCACAGCCGTGCGAAGGTACTCCGTAAGGCTTTCGTGGGCCAAAGTGCAGAGGCGTTTGAGCAGGTGACGGTGGCGATGGAAGTAGGGGCGCAGCATCCTGGGAATGGCCAGCACATAATGCCGGTGCGGGACCGGCGCCACCACCTGCTCCAGGATAAACCGGGCCGTCGTCTGGACGTTCTTCTGGTGGCAGGAAGGGCAGAACCACCGGCTCTTACAGGAAAAGGCCAGCAGGTACTCATGCTCGCAATGGTCGCACCGGATCCGGGCAAAGCCGCGCTCGAGGTTGCCGCACTCCAGGAACTTGTGCACCACCTCGGGGATGATGCGTCGCAGCACCCCGTAGCGCGGCTGGTACGCCTCGGGATAAGCCGCCTCGAACTCGTCATAATGGCGGTGGGCGCACTGCCACAGCGGCGACTTTTTCGGATTTCTGGCGCGATAGACTTGCATTTATCCATCCGCCAGCATAAAGCGGACGTGTGCCATCTAACGGCACAGGTCCAAAAACATGAAAACCGCCACTCGCCCCCAGTATCACCGGCTACAACGCATCCTGGAGCTGATTCGTGAAGGCACCCGCGCCGGCTCCCTGCCCAACTGCGGCCATTTCACGCGTGAGCTGGAGGTGTCACGCCGCACCCTGATGCGGGATCTGGACTTCTTGCGCGACGACCACCACGCGCCCATCGCCTATGATGACTCACGCAAAGGCTTCAAGCTCACCGACCCCACATTCAGCCTTCCACCCGTGCAACTGACCCGCCGCGAGGTGTTCAGCTTCTCCATTGCCCGAAAGCTCTTGCAGCGCTTCGAGGGCACACCGCTGGAACTGGATATGCGCTCGGTGCTGGCCAAGATCGCCGCCAGCCTCCGGGGAACCGTCTCGCTTGACGTCGAATCGCTCACTGACCAATTCACCGTGCTGGCCGAAGACCATGCCCGGGTGGAGCCGGGCGTGTGGCAAAGGGCCGGGCGCGCCATCAACCAGCGAGAGCGGCTGCGCGTGCGCTACCAGCGGTTCGACGGCGTGGTCCGGGACTACCTGCTGGAGCCCTACCACCTGGTCGCCTACCACGGCAATTGGTACCTCTTGGCGCTCAACACAGCCGCTGGCCGCATGGAAACTTTTGCCCTCTCCCGCAGCCGCTCCCTAGCCGGCACGGGGCAGCACTTCCCGAGCCCCGTCGCGTTCGACCCGAAAGCCTTCTTCAAGGACGCCTTCGGCATCAGCCAGGCCGACCAACCCTGGAGCGTGCGCCTGCTCTTTGCCCGTGAGGTCGTCACCTACATCCGCGAACGGACGTGGCACCCCAGCCAGCAACTGCGACAGCGCCGCGACGGGGGGCTAGAGCTCGTCTTGCAAACCTCCAGCCGGAAGGAATTGACGCGGTGGGTTCTGTCCTGGATGCCGCACGTCCGGGTTCTGGCTCCGCGGGAACTGCGGGAACGGGTGCGGGAACGACTGCAACAGGGGCTGGCGGGCTGCGGGTGATCTTGCCGTTGGCTTTGCAGAACGGCGAGCAAAGAGGCGCGCAGTGGGAAGTGGTGGTGCGGGATTTCGGCAGACAGCAACGTGCGTCATGCGGCGTCGATGCGGAGGTAGAAGCCGTTGCGGCGCTGTGGGGTCTGGGGGGCTCGGCTGGTTTTCTTCTCGGCGTACCGCTGAGCGGCGGGGGTTGGGCTAATTATGTGGTTGATTATCAGCCAGTCTGTGGTTGATTATCCGCATGATTCGCCGCCATCTTACTGACCAACTGCTGGAGGCCCTCGCAGATACGCCGGTCACGCTGGTCGTTGGCGCCAGGCAGACCGGCAAGAGCACCCTGGTGCAGGCGGCAGAGATTGCCAAGGGCCGCCAGTACCTTACATTCGATGATGTCGGCCTGCTGGCGGCGGCCAAGGGCGACGCGCAGGGATTCATTGCGGGCCTGAATACTCCCGTCACCCTTGACGAGGTGCAACATGTGCCGGAGCTGTTTCCAGCCATCAAAATGGCGGTTGACCGCCAGCGTGAGCCGGGGCGGTTCCTGCTGACGGGCTCTGCCAACGTCCTCCTGCTGCCGAAACTGTCCGAGTCATTGGCTGGGCGCATGGAGGTGCTGACCCTCTGGCCCTTCTCGCAGGGAGAGTTGGAGGGGGTGTCCGAGGGATTTGTAGATGCCTTGTTCGCGAAGGAGCCGGCCTGGCCCCGGAAAGGGGCGGCTGGTCTGCAACGCGGCGAACTGTTCGGGCGTGCGCTGGCGGGTGGCTATCCGCTGGCGCTCAGCCGTCCGGCACCGGCGCGCCGCAGGGCCTGGTTCCGGTCCTACATGACGGCGATTCTTGAGCGCGATGTCCGGGAGCTGGCCAACATCACCGATCTCACGGCGGTGCCGCGCTTGCTGGCGCTAGTGGCCACGCGGGCGGGTGGACTCCTGAACTTTGCCGACTTATCGCGGAGCCTCGCCGTGCCGCAGACGACCTTGAAACGGTACTTCGCGCTGCTGGAGAAGACGTTCCTAGTCCAATTGTTGCAGCCTTGGGCGACGAACCTGGGAAAGCGCATCATTCAGACGCCGAAAGTCTATCTCAACGACACGGGCATGCTGGCGCATTTGCTGGCGTTGACTCCGGAGCGCCTGGAAGTGGGCGCGAGCCTTGCGGGAGCGCTGCTGGAGAACTTCGCGCTGATGGAATTGCGCAAGCAGGCCGGATGGAGCCAGACGCAGCCGCAATTCTTCTATTGGCGTACGGCGTCGGGCCAGGAGGTGGACGTGGTGCTCGAGGACGCCGCCGGGCGGTTGGTGGGGGTGGAAGTGAAAGCCAGTTCGACTTTAGGCGGCGGTGACGTGCGCGGGTTGCAGGCCCTGGCGGCTGTCGCCGGCAAGCGCTGGGTCCGCGGGGTCGTGCTCTATACCGGCACAGAGGTTATTCCCTTTGCGGGCAATCTTCATGGCGTGCCGCTGGGTATGCTTTGGGGCGGGCGCCAATAGCCAATCGCTGATAGCCGATAGCCGAGGGGCAATGGCAGATGGCTGATGGCAAACGGCGGGGCCTCAGTCCTTCCAGATTACGCCGTCGGGCGGGACATAGGTGAAGCAGCCGGGTTTGCCGTAGGCGCCGGCGCGGCCTCGGCCGCCCATGGACGGGAGCCAGAGGCATTCCTCCAAGTGTTTGGCAAAGGCCTGGACAACCTTGTTTGGTTTGCCCTTCGTCCGCTCCAGCTTCTTCCACTCGTCAAGCTTCGCCCGGATCGCCTTCCTGACCCTGTCAGCAGCGCGGGCGGCCTGGCCGCCGATCTTGCCGCCTTTGCTGTGGGCCTGCAAAAGCCCGTGCCACTCGGCCTCAGCCGCGTCGCGTTCCGACTCCGGCAGCGTCTTGTCGTCCATGTCGTGCTTCAGCTCGGCGAGCTTCTGTTTCAGGGCCGGCAGTGTGATGGCGCCCATGAGTTTCTTGCCGGCGCGCTCGACGAGCACGCCGCCGACGGAGAGTTCACTGTTGCAGGCGTCCTGGCCGGCGCTGTGGTCGTCCATGTCCACTGGCACAGTGCCGTCGGCGATGGGGGCCCCGTCCACGAGCTGCTCGATTACCGCGGCATGGAGCGGCTCGGGGGGAGGGTTTTTGAGCAGGTGCTCGATGAGTTCGGTTCCGCGGTCATCTTCGAGGGTGTCGCGACCGCCTTTGAAGACGAGGTTCCACCAGCCGTCGCCGCGCCAGAGCCGGTAGGAGTCCGGCGGTTCCGCCTCTTCTTGCCACCGTTCTTTCTGGCGGGCGAGGGTCGGCTGCTTGGCTGGCGGAGGCGTCGGTGTGGGGGCGCCGCCCGAGTCGTAGGTGAGTCGGAGAAGGCAGTCGGTGGGCAGCGTCCGTGCCCGCAGGGCCCTGGCGTGGGCGGCGAGCATGCGCTCGATGGCCTCATTGACCTCTTCGGCGTGGCGCTTGTGCAAATCGAGCGCCTTTGCCGCCGCGGCGGCGGGCTTACCGTCGAGATAGGCGAGCATCCGCACGGCCTCGGGGTAGCGCTCGACCAGTTCGGCCGCGTTGGCCAGCTTGGCGATCTCGTTGGCGCGCTCGACGTAGGTGGCGACCATCATGCGGTCTTCGTCCTTGGGACGGCCGCCGGTGAAGACGTCGCTCTTGTACTTGTGGGCGGGGTCGAACTTCTCAGCCTGGGCGGCGACGATGCCGATACGGCGGTCTATGCATTGCGAGCAGGTGCCGCAATGCGGGTACTCGTGGGAGTAGGTCCAGGTGTGCGCGCAGCTCACGGATGCCGCGATCAGGTCGCCGCAGCCGTGTTTGAGGATCCGCTTGATGACATCGGCCTTGGTATCCCAGAGGAACGGGTTTTCGACCCGGAACTTGCCGCCGGCGACCAGGGTGAACAGCTTTTCAAAGCCGGCGAGCACGCGGGGGTGTGTGGTCCGTGTTGCGCGCGTGCTCACCACCTGCGCGCAGACGGGCAGGTTCATGGTGACCACGCCGTTCTCGTAAAACCTCACCCGGTCGAGGTTTTGCATCCGCGCGACCGTGGCGCCGACTACGGCGTAAAGGAAGGAGCGCGTGCGCTGGGTGTAATTGCGGTTGAGGTCACTGTCCTTGTTGATCCTGACGTAGAGGTGGTTGGGGGCGAACTTGCCGCCCTTGGCCGCCAGGAGATCCCGGAGGGTGGAATGGACCGCGTTGAGCTTTTCGGTGGGCTTGTGCGTGACCAGCAAGACGCGCCGCTTTTGGGCGACGGCCTCCTCGATGGCTCCCGCGAGGGAGTCCAGCCCGCCGGAGAAAAGGGCCACTCCCTCGACTCCATCGCCAGGCCCGCCCGGGACCAAGTCCGGGAAATACTGCTGCATCTTGGGCGCGTGCTTGCCGGGGACGAACTCGAAGTCGAAGTAGTCATCGGACAGGAATTCCAGAGTCTCCCGGAGGACCTGCTGCACGTCGGTCCGCTTCCAGAAGTCGAGCCGGCGGACGGGAATCCTGAAGCAGAGGTGGCGGCGCCAGGCGTCGCCGAAGCCGTCCACGTTCTTGCCGCCGCGGCGGGTGGCCTGGTCGGCGCAGTAAACGTAAGCGGCGATTTCAAGGAGGTCCTGGAACTCGGGCGGCACGGCCTTGTAAAGGGTCTCGTGCAGGTCCTCCATTTTCAGGGTGATGTCGTTCCCATCGCGTCGGCCGGACCAGAGGTTCAGCGGCAACACCTCGGCCCCGTCTTCCACCGGTCCGGACGTCATTAAGCCACCGCAAGGGATGATATGCTTAGCCTGCATCTGCCCTCGCTCGCACGGCCAGTTCGCCGCGTATTTTCTCAAGGCCGAACCAGCCGAAGCGCTCGGCGCTGTCGCGGGTGATCTTGCCCTCCTGGTAAAGCTGTTTCGAAAACCAGCCGCTGCTGTAGGTCTCGACGATCTCGGCGGCCTCGGAGCAGTGGGTGCGCATGGCATGCTCGAAGGTGGCCAACTGGCCCGTGGTAGCGAACCGGCGTCCCTGGCCTACCTGAGCCGGCACCGTTTTGGAGAGGAAGTAATTGAGGCATTCATGCGTCATGCGGGCGAAGAACTCGCGAGACAACTGGCCGAATGCCTTCTCCTTGCCACATTTCCTTACCGCGCCGCCGACGTCTTCCGCCGTGGTTTCCAGCAAGGTCGGCATGCTTTGCTGCAATTGGCCGGTGACGGCGGAGACCAGGGCGCGCTGGGCCAACTCGCCGAAATCGGAACGTTGCCGGGCGCCGGCGAGCCGGCGCTCCATCGCGACGCTGAGGGCCATTGCGACCTCGACCACTGACGCGGCCCCCGACACCTCGACGCCGACAGAACTCAGGTGCGCGGTGGGGTCGCGGCTCTTGCCGGCGACGCCGATCTGCATGAGGAGCCAGACCGCCTCGCGGAAGCCGGCGTCGCTGCGGACAGCGTTGAAAGCCTGCTCCCAGGCATGGGTCACAGCCTCGGCGACCCTGGGCGCTTCAGCGCCTTCAGTGACGAGGCCGATCACGTCCTTCCAGCGATGCGTCGCTGGCAGGGTTCCGACTCGGATGTGGCCCATATACGTATGTCCGGGCTGGGTGGCCGCCTTGATGTCCGTTCTTGCGTGGGCACGCAGGGCGCCGCGGATTGCCGCAGCAATCCCGCCAGCCCAACGGTCCATGGAAGCATGAAAAAGGCGGGAAAGGCAACTCTGATCCCGGCCCGAGTCCCGGCGCGATTATAAGCGCCTGACAGTTTGTGGTGGTTGCAACCCGCGACCAGAAGGCTTCGCGGGATTTTTTTGCCCGGAAACGTTTTTTCCGCGCCCGGAACCAGAAATTCCGACCAGCCCTTTTGAAGACAACGACATGATTATGGTAGCGACAGAAAACAGACGATTGGCGGCGGCGCGGGTGCTGGTGGGGCTGACCCAGCGGCAGCTCGCGCAGCGGGTTGGCACGAAGGAGATCGAAATCTCGCGGATCGAGACGGGGCGGCTGTGCCCCAGCGAGGAGCTGAAGCGGCGGATCGCTGGGGTGCTGGGCAAGCCGACGTTCGAAATCTTCGACTACTGAGGACGAAGACCATGACGATGAATGCAAATCCTATTCCCTATCCCGTGGGCGCTGGCCAGGTGGTCGAGGGCTTTATCAACAAGCCTGAGGTCGCGCGGCGGCTGGGCAAGAAGCTGCGCACGGTGGACAACTGGATGCAGCGGGGGATTCTGCCCTACTACAAAATTGGCCGGTCGGTTTCCTTCAGGTGGAGCGAGATCGAGACGGCGCTGGCGCGGACCTGCCGCGTTTCCAGGTGAGAGGAGGAAGGCGCGATGAGAAAGCAGTGTTCAGAGGCGAAGGGCCAGCGGTGCGAGAGCACTGGCGAATTGCAGGCCAAGGGAGTGGTGGCCCTGACCAAGAAACAGATGGCGGGGGCGATCCAGGTGTGCCCTCGGACAATCACCGAGATGATGCGGCGCGGGGAGATCTCCTACTACCGCATCGGCAAGAGGCTGATCCGCTTCCGCATCGAGGACGCCATCAAGCGGATGAATGAGACCGTGCTCGTCGCGGGAGAGGACTAACCACGGATGAACACGGATACTCACAGATCGGAAACCACCTCACCCCGGCCCTCTCCCCCCGCGGAGAGGGAGCGGCGGGTCAACAGCCGAGCCAAGGGCGCCAGGGGCGAGCGGCAGTGGCGCGATGAGCTTCGGGCCAATGGGTACATGGCCCGGCGTGGCCAACAGTTCGCGGGGTCTCCTGATTCTCCTGACGTCGTGTGCGAGGAACTGGGCTGGCTCCATTTTGAAGTCAAGGCGGTGGAGAGACTCAACGTGCAGGACGCGATAGACCAGGCGATTCGCGACAGTGGCGGCAAGGTCGCGATCGTGGCCCACAAGCGGGGCTTTCGGCAGTGGCTGGTCACGATGGAGGCTGAAACTTTTTTCCAATTTCTACGCGGCACGTTGCCGTGGCAGAGCACTGGCGCGGTGCGCCAGGAATCAACCGAAACAGCAGAACAGCAATAGAACAAACACGTATGAGTTACGTACTTCAGTCGAAAGTCGGCGGCGACTTCAAGCCGCACCCGGAGGGTATCCACCCGGCAGTTTGCGTGGATCTAATTGACCTGGGGCTGGTGGAGTCGGAATGGCAAGGTCAACGGCGCCTGGTCAATAAGTTGCGGCTGGTCTTCGAGACCGAGCAGCGGGGTGAGGATGGCCGGAACTGCATCATCACCAAAACCTTCACGGCCAGTCTTCATCCGAAGGCCAAGCTGTCGGAGTTCATCGGCAAGTGGCGTGGTCGCCCGGTCGTGCCGGGTGAGTTCATTGATCTGGCCAAGCTGATTGGCGCCAACTGCACGCTGGTCATCAGTCACCAGCAGAACATGGTCGGTCGGACCTACGCGTCCATTGACGCGGTGTCCAAGCCGACCAAACGGCTGGTGGCCTCGGGCAGCTATGACCCGGCGCTGGCTCGCCAGCGCATTGCTGAGTGGAAGGCGAAGGAAGCAGGTCAGGCGCAGCCTGCCAGCGCCCCTCGTCCGCTCAATCCTGTCGCTGCGGCGCTCCCGCAGAATGGTGCCGCTCTGGCGGCAGTTTCCAAAAGCCCCGCGCCGGCTACGGCGCCCGAACCGGAAATTGATCCGGAAGTCGGATTCTGATCGTGCTCGCCCCGGTCCGGTCCCCCTCCGCGAGGAGGGGGCCGGCGGGGGCGGCGATTACGAGGACATCATTCCATGACCACCAATACTATGAGCAGGCGTGCAGCGAAGGCTGCCGGCTACCGGCCGCTGACCAGCAGGTTCTCTGTGCCGGACGAGCAGCCGTTGCTGAGCGGCGTCCTAGCCGACATGCGGCGCGGGAGGATCAACCACGTCCTGGTGAAGGACCGGCTGGGCGTTTCCGTCTGGCGGCGCGGGTGCAATGGCGTGAATGGCTCCGGACGGAACCCCTCACCCCTGGCCCCTCTCCCCTTCGAAAGGGGAGAGGGGAATTCCTCTCGGGCGCTTTTACCCGGGGTGGCGGCCGCAAGACGCAGAGCGGCCTTACCCCGGGCTACCATCTTGAACCCCGCTGGGGTTCTTCAGTCAGGCCGACGTGCGTCGGCGAGGAAAGGAGGCCGAAAGTGAGGCTCTTCAATCCTGAGAACGCACACTGGTACCAGCGCGACGGCGAGCCGTTGCATTCCGTCCTGTCGGCCAAGGGTGAACCGAGGCCGACAACCGTGCGGGACGCGCGCAAGCTCGGGCTCCTGCCTAGCGTTACGAACGTGCTCGGCGTCATCAACAAGCCTGAGCTTGTTGAATGGAAGATGACGCAGGCGGTCCTGGCAGCGCTAACGCTGCCGCGTATGGAAGGTGAAGACCTAGGCGTGTTCGCCAAGCGGGTCGTCGAGGACGCACAGAGCCAGGTGAGAGGGGCGGCGGAGTTCGGGTCGGCGTTTCATGCCGGCGCTGAGCTGGTCGCTAACACACTGGAGGTTGACCAGGCCGGGCCTTATGCGGCTTGGCTCAACCTGCACCGAGATTGGTTCCAAGCGAACTGTGTTCGCGTGGTTTGGACTGAGCGCGTGTTGGTCAACACCGAGCTTGGCTACGCCGGCACGGCGGACCTGCTCGTCGAGCACCAGCATCACGGGCTGACGCTGGTGGATTACAAGACGCAGGGCGTCAAGCCGGGCTACAAGGCCCGGGCTTACGGGTCCTGGGGCCAGCAGCTTGCTGCGTATCGGCGAGCCATCGGCAAGCCGATGGCCTGCATGAACGTGATCGTCAACTCGGCGGAGCCGAGTGCGCCGGCTGAGCACCTGTGGAGCGAGGAGGAGTTGCGAGCCGGGTTGGAATCGTTCGAAGCGGCGCTGGTGATCTGGCGCAACGAGAAGGCGTACGACCCGCGCGAAAGCACACAGAAGGACGCAAAGGACACAAAGGACCAAAGGCCGGAAGGCGCTCCGCCGGTGTTGGTCGCCTGAGGTGGATATGCCCGTGAAGCCCCTCACCCCGACCCTCTCCCCGTCGAACGGGGAGAGGGTGGGTTTTCTTTCGCTGCATTCACCCAGGGCGGCGACCGCGGGGCGGTCTTGCCCTGGGCTAGTATTGGCTTGCCCCTTCGGGGCGGCGGTTTGCGCCGACTGGCGTCGGCGAGAGGCTGGGCTCTGCCTGGATTGTTGGGCGGGGGTGCTGGAGCGCGCGAACGCTCATTCCGAATGGCTGAAATGAAGCGCGAGGGCTCCAAACTGAGGCTGTACCCCGCGGTGGCCAAGCAGATCGAGCGGCTTGGCCGCCGCGGGCAGGTCCTGGAGGCGATGTGGGCGGGCAAATGCACGAAGGAGATCGCGGCTGACCTGGGCCTGAGTCCCAAAACGGTGGAATACCACCGCGCACAGCTCTACCGGCTGTTTGGGGTGGATAACCCGGTGAGCCTGTGCCGACGCGGGCTGATGGTGGGGCTCTTGAAGTCCGAAGGCCGAGGTCCGAAGGCCGAAGTTGGGGAACCCTGAACCTTGAACCCCGAACCTCGAACCTTGAACTGCCAAGCTGCGCGGCTGCCGGTCGCGACGGTGTTGCGGATCGAGCGCCTGGTCGGTGGTGACCCGGTAACGGAGGATCAGATCCTTCGATTCATCGCCGCCCGCTACGGCGCGAAGAACCTGCTGTATCTGCCGCGTCATGTCGCGGCGGCGATTTTGAAGAGGCCGGCGGATTTCATCACCGCGGCCAAGAGGTACTGCCAGCCGGAACTGGCGCTTTGATGAAGCTGTGCTGCACCAACCTGCGTGAATGCGGCGACGCGCGCCTGGAGCGGCGGCAGTACAAGAATGCCGCCGGCGTGGTGCTGCACTGCCTCCAGTGCATGACCTGCGGTCGGCACACCAGCTACAAGGTCCAGCGCGACGATAGCAACCCGCCGGAATTGGACCGGACGCTGGAGCAGCAGGCGGCGGAGGCGGCGCGACAGCAAAGGGAAGATGAGGCCGCCGCGAAGCGGCGGGAGGCCGAAGAGGCCCTGGCCCTGAAACGGGCGCAGTACGCCGCCTACCTGGCCACCCCGGAGTGGGCGGCCATCCGGGGGCGGGTGGTGAAGCGGGATGTGATTTGTCAGGGGTGCCTGGCTGCGCCGATCGAGAACGTGCATCACCTGACTTATGACCATGTGGGGGCTGAGTTCGCCTTCGAGCTGATCGGTTTGTGCCGGAAGTGCCACGCCCGATTTCATGGCGTGGCCGAGTCGGAGGCGGTGGCCCACGAGGATTTTTAGCGAAAGGAAACAAATGAGAACACAAGTTACACAACCAATGAAGCCGGCCTGCTGGAAAGTGGCGCCGGGAGTGGTATGGATCCAAGTGCATCAGCCCGAGCAGGCGCGCGCCCTGGCCCGCATCGCGGGCGGGCGGCGCGTGGCCTATTCGGTCGCCGGGCCGTATCTCCGGACTTTCGAGTTCGCCCGGTCATTGCGCTGGGCGGAGAACTGGTCATGTAGGCAGTTAACCCGCCAGACCGGCACTAATGAGGCTTTTTCTGTGCTTGCTGGCCCTGTGGCAGCGCGGGCGTCAGGGCGAGGGTGCAGACAGCGGACCGTGGCGGCCTGACGGCAGAGGTCAAAAATGACCCCTTTTCCATGCCGGACCCCCGCCATGTCGCGTCACAGCTCCTTGGTGCCATTGACTGGCAAACCGAGGTTAGCGGATTTTGCCGGTGCCCTGGTGAGGCATTCCATACCAGCGGCAACGGGAAGAAGGATTGCCGGGTGAATGTGGACGGCGCGCCGACGATCTTTTGCTTTCACGCCTCGTGCTCGCCGGCCGTGGCCGAGGCGAACCGGCGCTTGCGCCGGGAGCTCGGCGCTTCGCCTTGGGAACTGCGGTTGCCGGACGGGAAGGTCCTGCGGAGCGGCGACGTGCTCCAGGCCAGCGGGGTGGTTCTGCCCCGTGAGGTCGTGAAGGCCCGCGCCAGGGCCGAAGGCCGGCAAGCGGGCGAGCAGTTGCTGTTGGAAACCCTCCGCGTCGCGGCGGAGGGTTTCAAAGCGGACCTGTTCGATTTCTTCCGCTGGCCCATGGCGCAGATCCTCGAGGATTCGCCGCTGCTGGTCGCGGAGCGGGACGCTGAGGACCAATTCCGGACCTGGCTCAAATTGTGGCCGGCCTGCTCCACGGTATGGATCGGCGACGTGTACAGTTCCGGCAAACCGGAGCACCGCACGCATTTCCGGTCCGTGGCCGAGTGGTACCAGATTGGGCCGGTGATGGGGAACTACACTTGCGGCTCGTCCTTCAAGCCGGGGTGCCATAGCCGGAGCAACGATAACCTTAACGGACACCGGTTCCTGGTGATTGAGTCAGACGCCCTGGCCCGGGATGAGGTCGGGGCGATCTTCGCCTACCTCAACCGTCGGCTGCATTTCACCCTACACGCCATCATTGATACCGCGGGCAAGAGCCTGCACGGGTGGTTTGACGCGCCGCGCAACCGCGTAGCGGAGGAGCGGCTCAAGGCGGGCCTGGTGGTGTTCGGGTGTGACCCGAAGGTTTTCACGTATTCGCAGCCGGTGCGGGTGCCCGGAGCATTCCGCGATGGTCGGCTGCAGAGATTGGTTTGGCTGAGGCAATAGCATGGAAATTAAAACCTATTCCCCTTCTGAGCAGGTGGACATCGCGGTGGACCTGGGGGTCCTGCCGCCGCCGCTACCGGAGATTTTGACCCTGCGACAGTTGGAAGAAACGGCACCGTCGCCGCCGCCGGAGATTATTGAGGGGGTGCTGCACCAAGGGTGCAAGATGATCCTCGGCGGCACCAGCAAGAGCAACAAGTCGTGGTGTCTGCTCGACTTGGCCGTGAGCGTGGCCAGCGGGGAGAAGTGGTGGGGGCGGCGCTGCACCAGGATGCCGGTGCTCTACATCAACTTCGAGCTGCATGGATGGGCCATCAAGCAGCGGCTTAGGGCGCTGTGCGCGGGCCGGCCTGAGTGTGAGGGGGTAGCCGATAGCCTGCACGTTTGGAATCTGCGCGGACATAACGCGGACCTGACCATCCTCCGGCCGAAGCTGGAGGAGCAGTTGGCCCGCTACCAGTTCGGGCTCATTATCCTCGACCCGGCCTATAAAGTACTGGGTGACCGCGACGAGAACGCCAACGGCGACATCGCCAGTCTGATGAACGAGCTGGAGGCCCTGGTCCAGCGGACCGGGGCGGCGCTGGTGGTTGCGCACCATTTCGCCAAGGGCGACAGCAGCGGGAAGAACGCGATTGATCGGATGAGCGGAGCGGGAGCCTGGGCGCGTGACCCGGACTCCATCCTGGTGCTGACACCGCACGAGGAGCCGGATTGTTTCACGGTGAGCACCATCCTCCGCAACCTGCCGCAACTGCCTGAGTTCGTGGTGGAGTGGGATTACCCCTTGATGAAGCTGGCCACGGACCTGAATCCTGAGGCGCTCCGCCGGCCGCAGACCAGGAAAAAGCGGTGCAGTGACAGGGAGTTCATGGATGAGGCCATCGGCACGGAGGCGAAGGCTTTCGGCACCATCGTCCGGGATGCGTGCCGGATTTTCAAGATGAGTGACCGGACTGCTGCCCGGTATCTGACCCGGCTGGTTGCCGCCGGGCTGGTGGCCCAGTCCGGTGGCCTTTACTGGGTCGCCAGCCAGGGCGGAGGTGAGGCATGAGCGGCACTGTCATTTCTGACACTGGCCTTAATAAAGACATGTCAGTAACCGGTCACCGGAGCAGTGGAACGGGAAACCCTCCCTGGGGTCGGGTTTCCTGTTCGTTCCCTGCTGCGAAGGTGGGGCGGGTTGATTTTCGAGAGTCACACGACCGACACACACGGCTTGTTGGCCGGTGTGTGTGGGTCTCAACACAGGAGGAGCTATGGCGTTAGCGTTTGAGCAACAACCGAAGGAGAGCGACAAGGCTTTCGTGGCCTTCAGCCTCTACCTGAGCCAGGGACCGGAACGGTCGCTGGCGAAGGTGGCGGCGAAGCTAAACCGCAGCAAGGTGCTGATGGAGAAATGGTCGAGCAAGTTCGATTGGCCGGCGCGCGTGGCTGCCTACGGCGCGCACATGGCCCTCGTCGAGCGTGAGGCCGCCGAGGCGATCACGCGGGCCAAGGGGGTCGATTGGGCTGTGCGGTATCAGGAGCTGCGCGAGGCCGAATGGGCGGAGCGCTGGCGGACGGTGGAGTTCGCGGCGGAGGTGCGGCGGCGATGGATGGCGAATGAGATGAAGTGCGGCACCTTGGAAGGGTATGCCCGCCTGCTGGAACTGGCGAGCAAGCTCGGGCACAGCGCTTGCGAGAAACCGACAGAGCGAGCCGAGGTGACCGGCCCGGATGGCGGGCCGATCCGGGTGGAGGTCCAGGCGGCGCTCAAGAAGATCTACGGCAGGCCGTTGCCGGGTGAAGTGGTGGACGTGCAGGTCGAGCCGACGAGGCCGGCGCTTCCGGCCGCCGGTGAGGAGGCGAAGCATGACTGAGCTGGAGCGGTACTTTGAGGTAGGGCGGTCGGTGGGGTGCCCGCCGGACCAGATGGACAACTTCGAGCGGGCTGGCGTCATCCTGCAGGAGCGCCAGCTCGCCGCCTCGGCGGCGGCCCGGCTGTGCGACCAGGCCGACGGGCCGACGGCAGTCGGCTACGGCGGGGCCCGCGGTGGCGGCAAAAGCCATTGGCTCCTGGCGCAGATGGGGGCCGATGACTGTCAGCGGGTGCCGGAGCTGAAGTGCCTGCTATTGCGGAAGGTTGGCAAAGCCAACATGGAGCACTTTGAGGATCTGAGACGGCGGCTGTTCGGCGGGTTGAAACATGATTTCTCGGCCTACCGGGGCGTGCTCACGTTCGGCAACGGGTCGCGGATTATCGCCGGGCACTTCCAAGCGGAGAAAGACATTGATGCCTACCTGGGCCTCGAGTACGACGTGATCGGCATCGAGGAGGCAACGACGCTGTCCAGCCGGAAGCACCAGGACATCACGACCTGCTGCCGCACGTCGAAACCGAATTGGCGGCCTCGCATCTACTCAACGACCAATCCCGGAGGGATTGGTCATGCCTGGTACCGCATGAGGTTCGTGCAGCCGTTCCTGGAGAAGCGCGAGCGCGAGACGCGGTTTGTGCCGGCTCGGGTGAGCGATAACGCCTTCAACAACCCGGAATATCAACGGGTGCTCGAGGGTTTGAGCGGCTGGCAGCGTCGGGCCTGGCTGGACGGCGATTGGGACCTGGCCGCCGGCCAGTTCTTTACCACCTTCCGGCGGGACGTTCATGTCCTGGCGGATTTCGACCAGACCAGGGCGCGGGAATGGTTCTGTGCGTTGGATTACGGATTCGCGCACTACACCGTTGTTTTGCTCGGCTGCACCGATGGCGACGGGAACGTCTTCGTTGTCGATGAGCATGCGGAGCGGCTGTGGCTGCCGCAGCGACACACGGCGGCGGTAAAGGCCATGCTGGCACGGCATGGTCTGACTGTGGAGCTGCTCCGGCGGTTCGTGGCGGGCACGGATGTCTTTAGCCGGCAGAGTGATGGGACGACCATCGCCGCGCAGTATGGGCGGGAGGGAATCACGCTGCGGCCTGCGAATATGGACCGGGTCAATGGTTGGGCAGAGGTATTGCAGCGGTTGGGCGATCCGGAGGGGAAAATCTCGCCCCGTTTGTTCATTCATCGGCGGTGCGGGCGGCTGATTGAGACGCTGCCGGCGCTTCAGCACGATCCGAATCGGCCTGAGGACGTGCTGAAGGTGGACGCGGACGAGGATGGCGTCGGCGGCGACGATGCCGCCGACGCGCTTCGGTATCTGGTGGCGACGAAGGGGCGCTCAATTTCCCAGAGGAAATTGAGGGGGCTTTAGGCGCAGACCCCCTGGGGATGGAGGGGGGTCAAGCATTGGGGGTGGGCGGGGGAGCGAACGGGAGCAGCAAGCCGAATGACGGCGCGACACCTGCGGACGCAGGCGGCGTGACGGCGTGAGGCTTGCGGCGGGAGTGAGCGGCTCGGGGTTGGTCCTGTTCGCGAGCAGAAAAAAATCCCCGACCGAAGCCAGGGATGTCTGACCTATGCGGCCACCGGCTCGGCAGCGGGCGCCGGGGTGGTCTCGGGCTGGGCGGCGGGGCGGGGCTTGGTGACGCCGGCGATGAATCTCTCGGCCAGCTTGGTGGCACTCTCCAGGGAGCGGCAGGGGTAGGAGCGGGTGTCCTTGAAGGTGGTGAGGGTGACCACGAAGAGGAGGACGCCCCGGGCTGGATTGCGGGGAGCGATGGTGACGGACGGCGCGGTGAGGTTCTTGTTGATGTCGGTAGTGTTCATATTTTGTTTCATTTGTTTCGGGCTTCTTTGCCCTTTCACTGAAAAGCGCGGCGACTGCGGGCGGCCAGTGGGAGGAATCTACGGAGGGCACCACTTGTTCCGGCCCCCGCACCAAGCCGCGCAGTGAAGGGCAAAGATGACTGAAACAAGAGACATGAACACGACATCAACAAGCACCTCACTGCGGTGGAGAGGAGGCACCATGCGCTGCGCACGCCGGGGCGTCCGTCGTGGTCGCCTGACAGCCTGCGAGTCCGCTCTCTGCCGCTCATTGGGGGGTGCCTCTGTTGCTGGCCTGTTTCGGAGGCGTCACCAAGTCCCGTTCGGCGCACGGGATACCGTTGTCAGCGCCGGGGCCGGTGGCAGCATGGGCAATTCGGGCGGGTTGGGGATACGGGCGAGCGAACTTCGTGGGGGACTGCGAGCTAAGGCGAGCCTGATAGCCTTTCCGCTGGACGGAAAGGGCGCGGAGCGTTTGGGCCAGCGCAGCGAGGAGGCGGGAGTCCAGAGGGTGGCGAACCCTTTGGCGCGGGCCTGGGCCGGCGTGAGGCCCAGCCGCCGGAGGGTCCGAGCCGGACGGGCCACCAAGGCGAGGGGGCAGCCACCGGCAGGCAGAATAGAATGCCGCGCAGCGGACTTGCGTCCGGGTGGCTGCCCCTGGGGGAAGTCATAGGAGGGCGGGGTCGGCGTGGTCGGCGGTGTGGCCGCCAGCATCGGCGAACACCAGGCCGGCGCCGCGGTTCATCGCGGCGTGGGCGGCGCGCATGGTGTTGCCACTGGTGGCAACGTTGTCCACGAAGTAAACCTGTCGGTGGCAGAGGGTCCAAAGCGTAGCTTTGAGGGCGTGTTGCTCGGGCGGCGTCGCGGGCAGGTTGCGGCGGTGGCGGGTGCATTGCGATTCGATTGGGCGGGTGCGGCGGATTGCCTTGGCAATCTGTGCGCTGGGGCGGTGCCGGGCGATGTGGGCGGCCAGGATGGTGTTGGCGCGGGTGCTGCCGGTGCTGTCGGGGATGGGGACAAGCCAGCAAGGGGTGGTGATGAGCGCGGCCATTTCGCAAGCGGCGGTCTCGAAGTCGCGGGCAGGGCTGCGCGGGTCTTTGATGGCGTAGGCGAGGCGGCGGGTCTCGGCTTCGGCTCGCGAGAGCGGGCCGTTGCGGGGGTTGGGGTATTTGCGGGCGGCAAGGATTTTCATGGGGCAGGTGCCCGGCCCTCTCCGCCAGAGCGGAGAGGGCGGGCGGTGGGGGGTCATAGGGCAAAGTAGCCAAGCTCTCTGAGGCTTGAAAAGTTGGGGTGGCCCATGACTACATGGTCGAGCACTTCGATCTTGAGGAGTTGCCCGGCGCGGATGAGGTCGCGGGTAACTTTGATGTCGGCTTCACTGGGGGCGCTCTCTCCGCTCGGGTGGTTGTGCATGAGCACGAGGGCTGCGGCGGAAGTGATGACCGCTAGACGGAACACGGTCAATGGGTGGACAAGAATGGTGTCGTGCGTGCCGAAGCTAACAATCTGGTGCGCTTTGACTCGGCGGCGGGTGTTGAGGAGCAACACCGTGAAGCATTCGCATTCGGGGTTGAAATAGGGGTTGCTCGGCACGTGCAAGCGCCAGTAGTCGGCGGCTTTCTGCGGGGTGTCGCAAAGCTGCAAGGTCTCGGGCGTGGGGCACTCCTTGAGGGGGACAACCTTGTATTCGTAGGGCTGCGCGTTGAACCGGAACGGCTTAACAAGCTCGTCCAGGCCGGGGAGATTGGGCGTGATGGCGTTCATATATCCTCGGCGGGTTAGGCGGCTTTGAGATCGGCGGCGAAGTGGGAACCGTATTTCTGGCGGGGGTCCTGGGTGCTGCCGGTGGTGTCGGAGTGGCCGCACGGGTGCTGCCAACACTTGCGGGAATTATTCCAGTGGAAGCCGAATTGGGAGAGCTGGCCGCGGACGGTCTCGGCGGGTGCGTCGGGGAAGGTGACCCAAACCCACTTGCCGACAACCTCGGCGAGGTCGTAGGCGGCGGGGAGCCACTGGCGGAGAAGGTCGAGGACTTTCTCTGCGGAGAGGGCGCGGTTTTCCTCCCGCTGCTGGAAGTTCACGTAGGGGAGAACCCTGGCCGATTTCGCTTCGGGTGCGGGTGCTGCCGGGGTCTGCGGATTGTTTTCGCTCCGCTGCTCATCAGGACGGTTCTTGAGCTCTGAACTCGATTTCTTATTTGATTTGGTTTTCATGATGTTTTTTTTGTGATCTCTGCTGCTCAGTCCGGTCTCTCGCCCTTCACCCATCAGAAGCCCGCTGAGCAGGGCGGCGCGTGGGAGGAATCTTCGGAGGGCACCACGCTCTGGCCCCCTGCGGCTAAAGCGGGCGGGTGAGGGCGAGAGACTGGGCTGAAGCAGGCAGAGTAGAGCACGAGCGGAAAAAACATCTGAAGACCAACTGACTTCTCTGAGCGGACGGCCACCTGATTGAGTCGCCCGGATCTGTGGCCGTCCGCTTCCAGTCGGGCGACGGCTTCCGACCTTCCCTTTTTCCGCGCGCGCGTAACTGATCAGAGAAGCGAAGTGAGGGGCTGGCGTGAAGGATGCCGGAGCGACTGGCGCGAGCACTGCGCGGATCGGCGGGGGCGCAGGGTCAGGGCAGCCGGCCGCAAGCAGTGAATCGTGCCAGGCGCGGAGAGGTCTCTGGCCACAAGGCGCAGTTATATTTAGCGCTCCGCCAGCACCGGGGGTCCTGCGTCAGCGGGTGCCGGTGCGGTCTTTGCGGCGCTACATATAACTGCTCTTGTGGCTGGGGGCCGTGAGCATCCTTCATGACAGTCCCGAACGGAGCGAAGTTGAAGCTGGCGCGCGCGGTTGTGATGGGTCGCGGGGGCCGCGCTGTTCGCACTTCTGGCCGGGAGTGCGTAGCGGCGGGCCGTGGCTCGGAGGGGGACAGGGCGAGCCTTCAGGCCCAGCGCGGAGCACGGACGGCCAGAGGTGCGACTGACATTCCCTCAAGCGCCAGTCTCCAGCTTTCAGCACGTAGCGCAGCGGAGAGGCCGCGCCGATCCGGCCGGTGCTGAAAGCTGGAGGCTGGCGCGCATCGTTTGGGTCGCGGGGTCGCGGTCTTCTGGCTTCTGGGCGGGCAGGCTGAGGAGGGAGAGAGGAAGGACGAGTTGGCCTGCCCGACCAGAGGCCAGACTAACTTTGGTGGCCAGCGCATGACCAGGCCGCAGCGGAGGCCAGCGAGC
>CAZDOO010000089.1:0-21325 GCA_964507045.1 uncultured Verrucomicrobiota bacterium | reverse complement strand
AGGTTCAACGGTGAGGTAACGGTGAGGTAACGGTGAGGATAGGGAGTGGAGAGGGAGGTAACACCCGTTCAGTGGCAATTCTCAGGATACCGGCGGCAACGGCAAGCAGGGCACCGCCAGCGGCACCGTCTTGACATCCGCTGGAAATGGAAACTCAGATAGATTGCTTTTGGCACCCTACCCCAGCATGGGCGACGGACGGTTGCATGGGTGATACACGCACACCCAGGATTGTGGGGCACGCCGGCCAGCACAGAGTCGCCGGTACCCACCCGGGCCGCCCACTCGCACTTTGCGTGGCATCGAACCCCTTGTATTGCCTGGCGCGTGAAGTTGATTAGACAGGGGTTGCCAAATCCTCACCGTCGCTGTAGAAGTTGATTACAGGCGTCACGTGAATCAGGTGTTCGGCTCCAGATTGCGGCGCTCGTAGCGAAACCAAAAACCCAAGACTATGAATACAGGTATCTCACGACGTGAATTCATCAAACGCAGTTCGGTTGCCAGTGGCACCGCGGTGATCGCGGCCGGCACGGCCGGTTCGCTCCTGGCCGAGGTCAGCGGCGAGGCTTCCACCCCGGCCTTGCTCGGGGGCGCCAAAGCCCACAAGACCTCCTGGCCCACCTGGCCGGCCTGGGACCCCGCCAATGACAGCGAGGTTATCAAGGTGCTGCACGCCGGCGTCTGGTCGCGCAGCAAATTGGTGAAGCAATTCGAGGAGAAATGGGCCGAGAAAATGGGCGCAAAGTATTGCCTCGCCGTTGTCAACGGCACCAACGCCCTCAGCGCCTCGTTCATGGTGATGGACCTGAACCCGGGCGACGAGGTCATCTGCGCACCCTACACGTTCAGCGCCAGCGTCGTGGGCATCCTTTACAAGGGCGCCATGCCCGTCTTCGCCGACATTGACCCGATGACGTATCAGATGGACCCGGCAAAGCTGGAGGCCAGGATTACCCCGCGGACGAAAGCCATCCTGCCGGTTCACATCTGCGGCTATGCCTCGGACATGGAGCGCATCATGGCAATCGCCAAGAAGCACAACTTGAAAGTGGTCGAGGATGTCTGCCAGGCACACATGACGGCCATCAATGGCAAGAACCTGGGCACCTACGGCACCACCGGCTGCTTCAGCTTCCAAACGTCCAAGGTGATGCCGATCGGCGAAGGCGGGGCCATTATCACCGACGATGCGGCACTATACGACAAATTGTATTCGTATCACAATTACGGGTATAAGACGACGATCGCCCCGGGCTCGTACGACAACATCCATTCCTACATCCTCAGCAACAAGATCCGCATGGCTGAGTACCAGGCGGCCATCGGCTTGGCCCAATTGAAGAAGCTGGACGAGCAAATGCAGATTCGCAATGAGAACGCGGCTTATCTCATGCCCAAGCTTGCGGCCATCCCCGGCATCACGCCCGTGAAGCCGTATCCCGGCGTCACCCGCCTCTCCTACTACATGTTTCCGTTCATTTATAATGAGGCGGAGTTCAACGGCCTGCCGCGCGACAAGTTCGTCAAAGCGCTCGCGGCCGAAGGCATCCCGGCCAGCCCCGGTTATCCGAAATGCCCGCTCTACACGCAGGAATTCCTGCGCCAGACCTTCCAGAGCGAGCTGTACAAGAAGTGCTACCCCAGCCAGGAACTCGATTGGGAAGCCTACAAAGCCAAGAACGAGTGCCCGGGCCTCATGAAGACCTTCGACACTTCCGTCTGGCTCAGCAGCACCGGAATGCTGTTAGGCACCAAGCCCGACATGGACGACGTGGCGCGTGCGGTGGAGAAGATCCACCAGAACTCCGCCAGGCTGAAAGCCGTTTAGAGCGCCTTTTTCGCCTCCGCTCGCGCTGAGCGCTGCGCGACGGCGTCAGAGCTAAGCAACGCCGCCGCGCTGGGGACAGCGCGCCGCGACCCACGGCATCCGGTAGAGTCAACCGGATACCCCTGTCGTTCTGAATACATGGTTGGCTGACTCCGTCACCTCCCGGTGAGTCGGCGAGGTCGCCTTCACCGGAGCATGCTGCTACCGCCGAATCCATCCGGGCCTAGCAAATGCAACCATGAAACTTTAACAATCTCGGTCCTTCCGTGCCCTGACAGCTTGCGTTGCCGTGTCCGATGTTCGTGCTGCCGATGACCACAAGCCCAGCCCGGCGTACCGCCGGGCGAAGTCACCAAGCGGCGCGACTACTGAATCGTAAACGCGCCCGAATGCAGCGGTCTGGGGGCGTTCGTGGTTCTGCGGGCGTTGGTTGCTTGGGATGGCTTCGGGCAAGCGGAGGGAGAATCGGTTCTGCGACAGGCTAAACAAATCGTGAGATGGGTGTTGACATTATTTCATACGGTCGTATGATTCCTACAGTCGTATGAAATCTGTGACACAAAAAACGGGAGCAGGACCCCGGGCATCGGAGAGGCCCAGCGCAACGCGGGAGCGGTTGCTGGATGTGGCGGAGCGGCTGTTTGCGCAGCGGGGACTGGACGCGGTGTCGGTGCGGGATATCACGCGTGCGGCGGACGCCAACCTGGGGGCGATCACTTACCACTTCGGGACGATGCAGAAGTTGATTGTGGCGGTGTTTGACCGGCGGATGGCGCCACTGACGCGGCAGCGGCTAGAAGGGCTGGATGCGGTGGAGAGGGCGGCCGGCAAGGCCCCGTTGCCGCTGGAGGGGGTACTGGAGGCAATGTTTCGGCCGGCGGTAATGGAGGCGATGGACGGGGAACGCACCGGGGTTCTGTTCGGAAAGCTGATGGCCCGCAGCATGATGGATCCGAGCCCTTACCTGGAGAGATATATCCACGGGCACATTGAGCCGGTGATCCGGCGCTTCGATGCGGCTTTGCTGCGAGCGGCGCCAGGGCTGACGCCGGAGGACGTGTTCTGGCGGATGCACCTGCTTGTGGGCGGGCTGCACCAGTCGCTGTTGATGATGGATCGGAAGCCGCCGCGGGGTGTTCCGCCGCTGCAGTTGAGTGCCGAGGCGTATCTGCGGCGATTTGTGGCGTTCGCGGCGGCGGTGTTTCGGGCGCAGCTACCGAAGGTGTGATCCTATGAAACGTGATGCTGGAAGTGGGTTGTGCGGGGGCCTGGTGCTGGCTGCCGCCCTGCTTGGGCTGGCGGGGTGCAAGGTTGGGCCGAACTACAAGGCGCCGCAAACGGCGTCGCCGGCGGGGTGGAGCAGCGCGATGAGCGGCGGGTTGTCGAGCCGGGCAGCGGATACGAACCTGCTGGCACGGTGGTGGACGGTTTTTAAGGATCCCACGTTGTCGGAGCTGATTGAGCGGGCGCGGGCGGGGAACCTGGACCTGAAGCAGGCCGAGGCGCGAGTGCGGGAGGCACGGGCGCAACGAGGCATCGCGAAGGCGGCGCTTTTCCCGACGGTCAACGCGAATGCCTCGGCGAGCCGGGTGACGTCGAGCAAGGAGGCTGGCAGTGGGGCGACGAGCGATCTTTATGCGGCGGGGTTTGACGCGAGCTGGGAGCTGGATGTGTTCGGCGGCAAGCGGCGCTCGCTGGAGGCGGCGACGGCAAGCTGGAAGGCGTCGGTGGAGAGCATGAACGATGTGATGGTGAGCTTGCTGGCGGAAGTGGCGTTGAATTACGTGGAGGTGCGGTCGGACCAGGCGTTGCTCTCAATCACGGAATCGAACCTGACGACGCGGAGCGAGACGTATGATATCACGCGTTGGCGGCACGAGGCGGGGCTGACGACGCAGTTGGATGAGGAGCAGGCGAAGGCCAGCCTGGAGCAGGTGCGGGCGCAGATTCCGACCGTGCGGACGAGCCTGGAGCAGGCGAAGTACCGGCTGGCGGTGTTGCTGGGGCAACCGCCGGGTACGTTGACCGGGCTGCTGGCGGAAGCGAAATCGGTGCCGGTGGCGCCGGCCGATGTGGCGGTGGGGGTGCCGGCGGAGGCGCTGCGGCGGCGTCCGGACGTGCGGAGCGCCGAGCGCAAGCTGGCGGCGCAGACGGCTGAGATCGGGGTGGCGGAGGCGGCCCGGTATCCGAGCTTTTCGCTGCTGGGGAGCATCGGGGTGGAGTCGCTGGAATTCGCAAACCTTTACTCGGCGAGCGCGCGGGCGGCACAGGGGGCCGCAAAGGCGGCGTGGACGCTCTTTGACGGGGGCGCGATTCGGCAGAACATCAAGCTGCAGACGGCGATGCAGGAGGAGGCGTTGAGCTATTACGAAAGCACCGTCCTGGGAGCGCTGCAGGACGTGGAGAATTTCCTGGTGGCCTACGCGAATGAGCAGGGCCGGCGTGACGCGCTGGCGCTGGCGGTGCAGTCGAGCCAGAACGCATTTGAGCTGGCGCGCTACCAGTATGCATCGGGGCTGGTGGGGTTTCAGACCGTGTTAGACACACAGCAGAGCCTGCTTTCCGCACAGGACCAGTTCGCGATTAGCGAGGCGAAGGTGACTTCAAATCTTATCAGTCTTTACAAAGCCTTGGGCGGCGGTTGGACGCCGCTGGCAAGCCCAGATAATGCGGTGAAGCAAACGGCATCTCGATCGAGCCTATGACTACTCCTAACAAACTGCCTGACGACGGCGTCGCCAAGACGCTTGGACTGGACAGCGCGACGCACGGACGCAAGCGGCGATGGATCTGGATTGCGGCGGCACTGTTGGTGCTGGCGCTGCTGGTGGTTCCGGCGCTGGGGCGGAAGCCGCAGCCGGTGAAATATACGACGCAAGCGGCACGGCGAGGCAACCTGGTGGTGGTGGTGAGCGCAACAGGGACACTGGAGCCGGTCAAGAAGGTGGACGTGGGCATCGAGGTGTCGGGAACGATCAGCAAGGTGGAGGCGGATTACAACGACCAGGTGAAGGTGGGCCAGGTGCTGGCGCGGCTGGATACGTCGCGGCTGGAAGCACAGGCGCAGCAGAACGAAGCGGCATTACAGGCCGCGCAGGCGAAGGTGGTGCAGGCACAGGCCAGTGTGGAGGAGGCGCAGGCGCAATTGGCGCGGCTGAATCGGGTGAAGGAACTGAGCGGTGGCAAAATGCCATCGCAAACGGATCTGGATACCGCGAAGGCCAACCTGGCGCGGTACCGGGCGGATGAGGCCAGCGCGAAAGCGTCGGTGGCCCAGGCGCAGGCGGCGTTGAATGTGAACCGAACGGATTTGACGAAGGCGGTGATCACTTCGCCGATCAACGGCGTTGTGTTGAAGCGGTCGGTGGAGCCGGGGCAGACGGTGGCGGCGTCGTTTCAGTCGCCGACGCTGTTCACGCTGGCGGAGGACCTGACGCAAATGGAGCTGCAGGTGGACGTGGATGAAGCGGATGTCGGCCAGGTGCGGGACGGTCAGGAGGCGACGTTCACCGTGGACGCTTACCCGGATCGGACATTTCCCGCGAAGATAACGCAGGTGAGATACGGCTCGCAGACGGTGGAAGGCGTGGTGACTTACAAGACGGTGCTGAAGGTGGACAACAGCAGCCTGGCGCTGCGGCCGGGAATGACGGCAACGGCGGTGATCACCGTGAACAAGCGGGACAACGTGGTGCTGGTGCCGAATGCGGCAATGCGGTTTATGCCGACGGTGAAAGGGGCGGTCGGGAACTCTGGAAGAGGCGGTTTGGTGGGGATGCTTTTGCCACACCCGCCGGGGATGAACGACAGCAAGACCGAGGAGCCGGACACGAAGAAAAGGGAGCAGCAGGTGTGGACGGTGCGCGGGGGACAGTTGGCGGCGCTTTCATTCACGAGGGGTTTGAGCGATGGGCAGCAGACGGAGGTGGTGAGCGGGCAGGTGGAACCCGGGACGGAGCTAGTGACGGAAGAGGTCAGCGCGAAACGATGAGCGGGAATAGCAAACAGTCCGGGAACGGTGCGACCCCGCTGATTGAGCTGAGGGGCGTGAGGAAGGTATATGGCATCGGGACCGCGGCCATGGAGGCGCTGCGGGGCGTGGACCTGCGGATAGAGCGGGGTGAGTTTGTCGCGGTGATGGGCGCCAGCGGCTCGGGCAAGAGCACGTGCATGAACATCCTGGGCTGCCTGGATACTCCGACTGCGGGCGAGTATTGGTTTCAGGGAGTGGAGGTGGGGAAGCTGACGCGGAACCAGCGGGCTCTGTTGCGCCGGCACTACCTCGGGTTTGTGTTCCAGAGTTTCAACCTGCTCAAACGCACGTCGGCGGTCGAGAATGTGGAGCTGCCGTTGATCTATCGGCAAGCGGGCGCGCAGCAGCATTCGCGGGCGCTGATGGCCTTGAATCAGGTTGGATTGTCGGGCTGGGAGGAGCATTCGCCGGGCGAACTTTCGGGCGGGCAACAACAGCGGGTGGCAATCGCACGGGCGATTGTCAGCCAACCGGTGGTGCTGCTGGCAGATGAGCCGACGGGAAACCTGGATTCGGCGCGGAGCGTGGAGATCATGCAGCTGCTGCGGTCGCTGAACAGCAATGAGGGGCTCACCGTCATCATGGTGACGCATGAGGCGGACATGGCGGCCTTTGCGAAGCGAGTGGTGCATTTCCGGGACGGGGTAATCGAGAAAGACGAGAAGCAATACGAGGAGACGCTATGCTCGCGATGATGGGGAATGCTTTCCTGCTGGCATTGCGGGAACTGAGGCGGAATGTCATGCGGTCGATCCTGACGATGCTGGGCATCATCATCGGGGTCGCGGCGGTGATTATCCTGGTGACCCTGGGGAGCGGCGCCACCCGCAGGGTGACCGAGCAGATCGCCAGTTTGGGGAGCAATCTGCTGATGGTCGATCCTGGCAAACGGATGGGGCCGGGCCAGAGCTCAGGAGCTGCCCCGTTCAAGCTGGCGGATGCCGAGGCGATTTGGCGGGAGGTGCCGTCGCTGGCGGCGGTGGCACCAGTGTCGAGCCGGTCAACCACCGCGATTTATGGCAACGAGAACTGGGCCACGTCGGTCACGGGCACGACCGAGCAGTATTTCACGTTGAGCAACCGGCGGGTTCGCGAGGGGCGGGTGTATACGGCGAGCGAGACGCGGCAGGGTGCGGCGGTGTGCGTGATCGGCGAGACGGTGAGGAATAAACTGTTTGGAGCGCAGAGCCCGATTGGCAGCCGGATTCGGCTGCAGAAGCTTTCGTGCGAGGTAATCGGGCTGCTCGAGGCGAAGGGCCAGAATACGATGGGGCAGGACCAGGACGATGTGATTGTCGTTCCTTTGCGGACGTTTCAACGGCGAATCGCCGGGAATGAGGACGTGAGCATGATCCAGGTTTCCGCGAAGGATGGCGCCTCCACCGAACGGGTGAAGAGGGATATCACGCGGCTCATGCGGGGCCGACGGCATCTGTCCGCCGGGCAGGAGGAGAATTTCCATGTGATGGACATGAAGGAGATCGCCTCCATGCTGTCGGGCACAACGCAAATGATGACGATGTTGCTAAGCGCCGTGGCGGCGGTGAGCCTGCTGGTGGGTGGCATCGGCATCATGAACATCATGCTGGTGTCGGTGACCGAACGGACGCGGGAGATCGGGACGCGGCTGGCGATTGGCGCCCTGGAGCGGGAGGTGCTGTTGCAGTTCTTGGTGGAGGCGGTGGTGATTTCGTCCTTCGGCGGGCTGATTGGGATTGTGCTGGCGCTGGTGTCGTCGTCTTTGCTCACGGGCGTGCTTCAGGTGCCGTTTGTGTTCAACGCGCCGATCGTGATGGTGGGGTTTGCATTCTCAGCCGCGGTGGGGGTGGTGTTCGGCTACGTACCGGCGCGCAAGGCAGCCCGGCTGGATCCGATTGAAGCGCTGAGGCATGAGTAAACAACAAGCTGCAAGACTTGAATCTCTCGATGCCCTAAGAGGCTTCGATATGATGTTCATCATGGGCTTTGCTCCACTGGTCATGGGCCTGTGCGCGCTCTGGCCGGGTGGCGCCTTGAGCAATGCGATTACTGTACACATGGTTCATGCGGACTGGAACGGCCTGCGTCACCACGACACTATCTTCCCGCTGTTTCTTTTTATTGCCGGCCGCGCGTTTCCTTTTTCAATGGCCGCGCAGCAGGAGAAAGGCGCTTCCCCCAAAGAAGTATTCCGGAGAGCCATAAGGCGCGGCCTCACGCTGTTCCTGCTGGGTATGGTGTATAGTGGCCTATTCGACCTGAAATTTTTCACTGTTTGCATTTGGAGCGTGTTGGGACGTATGGGCCTGGCATGGATGTTTGCCGCCATTCTATATGCCTATTGCAATCGCAAGGTTCGCATTAGGATGTCGCGGTGCGAGCAAAAGGATAATGAGTCTCCTGCACCCGCATAGGAAATGGCGATTCGACTTTGGCTTTGGCCACGTCAGCGGCCCCGCTCCCGAAGGCACACTGACTGCTAGTTCTGCGGCCGAGCTTCGAGTTTCTGGTTCACCGGTGGATCACCACCTCGGCCAAAAGCGGCAGGTGGTCTTGATCGTTAAGTCCGGTATTGGGCGCTGAAATCTTGCGGATCGTAATGTTCGGAGAAGTGAGGATATTGTCAATATGCACATCGGTCTTGGTGGTGGCGCATCGCTCCGCCGCGGTGCAAAACCAGCCCTCCTCGCCTCCATTGGCCACTTGAATCCCCGCGGCTTTGATCTTCAGCACATTCCGATCCGGGGCGTTGAGATCTCCGGCGCAGATGAAGTATTTGTGCCGCTTCAGCTCCGCAATCAGCGCGTCAATCGAGGATTCGTGGCAACATTCCTGCCAGGGCACATGAACCGACATAAGCGTGATGGTGATGTCCCCCTCCTGCCAGTCAGCCTGCGTGAGGTAATATTCCTTGTGAGTGAGCGGAACCTCCCGGAGGTTGGTAAGTTTGAAATGAGTGCCAATCCCATTGTAGATGTACCGGTTCTCCTTGCCAAAGACAACATTGCTAAAAAACGGGCGGAGCAGTTCCTTGGTCGCATCTATGGTCCCGCTCTTGTCGAAATGACGGTTCCATTCCTCGATGAAGAAGATATCGAACGATTGCTCTTTGATCCACCGCCGCCAACGCTGCGCCGCCGCTTGCGGATCGGATCCCTGATAGCCGCCCAGTTTGCCCTGGTTGAAATGACCAACGTTGTAAGTGCCCACCCGGATGGTCAGTGGCACACCTGTGGATTCCGCGGCAGAGCCTTCCGGACAGGTAAGAGCGATCAAGCCAGCCGTGACGGCCAGCGCAAAGGTTGCTTTTCTCATGCAAAGCCTGCCAGCAATCCACCGGCGCTGCTTCCTCCCATCCGGCCATCCGCCGGAGTTGGGAAAGTCGGGGTCAACATAGCTCGGAATAATTAACTACTGATACTGATAACTGATAGATTTGCTTTTGCGCGCCGCGCCTGCTCAGCGCTGTGCGGGTGAGGCTGAATGGGTTCTTCGTCTCACCGAGCATGACGCAACAATGACAAAGCCAGGGCGGGGGTGTCAACGTGGCAGTTTCCGCCTATTTCCGGGTCGCTCGCGAGCCTTGCACCCTCCTGGCAACGCTCCCAATTGATCGCCAGCTTTCAAAGCTTTCCCGCTGCCGCCTGGTCGGCCAGGACCAGGGCCCGGTCGCGGCGAACGCGGCCGGCCGGGATCGTCATATCTCCATCGCGCAGCCGCAACAGCATCTCCGCCTTGTCTGCGCCCGTCACCACCCACAGGATGCGCCGCGCCCGATCGAGGATCGGGTAGGTCAATGTCATCCGCCGCCTGCCCTGGTAAGGCTGCGTCGGCGCCGCGTCTGCTTCCGCGACCTGGAGCACAGGATCGCCCGGCACCAACGACGCCGTGTGGCCGTCGGGGCCCAGCCCGAGGTGAACGAGGTCGAGCACCGGCGGCGAGCCGGCGACCTGCCGGAGCATCTGTGCGTAACGAGCGGCGGCGGCCTCCAAATCAGGTGACTCGACGGGCATGGCGCAGACCTGCCCGAGAGGAAGGGGGACATGCTCCAACAGACTGTCGCGCAAGTGGGTGAGGTTCCGGTCCGGGTGTCCCGCCGGAGCCATGCGCTCATCCACCTGCGCCACGTAGACACTATGCCACGGAACCTGCTCGCGCGCCAGCGCGCGCAACATTTGCCAGGGAGTGCGGCCACCGCTCACCGCGAGGGTGAACCGTCCGCGCGCCGCAACCGCGGTCCTGGCCTCGCTCGCGATGAGCCTGGCCGCTTCCGCGGCGACCGCCGCGCCGTCCGGCAACGCGCGTATCTCCATGGCGCCCGGCCTACGCCCCCTTCATGCGCCGGTAACGGCGGATCAGGCTATTCGTGGAGCTGTCGTGCTTGAGTTCCGGCGCCTCCTCGCTCTCCAACTCCGGAACAATCCGCTGGGCCAGCACTTTGCCCAACTGCACGCCCCACTGATCAAACGAGCCGATGTTCCAAATGGCGCCCTGCGTGAAAACGCTGTGCTCATAGAGCGCTACCAGCGCGCCCAGCGTTGCCGGGGTAAGCTGTTCCGCCAGCAGGGTATTCGAGGGGCGGTTACCCTCGAAGACGCGATGCGGAACCAGCCAGGCAGGCACGCCTTCGGCCCGGACCTCCTCCGCCGTCAGCCCGAACGCCAGCGCCTCGCTCTGCGCAAAAACGTTTGCCAGCAGCAGGTCATGATGGCGCCCCAGCGGCGCAAGCGCCTGGCCGAACGCGATGAAGTCGCAGGGGATCAGCCGCGTGCCCTGGTGGATCAACTGGTAGAACGAGTGCTGCCCGTTGGTGCCCGGCTCGCCGAAATACACGGGGCCGGTATCGTAGCGCACCCCCTTGCCGCCCAGGGTGACACGCTTGCCATTGCTCTCCATCGTCAACTGCTGCAAGTAGGCCGGAAAGCGCTTGAGGTATTGCTCGTAAGGCAGCACCGCCACGGTCTGCGCGTCGAAGAAGTCAGTGTACCAGATGGTCAGCAGGGCCAAGAGCACCGGCAGGTTCTGCGCAAACGGCGCGGTGCGGAAATGCTCGTCCATCTGGTGGAAGCCCGCGAGCAGGGCGCGGAAGTTCTCCGGGCCAATGGCGATCATCGTGGAGAGACCGATGGCCGAGCACATCGAGTAGCGCCCGCCCACCCAATCCCAGAACGCAAACATATTGGCGGTGTCTATGCCAAACCCGGCCACCTTCTGCGCGTTGGTCGAGACGGCGACGAAGTGCTTCGCCACCGCCCCCTGGTCGCCGCCCAAGCCCTTCACCAGCCACTCGCGCGCGCTCTCGGCATTGGTCATGGTCTCCAGCGTCGTGAAGGTCTTGGACGAAACGATGAACAGCGTCTCCGCCGGGTCCAGGTCTCGCGTCGCCTCCACGAAGTCAATCCCGTCAATGTTGGAGACAAACCGGAAGCTCATCCCCCGCTCGCTGTAATGCCGCAGCGCTTCATACGCCATGACCGGCCCGAGGTCGGAGCCGCCGATGCCGATGTTGACCACGTTACGGATGCGTTTGCCGGTATGGCCCGTCCACGCGCCGCTCCGGACGCGGTTGGCGAAGTTCGCCATCTTGTCCAGCACGGCGTGCACTTCGGGCACCACATTCTTTCCATCCACGAAGATGGCTGCGTCCTTCGGCGCCCGCAGCGCCACGTGCAGCACGGCGCGGTTCTCGGTCAGGTTGATCTTGTCCCCGCGGAACATCGCGTCAATCCGCTCGCGCAGACCGGATTCTTCCGCCAGTTGCACCAGCAACCCGAGAGTTTCATCCGTAATACGGTTCTTGGAGTAGTCCAGGAACAGGCCCGCCGCCTCGACGTTCATCCGCTCGCCGCGTTTAGGGTCATCCGCAAAAAGCTGCCGGAGGTGCCATTCGCCGGCCTTCCGGTAATGCTCTGCCAGCGCCTTCCAGGCGTTGCGTCGGGTAAGGGACTTGGTGTGTGCTTTCATGTGCTTTATATCAGGAATACTGCGGTTGCCGGAGGCGGGAGCCTAGGGCTTCTCCGCGCCGCTCAAGGCCTGGCTGACGATCTGTTGCGCCTCGCCGATGATCGTCTCCAGATGTTGCTCATCGCGGAAGCTCTCCGCGTAAATCTTGTAGAGGTTTTCCGTGCCGGAAGGCCGGGCCGCAAACCAGCCGTTCGGTGTCACCACCTTCAGGCCGCCGAACGGCTCGTTGTTGGCCGGAGCCCGGGTTAGCTTCGCGGTGATCGCTTCGCCGGCGAGGCTCGACGCCGTGACAGCCTCCGGCGACAGCTTCTCCAGCCGCGCCTTCTGCTCCGGCGTCGCCGCCGCATCAATGCGCTTGTAATAAGGCGTGCCAAATTCCGCGGCCAGCGCCTTGAAGTGCTCGCCCGGGTCCTTGCCCGTGCGCGCTGTAATCTCCGCCGCCAGCAGGTTCAGCAGGATGCCGTCCTTGTCGGTCGTCCAAACCGAGCCGTCCTGGCGCAGGAAGCTCGCCCCCGCGCTTTCCTCCCCGCCGAAACAGTAGGAGCCATCAAACAGGTGCGGCGCGAAATACTTGAACCCCACCGGGACCTCGGCTAGCGGGCGGCCCGACTTGCTAGCCACCCGGTCAATCATGCCGCTGCTGACCAGCGTCTTGCCCACCGCCGCGTCCGCCTTCCACCCCGGACGATGCGCCAGCAGGTAGTGGATCGCCACCGCCAGGTAATGATTCGGATTCATCAACCCCGCCGACGGCGTCACAATGCCATGCCGGTCGGAGTCCGGGTCGTTGCCAAACGCCACGCGGTACCGGTCCTTCATTCCGACCAGCCCCGCCATCGCGTACGGACTCGAACAGTCCATGCGGACCTTGCCATCGTGGTCCACCGCCATGAACGAGAAGGTTGGGTCGAGCTTTGGGTTGACCACCGTGATGTCCAGCCCGTAAGCCGAGTTGATCGGCTCCCAGTATGGCAGGGAGGCCCCGCCCAGCGGGTCCGCGCCCAGCTTGAGCCCCGCCGCCCGGATGACTTCCAGGTCAATCACGTTCCGCAAATCCTGTACATAGGGCAGGATGAAGTCTTCTTCGCGGGTGGTAGCCGCATTCAAGGCCGTGTCCAGCGACACCCGCTTCACATCCACATTGCCCTCGCGCAGTAACTCATTGGCGCGCTGCTGCACCCACTTCGTCACGCTCGTTTCCGCCGGGCCGCCGTGGGGCGGGTTGTACTTGATGCCCCCGTCTTCCGGAGGGTTGTGCGAGGGCGTAATGACAATGCCGTCGGCCAAGCGCTCCTTCCGGCCACGGTTATACGCCAGGATGGCCCGCGAAATGACCGGGGTCGGCGTCACCCCGTCGTCGCACTGGATAATCACCTCGACGTTGTTAGCCGCCAGCACCTCCAGCGCCGTGCGCTGCGCCGGCCCGGACAGCGCATGGGTGTCCTTGCCCATGTGCAGCGGGCCGTTGATGCCCTGCCGGCGCCGGTAATCGCAGATCGCCTGTACGATCGCCAGGATGTGCGCCTCGGTCAAGGTGCCGCGCAGCGAGCTGCCGCGGTGTCCGGACGTGCCAAAGCCGACCATCTGGTTGCGGTCGCCCACATCCGGCTGACGCTCGTAGTAATCCCGCTCAAGCCGCGCCAGGTCCACCAGCATTCCTTTTGACACCGGTTTGCCTGCCAGGGGCGAAATCACCGCAGCTTTGATTGTCTTGTTCACCATCGCCAATTCTCTTACCGCGAATCCCTCACCAGTTCAACTCTTCTCGTGTCCTGGTAGGGCGCGCACAGAGTGCACGCCCCACGCTGGGGACCCGAGACCTCACTCAAACCGCGTTTCCAGCAACACCAGCGTCTTGGTGCCGGTGTAACGCACGGAGACGTCGGTTGTGCCGGCAGGAAGCGGCGCGCGCAGCTCCAGGGTTTGACCGGGAGCAACCGTGGCCAGGGCAGCAGCTACCGTCCCGTTGACCGCAATCGTAAGCTGTCCGGGATTCGCGCTCGGATTCTCAACTTTGGTGAGCATAGTCTTCCTGTCTGGCGGCAGCCTGGCCCAGAATATGCCCGAGCCAGTCTCCGAATCCGGCCTGAGGCTGCGAAGGCTGGCGGCCGTGCTGTAACTATAAGGCCCGAACGGGTTGCGTCCTCGCGGGACGAATTGCGAGCCGGGGTCCATGTTCCACGAGCCACTGTTCGGCGGCAGCGCCCTGGCGGACGGGTTGGTGGGCGGCGCCAGCCACTCGGCATTGACCACCAGGCCATTGAGCGAGCCGCAGACGACGCCTCGCTCGCTCGGGTAATTTCCCCACAGAATGGGTTCCTCGATCAGCGGATGCGCGGCGTGGCCCTCTTTCGACGCCGTGTAGGCCACGAGGTTCTTCAATAACCGGTCAGCGGCGGGGTCCAGCCCGGCGCGGTTCACCAGGTCGAGGCCAGACAGAATCACCGAGCCCGCTCCGTCAAACATCTCACACAGCGCGACGCCCTCCAGGCCCCGGTCATAGTCGGCCAGGATGGCGGTGCGCGCGAGCGCCTCGGTCTTCCGCAGCTTGAAACCGGCGGTGACGGGATAGACTTGAGGGAAGCCCGCCTTGGCCTCATCCCAGCCTGTATAATCTGACCAAAGGGCCAGGCGGCGACGGTCCAGGCCGCGCAGCGCCGGATGACCGGGCCGTTCGGGGTTGACGTTCATCTGCTCACGAAACGGCCGAGCGCTGGGCGGGTAAGGGGTATCATTGGCTGAGCCGCTGAGGGCAGCAATCTCTTGTGGCAACCAGTCGCTTTCGAACGCTCCGCCCACCGGCCCCAGGCACAGCACTCGTCCGCCGCCCTGGACAAAACGCCGCAGCGGTTGCTTCTGCTGGCCAAGCGCGTTGTCCCACGCTCCCTCGCCAATGACCAGCACCGCCAGCTCCGTCGGCAGCGAAGCCGCGCTTAGAATGCGTTTGAACCCCAAGCCGAGCTTCTCCAGCGCCGCCGCCGTCTTGCCGGGCGGGTCATACACATACACCGGCGATTGCGGAGTTGGGGCGGGCTCCTTCCAATCGCTGCCCGCGATGAACACACCCGCCCAGTTAGTTGACACCGTGCGCGACCCGACGACCACGCTCCCCGACACGACGTATTCTCCAGTAGTCAGCCCCGCGGGCAATTCAAGAGTCACGGGCTTGCTCCAGGTCCCAAAATAGGAGATCGCAGGCAGCTCAACCCGCCCCTGGCAGCATTCGCCGCCATCTTTTGCCCTGAGGGAGTATACCAGCGCCGCGTTGGTCAGCACACGGCCGTCCTCGGCATCGTTGATCACGTGCGGAATCGCCCGGAGCCGGGTCCCGGCATACACCTGCGGCGTCCACAGTTCCCAGCTCAAGAGGACTGGCTGATACGACACCCCTATTTGCTCCATCGCGGGCTTTGGCTTCATCTGGTCAAACGACGAGATGCCCGACCAGTTGTGGAACAGGATTGTGAACGGCATGAGGCCGGCCAACCGCGGGTTCAGCGGGCGCATCCGGCGGAACGACTCTGTCGCCTGCTTCACCATGAATGCCTGGTATTCCAGCGCGTCCTCGCGCGGGTTTGCCGTGTGGCCAATCCAACCCAACTGCGGCGCGAGCTGCTTGACGCGGACGATGTTGAATTCACCCTTCCAGCCGGTGAATGACCCCACGCACTCGGTAAACGTCACGGGCTGCTTCTTCGCCGGATCGCCAAAGAGCGGCTGGGGGAAGAGTTTGTCACGCAGGTTGTAATAGGTGAGGAACGAGTTGTAATACCAGCCCCAATAGCGGTGCACGTCGCACACATCCCCCTCCCGGCCCTCCCCGTAACCCGCGTTGCCGATATACGGCCGCGTCGGGTCCCAGGCCTTCAACTCCGCGTGGGCGCGAGTCAGCAGCTCGCTGAACGCCCTGCCCCGCTCGCCCGCCACCGGCAATTCGTTCGCCAGCAAGTACATCACAATGCACGGATGCGACACGCAGCTCTCGAAGAGCTTCCGGTAGCCGGCGATGCACCGCTCAAAATCCTTCGGCGCCACGCGCTTGCCCGCATCGGTTCCCGGCGGAGCGCCGTAGCGGCCCGCATACATCATCATGCCCAGCTCATCGCAGACATCGAACCATACCTGCGACTCATCGCCCGTCAGGCGAAAGATGTTCACGTTCTGAGACTTCAAGTAGCGCACGTACGCCTCTGCGAATGCCCGCGACTCGCCAACCTCAGGGGGGATCGTGCGCCCCGGCGGGTTGATCGCGATGCCCCGCAGGAAAACCGGCCGGCCGTTCAGATGGAACTGCCCTTCCCGAATCTCGAAGGAACGAAAGCCGATGCGAACCGTCTTGACGGTGAGCACCTTGCCGTCCCTGGTCGCGCTCACTTGAAGATTGTAGAGCACCGGCGACTCCGGGCTCCAAAGCGAGGGCTTCAATCCTGAAATCGTCTTGGTCAACGCCGCCGCCTTGCCCGCACCTTGAGCCAGATTGCCCAAGGAACCTTGCCATAGCACCTGACCGCTGCCTGCCTGCGCAATGACCGCCCTGAAATCCACGCCATAATAGTCTTCCCCCGGCTTGGGCACAACCTCGACCCGCACGCTGTCCGCGGTTGTCGAAGCCAGCACTTTCTCAAACTCAAGGGCTCTCGCTTGCGTGCCGCCCGCCAGCAGGGCCGTGCCACATGCCAGCAGCACGCCCCCGGCGCGTTGCAGCAGGTGTCGGGTCCATTCTCTCTGTTCCATCCGCTCACCCTATACCGTCCCTCAGCCGTTAACCAGCCTGGATAGGCCTGGCCGATCACGTTGCCCAGGGCCAGTGACACGTTGCCTTGCAGGGAGACGGCGCATCTCGCGGCGCCGCCCCGCTGCGGACTGAATTGACAACTCCCCGGGGCTGCGACACTCTGCTCGCATGGCAAAGCCAGCTTTGGGCCGCGGCCTGGGGGCGCTGTTGGGCGATAGCCCGATCGCCAAACCGCCAGTTGCGGCGCCAGCCTCACACACAACTCTGGATGTCGCATTGGCGACCGACGCGCCTGATCAGGTGCAGCGCGTCCCGCTTGAACGCATCCGCCCCTGCCCGCTCCAGCCGCGCAAGGACTTCTCGCCCGAGGCGCTGCGCGAATTGGCCGATTCCATCAAGGAGCAAGGCATCGTCCAGCCGCTGATCGTGCGCGAGCGCAACGGGCGCCTCGAACTCATTGCCGGTGAACGCCGCTGGCGCGCCGCCCAGCTGCTCGGCTTGGCCGAAGTCCCCGTTATCCTCCGGCAGGCCGACGACCGGGCGGTGCTCGAACTGGCCCTCATCGAGAACCTGCAGCGCGAGAACCTCAATGCGATTGAAGAGGCCCACGGCTACGCGCAGCTCATTGAGCAGTTTCAGCTCAAGCAGGAGGAAGTGGCCACCAAAGTCGGCAAGAGCCGCGCGGTCGTGGCCAATGCCCTGCGACTCCTGAAACTGCCGGCTACGATCCAGGCCAGCCTCCGCGACGGCCGCCTTTCCGTCGGCCATGCCAAGGTCATTCTGGGCCTGGCCACTGAAACGCACCAGAAACTGGCCGCCGAACGCATTCTCAGAGAAGGGCTCAACGTGCGCCAGACCGAGGCCCTGGTGGCCCGCCTGCAGGCCCGGGAGACGGGTACGGTTACCAAACCCATACCCCCGCTGCCGCTGACCCGGGACGCCCACGTCGCGAGCCTGGAGAACCAACTGCGCGAGCGCCTCGGGACCAAAGTTCATCTGCGCTACGCCAAGGGCAAAGGCGCCCTCGAAATCACCTTCTTCAGCGATGCTGAGCTCGAACGCATCCTGCTGGTACTGGGAGTTGCGGAGTGATGGAGTGCTGCAGGGGTGGAGGGATCGGAAGACTGGATGCGGAGGCTTTACTGTTAGCCGCGATTTGCTATTCAAATAGGGTGGAAACACACTACAGAAACAAGAATCGCGGTTATCAGCAGTTGCGAGTGTGGCAGGACGCTATCGAGTTCTACGTCCTGACGTGCCGGGTCTTCCGGCGCTTTCCCTACGAACTGAAGCGAGTGGCTTCGCAAGCGTTTGCCTCTGCTGAATCTGTGCATCGCAACATCGCCGAGGGCTATTGCCGCCGATCCCTCCGCGAATACCTTTATTACCTCAATATCAGTCTCGGCTCACTTGGAGAATCTGTCTCCGGCCTGCACGCCTGCCACCAGGCCGAGCAGCTCGCCGCGGCCGACTTCAGCTCCCTGGACGCCTTGGCCTTCAAACTGGAAAACGGTCTCCTGAAACTGGTGGAGAGCCTGGAGCGCAAGCAAGACACCGGTGACTGGATCGACACCCTGGTCATCAAGGAAAGCAACGTCAACTACGGCTAATCTCCATCATTCCAATACTCCATCACTCCATTACTCCATTTTCTTATGCGCGAACAAACCGCCACCCAACTCCTCGCCGCCGCCAGCCGCGCCGGCCAAATGACTGCCTTCGTCGGCCTGGACGGCTTCGTAGATGACATTCTGCACGTCGTAGACAAGCGCGAGAATGCGGATAAGTATGTCCGCCTCCCGACCATCGCCCAGCTCGCCGAGCGGCTCGCCGGCGCCGCCGGCCGGAGCACCAACATCGAGCTCGTCAGCCAGCTTAACAAGCTCGGCGGCAACGGCCCCATCATGGCCAACGCGCTCGCCAGCTTCGGCCTCAAGGTCACCTACCTGGGCATTCTCGGCTACCCGAACCTGCATCCGGTCTTCGCTGAGTTCGCCAAGCGCGCCGAGGTCCACTCCATCGCCGAGCCGGGCTACACCGACGCCCTCGAGTTCGAGGACGGCAAGATCATGCTCGGCAAACACCAGTCGCTGAAGCAAATGAACTGGGAGAATATCAAAGCCCGGTTCGGCCTGGACAAGTTCTCCGCCAAATTCGGCAGTGCCGACCTGGTGGGATTCGTGAACTGGACCATGCTTACGCACATGAGCGAGATCTGGGCCGCGGTCCTCAAGGAGGTTTGTCCCCGCCTCAAAGGCCCGCGCCGCAAGCTTTTCGTTGACCTCGCCGATCCCGAGAAGCGCACCAAGGCGGACATCCAGGGCGCGCTCGAACTGGTCGCCGCCTTCCAGAAATACTTCGACGTCGTGCTCGGCCTTAATGAGAAGGAAGGCATTGAGATCGGGAAGACCCTGGGCTTGAATACTAGCGACCATTCGCCGGATGGGTTGCTGAAGCTCTGCCAGGACATCCACCAGCGCGTCCACGTGGACACCGTCATCGTCCATCCCACCGCCTATGCGCTGGCCTCGGGGCCGGACGGCACCGCCCTCGTCCAGGGTCCCTTCACGCCCAAGCCCCGGATCACGACCGGCGCGGGCGATCACTTCAACTCCGGCTTCTGCCTCGGCAAGCTGCTCGGCTTCCCCACCGACCGTTGCCTGCTAACCGGCGTCGCCACCAGCGGCTTCTACGTTCGCACCGGCCAGAGCCCGGCCATTTCAGATCTGGCGAAACTGCTGCAAAACTGGCCCGCGTAACCATGTCGCTCGTCGTTGTCAACTACGGCACGCCGGTGCTGCGCCAGAAGGGCGCGCGCATCGAGCGGATCACGCCCGCCATCAAGCAGCTCGCCGCGGACATGTTTGAAACCATGTACGCTTACAAGGGCGTTGGCCTGGCGGCGCAGCAGGTCGGCGTCGCCGTCCAACTCGCCGTCCTTGACGTCCGCGGCGTCACCGATCGGCCCTCCTCGCTCGAACTCCAAGGCAAGCCGGCCGATGTGAACGCTTTCATGCCGCTGGTCCTGATCAACCCCGAAGTCAAGCCCGTCGGCGAGCCCGCGGCCGGCCCCGAAGGCTGCCTGAGCTTCCCCGAAATCTACGCCGACATCACCCGCCCCGAGGTGGTGGACGTGAAGGCGTTAAACCTGGACGGCAAACCCTTCGAGTTCCGCTGCGGCGGCCTGCTCGCCCGCGACGTCCAGCATGAGTTCGACCACCTCCAGGGCATCCTCTTTATTGACCGGATGGATAAGGCGACCAAGGCCGATCTACGGGACGAACTGGAACTCCTCATGGCCAAGACCAAGGCGGCCCTAAAGAAGTAATGGGCGGGAGGGCAAGCGTCCCCGCGAGCCCATACTTTCTGAGGTATCCGCCAAAGTAAGGGCTCGCGAGGACGCTCGCTCCCTGCATGCGTGCAACTACTGCTTCTTATAGTAGTCCGGCACCACAATCTTACCGGCGATAATCTCCGCTTTCAATTCCTCCGCCCGCTGCCGCACCGGCTCGGTCAGGATCTTGGCATTGTATTGGTCGAAAGAATAGTCCACGCCGTGGTTGGCCAGGCCAAACCACTTGATCCCGCCGGTGAACTTCCCCGCCTTGGCCTCCTCGATCGTGGTAAACACCGCCTCGTCCACCCGCTTCAGCATGCTCGTTAAGATCAAGCCGGGCTTGGTCCAATCCTGGTTCGCGTCCACGCCAATGGCATACTTCCGCTTCTCCTCCGCGGCGTCGAACACCCCGAGACCCGAAGCCCCGGCGGCCGCAAAGATGATGTCCGCCCCAGCCTCATATTGCGACACGGCCAGCTCCTTCCCCTTCGGCGGGTTGTTCCACGCCTCGCTCGTCACCCCCACAAAGTTCGCCAGCACGGTCACCTGGGGATTGATCTTCCTGGCGCCCGCCTGGTAGCCCATCTCGAAGCGGCGGATCAGCGGAATGTCCATGCCCCCCACAAACCCCACCTTGCCCGTCTTGCTGGTCATGGCCGCAATGGCGCCAACGATATACGCCCCCTCATGCTCCTGGAACATCAGCGCCCGCACATTCGGCGCCTGCACCTGCGCGTCCACAATCGCAAAATGGCGCTGCGGATACTGCGCCGCCACCTTCTGCATCGCCTCCTTCTGCGCAAACCCAATCCCGATAATCAGGTCGAACTCCCGCAGCGCCAGCGCCCGCAGCATCGGCTCGAACGCATTGTCGTCGGGCGCCTCGACATACTTCAGCCCAATCCCCAACTTGTCCTTGGCCCGGCTGGCGCCTTCATAGGCCGACGAGTTAAACGACTTGTCGTCCTTCCCTCCGCGGTCCAACACCAGCCCCACCTTGAACTCCGCCAACGCCGGCTGCCAGCAAACCCCCAACCCCACCCCAAACACAAGCACCCGCCAGAAAAACCCCGGCCACCACCGCTGCAAGCATCTTCGCATCATCCACTCCTTCTAGGCGCAAACCCCTCCCCGGTCAACCCTCCGCTGCATCGTTTCCCACCGCGCCCCGGTCTCAGACCCGCCACCCGGAAACCACTCCGCTGTAACAAAACCGTTGCCACCGAACCGCCTTCCAATGGCCGGGGCCGGCCTGGTTGCGGCGGACAGCCATGCCCCCCACCGTCCCCATCCCTCACCCCACCGTCTACACACCGTCTACTCACCGTAGTACCTCTGCAAACTTTGCAGAGGTACTACGGTGAGTATACGGTGTGTAGACGGTGTGTACCCGGTGCGGAGAGCCGGGAGCGAGCCGGAGGTGGCGGCTGGAGCCTGGCTGGGCTC
>CAZDOO010000088.1:0-21492 GCA_964507045.1 uncultured Verrucomicrobiota bacterium | reverse complement strand
AACGGTCAGTGGCTCACCCTCTGGAACTGACTCACCACTTTTAATCACACCCGGCGTCAAGGGAATGCTTTTGACTTCGCGCCCGCCCGCCCTACATTGCGTCCTTCAACCAAAAGACCTGGACATGCTGACGGAGAACGACATTAAGAACGCGTTGCGGGCAGTCAAATACCCTGGCTACAGCCGCGACATTGTATCCTTTGGCCTCGTGAAGCAGATCGCCGCCAATAACGGCGCGATCCGCGTGGCAATGCAACTCACGACGGGCAACCCGGACATTGCAAACCAGATCAAGGCGGAGAGTGAGCGCGCCCTGAAGGCATTGCCCGGGGCGACGCAGGTTCAGGTGGAGGTGAACCTGCAAGGGACGCCCCAAACCAATCCGCAATCCGACCCCTGGGCACAGCAGCAGAAGGTGCCGGGCATCCGCCGGATCGTCGCCGTGGCCAGCGGCAAGGGCGGCGTGGGCAAATCCACGGTTTCGGTAAACCTGGCGTGCGCCTTGCAGCAGCTCGGGGCGAAGGTCGGCTTGCTGGATTGCGACATTTACGGCCCCACCATCCCACTGATGATGGGCGTGCACGAGCGACCGACGATCAGCGCCGCGGAGAAGATGGTGCCGCCCGCGAACTATGGCGTGAAGCTCATGAGCATGGGGTTCCTGGTGGAAGGAGACCAACCGGTGATCTGGCGCGGGCCCATGATTATGAAGACCATACAACAGTTCATCAGCGCCGTGGAGTGGGGCGACCTGGATGTGCTGCTCGTGGACCTGCCGCCCGGCACGGGGGATGCGCAGCTTTCGCTTTGCCAGACGGTGCCGCTGGACGGCGGGGTGATCGTCACCACCCCGCAGGAGGCCTCGCTGGGCGTGGTGCGCAAAGGCCTGGCGATGTTCCAGAAGGTCAATGTGCCCATCCTTGGCATCATTGAGAACATGAGCTATTACATCACCCCATCTGGCGACCGGGTGGAGATCTTCGGCCATGGCGGCGGGCAGGCGGAGGCGGCGCGGCAAAAGGTGACGTTTCTCGGTGAAATCCCGCTATTTACTGAGATTCGCGAGGGGGGAGACCGGGGCGTGCCGGTGGTGGTATCGGCCCCGAACCATCCGGCGGGGCAGGTGTTTGCCAGGATTGCCCAGGCCTTGCGCCAGCAGCTGGCCTGACGGCGCAGGATCTATCGCAAAGAGTGGCCACGAATCCAGCCGGCCCTGCTTCCTGGCGCAAGTGTGCCGGCCAATGGGTTGGCCTCAATAATCTCCCCCCGAGGGGTCAGGCTGGTTCCGTTGGGAGGCGGTTGCCGCGCTTGGGCCGATCCGGGGAGCAGGGCTGAGCGGAGAAGAAGAGCGGCGCCGACATTCTTGTGAGCCTTCGGGTCAACTCCTGGCCGGGCCGACCGGAATATAGGCGTTTGTTACAGGCCGAGCTGCGCGCCTCAGCCCTTGTGGGCCGGAGTCGGCTCCCGGTCCGGATGGCCCCCAAGGCTGGTCACCTCCCGATCTGGGTCAGATTCCGCTCTGCCCTGGCCTATCTCACCGTCTCCTCACCGTCACCCCTCCCTAGCACCTCTCATAAATTATGAGAGGTGCTAGGGAGGGGTGACGGTGAGGTGACGGTGGGGTGACGGAGGGGGGCTGGTGCAGGTCCGGGCGAACCGGGGGGGTGCCGGGTTGCGCCGCGCACAATGGGCGCATCCCGGTTTATCGCTGGAAAGTGAGCTGCGCCCGTGAGCCGCAAAAACCGCAAATTGGGGTTGTCTTCCGCCGGCACTTTGCTAAGAATCTTTAATCGTAGTAACTTGAGTCTGTGATTATGTCCGATGAAACGAAAGGGCCGCTCTCGGCAAACGACCTGCTGAAGAACTCTTCGCTTTACAGGGAATTTCAGGCGGAACGCGAGGAGATTCTGAAGCACAAGTGGATTGAATCCGAGAAGGCTGGGCGCGACATTGGATTTGAGCGGGCGTTGACGGATTGGATCATCAAGCACCGCTCCAAGTGGCGGAGAAGCCGGCAAGCGGCAGGCCACTGAATCAGCTGCTACTCCTTTAAGGCAGCCCGGCGAGGCGGCCAAGGAACCATGAACCTACTCCAGATCCGCTGGTCGAAGACCGAAGGCCGAAAGGGAGACAGCATACGCTGCCCCGGTGGTTCAGCCTTCGGTCTTCGGCTTCCGGAGCGCACTTCTTCCTCCCATGTCTGAATCCACCCTGATCCTGAATGCGGCGGCCATTCAACGCGCCCTGACCCGCATCGCCCACGAGATTGCGGAGCGCAACGAAGTCGGCAACGAGGTGGTGCTCGTGGGCATCCAGCGCGGCGGCGTGCCCTTGGCGCACCGACTGGGCGCGCTGCTCACGGAGATCTGGAAGCTGACCGTTCCCACTGGCGACCTGGATGTCAGCATGCACCGGGATGACCTGGATCGGCGGGTCGCGCCCAATGTCCAGCCCACGGTGATTCCGTTCGATGTCACCGGCAAGACGGTTGTGCTGGTGGATGACGTGCTGTTCAGCGGGCGCACGGTGCGGGCGGCCATGGACGCGCTGAATGATTTCGGCCGGCCGCGTTCCATTCAACTGGCCGTGCTCATTGACCGCGGGCACCGCGAGCTGCCCATCAAGGCGGACTTCGTCGGCAAGAATGTTCCCTCGGCCCGAACCGAAAGCGTCCGCGTGCGCCTGGCGGAAATGGGGGGCGCGGACGAGGTCGTGCTCCAGAAATGAACAACCACCGGAGTGATGGAGTGATGGAGTATTGGAGTGATGGGAAACCAGAGCCCGTCTCTTTCCCATTGCTCCAATACTCCAATACTCCATCACCCCCCTTCCTCCCATGAGCTGGAATCGCAAACATCTGCTCGATATCGAGTCGCTGACGGCGGAGGAGATTACCACCGTGCTCGATACCGCCCGCGCGTTCAAAGCCGTAGGCGAGCGCGCGATCAAGAAGGTCCCGGCGTTGCGGGGCAAGACGGTTATCAACCTGTTCGTCGAGCCCTCCACCCGCACGCGCACCAGCTTCGAGCTTTCCGAGCAGCGGCTGTCGGCCGATATCATTAACTTCACGGCGGAAGCGTCCTCCCTCAAGAAGGGCGAGACGCTGAAAGACACCGCGCGCAATCTGGAAGCGCTGAACATTGACTTCATCGTCATACGGCATAGCGCGTCGGGGGCGCCGCATTTCCTGGCCCGGGTGCTCAACGCCAGCGTCATCAACGCCGGCGACGGCGCGCATGAGCATCCCACCCAGGCGCTGCTGGACACGTTCACCATCCGCGAGAAGAAGGGCCGTATCGCGGGCCTCAATGTCACCATCCTGGGGGACATTCTTTACAGCCGCGTCGCGCGCTCGGATATCTGGGCGCTGACCAAGCTGGGCGCCAAGGTGACCCTCTGCGGCCCTTCGACGCTCGTGCCGCGGGTCTTCGAACAGATGGGCTGCCGGGTGACGCACAATGTCGAGGAAGCTATTCGCGGCGCGGACATCATCAACCTGTTGCGCATCCAGCACGAGCGGCAGCGCAAGGCCATGTTCCCCAGCCTGGGCGAGTATTCCAGCCTCTTCGGCCTCAATCGAGACCGGCTGACCCGCACGAAACCGGATGCCCTGATCATGCATCCGGGCCCGATCAACCGGGGCGTGGAGATTGACAGCGAGATTGCGGACTCCGGCCGGTCGGTGATTCTGGAGCAGGTGACCAACGGCCTGGCGGTGCGGATGGCGGTGTTGTTTCTTGTCAACGGGGGCAAAGGCCCGCAGGAAGTGGCCGGGCGACAGAGCAAAGATGAAGTATGAATGAGGAATTATGAAGTCGGAGCGGGATGCTCCATTACGCCTCACGCTTCATTCATCCCTCATCCTTTATCCAAAGACCAACCGGCAGAAGATCACCGAGGCAATGACGCCGACCGAATCGGCGACGATTCCCGCCGGCAGCGCGTAGCGGGTCTTCTTCACACCTACGGAGCCAAAATACACTGCAAGCACATAGAACGTCGTTTCCGTGCTGCCGAAGATGGTGCCCGCCATCCGGACGGTCAGGTGGTCCGGCCCGAGCTGCTTGACCAGTTCGGTAAAGATGCCCAGCGTGCCGCTGCCGCTCAGCGGGCGCATTAACACCAGCGGCAGCAGGTCGGTGGGAAAGCCGATGGCCAGCATGGCCGGCGCCAGCACGCGGCTCAGCAGGTCAATGCCTCCGGCGGCGCGAAACATGCCGATCGCGACCAGAATCGCGACCAGGTAAGGCACAATGCGAATCGCCACGTCGAAGCCCTCCTTCGCGCCGTCCACGAACTCTTCATAGACCTTCACGCCGCGCAGGATGGCATAGAGCGGGAAGATCGAGAGCATCAGGGGAATGGACAGCTTCGAGATGGCATCCACGACCCGCACAAAGGTTGACCGGTCAGCCGCTTCGGCAGAGAGCGGAAGTCCCAGCACTGCGGGAAAGGCCGATCGCAGGAACAGGTAGAGGAAGAACAAGCCAAAGGTCGACATGATGAGCATGCCCCACCATTGCAGCGGCACGAGCGAGGCGGCTTCTTTCACCGGGGACTTGTCGTTGGCGGCATTTGCCGCGTTGGTTCCCGCTGCCTTGGAACCGGCGTCTGCCGCGGGAGCCGCGACCGGCGGCAGACGGTAGAAGGGCAGGCGGACAAGGAGCTTGGCTGCCAGGACAGCCGAGGTGGCGGCGCAGAGGGTAGCCATGAGGGAGGTGCCGACGATGGCGGTGGGATTAACGGACCGGTTAGCCGCCAGGATGGCGATAGCGGTGACCGGGATGAGCTGCACGGAACTCGTGTTGATGGCCAGCAACATGCACATGGCGTTGGTGGCTGTGCCGGGGCGGGGGTTGAGCGTCTCCAGGTCCTTCATGGCGCGCAAGCCCAGTGGGGTGGCCGCGTTGCCCAAGCCAAGGATATTGGCCGCCATGTTCAACAGGATCGAGCCCATCGCCGGATGCTCGGCGGGCACATCCGGGAAGAGCCAGCGCATCAGCGGCCGCAGGGCGCGCGCCAGCAGCGCCACCAGGCCGGCCCGCTCGGCCAGTCGCATGATGCCCAGCCAGAGCGCCATGATGCCCACCAGCGGCAGCGCGGTCTTCATCACCGCGAACTCAGCCATCTCGAAGCTCTTGTCGGCCACCGCCTTGAGGTTGTCGGTGTAGCCGCCGATGATGACAGCAAGCAGGACCAACCCCAGCCAGATGTAGTTGAGCATCGCGGAAAAGCTATACGGGCGGGGCGAGGCGCTGCGAGCAAAATCCGCGTCCGCTCAACCGGTCGGGCGCGTCTCCTCGCCACGCCGCAAGCCGCGCACCAGCAGTACCCTTCCCGAACGATTACTCTTTGACGTAGGGATAGAGCGTCCGCTGCGGCGAGTAGAACCAGGTCTCGCTCAGATGCCTGCCGTTGTAACCGCCGAAGGTCAGCAGACCCTCCCCCGTCCACACCACGCTGGTCAGCCGGGGCGATGGCGCGCCCGTCGTGGTGATAGCCGTCCAGGTGTCGGTGGCCGGATTGTAACGAGCGCCCGTGCCGACAAAACGGTTGCCGGCACCCGTCTGCGCATCGTTGACGCCGCCCCAAAGGATCATTTCAGTGCCGGTCCAGACGGCCGTGGCCAAAACCCTTCCCTTGGGCGCGTTGATAGTGGAGATGGGCTTCCAGGTGTCCATCTCCGGGTTGTAGCGTGCGCCGTTCTCGAAGTAGTCACCCAAGGCGCCGAGCTCCCGGGCGCTGCCGCCCCAGACGATCATCTCCTTGCCGGTCCAAACGAAAACGTGGCTGCCGCGCGGGCTGGGCGCCCCGTCCGTGCTGATGGGCCGCCACGATCCTGTTGCCGGATTGTAGCGGCCGCCGTCGTTGAGGACTTTGGTGGCATTGGCGCCGCCCCAGACAAGCATTTCCTTGCCGGTCCACAACAAAGTGTTCCAGGCGCGGCGCGAGGGCGCGCCTTCGGTGGGGATCGTCTTCCAGGTATCACTGGACGGATCGTAGCGCCCGCCGGTGTTGAGATACGCGTCGGCATGGGCGCCCTGGTAACGGCTGCGGTTATCGGTATAGCCGCCCCACACCAGCATCTCGCGGCCGTTCCATAGCGCCGAGAAGTCGAAGCGGGCTTCCGGGGCGTTTTTGGTGGTCACCGGCTTCCAGGCATCGGTCTTCGGGTTGTAACGTGCGCCGTCGTTGTGGTTGGTGTTTTTGCCCCAGAGACCGCCGAAGCCGCCCCAGACAATCACCTCCTTGCCTGTCCAAACCATGGCATGGCCCGTGCGCGAAGCGGGCGCGCCTTGGGTCGGCAGCGTGGCCCACGTATTCTCGGCCAGGCAATAGCGCGCCCCGTCGGCGAAGCTGGTGCCCATGCCCTCGCCGCCGAAGACGACCATATCGGTGCCGGTCCAGACGGCATTGGCCGCCCGGCCGCTGAGTTCCGACGCGGCCCGCTGCTCCCAGACCTCGCCTGTCCGCGTCCTGGCCGAGCGGTCTTTATGGTAGCCGGCGTTCACCAGGTCCGGGTCGTCCGCCTTGGGAGAGTAGCGCACGCCGTCTATGTCCAGATGATTGCTCCTGGCGGCCTGCGGCGCCTGGTCTGGCGGCAGCCGCAATGTACGCGCAGGTATCTGCCGGGTGGAGCGCGCCTCCCGCTGCGACAACGCCGATGGCGGCGCCGCTGCGCCCGGCGACACGGATGGGCCGCTCAGTGGAAGTCCCGTCGCCGGGTCAATGGCAACCGGCGGCGGCGGTGATGCCGGAGGCAACGCGTAGGCAGCCGGCCCCGCAGTGACTGGCTGAGGCGCCTCCGTGGGTGCCGCGCTGGACGAATAACTCTTCTCGGGCACTTCGATCCGGTCGCCGTCCCGGAGCCAGAAGTCGGGAGCGCGCTTGCTGTCCGAGCAATCCACCACCCACTCGCGCTTCTCGCCCGTAACCGCGTCCCGCCGCGTCACCTTCACCCGCGACAGGTCTGAGGACACCAGCACCAGCTTGGACTGGAGCAGCACTGGCAGGAGCCAGAACGGTGTCGAGGAGTAGATGGTAGGCTGGTACTCAAACCTGGGCACGCCTCCTGTTAAAGGAACTGTAGTGAGTGCTTGGGTTTTTCCCTCGTTGTCCTCGCCCAGGCCGGTGATTCGCGGCGCCAGCGTGAGCTTCGTGCTCTGGCCCTTGACGACAATCTCCACCTGCCGCGTCAGGCACTTCTTGAAGTTCCCCAGTGCGGTGTTGGAGAACCCCGTCCAGCCCTCATTCAGCGGGTGGTCGGCCTCGGGGACCTCCACCACATCGCCCCACGTCAGGCGCACGTCCCTGGCGCAGTCCCCCGACTCCAGCACCGGCCGGAGGTCAACCACCTGGTCCTGCCAGCCCTTCAGGTCGGCCGCAGGGCGGCTGATGTGCAATTGCGCCAGGTCGGGAAACGGCAGCCGGGAATCGCGCATCAAGTTACTCGGGGTATAAGCATCTCCGCCCCGTTGGTTGGGCGCAGCCGCCAGCAACTTGTACTGCACCGCCAGCAGCTCCAGCAGCGTGAACTGGTTCCAGTCCTGGGCGCCCTTCGTAAACGCGCTCTCGGAAAACCCGCTGGCGCTGCGCCGCGCCATGATCCGGTCTAGCTTGGGCAAGTCGTCCACCGCTCCGTAACGCCGCAGCAGGTCTGGCATCAGCTCGGGCTTGGACTCGGTTTGGGCGGCGCCAGGCAAGGGACTCGGGCTTCCCGGCGCAAAAACCGGCGGGACCATGACCGCTCCTGGTGGTCGGGGAGACTGCGCCTGGCTCTTGGCCATGTCGAGCGGTGTTACCCCCCTCTTGTCACGCTCGTTGGGATCGGCCTGGTTGGCCAGCAGCAACTCGACCAGCTCCCGCCGGCCCTCCCGGACCGCATAGTGAAGTGGTGTCCAGCCTTCGTTCTCCTCCTTCGCATTGGGATCAGCCTTGTAGGCCAGCAGCAATTCGGCCACCTCTTGCCGGTTATTCCGCACCGCGACGTGCAGAGGCGTGATCCAGCCCTGTGACTTGGCGTTAACGTCCGCCCCCGCCTTCAGCAGCAGCTCGGCAATTTCCTTCCGGCCGCGGTAGGCGGCCTCATGGAGCGGCGTCCAGCCGTCATTTGGTCGCCCGACATTGACGTTTGCTTTATGGGCCAGCAGCAACTCGACCCCCGGCTGCCCCCCCTCTATCTCCACTGCACACAGCAGCGGCGACTTGTCCTCCCGCCCGGGCAGGTTCGGGTCGGCGCCGCCCTCCAGTAGGGCCTTGAGCGTCGGGGCATTGTACAGGGCGCCGAAGATCAGCCGGCTACTCCCACCGGGGAAGGAACCATTCGGGTCGGCTTTGGCCCGGATGAGTTCGGCGACGGCTTCGGCGCGCTTTTGGCTGGCAGCGACCGCCAGCGGCGTCGCGTTGCCGCCGTTTGGCCCAAGGCCGTAAATCCCTGAGATCACTCCGGTCACATTGGTGTTGAGGTTGGGATCGGCGCCGTTGGCCAGCAGCAGCTTCAGCGCGGGCAAATCGCCGTAGTAAGCGGCTACCGCCAGCGGCAGGTTACTGGACCCCGCATTGGGATCGGCCTTGGCGGCCACCAGGGCTTGCACGACCGGCTGGGAATGCTTCTCCACCGCATAGCTGAGGGCGGTCCGGCCCGAGCTGTCCACGACGCTCGGGTCCGCGCCCTTGGCCAGCAGCAACTCCACCAGCCCGGCGTAGCCCGCGCTCGCCGCCAGGTGCAGCGGGGTTTGGCCGGCCCAGATTATCGGATACGTCAGAGTGCTGCCTGGATTGTCACGCTGGTCATTGGCCGTGGCCTTGGCATTCACCGGCGCTCCGGCGGCCAGGAGGGCCTTGGCGACCGACTCGTAACCCTTGCGGGCGGCCAGGTGCAGCGGGGTGACGCCGCCGCCACTCTCCGCCCCGGGCTTGGCGCCTTTGCTCAACAGCAGGTCTACGATGGCCTTGTGGCCGTTGCCGGCCGCATAGTGCAGCGCCGTCAGGCCGGGCTGCTGGAGGCCGTCCACCGCCGCGCCGTTGTTTAGCAGCAGCTTCACCACCGCCAGCTTGCCTTCGGCGGCGGCGGTTTGCAGCAGCGTCTCACCCCTCGCCTGGGGGGCGTTGATCAAATCCGGACTGTCTTTGACCAGGGCTTGGATGCGCCGGAGTTCATCGGCCTCGCTGGAGCCGGCAGGGGCGGCGGCTTCGGCGGCGGTCAGAGAAATTGGTTGGCCGGCCTCCAGGGCCGCCAACTGCCGCTTCAATTTCAGCAGCTCACGTTCGGTGGGCACAGTGCTGTCCCAGGGCGCGCCGCCGGCCCGCACCAGCCCCTTCTGGGATTCCACCTGCTTTTCCACCAGCTTGATCTCCGCCTCCAGCAGGCGGCTTTGCTCCTGCCGCGCGGCGTCTGAGAGCCCGGGAGCGGCGGGAGTTGCCGGCGCGCTGCCGAGCGCCGCCAGGTTCTGGCGGCTGAGGGTGACGAGCGTGGGTTGGTCGGAGAATTCGCGCAAGATGCGCTCATAGTGCAAGGCGGCGGCGTTGGTGTCGCCCTGTTTGCGGTAGCACTCGCCCAGGCGGAAGATGGCGGTAGCCGCCAGCTTGCGGTCCTTGTCGAATTGGCTGGCGACCGACTGGTAGGCCTGGATGGCGGCGCCCAGGTTCTGGTTGGCCTCCTCCTCGAACAGCCCGCGCTGGATGGCGGTGGTGAGGTCGTTGGTGGCGGCGCGGGCAGGCGGTGCCAGGAGGCAGAGGGCTGCGAGCAGCAGGCAGAGGGCTGGCAGGCAGGGCGTGCACTCTGTGCGCGCCATAAGGGTCCGACGTTCTTGAATAGTCAACCCGAGGGGTTGCCAGAAGGTAGCCGGAGGTCGCCGAGGGCTTTTCGGGGGCGGCGACCTCCGGGTAACGGTGCGGCAGAGGTCCTGCACCCCGGCAGGGGTGCCAGAGCGGCTGCACGTCGGGGTTCGGTCTGGCACCCCTACAGGGTGCGCGAACTCAAAGCACGCCTTCCGGTGGTCGTTCCCCGCTTGCCCCGAACGACCACCGGCTACCATCTGCCAACCCTCCGGGTTGGCTTCCGGTTCAGTCTGCAGAATGTCCGAACTCCAGGGCGTGCACTCTGTGCGCGCCGCGGCTCCCTGGAGACAGCGAGCCCTGCCCGGCCGCAAATTCCTTTTGGCGATGGCTATGTTCTTCATAAGAGTTCTATTTGATATTCTTCGCTCCCAGTTTGACGTATTCCCCGCCGCTGGGTTGTCACCCTTTTGCAAAATCGGGTTGCCCGCTAGCCACATACCCGTGTTTAGCGGGCAATTCACAGGTCGAGCTTGTAGCCGACCCCGTGGACGGTCTTGATCCAGCGCGGCCTGTCAGGGTCGTGTTCAAGCTTGCTGCGCAGGCTGGCAATGTGGTTGTCCACCGTGCGCGTGGTGGGGAAGGCGGTGTAGCCCCAGACGACATCCAGGAACCGCTCGCGGGAGACGGGCTCGCCTGGCGCTTCGGCCATCAGCCGCAGCATGGCGAATTCCTTGGCCGTCAGATGCAGCGCCTTGCGGCCACGCGCGGCGGTTTGCTTGACCAGATCAATCTGGGCATCGCCGAGCACGAGCTTCGTGGGCAGCTTCGTCTGCCGCTGGACCCGGCGCAGCATCGCGCGCACGCGGGCGAGCAGTTCATCCGTGCTGAACGGCTTCACCAGGTAATCATCGGCGCCCACATCCAAACCCTGCACGCGGTCCTCGACCTGCCCCTTGGCGGTCAGCATGAGAATCGGCACCGGGTTCGACAGTCGGCGCAGTTCGGCGCACACGGCGTAACCGTCCAGCTTGGGCATCATGATGTCCAGCAGGACCAGGTCGGGCTTTTCGTCCATGGCCCGCTGCAGGCCGGTTTCGCCGTCGGGGGCCGTCAGGACGCGATAGCCCTCCCCGGCGAGCACGTCCTGGAGGGCGGTGCGCATGGGTAGTTCGTCTTCGACAATCAGGATGCGTTCCATAAGGTGAACAACAAAGACGCGAAGACGCGAAGGTTCTGTGGACTCAGGACTTTCATAGCTCCGGGCTTGGCGCCTTGGTTTCTTCGTTGTGATTCAGCGGCAGTTCGATGGTGAAGCGGCTGCCCTGGCCGGGGGCGCTGCGGACGGTCACCCGGCCGCCGTGCGCCTCGACGATGTGTTTCACAATGCTTAGCCCGATCCCCACCCCCTGGGTCTGGCGCCGCAACTCGGAGCCGCGCCGGTAGAAGCGCTCGAAGATCTTCTCGTGCTCAGAGGCCGGAATGCCCTCGCCGTGGTCCTCGACCCAGAGGTGGAGGGGTGTTGCGTGGTGCGTGGTGCGTGCGGCGGGTGGCTGGCCTTCGCCCCCCCTACTTTGCACTCCGCACTCCGCATTCCGAACTTCGAGTCCTACTGTTACCGTGTCGCCCTTGGGCGAGTGCTTGAGCGCGTTGTCTATGAGGTTGACCAGGGCCTGCTGGAGGGCTTTGCCGTCGGCGAATGGTTGAGGGTTGGGGGTTGAGGGTTGAGGGTTGGGGAGAACGAGCTGGAGTTTGACCCCGCGCTCGGCGGCGTAGGTTTGCATTAGTCTCACGGTTTGCTGCGCCAGGGCGAGCAGGTCGGTGGGCTCGAAATCATACTGCTTGCGGCCCTGCTCGATGCGCGAGAAGTCCAGGACGTTCTCGATCAGGGACGAGAGGCGGCGGCACTCCTGGACGATGAAGCGGAAATACTCCTGCTGCTTCGGCGCCTCGGGCACTTTGCCCCGCTCCAGGCTCTCGGCCATCAGGCGCACCGAAGCGATGGGCGCGCGCAGTTCGTGCGAGACGCTGGAGACGAAGTTGCTCTTGAGCTCGTTGAGGCGGAGCTGGCGGCGGAAGGCGCGCCAGGAGGCGACCACGCCAATCAGGGCGGCGAAGGCCGAGGCCGCGACCAGCCCGGCGAGGAGCCATGCGTGACGCCGATAAGCGGAGAGCATCAGCGCCGGGTCGGCCACATAGAGCTGCAGCACGAACCGCGGGCGGCTGGGGTATCCTTCGTAATCAACCTCCGGCTCGCCGGGGCCCTTCTGCAGCTTGCCGGGGGCGGAAAGGCTTCCGTTGGCCTCGGCCAGCATGAGCGGTGCGGCGTTGGTGCCCCGGCCCGGCGACCAGCGCGCCGGCAGCGACAGCCGCTCGCCCTCGAGCCACACCGCGAGGCCCAGGTAGTTGGGCAGTTTCACGTCCGAGTTCTCCAACGCCCGCGCCAGCGCCTGCTCGGCCACCGATTTGGGCAGGAACCGCACTGCTGTCCAAACCTCGTTGGTGGACACGGCCCCGCGTTGGCCGGCCGGCGTCGGCGCCGAACTGCGCTCCGGGTTCAGAATGCACAGCCAGCGGGTCGGGTCGCGCTCAATCCAGAAGTTGGCGGTGGTGATGCCACGCAGCCTGCCGGTTTGGCGGATCTCTTCTGCGATCTCATACAGCTTGAGGCGGGCGTTCCAAAGCGTGCGCCAGGCCGTCACGCCGGCCTGCAGGGCGGAGTTGGTGCCGGCGATTTCCCCCAGTTGATCCAGCAAAGCCGGAATCAGCGGGCTGGGCGCGCGCAGGACCTGATCGGGAATGGCCTCCCACAGCGCCTCGGATGGCCCGGCTGTCCGCGCGTAGCGCAGCGCCTCTCCGAAGGCCAGATTCGCCAGCGGCAGACCGGCCTCGGACAGCGTCTCGCGGTTCTCCCGGGCCGAGCGCAGCGCCTCGGCCACCGCCTCCGCCGGGGGCAGCCTCGTCAACCGGCCGCGCAAGCCGAGGAACGCGGCATTCAGGCCCGCTTCCGACTCCGGGCCGGTTTCCTGAAACTGCGCGATGCGCTGCTCGATTTCCTCCACGCCGGCCCCGGCGGCGGCGGCTTTGAGCGCATCCCAGGCCGCCCGTTGCGCGGAGGAAAGCCCCGTGAACCACGCCGGCGGTTGCGGCGCAGGGTCAAACTCCAGCCCTTGTCCGAACCGCCCTTCCGCCGTCAGCCCGAACGTGGCGGGGAACACAGCTTCGGGCTCCCAGCCCGGGTATAGCGCCCGCCATTCCGCCAACTGCGCCCGCGGATCGGTCGCGGGGAACTGAACCGCTTCGACCTCCCGCTGCCGGCGCGACTCGCTGCCGGGCCACGCGCCTACTACCTCGACGAGGTAATCGCTCCAGCGCCGCGAATAGATGTCCTGTTCGATCAGGAAGTTTCCCCATGGCCGCTCCAGCTCCTTGCCGTACTGCCGTGCCACCTCCTCGGCCCGGCGCCGGGCCTCGCGCTCGACCGCCGTCCGGTTCTCGATGATCGCCGTCAGGGCCACCGCCGCCATGATCAGCACCGGCAGCAGGATCAAGCCTGCTTGCCAGACAAAACCCGGCCTTCGCGTTGGACGCAGAGTGCTCATGGAACGGCGTGTCAATTCTGGCCCCAGTCTGCCCCGCCGCAAGCACAACAATTGTCATGGTTTTGTAAAGAGTCAGACCGGTCCTGGGCGCCTGGGCCAGAATAGTCAAATATCTTGTAACCGTCGCGCTGTATAATCCCTCTTATAAGACAGCGAGTCACTTGAGACCGGCAGCAGTCTTGCTACTATCAAACGACATGAGTGCCCTTTCATCGGCTGAGCCCAGGCGCGAGCGGGTTGCAAAACCCTTGCGGGGCGGCACTCTGCCCGCGCGGCAGCGCATGGTCGTGGTTGACGCTGGATCAGACCCGACAGGCGGCAGGCGGCAATCCTATGTGAACCTGGGCGATTGCGCGCGCGTCGCCCTCATGATCACCCCGACGGGACGCGGCACGTTCCGCGAGCAGGCCTGGGAAGCTCTGTCCGCCATGCAGGCCATGCTGGACAAGCAGCCCGAGCCGATGTCGGTTACGGTCCAGACAGTTTTCCTCAAGGACGCCCGGAATCAGCCGGATTACGAGCAGCTGCTCGCAGACTTGTTCGGCTCCAACCTGCCCGTCATCAACTATGTCCTCCAGCCGCCGTGCGGTGGCGCGGCGCTGGCCCTCGAGGCCTGGGCCATCGGCGGCCAGTCCGTTCACGTTGAACGCTTCGGCCCCCACACGCTCGCGGTCGCCTATGACGGGGTCCGCTGGGTCCATTGCGCCGGCGTCGTCCCTGCCGTTTCATCGGCCGGCGTCCATGCTCAAACCCTGGACGTGCTGGCGCAATCCCGCGCCGCGCTGGAACGCGCCGGGAGCAGTTACGACCGCGTGGTCCGCACCTGGTTCTACCTGGGCGGCATTACCGAATCGGAAGGCGGAATCCAGCGCTACCAGGAGCTGAACCGCGCCCGGACGGATTTCTACCGCGAGATCCACTTTCGTTGCTCCTCGCTGGACCCCGGCGCCACCGAAGGCATTTACCCGGCCAGCACGGGCATCGGCGCCGCGGGCCGCGGGCTGGTCATGAGTTGCCTGACGCTGGATACCCAGCGGGAGGATGTCTGTCTTCTGCCGCTGGAGAATCCCCGGCAAGTCCCGGCTTATGCCTACGGCACAAAATACTCCCCGCAGAGTCCAAAGTTCTCGCGCGCCGTGGCGTTGCGGCTGGGGAACTATGTGACAACGTGGGTTTCCGGCACCGCCAGCATCGTTAATTCGGAGACCCATCACCCGGGCGGCCTGGAGAAGCAGACCGAGCAAACGATTGACAACATCGAGCGGTTGATCGCGGCGGAGAACTTCGCCCAGCACGGTCTGAAAGGGGCTGGCGCCAGCCTGGCGGACCTGGCCAAGATACGCGTCTATCTCAAACGGCCCGAGGATCTGCCGGAATGCAAGGCGATCTGCGAACGGCGATTTGGATCAGTGCCCGCCATTTACGCTGGGGCGGACGTCTGCCGGCCGGACCTGCTGGTCGAGATTGAGGGCGTCGCCTTCTCCAGGTATTCGCCCATCGCAGCCCTTTAGCCGAGGTTGATTAATCTGCCGGGTTTGCCTTAAATGGCGGGCGTGCGGTTTTACGCTCGAGCCTGAACGACTGCCTATGCCAAAGAAGGAAACCATGACCCCGCGTGAGCGGGTCAACAAAGCCCTGAACCACGAGACTCCCGACCGTGTGCCGATTGACCTGGGCGGCAACCAGACCGGCATTCATAAGAACGCTTATTGTTCCCTGACCAAGCACCTCGGCATCGCGGACGGAATCCGCATCATGGACGCCGTGCAGCAGCTCGCCGCGCCGTGCGAGAAGGTCCTGCAGCGGTTCCATGTGGATACGCGCTACGTGGCGGCTGGGGCCGCGTCCAGTTGGAAGGGCGGCATCGTCAAGGCTCAGCGCGACGGGCGCAACTGGGAGGACCTGACCGACGAGTTCGGCATCCGCTGGTCCATGCCGGAGGACGCGCCCTATTACATGGACATCACCCTGCATCCGCTGGCCAACGCGACCCTGGCGGAGGTCCGGGATTACCCCTGGCCCAAAGGAGACGATCCCAGCCGGTTTGCCGGCCTGCGCGAGCGCGCGCTGACACTGAAGAATGAGACGCCTTATGCCGTGGTCAGCGGCATCTCCGGCGTGGTTTACGAGATTTGCTGGTACCTGCGCGGGCTGGAGCAGTGGTTCTGCGATCTGATGGGCGACACTGAGTTCTGCGAGGCCATGCTGGACCAGACCCTCAAGTTCTGGCTGGACTGGTTCCGCCTGTTCCTCGATGAGGTGGGCGACGTCGTGGATGTGATCATGATCGGCGACGATCTGGCGGGCCAGAACGGGCCGCTGTTCAACCCGGCGCTCTACCGCCGCATCGTCAAGCCGCGCCACCAGCGCCTGGTGCAATACATCCGCTCCCGCACCCCGGCTAAACTCTGGTATCACACGTGCGGCGCGTGCCTGGATCTGATTCCCGAGCTCATTGACAACGGCGTGCACATTCTCAACCCGGTGCAGGTCAGCGCGCGCAACATGAACCCGGCGGAACTGAAGCGCCGATTCGGGAGCCAGATTTCGTTCTGGGGCGGCGGCGTGGACGCCCAGCACGTGTTGCCGCGGGGCACGCCGCAGGAAGTGGCTGAGAACGTGCGACAGAATGTCAAGGCCCTCATGCCCGGCGGCGGCTACGTCTTCAACAACGTGCACAACATCCAGGGCGAAGTCCCGCCGGAGAACACCGTGGCGCTGTTCGACACCGCGTATGAATGCGGGTTCTACGACTGAGTGCGGAGTTACAAACCCGTCCGGCTTCTGTAATTGCCTCCCAGCGGCTTTGGGGTGATGTTAGGCGCAGAGAATAGGACTTAATATGAAGCCAATTCGAAAAGACGAACTATACAAGCATCTCAGTCAATTCCTGAAAGCCAAGGGAGTCGAGATGACGGATGGCAGCTATCCGGCGGCCATTCAAAAGGGCTGCTCCTTCCTGGCCGACGCGATTAACCTCAGCCAAAAGGGCATCGCGCGGGCTAAAGACGAAGTGGACAAGAACCTCGAACGGATGCGGCAGGCGATCCACGAGAAGACAGCTCCTAAGCCGGCGGCCAAGCCGGGTGCGGGCCGAAAGTCCGCCCGCGCTCCCAAGCCCCAGGCGCGGCGACGGAAGCAAGCTTCGTCAAAACGCTAAGCCCGGAATCGGGCAAAAGGGGGGCAGTCCGCCCACCGGCTGAGTCTCCACAGGGGCATCCTATCTCCCTGCGATCGTGTGGTTTACGCCAGGCGGTTGCTTGGCATCTGGCCTGCTGGCCAAAGGGGCAAATATGATTGGCAACGCCACTTTGGCGGGGACGCTGCGGCGCCTGGCCCTCGCCTTGATTCTTTGGACGCCCGCGCTTGCGCTGTTCGGCTCCGAGGTAACCATCACCCGCACCAACTGGACCGAGCGCTGGATCACCAACCTCATCGAGGTGCGAATGCCCGTCAACCGGTTCGTCAACGAATACCGCACCAACTGGGTCACCCAGCTCCAAACCAACCTCGTCAATGTTTACCTTACCAACCGGGTGGTGCGGACCCTGACCAATTCGGTGGTCGTGGACGCCGTAGTGACCAATTTCGCGGTTGTCTATCAAACCAACCGGATTACCTGGACGGAGACCAACCGCGTCGCGGTCAACCTCCTCCAGACCAACTTCGTGGACCATTACCAGACAAATTGGAGCGTGCTGAACCTGACCAATTGGGAAACGGTGGTCCTGCTCCAGACCAACCGGATCGCCCGATCGGTCACCAATGTGGTCCAGGTCGAAATGCCGAGCCGTCCGGCGATTGACAGCGCGTCCCCAGCCGAACCCGCCGCGCCGAACGAAGCCCCGGCGGAAACCCTGTCCCCCGCAGCCGCCGGCTGGGCCGGCCCGCTGGCCATCGAGGCCACCCGCACCCCCCGCCCCGCTGCGAACAACCTGGTGGAAGTGCAACTGAAAGTCCGCTGGACCGGCAGCACCTCCGCTCCGCCGCAGGTTCAGCATTGGCGAGTCGAGCGCGAGGACGCCGCCATTCTCCTCTTTGGCCAGGAGCAGGAATTCAAGCGGCAACTGCCCCCCGGAAAATACAAAGTGGAAGCCAAGCTCAAGGCCGAGGGAGACAACCCCCCGCTTTCCGCGCGGGGCACCCTGTCAGTGACGGCCAGCGACGCCGTCATCCAACAGCGATTGCTGGTGAGGAAGTAGCTGATTCTGGTCGCGGTCTCGCTTTTCGCTGAACGGCCGGCGACGGCTTGCTGGCGGGGGCGTGGGCCGGCCTCCCTCCCATCCAAGAACAGGACACTGATCGCCGAAGCGGGAGGCTAATCCGCGACGCAAGCTGCACCCCAATTATGTGGCGCTCGCAGAACGAGCCTCATCTTGTTTGACTGGCAGATAGAAATCACCGGCGCCACGACAGCCGGCAACTGATTGGCATAGGATATGCATCTACCTTGGCGTTACGGTAAACCAAACCAAACCTATGAAAACATTCTTACGAGACATGGCGACCCGCCGCTATTTCCAATCGCTGGAGAAGTGGACGCCTGACCGCGACGACGCTTATGACTTTGGAATCATCTCCAAGGCCATGAAACTCGCGCATAAACTGCGGGTTCCTGACCTGGAAGTCGTGCTGTCGTTCGACGACCGGGAGCCGGCGACGACCACCCCCTTCGAGAAGTTCCTGCGCGGGCTCTCACAGCCGGGCCAGCAGCGGATGCTGGGCACGCGGTCCTGACGCCTCCGGGCCGGCGCCGTCAATCCCGGGGACAGCCCCGCGCCAGCAGTCCTACTGGCCCGCTTCGCCCTGGCCTTTGGCCTTTGCGCCCCAGGTGTACCAGGCGCAGATGGCCAGCAGCAGGCAGTTGCATGCGGTCAGTATCTTGATGACCATCACCGGCGTGGTGTGAAACTGCGTCAAGGCGAACACGTAGCCCACGGCCAGGACACACAAGGCGGGCACCACCTTGAACCGCGCGTGAGCCAGCAGATTGTTCAGCAGCACGTTGCCCAGCGCCAGCGGGACCACCGCCCAGGCATACCACGGCAGCAGTGTGGCGGCGGCTTCGACGTATTCCGGGGTGAACATCAACTTTACTATCCACGGCCCGAGCACCCAGAGCCCGATCGCCCCGCCGGCCGAGAAGATCAGCGTCCCCAGCAGCACGACCCCCAGCAAGTCTGTCTTCTGCGCCTTGGCCTTGGCGTGGACCAGCTTCGGGAACATCACCGCCGCCAACGGTCCCACCAGCCAGATCGAGGCGCGCGCCAGCGTGCCGGCGCTCAGGTAAAACGCGGCGGTGGCGGGGGTGAAATACCATTTAACCAGGAAGGTATCCGCCGTGAACATGAGGTTATAGGCCGCAAAGCCCAGCGACAGCGGAATGACCTGACGCAGGACGACGCCCCAATCGAAGGGCAGCGGCGACGTTAACCAAAGCGACCGCGTCGGCCAGATGGCCAGCACCAGGGACGCCACCAGGCCGCCCAGCATCCCGGCCACCATGCCCGAGGCGCGGCATTGCAGCACCAGGACCGCAAACACGGCGACGCCCACGCGGCCAACGCCGTTGACCATCAAGCTCCAGCCCATCCAGAGAAAGTTCTGCTTGCCCTGCAGTATCCCCAGGAACATCGGCTGCCAGAGGGTGAACAACAGCATCGGCAGCGCCAGCCACAGCGCCGCCGCGTTGGTGATCTTCAAGTGCTCCAGGATGGTGCGCTGGAACATCAGCACCACCGCTGCCGCCACCAGCCACACGACGAAGGTCGCAATCCACACCGACCGGATCAGCCCCGACAACTCGCGCTCGCGCCCGAGCGCCAGCGACTGCGCGGTCTGCTGGGCAAAGACGATTTGGAACGGCAGCGCCGAAATGAACATCGCCACCACCAAGAACACGCCAAACTCCCCGTACGAGTCCAGCGGCAGCACCTTGGACAGGAAATGCATTCCCGTCATGAAGAGGCCGCCGACAATGGTGGCAATCATCAGCCAGCCGCTCTGGCGGAAGAACGAGGAGCGGCGCGAGTCAGCGGTTGCGTGCGGGGTTTCGGCTTTGTCAGCTAGCATGGGTCTTGGGGGGGATTTGGGTTCAAGCAAAGGATCGCAGGAAGCGCAGCAGCATCCCTTTGGCGCGTTCCAGCGACGCCAGGGAAATCCATTCATCAGCCGTGTGCGCCTGCGCGATGTCGCCCGGGCCGAACACCACGCTCGGGATGCCGCCCTGCGCCAGCACTGAGGCATCACAGAAGTAACGCACGCCCACCGGCTGGCGCTGGCCCGCGCTGCGCAGGAAGCGCGCCACCAGCGGAAGCTTCGGATCCGTCTCCAGCGGCAGGCTGGGGAGAAGCTTTCCGTGCACGAAGTGCGCGGTCAGCGCCTTTTGGCGCAGCAGGCGGCTGATCTCGCGCCGCACGCCGGCTTCCGTCTCGCCCGGCAACGTGCGGCGGTCCAGGAGAATGGCGCAGCGGTCGGGCACAATATTGGCCTGCGTGCCGCCGCGGATAACGCCGACGCTCACCGTCGCGCAGCCCAGCAGCCGGTGGCGGCGCCGGCGCAACTGCGCGGCGTAGGTGGTCTGCAGCAGGTCAACGATGCGGGACATGGCGTGAACCGCGTTGCGCCCCAGCTCCGGCCATGAGCCATGCGCGGACCTGCCCCGCGTCTCCAGCTTCATCCGCAAGGTGCCTTTGTGCGCGGTCACCACCTGCAAGCGGGTGGGTTCCCCGACAATCGCCAGGTCCGCCCGCCAACCGCCCGCCACCAGGGCACGCGAACCGAGCTGGTCGTGCTCCTCGTCAACCAGCCCCGCCAGGATGATTTCGGTCTGCGCGGGCCGCCCCGGGCTTTCGGCCAGTTCCGTCACCGCCCTGAGCATCGCCGCGACCGAACCTTTCGTGTCGCACGCGCCGCGGCCAAAGAGACGGCCCTGGCGCCGGGAAGGGGTGAACTGCGCGTCCGCCGCGATCACAGTGTCCAGGTGCGGGGCCAGCAGGAGGCGTTGCCGCGCCTTGCCCCGCGGCGACAGACGCGCCAGCACATTGAAACGCCCCGGAGCGACCGCCTGCAACTCCACGTCCAGCCCCGCCCGCGCCGCCGACACCGCCAGGAACTCACCCACCCGCCGTTCCCCGGCGCGCGGGTCCCGCGCCGGCAGGAAAGCCGGGTTCACGCTCGGCAGCGCGATCAGCTCGCGCAAGAGCTTCTCAGTTCTTGTCATGCGGTTCCCCGGAGGGAAGTGAGGCGCACAGCTTAGACAGGCAAAGAAGCCCTGTCGAGCGCCGAACCGGAGCGTGAGGGCCGGCACAACGCCGGGCCGCTTGCGATGGAAGGCGCCAATCTCAGAAAACCCGCCCTACCCGTTAGACCCGCCACGTAGAAACCACTCCGCTGTAACAAAACCGTTGCCACGCCGTTTCCTGCATTTTGAGAAGACCGCCTGCCGCGCAGTTGTTACAGGGAGCACACGCGCCCCTGCGGAAGCCAGGCAAGGGATTGCCACAGGCCTACCGAAGAGCGGCCGGAGCTGGATTGGTTGCGGCGGACATCCGTGCCCCCCACCGTCCCCATGGCTTACCCCTCCGTTACCTCACCGTTACCTCACCGTAGTACCTCTGCAAACCTTGCAGAGGTACTACGGTGAGGTAACGGTGAGGAGACGGTGGGGTAAGCCGGGGGAGAGCCGGAGGTGGCGGCGGGCACCTGGATCGGCTCGGTTTCGCCAAAAGGGGGCTTCGCCTGGGTTGATCAGGGTCATTTCCGGGCATTTCCGGCCTCCGGCAGCCGCGCCGGTCATTTACAGGGCTATGACCCCACTGTGCCAACTTGGCTCAGTTGCGGAGCGGATGCCCGGGTGGCCGCTTGGGGACGGAGAGGTTACAGGTATCCGCCTGCCACTGGAAGATGAACGTCGAACATCCAACGCCGAACCTCGAACCTCGAACTGCCCGGCCAGCCGCTCCACCAGTCGAATGATTCTCGCGGGGTATTCCAGCAGCCGCTCCTCCAGGTCATAATCCGCCTTTATCCTGCTCCTCCCAGTGTTCGATGTTCGACGTTGGATGTGCTTTGTAGAAACCTTTTGTGTCTCGCATACGTCTTATGATGGCAT
>CAZDOO010000087.1:0-22469 GCA_964507045.1 uncultured Verrucomicrobiota bacterium | reverse complement strand
CTGGATCAAGCGGTTCTTCTGCGTCTCCAGCGTGGCCACCAGCACCGGCGCCCCCAGGTTCTCCGCCAGGTCGCCCGTGGCGATTCCGACATCCCAGCCGCGCGCGCGCCACTCGGCGAGTTTGTCATTGGCCAAGGCACGGGTTGGCACGGTATAGATGGCCTGCCCGCGGTTCTTGCCCTGCTTGGACCAGAGCTCAAAGATCAGCGTCTTCCCCGCCCCGGTGGGCGCCTGGATGACCACATCCCTGCCCTCGCGGAGCGCGGCAACCGCCTGCTGCTGCCAGAGATCAGGGACAACCACCTGGTTCAGCGCAGGCAGGTCAATCGGTTGTCCAGGGAATGTTGGCACACCCGGAAGATAACCTACTCTGCCCATTCGCAAACGCAGAAAAGCTGACTGAGGCAGCGCGGGGTCTGGAAATCCCGGTCCGACATGAGGTTTGACTTGGACGCTCGGCAACCTTAGACTCTGCACACATGTTAGCCGCGGAATCCAAAGTGGTTTGCGCGCCAGTTGCAGATGCACCCCACACCGATGCGTCTGGCGACTGGAAGCAAATCATTAGCCCAGTTGAGCCTTTCCTGGCCGCAGTGGGTCAGCGACTGGCGCAGCAGGTTGCGGCATTTGATCCTGACCTGTCCCGCTACGCGAATTATGCGCTCACCAGCCAGGGCAAACATTTGCGAGCCGCGCTGGTGGCTTTGACCGCCAAAGCGCTGGGCAAGGTCAACGACGCCCACGTAACGGTGGCGGCAATCATTGAACTGGTGCACCTGGCGACGCTGGTCCACGACGACGTGATTGACGAGGCCGACATCCGCCGGGGCCAACCCACGCTGGCGGCCAACTGGAGCAACGAAATCGCAGTCTTGTTCGGAGATTGCCTTTTTGCGCACGCCCTCAAGTTGGCCGCAAGCTTCCCCACCCCCGAGATTTGCCGGGCAGTGGCGACCGCGACCAACACGGTGTGCACCGGTGAAATCCTGCAGGTGCAGCACCGGCGCGACTTCCGCTTCAACCGCGCGGAGTATTTCAAGGTGCTGGAGATGAAGACCGCGGAGCTGTTCGCGCTATCGTGTGAACTGAGCGCCCGCTTGAGCGCCACCGGCGCGGAACATCAGGCCGCGCTGCGCCGTTTTGGGCTCGCGTTTGGCACCGCCTACCAGGTGTACGATGACTGCGTGGATTTGTTCGGATCGGAAGCGGCGGCTGGCAAGTCCCTGGGCACGGATCTGGCCAAAGGCAAGCTGACGCTGCCAGTGCTGCTGGTCTGGGAGCGCGCCACTGCGGCGGACCGCCAGTGCTTGCGCGCCCTAGTTGAAGACTGGCAGCCGGGCGCCATGAAGCGCCTCTGGAACCTCCTGGCGAAATACGAAGCGCTCAGTGCCTCGGTGGAGATCTTCCGTCAGCACCTGGAGACGGCGCGCCAAACCTTGCGGGATTTGCCTGCATCCCGCGGTCGCGGCGGCTTAATCGCTCTCACGACCTACCTGGCGCGGCAGGCCGAAGGGCTGGAACTCGCGCCTGCAAGCGGTCTATGATTATGACTGAGCCGGCAAGTCGCAAGGCGTCAAAGCCGCTACCCGAGCCTGCTCCAGTCCCGCCGGCGACATCTGATCCGGTCCAAGTCGAGGAAATGGACCTGTTGACACGGGCCCGCCGGGGTGAATTGGCCGCTTACGATGCGCTGGTCCGCCGCTACCAGGAGCGCATCTACGCCACCGTGTACCACATGACGGCCAACCATGAGGACGCCAACGACCTGGCGCAAGAGACCTTCATCAAGGCCTTTCAGGCCTTGCGGTCATTCCGGGGCGGCTCCAGCTTCTACACTTGGATTTACCGCATTGCGGTCAACAAAACCCTCAATTTCCTCAAGCAGCGGAAGAATCGGACCCAGATGAGCCTCGATGATCTGGATTTCAACGCCGAGCATGATCCCGACCTCGTAGCGCTGGTTTCCGAAAAGACGCCCCACCGCGAGGCCAGCCTGTCGGAATTGCAGGAAAAATTGAACGTGGCCATGCAGAAGCTGTCAGAACCCCATAGATTGGTAGTGGCCCTGCACGATGTGCAGGGGCTATCGCATGAAGAAATCGCAAAGATCATGGACTGCAATGTTGGCACGGTGCGGTCCCGTTTGTTCTACGCCCGGCAGCAGTTGCAGGCATACTTGTCCGATTACTTGAAATGAGTATGGATCAAAACACCGAGAACTTCGAGCAGTTGCGTCGTTTGCTGGCCCTCAAGCGCCATGAGCAGCCGCCACCCGGCTACTTCAATAACTTCTCAGGAGAGGTCATTGCCCGGATCAGAGCCGGCGGCCGAGGTGAAGAGGGAGCTTACGTTGAGCGGCTGCTTTGGGAAGCGCCCTGGCTGCAGCGGGTTTGGGCGGCTCTGGAAGCCAAGCCTATCCTGGCCGGCTTCTGCGGTGTCGCCGTGTGCGGCTTGCTGATTTCAGGGGTCATTTACTCGGACAGGGCGGACGTGCCGCCAGTGGCCCTGGTGCCGGTATCGGACGCCGGGGAAATTCCGGCTGCCCAACCCGTTATTGCGGCCGCGGATCACCCGCTCCTGGCCAAGCCAGCCATGCTCGTCGAAGCCTCGAGCACCAGCCCCATCGCGGGAACCCCAACCGACGGCCCCTTGCTGGGCGACATCGCAAAGCTTCGGGCTCAGCCCGCCAGCTTCACTTTTCCGGCCGGGAACTGATCCGCGGAATCAATCTTCCCGGTCAAATACCAGGCTCAATCCTTCGCCGGCAATCGTTAGCCGGTCGCCTTCGACTGCCGCCGCTACTTGTTCGTCCCTGCTGGCACCGGAAAGTGTGAGTTGATACTTGCCCTCCGCGCTCTTCCATTCGCCCTTGAGGGTGTGCATCCCCCCCGCGGAGACGGCTCCGGGCGTGGGCAACTTGAGCGGCGGCACGTTCTTGAGAATCGCCTGGTGATCGGTCATCGCCACAAAGCTCGTCTTGGCAAAGGTGGCCACCATCCATCGCTTCCAGTTCTGCATTTCCTTGGACGAGATGTTCGGCTTGGCCTTGCGGAACAGGGACAGCGCGATATTCGCGTTAAAGGTCCAGCGGCCGAGAATCCGCTCCGCGTCGTACTTGGGTGATTTGCGGGTATCCAGAAAGACAGGCAGGTCTTTGAGATCGGGAACGACAGTGGCCCAGATCAATTGCAGGAGCTCCCGGTTATTCAGAATGGCCTGGGCCCTGGGATGATCGAGCACTTTCACAACTGGCGCTTGCTGCAACAGCAATTCGGTGAACTGAGTGTCGCCGGCCATTTCCTGGAATTCCGGCCGCTCGGCCAGCCCGAGGAAAGCCGGGTAGCGCGACAGCCGGGCCTGGGTCAGGGGGTTATTGTAGATCAGGCCCGCCAGATCGGCTGCGTCGTACCAGACTTGCGGCATGGGATCGCGCGCCCGCGCCACTTTGGCAAAACCCGTGTTCTGGAGATCCTGGCCCAGCCGGTTCAATATCTTTACCCACCTGGGGTCCTGCTGGTCGCCCGATCGCATCTGGAAGCTCCAATAGCTCAACGGGTAGATCACCGCCGCCAGCAGGATGAGGTACAGCGCGCCGTTGGCCAGGCCCAAGCACAGACCGAGCCGCCGGCTCAATCGTTCCCAGAGCGCCAGCCGCAAATCCCCGGCATGGTACTTGAAATGCACGTCTACCTTCTGGTGCACCATGAAGCCCGCGACCTTGAAGATGATCGAGATCAGCAGGAAGGCGACTACGGGCGCCAATAACCACGCCAGCGGGGGCGTCTTGAGGCCAAACGTGATTAGTAGCGGCTTCATCAGTTTCCCCAGCAGTCCGGCCAGCAAAGCACCAAATACAATGCCAACAAAGGAAAACGCCACCCGGATCACGCCCTGCCGGTATCCAATCCCGGCCAGCGACGCCAGCAGCACCAGAGCGAGAAGCCAAAATATCATAGCATCCAGTTAAAGAAGTCCCGGCGTAAAAAGCACGCACAAAATGACCAAATATGCTTCACCAGGCGCATCTCACTCTCCTGCCAGGGAAGGGGCCAGGCGCCGGCATTCTTGCCGGCCTTCGGGTCAACTCCGGGCCGAGCCGACCGGAATATAGGCGTTTGTTACAGGCCGGGATGCGCTCCGCACCCCTTGAGGGCCGGATTCGGCTCGCGGTCCGGCTGGCCCAAAAGCCCAGTAACATCCCGATCCGGGTCAGATTCCGCTCCCCCTTGGCCTACCTCACCGTCACCTCACCGTCACCCCTCCCTAGCACCTCTCATAAATTATGAGAGGTGCTAGGGAGGGGTGACGGTGAGGAGACGGTGGGGAGCCGGTGCAGGGATGGGGAGGGAGCCCGGTCGAACCGCGGGGGTGTTGGGTTGCACCGCGCACAATGGGCGCATCGCGGTTTGTTACAGGAAAGTGAGATGCGCCCTGCCTCACCCTTGCACATTCGTTCCCCCTTGGCCCCCCCATGTAGTTCCGCCGAGAATGACATCGTACTCCAAGGCAAGCCCCGCCTCATCCCGAACTTGAGACTTCGCGGGTTTAGCTTTATCACTAATTGTATGCAATTGGACCGGTTTACCATTAAGTCGCAGGAAGCGCTCCAGGACGCGCAGCGCATCGCCCGCGAGCATTCGCATCAGGAAGTGGATGGCGAGCATCTGCTGCTGGCCATGATTGGCCAGGCCGAGAGCCTCATCCCGGATTTGCTGGAGAAGATTGGCGTTGCTCCATCCAAGCTTAAGCCCGAGCTGGAGCGCGAACTCGCCCGCCGCCACAAGGTTCAGGGCGTCAGTTCGCTGGACGTGTTTCTCAGCCCGAACCTGAAGAGGGCGATGGATGCCGCACAGGCCGAGGCGGGCAAGCTGAAGGATGACTATATCAGCACCGAGCATCTGCTGCTGGGGTTGCTGGATGAAGCCGGGCCGACACTCAAGAAGATTCTCCAGGCGCACGGCCTGAAGCGTGACGCGGTGCTGCGGGCGTTAGCGGACTTGCGCGGCAATCAGCGCGTCACGGACGCCAATCCCGAAGACAAGTTTCAGGCGCTGGAAAAGTATGGTCGGGACCTGACCGCCCTGGCGCGGCAGGGCAAGATTGACCCGGTGATCGGCCGGGACGAGGAAATCCGCCGCGTGATGCAGGTGCTGTCGCGGCGCACCAAGAACAATCCCGTGCTCATTGGCGAGCCCGGCGTGGGTAAGACAGCCATTGCCGAGGGACTGGCGCGGCGCATCGTCAGCGGGGATGTGCCGGAGACACTGAAGAACAAGCGCTTGGTGGCCATGGATCTGAGCGCGATGATTGCCGGGGCTAAGTACCGGGGCGAGTTCGAGGACCGGCTGAAGGCGTTCCTGAAAGAGATCGTTGCCAACGAAGGGAAGATCATTCTGTTCATTGACGAGCTGCACACGCTGGTCGGCGCAGGCGCGGCAGAAGGGGCCACCGACGCCGCGAACATCATGAAGCCGCAACTGGCGCGCGGCGAACTGCGGGCCATCGGCGCGACCACCCTCGACGAATACCGCAAGCATATTGAGAAGGACCCGGCGCTGGAGCGGCGCTTTCAGCCGGTGTTGGTCTCGGAGCCGAGTGTCGAAGCGACCATCGCGATTCTGCGCGGGCTCAAGGAACGCTACGAGGTCCACCACGGCGTGCGCATCCAGGACTCGGCGCTGGTCGCGGCGGCGACGCTCTCGCACCGTTACATCGCGGACCGGTTCCTGCCGGACAAGGCCATTGACCTGATTGACGAAGCGGCCTCGCGCCTGCGGATGGAGCTGGACTCGATGCCCACGGAGATTGACCAGTTGGAACGCCAAATCCAGCAACTGGAGATTGAGCAGAGCGCGCTCAAGAAGGAGCGGGACGAAGGCTCGCGCGAGCGGCTCAAGAAGCTGGAGAAGGATCTTGCCAACCTCAAGGAGCAGTCCAAGCAGCTCAAGGCCCAGTGGCAGAACGAGAAGGCTGCCATCAATGCCGTCAGCATCATCAACAGCCAGCTCGAGCAGGCCAAGCTGGAGCTGGAACACGCCCAGCGGCGCAACGATCTCAACCTGGCGGCACAAATCCAGTACGGCAAGCTGCCGGAGCTGCAGAAGAAGCTCACCGGCGCCGAGAAGGCCCTGCGTGACAAACCCGCGGGACAACGTTTGCTCACCCAGGAAGTGACCGAGGAGGACATCGCCAAGGTAGTGGCCTCCTGGACGGGCATTCCGGTAACGCGGATGCTGGAGGGCGAACGGGAGAAGCTGGTCAAGATGGAGGAGCGCCTGGAGCAACGGGTCGTCGGGCAAAAGGAAGCCATCACCGCCGTGGCCAATGCCGTCCGCCGCTCCCGCAGCGGCTTGCAGGAGCCAAACCGGCCCATCGGCTCGTTCATCTTCCTCGGCCCCACCGGCGTCGGCAAGACCGAGACGGCGCGCGCGCTGGCCGAGTTCCTGTTCGACGACGAGAATGCCATGGTGCGCATTGACATGAGCGAATACATGGAGAAGCACACCGTGGCGCGGCTCATCGGCGCGCCGCCGGGCTACGTCGGCTACGAGGAAGGCGGCCAGCTCAGCGAAGCGGTGCGGCGCCGGCCTTACAGCGTCGTGCTCTTCGATGAGATCGAGAAGGCCCACCATGACGTCTTCAACGTGCTTCTCCAGGTGCTGGACGATGGCCGCCTCACCGACGGCCAGGGTCGGACCGTGGATTTCCGCAACACGATCATCATCATGACCAGCAACATCGGCTCGCCCGTCATCCAGGAGTTCTACGGCGGCGCCCAGGCGTCCGTGAAGGACGAAGCCGAGTTGGAACGCGTGGTGAAGCTGGAATTGAAGGCGCACTTCCGGCCGGAGTTTCTGAACCGTGTGGACGACATCATCATCTTTCACAGCCTGGATGAGAAGCACCTGGGGCGCATCGTGGAGATTCAACTGCAGCGGCTGGAGAAGCGCCTGACGCACCAGCAGCTTACCCTGGAAGTGGACCGCGCGGCCAAACAGTTGCTCGCCAAGGAGGGCTTCGACCCCCAGTTTGGCGCGCGCCCATTGAAGCGCACAATTCAGGACCTCCTGCTCGACCCGCTAGCCACGAAGCTGCTCCTTGGCGAGTTCAAACCGGGCGACCGCATCAGGGCTGTGGCGCACGGCAGAGCGCTGGAGTTCGAGACGCAATAGCATGCTATCGCAAAGACTTCCACGTCGGCAGCGCTTCGGCCCGTGCGTGGCGTCGCAACCTGCCAGGCGTGGAAGCCCTAACGCGCCTGCGGGGAGATTCTCCAGCAGTCGGTTCCGTTCAAGGAACAATGCGAATGCGGAAGAACCGGGCGGCGGCGGCATTTGAGAGGGTCAGCGTGTTGGTGATGGCCGTGGGCGGAGTGTTCGTAAAGATGCCCGCCCAGGAGGCCCCCGGCGCCGAGGCTTGTTGCACGACCTGCCGCGCATTCTGGCCGCCGATCCAGCGCAGCGCCACGGTTCCATTCGTGCCTGAAATGCTGGTGAACCTGAGCGCCGAAGCGGCGGATTTCGGGTCCGTATCCGCCGTTTGTTCCTGCAGGTTGTTCATGCCGTCGCCGTCATTGTCAGCGGTTGCCACTGCCGCGAGCGGATCGCCAAAGTACTGTTGTTCCCAGCCGTTGCGCAGGCCGTCTCCGTCCGCATCGAGATCGGGATGCGCCTGGCGGGAGAGGATCAGCACACTGTAGGGGCCGATGGCGATGGCGCCGCTGCCACCGGTGACGTTGACCACGGAGCTGCCGTAGTTGCCAAAGTCGCCGCCGTAGCGGGACCAGTCGGAGTTGAGGTTTACGTACCAGTTGCCGCTCGCGGGCCAGGTGTGAATCCAATAGCTGGGGATGGCCGCGCTGGTAAAGTTCATAATCACCATCACTTGGTCGTCCGCGCCCGCGCCATAGCGATGAAACGCGAGGAGCTTCCACGGGGCGTCGTTGCGAACGACATGGCTGGAGACATTGGGGCCGGTGAGTCCCAGGCTCACGCCGTCGAGGTTGCGGCGCAGATGAATGAGATCCCGGTAGAAGTTGACGACATTGGAATGGGTGATGGCGCGCGTCCAATCCAGCGGGTTGGTATCGCTGAACTGCTCGTCCTCCAGCATCTCCTGCCCCATAAAGAGCATCGGCATGGCGGGCATGGTCATGATCACCGCTGCAGCCAGCATCGAGCGTTTCCGGGCGTAGTAGCCGTCCGGGGCCGCAGGTTGAATGCGGGTGGGAAGGCGCTGGTTGCCCGACCCATTGAGCGCGCCCGTAAGATCATGGCTCTCGGAATAGGCAACGCGGAAGAAGCCGTTGCCGTTCATTGCGTTCCATAGCGAGTTCATGTCGCGGTTGGCATCCGTGCCTTCGACCACTTGCCCGATCAGCAGGTCGGCGAAGCCGCGGTCCCATTCGCCGTGAAATCCCTGTCCGTAGGCCTCGTCTTCCGCGATGCTGATCACGCCCGGGCGGTTAGCGCGTATCTCGGTGTTGTTGATGTACTGGAGGAGCGAGTCGGCCTCCGGGATGTTCACGTGGCCCGGATCGTAATAGCGCATCGCGCCCACGGCATCCCAGCGGAACCCGTCAATGTGGTAGTCGTCCATCCACATGCGGAAATTGTCAATGATGTAAGAGCGGACGCCGTCGGCGGCATACCGGGGGCGTTTGGCCCAGGTCGTGCAGCAGATGCCCGAGCCAGCATAGAAGTAGATTCCCGGAGTGGCGCCGTTATCGAAGCCCCACAGGTCGAGGTCGTCCGGGCCGTAGTGGTTGTGCACGACGTCCAGCAACACGCGAATGCCCCGCGCATGCGCGGTCTTCACGAAGCCCTTCAAGCCGTCCGGCCCCCCGTAACCGACATTCTCCACCGCGTACGGGTCGGCGGGATTGTATCCCCAACTGCTGTCCCCGGGGAACTCCGCCACGGGCATGAGCTCGACCGCGTTGATGCCGAGCGCGGCGAGGTGGTCGAGCTTTTGCATCGCGTTGGAGAATTTGCCCGGCCCGCCGCTGCCGGGCGTGGGATCGTAAAAGGCGCCGACGTGCAGCTCGTAGATGACCAGATCGGATTGATTGACCGCCAGCCGGCTGTCGCCGGACCAGCGGTATGCGTTCTGATCGTACACGATGGAGTTGCCCATCGAATGCTCCACCTTTCTGCCTCGGGGGTCGCGTTTCCAGATGGAATTGTTCAGGAGAAACTTATACGGGTGGCCGGCGCGGGCGAGCGGCAGATCCGCCGACCAGTATTCGGTGCCGGTTTCCTTGACGAGAGGGTTCGCGTTGGTGCTCCAATTGTTGAACTGGCCCGGGACGGTCACCGAGGACACATTGGGCGCCCACACCCGGAAAGTAACGCCGGTACCCTGCGCATCGGAATAAGGGATTGCGCCGATGCCCGGGCGGGACGACTGCGCCGCCACCGGCGACACGCACAGCCAGCCCAGGAGCCAGGCCGCACCGGCCAGGGAACACCACTCCCAACGCCGTGTCTTTGCCGGCGGGCAGCAATGCCCCGCCTGATGAGTGCTTCGAACCATATTACCAGCGTAGGCGATGCCTCACCGCCGGGCAAATGCTGAAGCCGTAAACCTACCCGCATGTTTGTGCGGCACACCCTCGGTTTCGTTCCCAGCTCCTGGAATCAGGCCCCATAGACGCCATATTCCCTCACCGTCTCCCACATGGCGATGATGTTCTCGGGCGGCACGTCGGCCTGGATGTTGTGGACGGTGTTGAAGATGAAGCCGCCACCGGGAGCCAGATCGTCAATGCGACGCCTCACCTCGTCGCGGACCTCCTGCGGTGTGCCGCGAGGCAGGATGCGCTGCGTGTCCACGCCGCCGCCGTAGAAGGTCAGATCTTTGCCAAACTTCCGCTTCAGCTCCTTCGTGTCCATGCCCGCGGCGCTAACCTGCACCGGGTTAAGGATGTCAATGCCCGACTCGATCAGGTCCGGAATGATCCCGGCGATGGCGCCGCAGGAGTGATAGAAAACCTTCACGGGCACCTGCGCGTGCTTTTTGATGAAGCCAAACAGCTTGGCATGCCGCGGCTTGACGAGCTTGCGATAAAGCTCCGGGCTGACCAGGCAGCGGTTCTGGCTTGCGAGGTCGTCGGCCTCGGAGACCATCATCACGTTTGCGCCCAGCAACTCGAGCGCCCGCGCCCAGTATTTCATCTTCACCTCCATGATGCTGTCCAACAGGGCCTCGGCAAACGCCGGGTTGGCTACCATATCGCAGAAGAAGTTCTCAAACCCGCGCATCCAGAGCGCTATCTCGAAAAGGCCGGGCGCGTTGCGGCCCAGCACGCAGGCGACCTGCTTGCGGTGCAACAGCTCACTGGCGCGCGTCACCATTCCCTCGTAACGGCCCTCGTCCAGCGGGTCGGGGAACTTGTACTTTGCCAGGCCCTGCACGGTGTCCACCTCCGCCAACGGGTGCCGCCGCATGTCGTAGTAGAAGCCGCCATCCTGCGGTTTCCACCACTCGATGCCCCATTCGTCCACCAGTTTGTCGTAGCCGTCCTCGCTCCACGGCAGCGCGCTGATGCCGCGCGGCTTCGAGGGGTTGACGCCCCATACGTCCACCTGCAGCTTCTTCTTCACGTCCTCGTGCACCCGGGCGAGCTGCTGGATCGGGTCCTCGATCTCGATGGCAACCTCCGGCAAGCCGAGATGCTGCCGCAGCCGGCAATACGCGCGCTGATGGATTCCGGTGAGAATGGTGCCGCCGAGATCGTAAGGCACGCGGTCGGGTTCCTGGTGATTGAGCGCTGCCGTTACTCGCTGACGGCTGGTCCAAGTCTGAGTGGTCATGGCTGTAATTCGTCAGGGACCGCGCCGCGCTTCCTTCCGATCCGGGCACCCCGGGGCCGCGTCCCACAACTTCCTCGCGACCGTATGCACTAACGGGCCGGATGCCAAGAAGATACGGAATGCTGCCGGCATCTACTCAAACTCCGGGCTTGAGTTGGCGGGCGAACGGGCGCACAAGAAAGGACACAAACTGAGTATTGCCGTACCGAATCTGTGCTCATCTGCGGCTGTCTGCGGTTGTCCGGAGTTGGCCGACGACGACTATGCTTGAACGACTCTTCCGTCTAGCCGAGAACCAGACCAGCGCGCGCACCGAGCTGCTGGCGGGGGTGACCACCTTCCTGACGATGGCCTACATCATCTTCGTGCAGCCAGCAGTGCTGTCCGGGGCGATGTTTGGCAAACCCACGGGCATGGATTTTGGCGCGGTGACGGCGGCGACATGTCTCTCGGCGGCGCTGGCCACTGCCATTATGGCCTTGTATGCGCGGTATCCAATCGCCCAGGCGCCGGGCATGGGTGAGAATTTCTTCTTCGTGTTTTCGGCCATACCCGCTGCCGCGGCGGCGGGCTTTGCCAATGCGTGGGAAGTGGCGCTGGGCGTGGTGTTCATTTCCGGGCTGCTGTTCCTGATCCTGTCACTGGCAGGATTGCGCGAGCTGATCTTCAACGCCGTCAGCCCCAGCCTCAAGAATGGCATCGCCGCCGGCATCGGCCTGCTGATCGCTTTCATCGGACTGCAAAACGCGGGGCTGATTCTAAAGGATCCCGGCACGGCGGTGAAAATGAACGCGCATTTCGCCTCGCCCGATCTGCTGGTCTTCTTTGCCGGACTCTTGCTGACAGCGGTGCTGCACACACGCAAGGTGCGCGGCTCGATCCTCTGGGGCATCCTGGGGGCGACGGCGCTGGCGGTGGCGTTCAAGCTCGCCCTGCCTCACCTGCCCCGCTCGCTGGCGGCCGCGCCGGAAGTGACCGGGTCGGTGCTGACGCAGCGTTTCGAGCTCGCCCAGGGTGTCGTGGCCACGCCCCCTGCCCTCGCGCCCACGTTTCTCAAGATGGATCTGGCGCACGCGCTGACACCCAAAATGCTGCCGTTCATCTTCGTATTCCTGTTCATGCTGGTGTTCGATGCCATTGGCACGCTGATCGGCGTGTGCGAGCAGGCCGGCTTTATCAAGGACAACAAGCTGCCCCGCGCCAAGCAGGCGATGCTCTCCGACGCCGTCGGCACGGTCGCCGGCGCGGCCCTGGGAACGAGCACCGTGACCAGCTTCGTGGAAAGCGCCGCGGGTGTCGAACAAGGCGGGCGCACGGGGTTAACGGGCTTGGTAGTCGCGGGGCTGTTCCTGCTGGCGTTGTTCTTCAGCCCGGTGATTGCGATGGTCGGCAGCTACCCGCCGATTACCGCGCCCGCGCTGGTGATTGTCGGCGCGATGATGATTCAAAACGTGACCAAGGTGGACTGGAAGGATTACAGCGAGTCGGTGCCCGCGTTCCTGACGATGATCGGCATTCCCCTGTCCTACTCGATTGCCGATGGCCTCGCGCTGGGCTTCATCAGCCATCCCATCATCAAGCTCTTCAGCGGCAAAGGCCGGGAGATTGGCTGGCTGACTTACGTGTTGGCAGCGGTGCTCGTGGCCTATTTCATCTTCGTCCGCAGCCGGATGTAGCCAACTCGCCCGACAGAACGCCGCCGCTTTTTGGCTCGCAAGCACGCGCTAGATGGAACATCTTTGGCCATGCGAGAACTTCAACGCAAGCTCAGCATCGCGCGCGGGGAGCGACCCGCCGAGCGGCTCTTCAAGAACGCCAACCTGGTCAATGTCCTGAGCGGTGAGATTTACCGCGCCAATGTGGCCGTGGACGATGGCCGGGTCGTCGGCCTGGGCGACTACAAAGCCCGGCAGGTCATTGACCTCAAGGGCGCCTACCTGGCGCCCAGCCTGATTGACGGCCACTTCCACGTCGAGAGCTCGATGCTCACCACGCAGGAATTTGCGCGGGCCGTGGTGCCGCACGGCACGGGCGCGGTGGTGATTGACCCGCACGAATACGCCAATGTGCTGGGCCTGGACGGCATCCGTTACGTGCTGGAATCGTCCCGGAACCTGCCGGTGGATTTCTTCATCATGCTGCCGTCCTGCGTGCCCGCCACCGCGCTCGAAACGGGCGGCGCGCGGCTGACGGCGGAGGATCTCCGGCTGATGATCAGCGACGAGCGCGTCGCCGGCGTGGCGGAACTGATGAATTACCAGGGCGTCTACCGGGGGACGGGAAGCGAGCTGGCCAAGATCCAGGCCGGCAAGGGCAAGAATATTGATGGCCATGCGCCCGGCTTGCAGGGCCGGAATCTCAATGCCTACGTGCTGGCGGGCGTGCAGTCGGATCACGAATCCACCGAATTGGCGGAGGCTAAGGAGAAGCTCCGGCTCGGGATGCACTTATTGCTGCGGGAAGGCAGCACGGAGCGAAACCTGGCCACGCTGGTCCCGCTGATCAATGCCCACAACGCGATGAACTGCTCCTTCGCCACCGATGACAAGCTGGCCGGCGATCTCGTGACCGAGGGGCACCTGGACCACAGCGTGCGCAAGGCCATCAAGCTGGGCCTGCCGCCCCTGGTGGCCTTGCAGGTGGCCACCATCAGCACGGCCCGGCACTATCGGCTGCGCAACTTCGGCGCCATCGCCCCGCGTTACTGGGCGGACTTCATTGTCTTTGACAACCTCAAGCAACCGGTCGTCCGCCAGACTTATAAGAAGGGCGTGCTGGTGGCCGAGGAGGGCGAATACCTGGCCCCGCAGCGCCCGCCGTCACCGCGGCCGCGCAGCACGATGAACCTGCGCTACCGGTCGCCGGACGACTTCAAGGTGCGCGCCCGGCGTGCTGCCCGAATCCGGATCATGGAAATTGTGCCGCACCAGATCGTGACCCGGCAGGTCATCGAGGCGCCGCGGATCGAGGACGGGCAGGTGGTGCCGGACATCGCGCGCGACATCTTGAAGCTGGTGGTGGTGGAGCGGCACCACGCCACCGGCAACGTGGGTGTCGGCTTCGTGCGGGGGTTCAAGCTCAGAACCGGCGCGCTCGGCTCGACGGTCGCCCACGACGCCCATAACGTGGTGGTGGTAGGCGCCAACGACGCCGACGTCGCCCGCGCCATTGAGGAACTGCAAAAGATGCAGGGCGGCCAGGTCGCCGTGAGCGGCGGCAAGGTGCGGGCGGCGCTGGCCTTGCCGATAGCGGGGCTGGTCTCGGACCGCCCGCTTCAGGAAGTCATTGGACGTATCGCGGACCTGAACACCGCGGCCCGCGCGATGGGCTGTCGCCTGGATGCGCCGTTCATGTCGCTCTCCTTCCTCAGCCTGTCCCCGATTCCGGAGTTAAGGTTGACGGATCAGGGGCTGATTGACGCCGTGAAGATGCGTCATACAAGTCTGTTTGTCTGATCCCGGCGCCCTGCCCGGCGCGCACCTTCACCTGCGGGTGCTGAGGAAATAGAGCAGGCAGGCCATGGCCGCGGAAACCACCAGGGCCGCCCCAAGCGACCAGCGCAAGTAGCGTAACTCCTTCTGCCGGCGGGCGCGGCCTCCCATGCCCGGGAGCAAATAGAACCGCTCTTGCTCTTTGTTACGCTTAAGCCAGCGCATCGGCACAATCTCCCTCGCCGCAATCCCCGCCCGCCAACAGCCATCCCCACCGCCCCACAGACGCCCCGGTCAAAAGCAGGTCGGCGGCAGCACTGATCAATATATTCTCAACCAAATCCACATCTCGAATCCTGCCTGCCTGACCTTGAAATGACCAGCCCATTCTTGAAATGGCCAGCCCTTTTTCCGGCGTCGCTGGACCCAAAGCCGCTGATGTTAGCCCTTGACACCGGTGTGCAAGCCAAGGAGGATTAAGTCCGTAATCGGTTTAACCACGAACGGAAGGATGTGAGATGAAGACAGCGCGATGCGGCAAATGGCTCAGCTCCAAACCGGCAATTCTCTGCAACAACCTCGGCTTGATACTGCTCAGCACGGTCCTGGCGGGCTGTTCGGCGGGAAAGCCTGAGAAGATCGTCCTGCTGGGCTCCAACACCATCGGCGAGGAATTGGCCCCGCGCCTGATTGCAGAATACAAGAAGGATCACCCCGGCGTGGCATTCGAAATGGAATTCAAGGGGACCAGCTACGGGATGGGGGCCTTGATGGTGGGTCGCTGCGACATTGCGGCCGCCTCCCGGGAGGCGACCGCCAACGAGATTGAATTGGCCAAGGCGCGGAATATCGAGTTCGACGATCATGTTATCGGCGCCTACGATGTCGCCGTGGTCGTCCCCGCTGGCAGCCCGATCGGAAACCTGACCAAGGAGCAAGTGCGCGACCTTTTTGTTGGGACCGCCGGGAATTGGAAGGATGTGGGCGGGCCGGATGCCCCGGTGAGCTTATACATCCGGCATCCTATTTCCGGCACTCACCTGGGCTTTCGGGAACTGGCGATGGAGAATAAGCCTTATGCCCTCCACGTGAAGACCTTCACCAATTACACCGACATCGTGCAGGCACTGGCCAAAGACCCGAACGGCATCGGCTATACCACCATAGCCCTGGCCAATAAGCCGGGCATTAAGCCGGTTGTCATCGGTGGCGTCGCCCCGACCGTCGAGGCCGTAAACAAGGGGCAGTATCCCTATGCGCGGGTGCTGCGCCTTTACACCGACAAGGCGAATGAGACGCCCGCGGCGCGTGAGTTCGTTCAGTTCGTGCAGTCCGAACGCGGGCAGGCGATCGTGAATCAACTGGGCTTCGCCCCCCGCCCCTGACCCCCATCCGGGCCCTGGCACTCGACTAGGTGCTTTCGCCGCTTGACTTTTGGCGCTTTTGGCTTCAGCCTGTTCTATACATGAACGCGGGGGCCGCCTTGACCAAAACAAACGCCTTCGGCTGTCGCCCAGGCGCAAGGAGGGTTCCCGTCACCATGAGCAATAACGGAGGCAAATGATGAAACGCTTATCATGGCAGTTAGGTTTGGCGGCGGCGTGCGGGGCGTTGACCCTGTTGGGCTCGACAGCTCCGGTGCTGGCGGCGGAAGACAACCCGGGCGGGCCGGCTGACCGGCTCGAACGATTGGAGCGGCGGGTGAACGAAATGGCCCAGCGCCAGGAACAACTGCTGCACCGGCTTGGCGCCCAGCCGGAACGCCAGGCGCCAATGGCCGCCGTCGGACGCGAGAAGGTGCGCCGGGTCGAGGCCTTGCGCGAGCGCGCTGGAATCGGCCAGCCGCTGCCGCCGGTTGGGCGCCCCGAACTGGCCCCAGCCCCGCAGCCCCCATGCCCGCCTCCGGTCGCCGCGAAGCTCCACAAGGACATCGGCGGCCTGATAGGCCTGTGCCTGCTGGTCGGCTTTGTCTTCAACATCCTGCTGGCGATTTGGATCTTCACTGACATTCGCAAACGGGGCGAAGGCTCCGGCCTCTTTGTCGCCCTGGCGTTGCTGGCGGGCGTTCCCGCCGCAATCATCTACTCGCTCGTTCGCATCGGCGATAAGAAGCCCTAGCTGAGCCGACGTTCCCGTTCCCGGATTTGGAATGCGGAAACTGGCGCTTGTAATGGCCGGGTGGCTGGCTGGCCTCACCGGCCGTGAGTCTGCGGCGGCTTCCCCGGCCGCCGCGGGGCCGGATGGTTACACCGTCGCGCGTCAGCGCATGGTGGCGGAGCAACTCGCCGGACCGGGCCGCGGCATCACTAATGCCCGCGTTTTGGCGGCGATGGGCAAGGTTCCCCGCCATGAATTTGTCCCCGAAGGCCTGCGCGCCGACGCATACGACGACCATCCCCTGCCCATCGGTCATGGGCAGACTATCTCCCAGCCCTATATTGTCGCCTTCATGACTGAGCAGCTTCAGCCGAAGCCGACCGATCGTGTGCTGGAGATCGGCACCGGCTCCGGCTACCAGGCCGCGATCCTGGCGGAATTGGTGGCCCAGGTTTACACGATCGAGATCGTGGAGGATCTCGCCCAGCGCGCCGCCGCGGACTTAAAGCGCCTCGGCTACACCAATGTCCATGTGCGCGCCGGCGACGGCTACCAGGGCTGGGTCGAAGCGGCGCCATTCGACGCCGTCATCGTCACCTGCGCGCCGGAGCAGGTGCCAAACCGCTTGATTGACCAGCTCAAGGAGGGGGGGCGCATGATTATCCCGATCGGCCAGACGTGGTGCCAGGAACTCGTGCTGTTCCGCAAACGCGGCGGCAAAGTGGAACAGCATGCCGTGCTGCCGGTCAGCTTTGTGCCCATGACCGGCCAGCCGGCCGGGGTTGGAAAGCCCAAATCCCCGCCCCCCAAGCCCGCGCAGTCCAAGTAGCCGCCGCTGGCACCCACCGCGCCCTTCCCGCTTCCCGTCACGGGACCACGATCGCGCTGCGTCGGCCAATCCTTTCGGCTCCTCGTTTGGGGATTGAACGCGCGCACGCCTTCCCCTACCCTCTCGAGTCATGCCGACTCAAGTGCCCGTTCACAACCTCACTTTCACCCGCCGCCAGTTCCTGCGTGGCGCCACCTTCTCCGCCGGCGCTTTCCTGCTCGCGCCCGCCGCCGTGCTGGGATTGCGGGGCGCGGCCTCGCCGAACCAGAAGCTCAACCTCGCCGGCATCGGCATCGGGTCGCAAGGCGCCCACGACCTCAGCCAGATGGAGAGCGAGAACATCGTGGCCCTCTGCGACGTGGACAAGAGCCACGCCGCCCGCGTCTTCAAGAAGTACCCGCAGGCACAACAGTTCACGGATTACCGGCAGATGCTCGACCAGGTGAAGGAGATTGACGGCGTCGTCATTGCCACGCCCGATCACCACCACGCGTTCGCGGCGATGGAAGCCCTCAAGCGCGGCAAACACGTCTTCTGCGAAAAGCCCCTCACGCATTCCGTGTGGGAAGCGCGGCGCCTGGCCGGGGCGGCGCGCGAGGCCAAAGTCGCCACCCAGATGGGCAACCAGGGCCAGGCCAGCGAGGCCACCCGCCGACTCAGCGAGTATGTCTGGTCGGGCATCATCGGCAAAGTCCGGGAGGTCCACATCTGGACCGACCGCCCTTCGCGCGGGCTGTTTGGCGAGTATTGGCCCCAGGGCGGCACCCGGCCGTCGGATACGCCGCCGGTGCCCGCCACGCTGAATTGGGACCTCTGGCTCGGCCCGGCTCCCCAACGCCCGTATCATCCGGCTTACCTTCCGTTCAAATGGCGCGGCTGGTGGGACTTCGGCACCGGCGCGCTCGGCGACATCGGCTGCCACGCCATGGACCCGGTTTTCCGCGCGCTGAAGCTCGGAGCACCGCTGAGCGTTGAGGCCGCCTCCACGCGCGTCAACGAGGAGACCTACCCGCTCGGCTCAATCGTCACCTATCACTTCCCCGCCCGCCCGGCTGCGTCCCAGGCCCACAACCGCCACATTGCCGGCCTCTCCGGCCGCGCTGCGGGAGCGGTCTCCATGCCACCCTGCAAGCTGGTGTGGTATGACGGTGGACTGCGCCCCCCCCGGCCTGCGGCCCTGCCCGCCGGGAAGCTCATGGGCGACAACGGCCGCCTGCTCGTCGGCGAAAAGGGCTTTATCCTAGGCGAGGAAGTATTTCCCGAGGCGCTCAACAAGGCGGCCCACGAGCTGGCCAAGACCATCCCGCGTTGCGACGATCACTACCAGGAATGGATTCGCGCCTGCAAGGGCGGCAAGCCCGGCGGCGCAAACTTCGATTGGGCCGGACCGCTCGCCGAGGCGGTGCTCCTGGGCAACGTCGCCTTGCGCTCGCAGCTCCGTGAGGATCTGACTCTCGGCAAGCTGCTCTGGGATTCGACGAATCTCAAGTTCACCAACCTAGACGAGGCGAACCAGTTCCTCCGCCGCGACTACCGCGCCGGCTGGAGCCTTTAAGAAACCACCACCGCCGACATCGTGGTCAAGACACTCAAGACCGCCTTCAACATTGCCCGGCAGCTTGGCACGTTTCCACCAAATCCGTCGGAGGCCGTTGGCCTATTCAAAGCAAGGCGGCGAAGCAACGTCTGCAAGGATGCCCACGGCTTGACTACAATGAGAGCGAATTGGATTAGGCTGCCGATGCGCAATGGGCACCCCTGCATCCCTGCAAGAGTCCCGGGGTTTTGCTCGACAGACTGTTTGCCTCGTCTCATAGTGCCAAAATGACCCCGACACACATGAACTACTGCAAGACCATAAATGCTGCACGATGGTTGCTCGCCGCGGTACTAACTCTTGGACTGCCGAAGGCGGCCCGCGCGCAGTTCAGTTTCACAACGAACAGCGGCGTGCTCACTATAACCGCCTACACGGGAACGGGAGGTGCGGTGGAGATTCCTGGCAGCACGAACGGGATGCTGGTTGCGAGGATTGGGGATTACTCGTTCTCGAACTGCACCAGTGTGGCCAGCGTCCTGATACCGGATACAGTTACTAACATCGGAAGATTTGCATTCGCCAACTGTGTTGGCCTTACGAATGTCGCGGGTGCGAACCAGGTGGGAGGCATTGGGCAGTACGCCTTTTGTTGCTGCAGCAATCTGGCGGCTTTTACCATTCCGAATAATGTTGCGACTATCAGTAGTTATGCTTTCTACGCGTGCACCAGCCTGAGGGGAGTTATAATCCCCGAGAGTGTTACCAAAATTGAGTTTTGGGCGTTCTATTTGTGCCGAAGCCTGACGAATGTCACCCTGCCAGCAAACTTGGTGAGCCTGGGTAATCAAGCGTTTTATGAATGTGGGGCATTGGAGCAGGTCACACTTCCAGACTCGCTGACAAACATGGGCGCCTTTACGTTCTATAACTGCACAAACCTGGCAAGTGTCACTTTTGGAAAGGGCGCCAGCAGCATCGAAGACGGGACGTTCCAGAGGAGCGGGCTGCCGACGGTGCGGATTCCAAACTGGATAACACGGATTGGGTCGGCGTCCTTTTGGGCATCACCTCGGCTGACACGAGTGGTAATTGGAGATGGAGTGACCAACCTGGCGGGCACCGCGTTTCAAAGCTGTTCCGCGCTCACGAATGTGATCGTTGGTAGCGGTGTTGTCGCCGTTACCAATTATGCGTTCGCCAATTGCTCAAACCTGCGCCAGGTATTCTTTACTGGGAATGCACCCGGCTACGAGACAAACGCTTTTGGAAGCGACAACAATGCAACCATCTATTACCTGCCCGGAAAGACAGGATGGGGTTCGACCTTCGCCGGCCGGCCGGCGGTGCTATGGAACCCATCGATTGTGACAACAAACGCCAGTTTTGGAGTGCGAGCAAGCAAGTTTGGGTTCAATGTGGTCGGAACTGCCGGAATTCCGCTGGTGATCGAGGGGTGCATCAACCTTGACGGCGGGGATTGGACTCTGCTGCGGAGTTGCACGCTAACGAACGGCTCGATCTACTTTGCTGATGGTCAGTGGAGCAGCTATCCGACCCGGTGTTACCGGCTAAGATCGCAGTAACGAACTGGTCCCCAGGCCCCATGGCCGGTAGAACCGCCCGTTCGCAGAATAATGGCATGCCGCCTGCCCGCGCGTTCCAATTATCTGGCCACTATGTCGGCACCTGGCTGCAAAGCCATGATAAGTACGGGGCCGGCCATTCATCGCCTGTTTGTGGAATCAATCATCAATCCGGCTTTGCCATCGCGCCCTTGAAGCGCGCCGCCACTTCGTCCAGAAGTTCTTGATACTGGCCGCTATGGAGCTTCTTGATCCTGATCTCCTCCTCCAGCGACTCGCCCCGGTTCCGCACCAGGAAAGCCTCGCACTTCAGGTCGCAGGTGCCCGCCAGCACCTCCTCGACCGACACCTTGACGCGCACCCAAACGCCGCCCCCCATCCAATTGCCGTAGGCGATATTATTCATGGTGGACCCCTCCTTCTCGAAGGTGAGGTGGGCCCAGCCTTTGCGGGTCACTTTGTAGCGATGTTCAAGGAATACCTCCGTAGCCACATCGCTCACTCGCTCGGGCGCCTGGCCCTGAATTCTGACCGAGGCAAAGTGAACCGGTTCGGACTTTCCAGTAGAGCTGCAGCCGGCGCCCAGGAGCGCACCCAGGCACACCGCCAGCAGCACGGGCAAGCTCCACCAGCGTAACGCCGCAACCAAGTTCCCGCTTCTTATCGTTCTCTCGACTTTCTTCATGTTGTTGCTTCTCGAAACCGCCCCTTCGGGCGGCGTGTGTAAGGATTGGCTGGCACGATTCCCAGTGCCGTGTTTCAGAACTCGAACCACACTTCCCCAAGCCGCCGGCCCAGCTCCCCGAGCAGCCGCCTCTCGTCCGCCGGATTCTTCGCCGCAAAGGTCACGCTGAAGCGCAGGTAAGCGCCCGCGTCATCCCACGGCACCGTCGAAATCAGCCGATCGGTTATCAGCCACTGCGATACCTCTTCGGCGCTGCCGAACTTCACCCACTTGCCGGCCCTGGTCACCGCCACCTTCGGCGCTTTGACGTACAGGAAGAATGAACCCCTCGGCTTGCGGGCTTGGAATCCGGCCTCCGCCAGCACCTTCACCAGCCCGTCCATCCGCCGCGAATACTTCGCCGCTATCCGGGCGGTGATCTGCGGATGGTCAAAGCCGTAAGCCGCCGCGTGCTGGATGGCCAGGAACTGGCCCGAGTCGGTGTTGTCCTTCACGTCGCCATAGGCCCGCACCAGCAGTTCGTTGCCGGCCACAAAGCCGCACCGCCAGCCCGTCATGTTCAGCGACTTGCTCGCCGAGTGCAGCTCGATGCCGACTTCCTTCGCCCCGGGCGTCGCCAGGAAGCTCAGCGGCCGGCCCTCGAACACCAGCGCCGCATAGGCCGCGTCGTGGATGACCACCAGCCGATGCTTCCGCGCAAAAGCCACCACCCGCTTGAAGAACTCGGGCGTCGCGCTCGCGCCGGTCGGGTTGTTCGGATAATTCAGCACCAGCACCTTGGCCCGCTTCAACACCTTCGCGGGCACTGACTTCAGGTCGGGCAGGAAACCATTCGCCTCCGTGAGCGGCAGGTTATGCACCCGCCCGCCGAGATACTTCGCGTGCGTGCCGAACACCGGGTAGCCCGGCACCGTCATCAGCACATAATCCCCGGGATTGATCAGCACCGCCGGCAGGATGGACAGCGCCGCCTTGCTCCCGATCGAGTGCAGCACCTCCGTCTCCGGGTTGATTCCCCGAACGCCGCACACGCGGTCCAGGTAACGCGCCACCGCCGTTTTCAGGACCGCGTCCCCATTGTCCGCATACCCGCGATTCTCCGGCTTGCGCGCCTCCGCGCACAGCGTGTCCACCACTTCCGGAAACGCCATCTCATCCGGCTCGCCGATGCCCAGATCAATGATCTCCGCGCCGGGATGCGCCACCATCGCAGCGCGCTTGGCCCGCTTGATCTTCTCAAACTTATAGATCGCGCCCGACTTGCCGTATTGCCGGCCGCCGATCCGTTCCGCAAACAAATTCTGAATATAGGATTCCGACATAAGCCTAATAAGGCCCTGCCCGACACCAGTTGCCGGAACGGCCTCACTCAGCGTGCCCACAGTAACAAGCTGCCCCCGCCCCGGCAAGCGTACAGCCGCCATCGCTGCTGGAAAGGGCACATCTTGACACTAGCACCATAATAGGGGCGTGAACTGGTTCCTCATCCG
>CAZDOO010000086.1:0-23351 GCA_964507045.1 uncultured Verrucomicrobiota bacterium | reverse complement strand
CTCTCATAAATTATGAGAGGTGCTAGGGAGGGGTAACGGTGAGGTGACGGTGAGGGGAGGGCGCACCCATACGGCGCCACCGTTATTTTGGGTGCCAGAAGGCGTTCCTGGGGTCCTTGCGCCGAGCTTTACCCCAGGCGCACCGGTGGCGCAGGCCTATGGGCGTCCAGAACGGGCCGGGGCGCTTGAATCGGCATGGCTGGGTTCGACCAGCTCATTCCACCGCCCCGGAACCGTTGGGCCAGCCGTGGCGGGCGATCGCTTGGCCATTCATTTAGAGGCCCAGTTTGCTCAGCTCGGTTTCCAGCGCCATCTTGAATTCCTGCAAATCGGAAGCCGGAGGCCGGTAGCCGGGCTGCTGGGGCGCCAGCGCCAGTTGACCCATCTCGTTGAATTGCCAGGCGGCGGAGTTTCCGTCGCTGAAAGTCACTTTGCCGCTGACAACGGCACCGGGGCGGGCGATTTGGTCCACGGATACGGACACTGTCCCGGGGCGGGAAGCGGGCGAGGCTGTTGGGGACGGTGCGCCGGCGGGCGGCGTGCCCGCAGGTTGAGCGAGTACGGACTCAACAGGTTTGGTTGGCTCCACGTCTTTGGGTGTCAGCTTCAAGTCATCCACAAGGAAACGGACCTCCATGTAAGTCAGGCGAACGCCCAGCTCAGAGGCCAGCCGGTTCTGTATGTCGGACAGCTTCAGCCCTTGCTTGATCCATTCTGCCACTTTGGTCCGTTGTGCGTCGTCCAGATTCATAATCCGTATCGTCCATTATTCGCGGTAATCGCTCGCTAATTCAACCCCTGTTTTCACCCGCCTTCAATGGGCCTGCACGCGGAAGAAGCGGGAGGTGCCCGCAGCGGCGCCGACGCTCTGCGTGAGCACGCCATCCGTGCCGCTGAGCGCGGAGCCGAGATTGGTCCAGGCGGCCCCGTCGCTCAGCCGGTCGGTCTGCTGCAACTGGTAGGACTTATTAGTCCGCGTGGTCCAGAATAGCTGGATTTCGTTGCTGGCCGCGGTGACGCGGGTGATCCTGAAGGCGGAGGCCGCATCCAGCGGGCTGGTGCCCGCGAGAAACTCGGCCAGGTTGGGCGCGCCGTCGCCGTCGGAGTCGTCCTCGGCGCGCGAGAGGTCGGCGGCCAGGCCGGTCGGGTGGTCAAAAAAGGCCAAGCGCCACCAATCCGGTATGCCGTCGCCGCCACTGTAGAGGTCGGCCAGCTTGCGGACCTGGATGCCCGAGACGCGCGCATTGTCCACGACGGGGGTGAAGAGCACCTGCAACTGGGAATTCGTGACGGCATTGGTGAAAACCAGGGTCAGCGGCTTGTTTATGCCGCCGGCGGCGGTGTAGATGTCGAAGTTGGTCAGCACCTGCCGTCCCTGGATGAAGGCATTGAAGACCCGCTGGCCGGCGCCGCTCCAGTAAGTTTCGGCCTCCAGCAGCGTGATTTCATACGTCCCCGCCGGGCAATCGAACTGGTAGGAGAATCCCGCCGAGGAGGTGCTGTAGCGCTCGCGCCGGTAGAGCGTTTGCGCGGCGGTGCAGATGCCGCTGATGGTGTTGTTGAGCGCGCCCGTGGCGCCGCCCGAGTAGCCGAACGACCCGAGCGTATAGGGCTGGTCGCGCAGCCAGACATTGCCGGCGCAGTCGGTGACGTTATCCGGATTGCCGCCGCTGAGGCGCTGCTGGTAGTCGCCCGGCACGTTCAGGAACCGAACGCTGACGGAGTTGGTGGCCGACACGTTGGAGGACGCATCGGTGGCGCGCGCGGACAGGAGGTGGGAGCCGTTCAGGAAGTTCGAGGTGTTGAGGAGGTAGCTCCAGGCATTAATACCCGAGGCCAAGGCCCACGCGTTGGTGTCGAGGCGGACCTCGACCTTCTGCACGGCGACATTGTCGCTGGCCGTGCCGGAGATTGTCAGGTTCCCGCCCGCCAGGTACCCATTCGTCGGCGTTCCGATAGATACCGTGGGCGGTGTCACATCCACATAGGTCGAGGTGCCGGTGGTGAAGCGGGACTCGAACCCGGCGCAGAACGCGCGGTCCGTTGCGGCGGCGTGTGCCGTGGCGGCAAGGCGCACGGCGACCAGGGTTTGAGCGGGAAAGCCGCCGCTGGGGGTGAAGGTCAGGGTATCCTGGGCCGCGGACCAGGAGAAGGCGCCGCTCGTAGCGGGAAGCGTCGAGAAGGCGGACACGACACTGCCGGTGTCCATAGGTTGGCTGAACTGGAGGACGATGGGCGCGACTGTCGAGACGTTGGTGGCATCGTGCGCGGGCGTGGTGGCAGTAACGACGGGATCAAGCGCGAGCCACTGGGAAGCCGCGATGAACAACTTGGCGGACATGGCCGGGACGGTGATGGCAGGGATTCGCGCTTCGGCGGTGACGGTGATGGTCTCGTTGGTATCGAGCAGGTTCAGCAGGGCGGTGCCGGCGGAGTAGAGGGTGGGCCGGTTGGTGAGGGTCTGCTCCGAGGTCGCGGTATTGAGCACGACAAAGACTTCCTGCGTATCGAGCCTGCGGGCGTAGGCGAAGAGCCCGGGACTGCTTGGGTTGTTCCAGAGGTTCACATGCGAGCCGGTGCGCAGGGCGGGATAAAGGCGGCGGAAGTTGTTCAGCCGCGCGATCCACTGGAAGAGCGGATGCGTGTAGTTGAAGTTGTCGCCGAGGGAGGGGCCCTGCTCGAATTGGCCGTCGAACATGTCTTCGCGGTCATAGGGATCGTTGACGCCGTTGAAGGCCTGCTCCGTGCCGTAGTACAGGCAGGGAATGCCGCGGCTGGTGTACAGGAACACCAGGGCAACCTTGAGGCGGTTGGTGTTGTTGTTAGCCTTGCCTGAGCTGAGAAACCGGGCCTGATCGTGATTGTCGAGAAACGTCACCAGCCGATCCTGGGCCGACGAGTCATAGTTGGTCGCGAGCGCGGCATAACGATTCTCGATCAGTGCGGTGTTGCCTGCGGCGCTGGCAAACACACTATCCGCCTTGAAGTAAAGAGGGTAGTCCAAAACCGAATCCAGCTTGAAAGTCCCGCCGCCTTGTGTGCCGGTATAAGAGCCGCACTTCGCGTCCGACCCGTCGTAGATCTCGCCGAACATGAAGAAGTTCGACTTCCCGAGGCTGGCCGCATAGGCGTGGATCAACGGGCACCACTCCTGCCAGAATCCCATTTCCACGTGCTTGACCGTGTCAATGCGAAAGCCGTCAAAGCCCGCCTGGCCGATCCAATACTTGTAAATCTCCACCATGTTGGAGCGCACGTAGGCCGACTCGGTGCGGAAGTCGTCCAGCCCGCTCAATTCGCCGAGTTCGACATGCTGGTTGCTATTGTAGTCGGGAATGGCGCCGTAGTTGTGAAAGAGGTTGGTGAGGGCGTTGTTGGCTGTGTTGTAGGTGGCGTTGTAGGTATCAAAGGGCGGCGCATAGATCAGCGAGCTGTTGCGGTACTTCAGCTTGTAACCGGCGGGCGGTGTCAGGAAGTCGGCGTACCCGGAGTCGCTGCTGTAGATCAGGTCGTCCCCATGGTTCACGATAATGTCATCAATGACCAGCATTCCGCGCGCGTGCGCCGCCTGGATGAAATGCTGCAAATCGGCCAGGCCGCCCCAGTGGGGAGCTGCCTGGTAGAAGTCCTGCCCCGCATAACCGTGAAATTGCCCATGACCATTCAGCACCACGGGCGAGATCCAAATCGCGGTGGCCCCCAGCGCTTGGATGTAATCCAGTTTCTGCTCGAGGCCTTTGAAATCGCCGCCGTGGACTCCCCAGGGATCGCTCGCATTATAGGTCCCCTCGACAGTGTTGTTGGTCGAATTGCCGTCGAAGAAGCGATCCGTCAGAATCTGGTAGATGTTCTGGCTCTGCCAGAAACCGGGTGTTTGGTCCCCTCGCGCAGGCAAGGCGATGAAGAACATTGCCAAGGAAAGCCCTCCCCAGGCGAGGCGCGACAAAAATCTGCCATTGTACTTCAACGTAACTAGAATCTAGCAGAGCGAAGCCGGTAGTTAAAGCAGAAAGCCAGCTTGTTTGAGGGCTTGCTCGTAATCCTCCGGCCGGTCAATGTCCAGGTCCAGCCCGGGATCGTCCAGCTCGCAAAGGGCGATCTGGCGGGCTTCAGGGGCCAGGAACTCCTTCAGCGTGGCAGCCCTCGATTCAGCCAATCGCAGGAATACGGCTTTGGGCAGCAGAACGGGGTGCCGTCCGTGGCCGCGCCGCGCAGGCTGGCAGATCCTGGTGGGGTGACTGGAGGTGAAATCCAGCACCTGCTGCAGCGTTTGGCGTTTCACATGCGGCTGATCGCCCAATACGACAGCCCAATGGGTAATCGTCGCCTGCCATCCCGACCACTGCGCCGCGCACTGGATTGAACTGAACATGCCTCGTTCGGAAGCAGGATTGCAGATCCGGTCTGCGGCTGGCAAGCCAAGCCTGTCCAGTTCGGCTTGGATGGCCTTGTCGGTGGAAGCACAAACCACAGCAATCTGCCTCGCCCCCAGTGCCCGCCATTGCTCAATCAAATGACCGGCTACAGAGGTCTTGCCCCAGGGCAGCAGCAGCTTGGGCCGGCCCATGCGCGCCGACCGGCCCGCCGCCAAGATGACGACGCCCAGGGCACAGGCGGGTTCGGCGGGAAGCGGTTTCATAAGGATCAATGCCGCAGATTCTGGCCCGCGTAGCAAGCATTTGCTCGAGCCAACTGCGGCATTGCTGGATATTTGTAATAAAACGATGCCCAATTGGCTTTGTCCATATAGAGCGCAGTTATGCAAGAGACTACCACATCCGACGCGGACCGTTTCCTGGCGCTGCTCAAGCCCATCGAGCGCGACCTGGAGACGTATTGCCGGCGGCTGATGTGGGAGCCCCAGGAAGCGCCCGACGCGTTGCAGAATGCCGTCCTGCGCGCATTCGCCGCCTTCGACCGCTACCACGAGGACGCCAGCTTCCGGGCCTGGATGTTCAAGATCCTGACGCATGAAGCCTTCGCGATGAACCGGAAACATGCCCGGATCGCGCGGCACGAGTTTCAACTGGAACCGGAAGAACTGGCGGGGCTGCCCTATAGCGGCGAGCCGGACCACGGAGACGGCCGACCCCTCTCACCCAAAGCATTGGAGGAAGTCCTGGAGCCAGCCTTGACGGCGGGGCTGAAGACGCTGACGGATACCGAGCGCGCCGTGCTCCTGCTGCGCGCTATCGGCGACCTGCGTTACCGGGAGATCAGCGAATCCCTGGGCATCCCGCTAGGCAGCGTGATGGGAGACCTGGCGCGCGCGCGGCAGAAGATGCGCGCTTACCTCGCGCGCTCCGAACGACGAACCAAGTTACTGAAGGAGAACTAAGTATGAAATGCAACGAACTCCAAACCTTGCTCGGCCCCTACCTCGACTCCGAGTTGGATGCCAGGACCAGCCTTGAAATCGAGCAGCACTTGAAGGCGTGTGCCAACTGCGCCCGCCTTTTCGCCGAGGAGCAAAGGCTGGAGGCCCGGATGAAGGCCGGTTTGGGTCGGGGGCACAGAACGGCGGCGCTGTGGGAGCAGATCGAGCGCTCGGTAGCGGCGGCGCCGGTTGCTGCCCAATCTCAAACCTCGCCGCGCTCTTCCCAGCCAGCGGTATGGCACGTTATCCTGTCGTCGCTGGGCGAGCAGTTCCGCGCTGGCTGGCGGCGTGCGCCCAGGGCCTGGGCTGGCCTGGCGACGGTGTGGGGGGTAATCCTTGCGCTGAACTTCACGGCGCGTGAGCCGGCGGCGCCGCTCGCGGCGGGGAAGCAAATGCCACCCGCATCCGAAGTGCGCTTTGCCGTGCGCCAGAAGCAACTCCTGATGACCGATTTGGCAGCCCTATCCGAACCGGCCCCGGCGGCCAAGACAAAGGCGGTTCCCCCCACTCCGCGCAGTGACCGGCGCGACGAAACCCTGAACACTTAGAGGCAATTATGAACGAGAAATCCAAGACTATCCTGGAGACCATCTGGAACGAACCTCGCCACTTCTTCTTCTGGCTGGCGATGCTCAGCCCTCTGGCGCTGGCTGCGATCGCAGTCGTCGCAGTCCAGATCGGCCCGAGCGCCCCGCTGGCATTTGGTGCGCTGGGCTGCATCCTGTGTTTCGTGGCCAGCGTCCCGGCGTTCATCCTGGCCTGGATACCCCCCGTCCGGCGGCTGTTCGCGCGGTTGCTGCGTTGGCGGTTCCTGGTGCTGGGCTGCCTGGTAACCCTCGTCGCCCTCTTCTACACGGTCGAGAACTGGCGTGGCCGGCGGGCGTGGCAGAACTTTAAGCAGGAACAGGAGGCCAAAGGTGAGCGGTTTGACATGGCCAGCCTGGTCCCGCCCCCGGTGGCGGCGGACCAGAACTTCTTCGAGACCCCGCTCTGGACCGACCTGCACTTCGTCGAGACCAACGGCGCCGTGGTTTGGAGCGGCGCGCCCGGGGGGAAGCAGGTCATCTTCGACGCCTTTGGTCCCAGGGTTGCCAACGCGCCCAGTACCGGGAGTTGGCTCAAAGCCCAGCGGTTGGACTTGGCAGCCTGGCAGGCGTTTTACCGTGGCAGCAACAACTTCTACTCAACGCAAGGCGGCCCCCCCACCAACTACTTCCCCATCGCCAAAGAGCCCCAGTCTCCCGCCGCCGACGTGCTGCTGGCATTGAGCAAGTTCGAGGGAAACCGCCAGCTCCTTATCGCGGCTGCCGCCCGCCCCCAGGCCCGCTTCTGGATCAACTACGATGCCGGCTTTGCCATGCTGCTGCCGCACCTGGTGCGCGTAAAAGCCGGCTGCCAGTACCTCGCCCTCCATGCGAGCGCGGCGTTGCAGGCCGGGGACAGGCAAACTGCGATCGAGGACGTGAAGCTCATGTTTCGGCTGCTGGATTCCATCCGGGGCGAGCCGATCCTGATCTCGCACCTCGTCCGAATGGCGGCGATGCAGCTGGCGCTGGGCCCGGTCTGGGAGGGACTCGCCGATCGGCGATGGAGCGAGACCGATTTACGGACCATCGCCGGCGAACTCGGCAAGGTGGATTTCCTGGCCGATTACCACTTCGCCATGCGCGGCGAGCGGGCGTGCGACGTTTGGGCGGTGGATTACGTCCGCCGGGCAGGAATCCAGGCGCTGGGTGAGACGGTGGAGCAGGACCCCTCCGCCAGGCCAACAGAGTGGGAAAAGTCCCTGGGCCGAACCTTCTTCCGGCTCATGCCCGCCGGCTGGTTTGACCAGAACAAGCTCTCGCTCTGCACTCTGCAAGAGAACTGCTTTCTGGCGGCTGTGGATTTGGAGCAGCGCATGATTCCGCCCGCCCGGATACAACAGTCGAGCGCGGTGCTCAGCCAGTTGAAGTCATCCCCTTATGGGCTTTTGGCGAGACTCCTGCTGCCTGCCCTGACCCGCTCGGCGGAGCGGTGCGCCCGCGCGCAAACTGCCGCTGACCTCGCCCGCGTTGCCTGCGCGCTGGAGCAGTATCGCCTGGCAAGGGGCCAGTTCCCTGAAGCCCTCGACGCGCTCGCGCCGGCCTATATCGAGAAGCTGCCGCAGGATGTCATTAACGGCCGGCCGCTTAATTACCGCCGCACCGAAGACGGCCAGTTCGTCCTCTACTCGGTGGGTTGGAACGAAAGCGATGACGGCGGCAGGATCGAATTGACGAAGTCAGGCAGCACCGTAGATCCGGACAAAGGCGACTGGGTCTGGCGCTATCCAGCCAAGTGAGGCGATTCCGTCAGCGGCTCGCCTTCTCCCGCTCCAGATTCTCCTGCGCCTTCAACGCGTGCTTCTCATAATAGGCGGGGAGATTCGGCCACACGTCGGTCTTCAAGCGCTGGTAGATGCTGACGACTTGCGACCAGGCCTGCATGACCTCCGCCAGGTTAAAGGCTTCAATGCCGGCTTCCTTGGTCCAGAACGGGTCGAGGCTTTCGCTGTTGGTGCCCACGATGGTCCCGTATACGACATCCAGGCAATTGCTGAGCGCCTGCTTGCGCAGCGCGGCGCGCTCCTCCCCGGCCTTTTGTTCAGCCCACTTCCCGAGCACAACGGCTTGTCCGACCTTGGCCTGGCTCCGGGCGGCCACGTCCGCCTGCGGCCAATCAATGACCCGCTGAAATGCGTTGAGCGCATTGGTCAGCGAGTCATACTGCTGCTTGGCCAGCGCCCACTGCAGATAGCAGTTGGCCCGTTCAATCCAGGCGCGAACGGCCAGTTGGTTGGTTGGGTACTCATCGCAAATCCGTCCGAAGGCGCGGGTGGCTTCTTCGCAATTAGCGAGCCGGTTGGTCTCGGCCGGGTCCACCACGCGCATTAGAGTGAGGCCGTGTTCGAACAAGGCCTGGAGTCGCAGGTCAAGGCTTGGGCCGTTGGTATTGTTATACAACCTGGTGAAATAGTCCTTGGCTTCTCCCCAGCCCTGGCGGGCCACAGCGGCACGCCCGGCCATCATTTGCGCCTCATACGTCAGCTCGGAGGGAGGCCAGTTTGTGTTCTGAAACAGCAACTTGTAATTGCGCTCCGCCTCCACGGAATTGCCGGCATGGTAGTAGTAATCGGCCACCCACCACTGCGCCTGCGGAGCGAGTTCGTTGGTTGGGAACCGGACCACGAAGTTGGTAAAGAGCATCAACGCATTGGTTAACTGCCCGGCTTGCCAGGTATCCCAGGCGCGATAATACTCCGCGCGCGGCCGGGCCGCATGGTTTGTGAAGCTGGCCAGCCAGCCGTCATACTGTGCGATGGCTTCCGCCCACTTCTTCTCCTGTTCCCAGGTGCCGGCGATTGCCAATTGCAGTTCCGGCAGCAGCGGCGAGTGGGGCACGCTCCGGGCGAACCCCAGGAACATCTGGCGCGCTGCCGCCGCCTCTCCGCGGCGGCTCATTTCCTGTCCCGTCAGCAGCACCGCGCGGCCGGCGTCCGGGCGATCCGGGTACCACGCCAGCACTTTCTGTAAAGCGTTGGTGGCGGTTGCCGGGTCGCCCGCCGCCAGGCTGGCCCGCACGGTTTGGTAGAGGGCGCGCTCGAAGAGATTCGTCCTGACTTCCGGCAACCCGCCGAACTTGTCGAGTACCGTTTGGTAGCTTTTGATCGCGTCCGTGTAGTTCGTTTGCTGAAACTGCATGTCCGCCAGTTTGAAGTAAGCAGTCGCTTGGTCCGGCGAGAAGGGGAGGTGCTCCACCGCCGCCTGGAAGGCTGCCTGGGCTTCCGGCAAGCTGCCCTCCCGCCAATGGCACCAGCCGAGATCAAACTGCGCTTTCCCAAAGAGCGGGCTTTGCGGGAACTCCTTCACCAGCGCACTGAAGGCGGCAATCGCGAGCTGGAGCCCATTCGTCGCGGCCGGTGTGTTAGTTGTGACGCTGACCACCAGGTTAGTGTCGGCGCCGGTCTCATACTGGCGGAGGCGTAGTTCGCCCAGAGTCAGCAGCGCCAGGTCGCCCGACGCCGACTTGGGATACTGGCCCAGGAACTTCTCCAGCATTTGCGTCGCCTCTGGAATCCTGTTCTGCGCCAGGTAGAGCTCGGTAATCTTGAGCAGGGCCTGGCGCTGGCGTTCGGCGGGGATGCCCTCGGCGAGATTCTGCTGGTAAGCGACTATGGCGTCGTTGGGCAGGCCCCGGCGTTCCAGCAGGCCGGCTTGGAAGGCGGCGCTTTCCGCCAGCAGGTTGGTTTGCCCGGTATTGGCCGCCAGCGCTACGAGATTGGTGGCGCCTTGCATCGCCGCCTCCGTCCGCCCATCGGCCAGTTGCACGCGGCACAGCAGGTATTGCCATTGCCAGGCCAACTGCGGCCGCCAGAGGCGCTTGGCCAGCGGCTGAAGCGTCTCCTCGGCAGCGGGATACTCCTTCGTCTCCAGCAACGCTTCGCCCAGCAACAAGGAACCATGCGTCACCCATTCACTGGCAGCATTCGTGCGCGCCGCAGACTGGAAAACGCTGTTTGTCTCCTGCAGCAGCGCGATCACCCGCGGCCATTCGGCCGGGTCCGTTCGCGCCAGGACTGCCCGCGCCGCCGCTTCTCCAATTACCGCTTCCAAGCGCCGCGAGGAGGCGGGAAACTCCTTGCCCAGTTTTGCATAGGCGTCGGTGGCCGCGCGCCAGTCCCCTTTGCGCGAATGTGCTTCGGCCAGCCAGAATTGATACTGGTCGGCGTTCGTGCCGGCGGCAGACTGGTGGGTGGACAGCAGCTCAATCGCGCCGGCGTAATTTGACAGTTCAAGCCGCGCTTGTGCCTGGAGCAGAATCGCCTCGGGCAGGCGGGGTGAAGCCGGAAACTTCTGTCGGAACTCGGCGAACTGTGCCTCCGCCCGTTCATAGAAAGTATCGTGGAATGCCTTGATCGCCGTCTCGAAGGCGCGGTTCGCCGCGCTGGCCGCGCCGAGCCGCGGCCCGGTGGCGAGCAGCACGGTCAAAACCACAATCCAGCGGCACGGGAAAGCCATAGCTCCCAGACTCTAAACCAGACCGTGCGGCCACGGAAAGAGGGAAATCGGCGTCACCGTGTTGCGGCTGGCGTGTTGCGTGACGCCTTAGCGGGGCCGCCTACTTGTTGAAGCGGAAGTTCACTACGTCGTAGTCCTGCACGACATATTGCTTCAGCTCCAGGCGCTGCTTGCCGGCCCGCTTGGCCTGGGTCTCGCCGCCGGCGGCGACGAAGTCGGCGAAACTGATCACCTCCGCGCGGATAAATCCCTTCTGGATGTCCGTGTGGATCGTGCCCGCCGCTTCCCAGGCCGTCGCGCCCTGGCGAATGGGCCAGGCGCGGTTCTCCTTGCCGCCGACGGTGAGGAACGAAATGTAGCCCGCATCGGCAAAGGCGCGCAGCAGCAGCGCCTCGGGGTTCTGCAGCTCGTCGCGCGTCGCAACCGTCACCGGTTTGTTCGTAAAAAAGCTGTGCGCCGCCACCGCTGCCAGGTCCTCCGCGCTCAGACCCGAGTTGAAGAGGAATCGCTCGCTCTCCAGCAGCCCTTGAATCTTCTCCAGCGCCGCCCGCTCGGCTGGCTGGGGGTCGCGGCCCAGGCGCGTCTCGACGAATTCCAGGTCCTTCAGGATCAAATCCGCCTTGGTTTCCTGGGTGGCGAGAATGGAATCGGCATCGAGCAACTCGTCCTCGCCGATCACGTCCGCTTGCGCGTTCGTCTTCTTGTCGGCCTCGGCCAGCTTGTCCGCCTGGTCGAGCCGGGGGTCTTTGAGGTTGTGCTTGCCGACTTTGATCTCAGTAATGCCAAACAGTGCAATCTTCATAAGGGTCTTTGAACGGGCGTCATCAGGGGCGGGAGCTTAGAGGAGTCTGGCCCGTTCGGAAACAGCAAATGCACCCTCCGGTGACAGGGCAGCGCGTATGCATGAAGGGCGGAGCGCTGGCGGTGGACAAGTAGCGCCGGCGTCCTCGCCGGCGGGTTGGCGAGGGCGTCTCGCCTCGCCGTTCGTTGGGCCTGGGCGGCGAGACGCGGCCCACACTCGCTGGCGAGGACGCCGGCGCTATGCCCCTTCATGCATACGCGCTGGCGAGAGGGGACTCCGCCGGGCTATTCCCGGCTCCACCGATCCGCGCACCCCCGGGCATCCGTGTCTCTCGGCTTACAATGCGCAGCGCCTCAGCCGGCACGAGAATCTTCAACGCCAACACCGGAACCTGGCTCGCGCCGGCAACACAACCGCCCTGATGGCAAAGTCGTGGTGGTGCCGCCGGCCTCTCTGAGCAGAGTTTCCTCAACCCGGAAAGTAGTTGGATCGCACTATGCCCCCAGCCGTTCGCGGAGGATTTTGCCGCCCTCGATGACGCCCCAGCCGGCGGCCTTGAGGGCGGGATCAATGAGTTCTGCCCTGGTTTCGGCTTCCTTCATGGCTTGGGCGGTTTAGATTTCTTCGGGCGCGGCAGCTTCTGCAACTGGGTCGCGGCCCGCTCAAAGTCCGCATCCACCGGGCGTGGCTGGGCATCAGCCAACGCGCGATAGCGCTCGTATTCCCGCTCTGCCTTGGCCTGCGCCATTTCGTGCGAGATGCGCCCGGTATGGGTCAGGATGTCGCGCTCGTTGAGCCTCAGAAACCCGTCCAGCTTTTTGATCCAATCCGCCATGTGCATGGGCACGCGCCGCATGGCCTGGCCTTGGGCGAAGATCAGGTATTGCTCGACCAGATTATTCAGTGCGGCCAACTCCGGCTCGGTAAGGTAGTTCTTGGCGATGGCCACCTCTTGCTTGCGAATCACTGCCCCCCGCCAGTTTGTCAGCCCCAGGTTGGGCTTGGCCGCATCCACCCGGCCATGCACGATCTCGGCCGCAGTCTGCCCGGTGATGGCCCAATGCACCTTGTTCTGGACGGTCTTGAAGAACAGCAGGCTGATCTCCTGCGTGGGGTCGTAATCAATGCTCGTCGCGTAGATGTCCGTGATCTTCTGGTAGAACCGGCGCTCCGACGTGCGGATGTCCTGAATCCGGCGCGTCAGCTCCTCGAAATAGTCGAACGGCTGGTCCGGGTTCTTCAGGCGCTCGTCGTCGAGCACGAACCCTTTGACGATATACTCCCGCAGGCGCTGGGTAGCCCAGATGCGGAATTGGGTGCCCCGGAGGGACTTCACGCGGTAGCCCACCGAGATGATGACATCGAGGTTGTAGAATTCGATCTCACGAGAAACCTGCTTTTCCCCTTCGGTTTGAACTGTTGCAGATTTTGCAACAGTTCCTTCCGGGCGCAGCTCCCCCTCTTCAAACACGTTCTTGATGTGCCGCGAGATGACCGACTTGTCCCGCTGGAACAATTGCGCCAACTGGTTGAGCGACAGCCAAACAGTCTCCCCTTGAAACCGCACATCAATCTTTAGCTTCCCGTCCTCGGTCCGGTAAACGAGGAATTGGCTTCCCGGAGGGGGCGATGGTTTGAATTCGTCACTCATGGCATGGACTCCAGAATCGGTGGATCGGTGATGCAACTCCGTTGGGCTTGGGAGAATCTTTGGGGTGCATCACCCAGGGTAGCGCAGGGCGCGCAACCCTGGACTGAGGGATGCAATCCCGCCGGGATTGGGAACTGCGTGGGCATCAGAGCTGGTTGGTGAAGGCTTGGTGCAGCAGCGACTTCTTCAACGCATCCAACGCGGGACCAATGTGCTCGGCGCTAGTCTCGGTTTCGTTCATGGCGCTGATCGACAAATCACGGCTTCGCCTGCGCCTCTTGCAACTGTTTCAAGGTCTTGCCGGTGGGATCCTTCCACTCAGTGCGCCCGTTCGATGGCCGGCCCAACACGACCGACGAAGCCATGGATGGAGAGCTAAAGGTATAATCCTGGGTGAAGCGCAGCATGCTGCCGGACGCGGTAAGTACGGCATTCTTTACAAGTTCATCTCGAAGATCACAAACCTTCGGAAAGTGTTGCTTCAGTGATGGCACGCTCTCCTTGGATGCAAATGATCCCGATCGCACGACGAAGCCTTGCGGTGTGTCGTGCCCGGTTGCAGCGATGCCTTTGCCCTGGCACTTCAGCAGGGTGGCACCGGTCAGCCCCGTTTGGTGACTTTGTTCAAACGCATGGATACCAAGCACGGGCAACATGCCGAGTATATTTCCAAGGAACACATCCATATCGGCCCGGTCGGCTTCAGACAGGCTGGGCTCAGCGGGCATGTTGCCATTCTCCAGGGGCATTCGTTTGGCTGCTGCCGCCCGCTCTATCAGTTGAGATTCTAGGTATTGAACATGGGCCTTGTTAAGCTGGCCAGGACCAGCGACAAAGAAAACCGCCCTCGTCCAGAAATCCTTCTTGGCGTAGTGCTGCTCAATACGTGGTCGCACGGGATCACCCTCTCCGATGTAGAGCATGTCGCCGTCGCCTTGTTCGCGCGGCCCGATGAGGAGATAAACTCCCGTTTGCTGAAACTCCTCACGGTCACGCACTTTCGGATAGAGCGCGCGCGGGAAAATAGTGGCCTTGCCGATCCAGTTGGAACGCTCGACGAGACGCAAACCGTCGGGGTCGCCATCGGCGACGAAGATGCGCAGCGAGAAGGGTGTGGGTTTGTTCATGGTGTCGGTGCTTTCATAAATTACTTCCTCTTTACGCGATAACACACGCTGGCTTCCTTGACGTGGTAGCCGATCTCCCGGCGCGGTGTTGCGGGCGGGGCGGCGAGTTCGCGGATGGCGTCGAACAGGGTGCGGATGCTGCTGTCGTGGCCCTCAATCTTGCGCTCCAGTTCGGCCAGTTTGTGGGCGAGGGCTTCGTTGGTAGCCAGCATTCGGCGCAGGCTGACGAAAGCGCGCATGATGGCCACATTGACCTGCGCGGCCCGTTCGCTCCGCAACACACTGGACAACATCGCCACGCCCTCCTCCGTGAAGGCGTATGGCACAGAACGGCGCCGTCCGCCATGTCCCGAACTTGAAATGCCAATTTGGCATTTCAAGATGTTGGCCTCGTTCGCAGTCAATTGGAACATGAAGTCGGACGGAAAACGGCTGGCGTTGCGTTTGACAGCGCGATTGAGCGCGCCGGTGGCGACGCCATAAAGCACCGCCAGGTCGGCGTCCAGCAGCACCTTCTCCCCTCGCACGAGATGGATCAGTCTCTCGACCCGTTCAATGGGAACCAGTTGGGTCAGCCTCAAGTTGTTCATGAACGGGTGGGTTTGAGATTCCAGTTTGGAATATCAAAGGTCCTGGGCTCTTTGCAGGGGAGGTGGTACCGCTTCAAGGTTCCAAATTGGAACCTTAAACAATCCGCCTCCTCTGCGGTAACCTGAAACATGAAATCGGGTGGAAAGCGCTCAGGGTTGCGCTGAACGGCTTTGTTGAGGTTGCCGGTCTCGACGCCATAAAGCGCAGCCAAATCGCGATCCAGCATCACCCTCTGACCGCGAATGAGCAGGATGGCCTGTTCGATTTGTTCCGGCTGAATCAGGTTCGCTTCCATATTTGGCTTTCCCAGAGCACAAAGCGTGTGGCGAGCATACTCCCGCTGCTGCGCCAGGGAAGTCTTTTTCGGGCAAACTAAGATAGCGGTTGAGGAGGACTTGGCAACATGGGCGCGAAAATGGTATAATGGCGTCCGCGAACCAATACGGAACGGCTATGAAAACCCGTCACAGTTTGCACAAAGTACAAATGGCCACAGAGGGCGGCCGGAAGGAGAGTTATGCGCGATAAGCGAGGCAAGGACATGCGTGAGCGAACGGGCCGGAGCGCCGAGCAGCGGCGGGTGAGCGCGGCGATGGTCCTGGTGATGCAGGCCTGGGAGGAGCTGAGCGACGAGGAACGGCTGGCGTGGGACTCGGCGGGCTCGCTTCGGCGCATGAAGGGGATCAATTACTTCAAGCAGGTCAACCTGCGGCGGCTCCTGCGCGGGGAGGAACTGACCCGAGTGCCACTCCCATCCAAGGGGTATGACCCCAAACCGCTGATAAAGGGGTTGGACATCCGCAACCGGGGCGGGCGGATCACGCTGGAGCTGGAGCTCTTCCGGAAACCAGACGGGCTGTGGACGGTCTGGGCCTCGCTGCCGAGCAACCTCGGGGTGAAGAAGCCGCGCGAATGTCCGCGGTTGGGTCGGCTGCCGGTTCTGCAAGGCCGATGGTGCGAGATTACCACGCTTTACTTCAAGAAATACGGCGCCTACATCAAGCAGCACGGCTTGCAGTTGGTCGGGAAACGCATCTTTGTCCGGCTCCGGCAGGAGCTGGACGAGGGTGTGCCCTTGTACGAACAAGTCAGGGGCGTGGTGCCCAAGCCGGAGGTGCCAATGGGCAAAAAAGGCCCCAGTTCTTCGAAGGAGGTTCGAAGGAGGTTCGAAGGAGCTTCGAAGGGGGTTCGAAACATCACGCCTGTCCCAAGACCCCGGCTGGCTGGCCGCGCGCTGCGCACAGGCTTACGGGTGGCAAAGCGGGCGGGCCGGCCTGCGGCCCGCAGATGAAGGGGCGCGCGGTGCGGCAGGTCAGAAAACCGGCGCCAAGGCGGAGCGGAGCTGCGGGTTGAGGGCAGGGCGCGGCGCGGCTGGCGCCTCAGGGGGCTAGGTCGGCCTGTTCCAGGACGCGCAGGATCTTATCGAAAGCACCGCGAATCTCGGTGTAGTTGCGAAGGTCCACCACGAAGCGGTCATCCTTGTTGGGGCGCGAAACGGCGTGGCCGTCGGCGAATAGAATGTCAGCGAACTTCTGCCGGTGATGAGTGCGGGGCTTGATGTTGAAGGGGGCGAGGTCGGGCGGGCACAGGAAGAGGGTGTCCAGGGCCAGGGCGCGGATGGGCAGGCCGTTGCGGTTGTTGCCCAGATGGTCGAGGGCGAGGCGGTCCAATGGGGGCGGGGCGTTCGGACTGTCAAACAAGTTGGTGACGCCCGCGTGGCGGTAGTAGTAGCTGCACTGGGCCTGGTTGGTGCCAACCCTGGCCAACTCGGCGGTGGCATCTACGGTCTGATCGCTGCCGGGGCAGAAGAGGGCTTTGGGCTGGTTGCTGAGGTGGTCTTTGAGCAGGAGGCCGAGGCCGACCGGGGCGCCGGTTTGGAGGGAGACGAGGCTGGTAGGGGCGCCGGTGGAAGGATAAAAATTCCCCGCGCTGGTGAAGGGCGGTGCTTTCGGGCCGTAGGGGATTCTGCCCTCGTTGTCGCCGGCATAGGTGTGGAGGGCGATGCCGATTTGGCGCAGGTTGGAGAGGCAGGCGGTTTGCCAGCCTTTCTGGCGCGCCGAGGCCAGGCTCGGGAGGAGCAGGGCCATGAGGATGGCCAGGATGGCGATTACCACCAACAGTTCGATCAGGGTGAAGGCCGGAGAGCAGCAGAGACGGCAGAGCGCAAATAAGGGAGGGAAAGCGCCAGAGGGCTGGCGCACTCCAAGACGCTGGCGCACAGCCGCGGAGTCCTGGAGGTTCATGGTCGCTCGGGGGCTACTGCAACTGGAGCGCCCGGTAGAAGCGGCGGGTGAGGTTTGTGGCCGGGTCCGGAAAAGGTGTGGCGCCGGATTCGTTGGTCAGGAATCCGAGACTGGTCCAGTTGGACAGAGGGAGCGCAAGGTTCGTGCTGGCCAGGATCTCGAAGCGCAGGCCGGGCTCGCTTTGCAGGGTAAAGGTGAATTGGCCGTTGGTGAAGGCCGGGGCTAGGAGCACGGGCGTGACGGTCGAGGTCAGCCGCACGTTGTCCAGGTCCCAATACCCGCCCATCAACTCGTAGCTCACTGTCGAGAGCAACTGCACGCCGATGTGACGTCCGGCGCACGCGTCACCCGCTCGGACGGTTGGCAGGGTCGCCTGGAAATCAACAAAGTGAGTCGCATTGCTGAAGATCACCGAGGAGTTGGTAACGACCGTGCTGGCGACGGTGACCTTCGCATTTGCGTCGTCGCGGTAATACAGGCTCAGTTCCAGGGTGGTTCCTTCCTGCATGGGATAGGCAAGGTTGGTGCCGCCGAGAACGCCAACCGTGAGCGTGTAAGACTTGCCCACCTCGAACGTGGCATTGAAAGCGTGCGCGGGCGAAGGGTTGGCGTAGTCCGTCGAGTCGTAGTCCTGGAAGAGGGCCGTGCCCGGGACGGCGAACAGGAACGCGGCCTGGCTGCCGTCGCAGTTATCAATGAAGAGCGGGTCGGCGGGGGGCTGGTTGGAAAACACGCCGGTCTGGAGCGTGTTGGGGTCGCCCAGGTCCGGCTGCGGGTTCTGCTGCCAGGAATCAATGAAAGGAGTGGCGTAAGTAGAGGCGGGCAGCTCGAAGGAGCCGTTGGGCAGGGAGATTGTGCCGGCCTGAAGCGCATCGGCGGTCAGAGTTAGCAGGGCGATGGCGAGTGCGATGGGGTGTCTTATCATGTGGAAGCGGCGGGAGCCGGGTTTACGGTGCAATGGGTTTCTCTCCGAGCATGGAAGCCAGCTCGGGCTCGATAGCTTCGGCCCAAAGGCGATAGCCGGTGGGCGAGAGGTGCAGGTAGTCGCGCATCATGTCCTTGGAAATCCGGCCATCGGGCTGGATGAACAGGTGGCCGATGTCGAGGAAGCGAATCCACTGGCCGTCGTCAAGCTTGTGCAGGGCCTGGTTGACCTGGAGCGCTTTGGCGCGCTGATCGCAGAAGTCCTCCCGGAAGGGGAAGATGCCCAGGAGCAGGATTTTGGTCTCAGGCAGTCTCGCGCGGAGCTTCATGACGACGGCGGTGACGCCTTCCAAGACCTGGCGGGGGGTGTTGTTAGTATCGGGGATGTTGTTCACGCCGATCAGAACGACGGCGGCCTTGGGTTTCAGACCGTCGAGGTTGCCGTGGTCGAGGCGCCACAGAACGTGCTGAGTATGGTCGCTGGCAATGCCCAGGTTGAGGGCGTGGCGGGGGGCGTAATACTTGGTCCAGACCTCTTTGCCATTGCCCTCCCAGCCCTGGGTGATGGAGTCGCCGACGAAAACAACCTTCGCCTGGCCGTGGCTGTCTTTGACACGTTGGTTCAACTCCAGGTACCGCTGATAGCCCTGGCCTTCGCGGGGGACGGGCTTGAGGCACTGATGAAGGTCCGGGGTGGGCGCGGTCTGGCCGAACACGGCGGCGGCGCCCAGGACAAGAGCGGCGGCCAGAAGCGCCTGAACGGTGACGAAAGATTTCATGCCTGGAGTGTTGGCACACCAAGCCGCTCTTTCAAGTTGTTTCCGTTGGACGGTTGGTGCAGGAGCCGCTGGAAGGCGGCAATTCCGCCACGGTCATCGCGGGCAAACATCACCCCCTCGAAGGCCGGCAGCGTGGGAAGCGTCAGTAGCGGCCAAACTCGAGGCCGGCGTCAATGAACGCTTTATAGTTGGCTTCGGTTTTGGGAGAGAGCGGGACGTTGATGGGGCTGGCCGTAGGCATGAGCACAAAGCCGCCGCCCGCTTTGGCCTGGGACATAATCTTCCGGACTTCGGCACGGACCTGGCTGGACGTGCCCTCCTCCAGCAGTTTTAGCTCGATATTGCCCCACACCGACACTCGGCGCGTCTGGCAGCGGCGTTTGACTTCATCGAGTTCGATGTCCCCGTCCGGTGGCGGCTCGCAGGGGTCAATGCCGTCGCAGCCCGTCTCCAGGATCATCCCCAGCACCTGGTCGATCTTGCCGTGGCAGTGCAGCCGCACCTTGGCGCCGCGGGCGTGAATCAGCCGCGTCATCTCCGTTACGTGCGGCACCACAAAGCGCTGGAACAACGCCGGCGGCAGGTATGGCGGGGTGAAGTACTCCGGGCCGACGATGCGGTAGAGGTCAAGCACACAGCAATCGAGCTGACGCTGCAGGTTTTCCATCACCCGCTCCGCGACAATCTCCACGGTGCCCGCGAAGTGGTTGGACTTCTCAAACGCCCATAACAGGCAATCCTGGAAGGACATGAGGCTAGCCGCCAGGTAGGCCGGGTCGCCAACCGATGCGATGGTAATTCCATCCTCGCCCAGTTCGAGCCGGACCCGCGCCAGGTCTGACGCGTCGTAACGCGCCGGTTCGTAGGGCACGCTCAGGGCCTTGTCCACATCGGCGGGGCTCTTGCACCAATGCTCGACCTGCCAGGTGGTATGCACGTCCGCAGCCGTTTGGGTCACCTGCTGCAAATCCCCTTTTGGGGTGCGGCAGACCCGCGTGGTGCGTTCGAACTGGCCGGCGGGCTCGGTGCGGGTCTCGATTTCCACCGGGTAGTCGGAGCACAGAAAGCGCTCCTCGCAGGTGTAACAATCCGAGGCCGGCCGCGGGTTCCAGTTGGTCGTGCAGTCGGTGTGGGCGCGGATGTAATCCATCAGGCCGCGATAGCTGGGTTGCTGGTTATACCAATCCAGGCTATTGCGGCCGGCCAGCTCATAGGTGTTGATGGGCACCCGGTCCGGCGTCCCGCCTGAAAGCACGGTGAGCAGCCGGCGGCGGCTGGTCCAACCCAAGTTTGCTGCGGCGGAGGTTGTCATGCTGTCACGCCAGCTATTTGCATATCAGCTTTCCTGGTGCCAGCAGGCAATAGCTGGACGAGGTCATGGCTTGGCAAGACCGTAGGCCCTTCAAACGCTGGGAGGGTGGCGCGTGTCGGTCTTCAGCCCCAGCACACTCAGGAAGAAGCTGGAGAAGCATATCTGGACGGCCACCATGATCAGTGTGACGGCTGGGGTCAGCCGCCGCATGTTCTCGCCGTAGGAGAGTTCGCCGTAGCCGGCCTGTTTCCAGACCCAAAGCGCATGCAGCAGCAACCCGAGCCCTACCGCCAGGATGGCCAGCCCGAGGCAGATCCCCTTCTCCAGCGTGAAGGTCTTGAATACTCGGGAAAACTTCGGGTCCTGGGGCAGAAGGCCCTCGCCAATGGCGAAGACTTTGGTGAAGAAGGCGAAGGCGACCAGTTGGACGCCGATCACGACCGCGGCGCCAGCCACGGCCAGTGTGCCGGTGCTGAACTCGACCCGGCCGAGATGCACGGGCGCCAGCGCCAGCACCGTTCCCGCCACGCCGCCCAAGACGCCCAACACCAAGCCCGGCATCAGAAAGAGCCACCGGGGAGAGTAAATCAGCATGAACCGCAAGTGCCGCCAGCCATCCCGCCAGGGCTTCAAGTGCGGCGGGCGCGAACGTCCGTCCTTGTGCAGTGTGATTGGCACCTCGGTAATCCGCAGCGACTTGAGCGTGGCCTTGATGACCATTTCCGAGGCGAACTCCATCCCTGTGGTCTTGAGTTCCATCTTCCGATAAGCGTCCTTGGTGAATCCGCGCAGGCCGCAATGGAAATCCCGCGCCGGGCACCTGAAGAAGATCCGGCCGATCATGGAGAGGACGGGATTGCCGAGCCAGCGGTTCTTCCACGGCATGGCGCCGGGCATGATGGTGCCGCCGCCGCTGGGCAGCCGGCAGCCCATGACGAGTTCGTAGCCCTCGCGGAATTTCCCAACAAACCCCTCGATCCGGGAGAAGTCGTAGCTGTCGTCCGCGTCGCCCATGATGATCCACTTGCCGAGGGCCGCTTCGATGCCGCCGCGCAAGGCGCTGCCGTAGCCTTTTTCCCGCACCGGAACAACCCGCGCGCCGAGCTTCTTTGCGAGGTCCACCGAACCGTCGGTGCTGCCGTTGTCCGCGATCAGGATTTCGCCTATGACGCCGGCCCGTTCGAGCCCGAGGCGCGCCTTGCGAATACACTGGGCCAGCGTTTCGGCCTCATTCAGGCAGGGCATGACGATGCTCAACTCGATGGAGCCGGGCTGGGTTGCTGCCGCTGGGGTTGTCGTGGATTGAGCTGTAAGTTGAGGACTCATGCGCCGGCTTGGGTTAAGGGTTTGAAGGGATCGGATTGGTGTCCTGCGAGTTGAGTTCGACGAGGTGCCAGGTCAATGGCGGCAGGCCGCCCCAAATCTTCAGTGTCTCGGTATGCAGCTCGCGCGCGTTTGTCCGCTGCAGCCACTCCGGCCAGGATTCCTTGAGACGGTCAGAAGTTACCAGCACGTACTTAAGGCCGCGCCGCCGCATTTCCTGGCCCGACTCGGCGACCTTGACGTGCAGGATGCGCCGGGACCCGAACGGTTTCCAGAGCGAGGCTTCCGGGAAATCGTCGGCGCCGAAGCCAAGAACAGTCGCATCCCGCGGCAGCGCGGCGATGACCGGCGCAAACAGGTCCGAGCGATGGCTCTTGGTCTCGTAGGCGTTGATGGCTACAGAACCCAGTTTGCTGGACTTGAGCCTCGGCCCGTAATGCTGGACGAACCAGCCCGCCGGCCAGAGCGGCCTGGAGGGCGAAATAAACAGCAGCAAACCGGCCAGGCCGAACACAAAAAATGCGCACGATCGCCACCATCTTGCCCGCACGAGGACGGCTTGCGCCGGGCTGAGCAGCAGTCCCATGCTCAGCAGGCAGTAGTAGTTGGCCAGGTAACGCGGCCCGCCGCTCAGGTTGAGCTTGGCCATCGCGTAGAGCAGGCTGACCCACGAGGCCAGGCAAATGAGCAGTCCGATCGGATCAACCGGCCGCGCGGCAGCAGGCCTGGCCAGCCGTTTGCGGCCGAGGACCACCGCCAGCACGCTCAGGCCCACCAGGACCGTTACGCCAAAACCCAGGCCCGCCTGTTCCTCGACCTGCAGTTCGGGCAGCCGCCAGTGCGCCGCCACCGGCTCGAAATACTGTTCCATCAGGGCGCGCAGAGACGCCGGGGTCATGGCGTCCGCGGCGCGGTTCCAGGCCGAGGTCAGGGGAAACACCGGCGGGACGACGTTATGCAGGGTCCAGTTGATGCCGTTGCCAAGCAAGTGCAGCCAGAGCGGACCGGCGCCGACGTTCATGTGCTCCGCGGCGGCGCCTGTCCAATCGCCGCAATGGGCGCGGTTCAGCACCGCCATGGGCAGGAACGACGCGCCCAGCGAGAAAGGAATGATGGCCAGCAAGGCGAGCGGGCGGGCGAGCCACAAGCGCCAGGTCGGCAGGATGGCTATGGCCCAGGGCAGCAGGAGTGGCAGATTGCTGGCCTTGGCGCCGACCAGCAGCGCCGCCGAGAGGATTGACAGGCAAACATCCAAAATCCGGCGGGACTGCCTGGCGCGCAGGGCGAAGTCAATCGCGGCCAGGGCATAGACCGTACTGAACATGTCGTTGGCGATGCTGCCGGCTTGCAGGAGGTAGCAGTAGCCGGTGGGCAGGAGCCACATCCAGTGCCAAGCCGCGCGCGGCCGCACGCCGACCCGGGTGAACAGGCTGAACACCAGGCCGGGCAGGAAGCAGAACGAGACGGCGTTGATCAGGAACAGTAAGCGGTCGGTCTTCGTAAAGGCGATCAGGGGGGTGGAGAGCCACTCGATGCCGCAGGCGCGGGTGTTGACGCGTTGGAAATCAGTGTGAATCCAATGCCACTGTTCCGCCGCAAGCCAGTGCAGCATGCGCGGCAGCCGGTAAGCCAGCGCATCGTAGTTGCAGGGGGCGTACAAGGCACCCCCCAGGATTGCGAGAGCCGTGAGGACCAGGAACACGAGTGGAAACGGCCGCCGGAAACGCTGGCGGGCGGTCCGCAGGTTCCACCGCCACACGCCTTCGGCCAGCCAGTGCTTCCGGAAGAGCCAGGCGGCGGCCAGGGCGGCCAGAAACGTCACCACGTAGCCGGCCGCGCTGAGTTGATGGAGCGCGGACAGGACCCACCCGGCACAACTGCACAGGGTGCAGAAGACGATCCAGGCAGCCAAGCTCGCGGGGCCGCGCGAACCCGCTCCTGCGGGACGCGGCTGGCTCTTTGAGGCGGCCTTCATCGCAGGCCGTGCCGGCTGGATTTGATCGCTCACAACACCTGACCACTATGACTGATGCCGAAGCCTAGCGATGCGCAACGGTGACGGTCAACTGCAATGAAAGATGTTTACAAGGAGACTGGCTGTGTCGAAGATGTTCAGGCGGTTTGGGCGCGTGGCGGAATTGGCAGACGCGAAGGACTTAGGATCCTTTGGAGCAATCCTTGCA
>CAZDOO010000085.1:0-23482 GCA_964507045.1 uncultured Verrucomicrobiota bacterium | reverse complement strand
AGCACCTCTCATAAACTATGAGAGGTGCTAGGGAGGGGTAACGGTGAGGTAACGGAGGGGGGCTGGCGCAGGGATGGGGAGGGAGCCCGGCCGAACCGGGGGGGTGTCGGGTGGCGCCGCGCAGAAGGGGCGCAGCCCGGCTTGTTACAGGAAAGTGAAATGCGCCTAGTCCTGCTGTCAGTTCTACTTTCTGCTCGCGCCCAGGCCAGGCTTCTGGCGTCATAGGCGTCCATGAACGAGTCTTCCATGAATTCTGGAATCAGCCGCCGCCGTTTTCTTGCCGCCACGGCTTTGGCCGTCGCCGCGCCCACGATCATTCCCGCCCGCGCGCTGGGCCGCGAACGCAAGACCGCTCCCTCCAACCGCATCACGATGGGCGTCGTCGGCTGGGGCATGCAGGGGCCCGGCAACACCCATGAGTTTCTGCGCCTGGAGGATTGCCAGGTGGTCGCCGCGTGCGACCTGGACCAGAACCATCTGCAAGGCGCGCTTAACAAGATCAATGGCCATTACCAAAATAAGGACTGCGCATCCTACCACGATTACCGTGAGCTGATGGCACGCAAGGATATTGACGCCGTAATGCTGGCGGTGCCGGACCATTGGCACGCGCTGACGGCCATCGAAGCCGCGCGGAGTAAGAAGGACATTTACGGCGAGAAGCCGCTGGCCCGCACGATCGCGGAACAGCAGGCCATTGTGAAAGCCGTTCGGAAGCACAAGCGCATCTGGCAGACAGGCTCCTGGCAGCGTTCGCAGGCGCCGTTCCGCAAGGCGGCGGAGATCGTTCGCAACGGCCTGATCGGCAAGGTGACGCGGGTTGAGGTCGGTTTGCCGAGCAACCATCATGACTTTCCCGGCACGGCCCCTGCCCTGCTGGCCAAACTCCCTGGTGCGCCCAAGGACGCCGAGGTCCTCGCCAGGATTGTGCCGGGCAGCGCGGAATGGAACCTCGCTGTGACCGCTCCGCCGCCCGAGCTTGATTATGACCGATGGCTCGGCCCCTCCCGCAGCGAGCCCTACATCCAGGCTCGCGTCCACATGAATTGGCGCTGGAACTACAACATCGGCGGCGGGCAGTTGCTGGATTGGGTCGGCCACCACACCGATATCGCGCACTGGGGGCTGGATTTCGACAACGCCGGGCCGTCCGAGGTGGAAGGCCAAGGGGAATTTCCGCCGCGGGATGCACTATGGAATACCTGCACCCGGTATCGCATCACGCTGAAGTATCCCAAGGACATCACTATGATTATCGCCGGCGGGCATAAGGATATCCGCAGCGGCACCAAATGGATCGGCACCGACGGCTGGGTGTGGGTTGACCGCGGCGGTTACGACGCCTCGGACCTCGACTGGTTTGCGCAAATCCCGCCTGACCGCTACAAAGTGAAGCTCTACCGGAGCGAGGGCCATCAGCGGAACTTCATTGACTGCGTGAAGTCCCGAAAGCCGACCATCACGCCGGTCGAGACCGCGCATCGGTCCGCTATTCCCGGCCATCTGGGCCTGATCTCAATGCTGGTGGGGCGCAAGATCCGCTGGGACCCCGCCAAAGAACGCATACTGGGCGACGCCGAAGCCAGCAAGCTGCTATCCCGCCCTTACCGCCGACCCTGGAAGCTGGGCTGATACCGTCCGCCAATCGGTTTGGGCACTGCAAATGGGCCAGGAAGGCCGCATCCTACTTTTCGCCGGCTTTGCCCTTGGCCTGATCGCACAGGTCCTTGGCGCGCTTGCCCAGGTCGGCGCTAGCGGTGGCACCGGCAGCTTTGTCCAGCACTTCCGCGAGTCGAGGAGCGCACTTGGCCGCATCTTTGTCCTTGAGGAGCTTATCGGCGACATTCACCACAGCTGTGATGGCTTCTTCCTTCGTGCCGGCTTCGCCCAGATACGGCGCTACCAAGTCGAGCGCTTCGATGGAGGGGATGCCGCCCAACGCAGCCAGCAGAAGCTTCTTCTCGTCATCCTTTTGGGCTAAGGCCGCGGCCTGGCGGCATAGGACCAGGCGCTGGTTTACGGGCAGGTCAGGTTGGCCTGCCAGGCGCAGGTAGCCGCGCAGGCAAATCATCTTGTCGGTCGCGTCGACGGCGGTCTTGGCCAGTTCCAGCAGGTCCGGCGCTGCGTCAACTGTGCTCCAGCCTCCCAGTACGCGAATGGCCGCAGCATGGACTTGGACGTTAGGATCGTTTGCTGCGGCGCGAACGGCTTTGAGGGCGTTGGGGCCCCCGACTGCCCCCAGGACGCGAACCAGGGCGCACTTTCGCGGAGGTGAAGCTTGCCCCAAGCTGGCCTCAATTTGCGCGACACAGGAAGCGGGGTCGGTTGCCTTCAAGCTGACCGCGCTCAGCGCCTGCTCGGTCGCCTCCAAGTCCTCAGGGCTTACGGCCCGGGCAAGCAAGTCGAGCAGGCGGGGCAGTTCAGCCGGCCCGGTCAGTTCGCCGAGCTTCCTGGCGGCGGCGATGCGTATCTGGGGCTCGGAATCGCCGGCAGCATCAAAAAGAGCTGGAATGGCAGAGGTCATGCGCCGGCGCTCGGTGAGGTCCATGGCGGTAATGCGGCGAGCGGCAGGACCGCTGGCGAGCAGGGTGACAACCGCCGCATCCACTTCCTTGCCCGGCAGAGCGGCAAGGCTCTCCTCGGCTGCGGCGGCGATGTCGTTGTCGCCATCGCCCAACAAGTCCACGAGCGTTGCGAGGGCTGTGACGTTGCCGAGCCCTGCGATGGCACGGATGGCCGCGATACGGACGGGCTTGTCACCGCTGCGGGCGGCGGCGAACAAGGCGGGCAAGGCCGCATCATCGGCGCGCCGGGCAAGGGTCTCGATCAGTACGATTTGGCGGTCCGCGGGGAGGATTGCCAACTCGTCTGCCAGAAGGCGGGTGACCTCGCGGTCTGGCATTTCTTGCGCCGTGCGGACACCGGCGACGAAGATCGCATAATCCCCGCTCCGCAGGGTTTCGCACAGTAGGGGCAAGCCGTCCTTCTGCCGGGTGAGGATGGCGCCACGCAGAGCAGCAGTGCGGACTTGATGCGGTGTCTGCATGACGCGCAGCCGATCGTAGATCACCAGCGCATGCTTCCGCCCTCCTTTGGCCACCTGCGCCTCCGCGCAGCGCAACAGTCCTTCGCACAAGGCGAGTTGGTTGGCGGCCGAAACGCCGGACAGGGCGTCCAGAAGCGCTTTGCCGGCGGCGGGGTTGCCGATGCTGCCCAAGCTCGTCGCAGCCGCCTGGGCTACGTCGCTGTCGGAGGCGTGCAGCAGCTTGGCGAGGAGCTTGACGGCTTTGGCGTCGCGGCGCACTCCGATGCTGCCAATGACACCAACCAGCAACCGGCCCTGGAGCTTGCCAGCGGCACCGCGGAGGGCCTTATCCACGGCGGGATCGGGGATTGGCTCCAGCCCATAGCGCGCCATGTGGGAAAGCTTCTCGTCGGGCAGGAGCGCCGCCAGCGGGGCGACGGTGTCTTTGGTGCCGATGCGGGCCAGCTCGCGGCAGGCGTCGGCTTTCTCCTTTTGCGTGGCGTCTGACTTCAGTACGGCAACCAGCTTCTTAACCTCGTCCTTGGTTTCGGGCGGGGCGGTCTTGGCGAAGCAGGCGGTGGCACAGGCGAATATCAGCGTGGCGATCAGGAAAGGACGGATAGGATGCATAGGAGGAATAGGTTGGGGGCGGTTGCGCAGGTTAGATAATCCAGGGCTCACGCATCGCGCGGGAGCGGAGACGATTGGCTTCTCGGTCGTGGAGGAATTCCTCCTTCACGGGATCGTATTTCATGTCGCGCTTGAGCCACATGCAGATGTTGGCCGCGTGGACGGTGGACATGGAGCGGTGCATGACTTCGGGGTTGGCGACGGTGGGACGGCGCGACTTGATGCAGTCGAAGAAGTTGCGCACGTGGCTCATCGGCCGCCCGGTTCGCGCCGTGTAGTCTTTGACCACTTTTGGGAAGTCGGCCAGCAGCGCGGACGCAGAGAGCTCTGGCCGCGCATAGCCGTCCGCCACCGCGACCCAGCCCTCGGTTCCTTCGTAACGCACGCCACAGGAGCCGTGCCACCATTGGTCACCGCGGGACAGGATCATCTTAATGCCGTTCGGGAAAACGGTGACCATGCCGTCGCCAGTGGGTTTATTGACGTAGCTGTATTGGACGGCGGAAGTATTCACCGCGCCAATGGCGACCTGGCACTGGGCGAAAGTGTGCGCCCCCCATTCACCAATGCAGCTCGTATGGAAATCGTAGTAGCCGCGCCAGCCGCCGTGGCTGTAGGCGGCGTTGTAAGGCCGCCAAGGGCACGGGCCAAGCCATTGATCCCAGTCAACCTCATCCCTGGACGGTTCCGGCTCAGCGGGCAGCCAATCGTATTTCATCTCCGCGGCATCCCACGGCGCGATGTGCGCCCGGACGGTATGCACCCGGCCAAGCCGCCCGGTGCGAAGCAATTCGTTGGCGAAGGTAAACTTGTCTTCGCTGAGTCGCTGCAGGCCGCTCTGATAGACGCGTCCGTAACGCCGTGCCGTCGCCACGACGGCTTGGCCCTCGGCGATAGTCATCGAGGAGGGCTTCTCCGAATAGACGTCCTTGCCCGCGCGCATGGCCATGACGGAGGCCGTCGCGTGCCACCGGTCGCCGGTGGCGATGAGCAGCGCGTCAATGTCCGCACGCGTGGCCAGGAACTCGCGCATGTCGCGATACATGGCGCAATCGTTGTTGCCGTAATTCTTGTCCACGAGCTGCTTAATCGCCTCGCGCTGCGACTTCTTGGCATCGCAAATAGCGACAAATTGCACGTCCTTCTCCGGCAGCATCCATTTCAGCACCCCGGTGCCCCGGTTACCCACACCCAGGCCGCCGAGCACAATCCGCTCGCTGGGCGGCACCGCCCCGTTGAGGCCCAGCGCGGAAGCGGGAATGATGCACGGTGCGGCCACCGCCCCGCCGGCGAGCACGGTGCGCCTGAGGAAGTCCCGACGCGTCAAACCTGACGGACCGCAAGCACTGGCGGATGAGACGAGATAGCTGGTTCGGGAAAGCAGTGTGTGCTTTGACATTGATCAAACGTAACCGGTTCGATTTCCCGGAGGCAAAGGTTTTCCTATCAGAAATGAGTTGAGCCGGAGCCCGATTTTCCGTAATGGACACCTAGACAATACTGCTCAACACAATGAACTTTACACGTCGCAACTTCCTCAAGGCCGCCGCCCTCGGCACCGCTGCATTCACCATTGACGCCCGCACCTGGAGCCGCGCCGCCGGCGCGAACAGCGATATTCGCGTCGCGCAGATCGGCTTCCGCAGCCAGGGCGCGGGCCACATCAAGACCCTCAGCAAGATGAAAGGCGTCCGTTTGGTAGCTCTGTGCGATGTGGACCGGCATGTGCTGGAGGCCAAAGCCAAGGAACTCGGTGGCGGCGTCGAGACCTATACCGACATCCGCAAGCTACTTGAGAGCAAGGACGTGGACGCCGTTTCTATCGCCGTGCCCAACCACTGGCACGCGCTGGCGACCGTGTGGGCGTGTCAGGCGGGTAAGGACGTTTACGTCGAGAAGCCGGCCTGTCACAACCTGTTTGAGGGCCGCAAGATGGTCGAGGCCGCCCGCAAGTACAAGCGCATCGTTCAGTGCGGCACACAGTGTCGTTCTTCGGTGGGACTGCAGGAAGCGATTAAGTATGTGCGGGATGGCCATCTGGGCAAGATTCTTTTGGCCCGCGGCTTCTGTTACAAAGGCCGCAAGAGCATTGGCATGGTGGACGGCCCGCAAGCAGTCCCCGATTACATTGATTACGACATCTGGTGTGGCCCTGCCCCGCTCGAGCTGCCGCGCCGCAACGGCAGTTACGGCCCGGTCCACTACGACTGGCACTGGTTCTGGAACTACGGCAACGGCGATTTCGGCAACCAGGGGCCACACCAGGTGGACCTTTGCCGATGGTTCCTGGGCGAGGAGGCCATCGCCCCGTTCTCCATGGCCGTTGGCGGACGCCTGGTTTACAAGGATTGCGCCGAGACGCCCAATACGCTCATTGTTTATCACGGCTACAGTATCCCCATGCTTTTCGAAGTACGCGGCCTGCCCATCAATAAGGCGTCACAGACTGAGGGATGGAAGATGGACCGTTATAAAGGGGTTGAGATTGGCAACGTCATCGAGTGCGAGAACGGCTATATCGTGATCCCCAGCTACACCGAGGCAATCATTCACGACAAGAGCGGGAAGGAAATCGCGCGCTTCAACGGCAAGAAGAAAGGCGCTGCCGAGGATGTGAAGACTCCTTCCGGGCTGTCAGCCGAATCAGGCGGCCATCATGACAACTGGATTGCCGCGATCCGATGCCGGGACCCCAAAGTTTTGCGCGCGGAGATTCTAGAAGGCCATTTATCTGCCGGCCTTGTCCACACTGGCAACATTTCCTACCGGCTCGGGGCACGGAAGGCGCCGGGCGAAATCAAGCAAGCACTCGCGGACAACAAGAGCCTCGCCGAAGCCTTCGACCGCATGGCCGGGCATCTCGATGCCAACGGCGTAGACATCAACCAAGACAATCTGCAGCTCGGCATGCCGCTCAAGTTCGATCCGCAGACAGAGCAGTTTGTGGGCAACGGCCAAGCCAACGGACTGGTGTCGCGTAATTACCGCCCGCCATTCGTGGTGCCGGCGACAGTCTAAATCCTGCGACGGCGTCTGGTTAGAAGGCCGCTGCGCGGCTTGAGCCCGATCAGACCTTTGCCGAGTCGGGGTGCGTCCACGGCGCGCGATAAGGCCGTTGCAGCAGGCGATTGGCTTCCTCGTCGCCGACGACACGGCCTTTGACAGCGTCCCAGGTCAGGCTGCGGCCCAGCTTCAGGGACATGTTCGCCAGGATGCAGGCGGAAGTCGAAATATAGCCTTGTTCAATATCAGCCACCGGCATGCTCCGGCTAGCGATAGCCGCCAGAAAATCCTTCATGTGGCCGCGTATTGCGGGTGCCACATGCTTCTCCAAGTCCCTCTCCTCACGATCTTCGGGATACTTGTCGAACTCCATCACCACGTCGCGATGGACGGGCTGGCCGTTGCCGGTCGGCGTGAATGTATAGCTGTTAATGCTGGCTTTGAGGTTTCCCTTGTCCCCCCACAACGTCATCCCCCACGGATAGCGCGGATCGGGCGATTGCCCCCAACGGCGATGCTGCCAGACGACCTGCAAGTCACCAAAGTCGAAGATGGCGGTCTGCGTGTCCGAGATGTTCGCCTTCCGGCCCTTGCTCATGATGATACCGCCCGAGGAACTGACCGACCGGGGCGAGCCCAGGTCGAGCAGCCAACGCACGGCATCGAGCATGTGGATGCAAAGGTCGCCAACCGTGCCGTTGCCATACTCCATGAACGAGCGCCAGCCGCGGGGATGCTTCATACGGTTGTAGGGCAACATGGGAGCCGGACCTGTCCACATCTCCCAATCCAGGTAATTCGGCGGGTCGCTGTCCTCCGGATCCGGGCCGCCACCTATGCCGTAATAGCTATAGATTTCCACCAGGCCGATCTTGCCCAACTTACCCTCCCGGATAATGGTGTCGCGAGCCTCGATCAAATGCGGAGTGCTTCGGCGTTGCGTGCCCACTTGCACCACGCGCTTGTATTTCCGCGCGGCAGCGAGCATGGCCTGCCCTTCGATCACATCCACGCTGATCGGTTTCTGCACGTAAACGTCCGCGCCGGCCTCGACCGCAGCGATCATGGGCAAGGCGTGCCAGTGGTCGGGCGTGGCAACAAGAACGATGTCGAGGTCTCTCTCGCGCAGCATTTCCCGGTAATCGTGGTGCATCCGGGGTTTCTTCTTCGAAGCCTGGCGTGCCGCGACAATATCCGCCGCACCGGCCAGCATCTGCTTGTCCACATCGCAGAGGGAGACGACCTCGACCGGCGCCACCTGGATCAGACGGAGCAAATCGCACTTGCCGTACCAGCCGCAGCCGATGAGGCCGACGCGCTTCTTCTGGTCTGCGAATTCCGCAGCATAACTTCCCAAGGCCGACAGCGCTAACCCCGCCGCACTGACTTGAAGGAATTTCCGGCGATTCATGCCGTCCGTTTTAGGGCTCCGCACTGGCAAATACAAGCACTCCTTGCTATCCGCGCATTACGCCAACCAACGCGGTTTTAGAACAGCCGGAAAACGCGGGGGATAGCTCCTCGCTTCCGGGCGATCATCCGAAGCTATCCTTGCACGAGCACAGCTCTATTGTCTTTGAGATACTTCTCGACGGCCTTCTTGTTGGAAAGCGACATCGGAGTGCGCTTGGCGTCGCGCTTGATGAGCTTGTAGTGGACAAGGTGCTTGCCGACGAGGTCAACGTGAAGGTCCGAATCCTCCATGCGCCAGACTTGGCCGGTAGCCAGCGGCGCGGCGGGGACTCGACTCTTCCGATTCATAAGTTTCAAGCTGGAAGGATGGCCAAACCGGCCAGCAAACGCAATCTCAATTCAAGGCCAATCCGATGCCAGCGCCCTAATGGCGCGGGCACACCCCCGCCGGCCGAACGAGAGACCCGGCCCAAGTCGCCTGCCGGACGCGCGGGTTCCGCTTTGAACAGCGTGCAAATCTGATTGAAATAGCCGCTGTTTGCGTTCAAGCTATGGTCATGCAATCTGTGTTCACAGGACCGGTCTTTGTGGTGAGGGATAATATAGACACCGACCAGATTATCCCGGCCCAGTATTTGAATCTCGTACCGACGATTCCCGAGGAGTACGAGAAGCTGGGGGCCTATGCTCTCGCCGGCTTGCCGGAATCAGCCTATCCAAACCGTTTCGTAAAGGCAGGCCAGCTCGACAGCGAGTATCCGATTGTGGTGGGTGGGCGCAACTTCGGCTGTGGCAGCTCTCGGGAGCATGCCCCCATTGCGTTGGGCTCGGCTGGCTGCAAAATCGTGCTGGCGGAGAGCTTTGCGCGCATCTTCTTCCGCAACTCGGTCGCAACCGGGGAGCTTTATCCCTGTGAGACGGTCGAACGCCTTTGCGACGTGCTGAAGACCGGCGACACGGTCACGGTGGACCTGGACGCGGGCACAGTCACGGTCAAGAACACGGGCAAAGTCTACAATTTCAAACCGCTTGGCGATGTGCGGCCAGTAGTGGATGCGGGCGGCCTGTTCAATTACGCCCGCAAGACGGGGATGATGCCCCAAGCCACGCGCTAGCACAACCCAAGCCTGAGCCCACACCCACGTTCATTACGGCGTCAGCCGGGATTATAGCATTGGCGTTATGGCTATCGCGGACTTGCGACGAGAATACAACCTGACAGGGCTGCGCCGCCGGGACCTGGATCCGGACCCAATTGTCCAGTTCAAGAGATGGTTCGACCAGGCGGCAGGCGCGCGAGCCAGCGGACGGCTGCGGAAGTTCTGCATCAACTGTTACAAAAAGCTCCTCCTGGCCAGTGGCGCCGAGCCGCTGGATCTGACGGCCATGACGCTGGCAACAGTGGACAAACAGGGGCAACCTTCGGCTCGCGTGGTGTTGCTTAAGGGCGCGGACCAGCGCGGGTTCGTCTTCTTCACTAACTACGACAGCCGCAAAGGGCAAGAGCTGGCCGAGAACCCTCAGGCCGCGCTGGTGTTCTATTGGCCGCATCAGGAGCGCGAGGTGTGTATCGCGGGGAGAGTCAGCAAACTGCCGGCCGCCGAGTCCGACGCATATTTCAAGTCGCGCCCGCGAGGCAGTCAGGAGGCGGCCTGGGCCTCGCAGCAAAGCGCAGCCATCCGGGACCGGGCGGTCCTGGAAGAAAGATGGAACCAGGTTGAAGCCCAATATGCTGGTCAGGAGGTACCTCGGCCGCCGTTCTGGGGCGGATACCTGCTTTCGCCATCGCGCATCGAGTTTTGGCAAGGGCGGCCAAACCGGCTTCATGATCGCTTCCGCTACGCGCGGCAGGCCGACGAAACGTGGCTGATCGACCGCCTGTCGCCCTAAGTCTTCCCTTGCGTTTCCGCCAAAAGGGACGAGAGTAATCCTGGTTAGGAGAACCTTTGCCGGCGGTAAAGGGATGCGGCAAAGGCATCCTGCACCACCTTGGCCATGACGAGGACAGAAGAAGCTGGGACGGGTTCGAAGGTGAAGGCGCGTTGGTCCGTAGTGGTGGTTTACGAGGACCACGTGGCGCGCGAACGGGCGATGGGTTTCTGCGATCAACTAGTTGCCCGGTTCTGGGCGCGGTGTGAATTCGACGTAGGCTGGTGGTCGTTCGGCCTTCTCAATCAAGCCATTGCCGCCCAGGAAGCGGCGGAGAAGGCCGCGCATGCCGATCTGATTATATTTGCTGCGACGCCGGCAGGACAGTTCCCGGCGATAGTCACGGCTTGGACTGAGAACTGGCTAACGCGCCGGGACGATCGGGAGGGCATGTTGGTCGGCCTGCTGGAATCCGAAACGAGTCCGGGCGGCACCGAAGAATCAAAACATCTTTACCTCCGCCACGCCGCTCATCGCGGGGATATGGACTACCTGACACACGTGCCGCAAGAGCTGTCGCGCAGCATTCCCGATTCCCTCGATTCTTATACCGAGCGCGCGGACCAAGTCACCAGCCTGCTGGACGACATTTTGCGCCGGCAAGCGTCGCCGTCCGGTCTCGCGCCTTGACCTCACCTCGATCAGAACGTGCTAATTTGCAGCTTCCTGCCCGGCAGCGGCGTCTTCCTGCTGCTCGCTGATCACCGGGGCAATGGCCTGCAGTTTGTCACCTTCGGCCAGGTTGATCAGTTTCACGCCCTGCGTATTGCGGCCGGCTTCGCGGATATCCTTGACGAAAATGCGCACTAACTGCCCGCCGGTGGTAATAAGCATCACCTCGTTGGCGTCCCGCACCGTCAGCGCGCCGACGACCGCCCCTGTCTTCTCGTTCGCCTTCATGGTAATGATGCCCTTGCCGCCGCGCGACTGCAGCCGATAAACCGGCTCCACTGTTCCATTCTCGAGCACCATGTCGAACGGCGTTCGTTTGCCGATGCCATTCTCCCCCGCGACCAAGAGCGTCGAGTCGCGCGCCACGACTGCCAGCGCGACCACCGCGTCGCTCTTCTCCAGCTGAATGCCCCGCACGCCCGACGCGGGCCGACCCATCGCCCGGACATCCTCTTCAGAAAAGCGAATGCTCATGCCGTCGCGTGTGATCAACAGCACCTGGTCCTGTCCGGAGGTCAATCTCACTTCGATCAAGGTGTCGCCCGGCTCAATGCCGATCGCAATGATCCCGCCCTTGCGCACGTTGGCAAAGTCTTCGAGCGGCGTCTTCTTCACGGTGCCCTGCTGGGTCGCGAAGAAAAGGAAGCCCGGCTGCTGCCACGTGGTATCCTCTTTGTTCGGCCCCGTCCTGGCCTCAATGCGAATCAGCGCAGCGATGGTCTCCCCCGTCTTCAGCTGCAGCAAATTAGCGATGCTGCGGCCCTTCGCCGCGCGTCCCATGTCGGGAATCTCGTGCACGCGCTCCACATACACCCGCCCGGTATTCGTAAAGAACATCAGGTAATCGTGCGTGCCGGCGGTAAACAAATGCTCGATGAAGTCCTGGTCCTCTTCCGTGCCCCCTTCGCGAGTGGTCATGCCAATAACCCCTTTGCCGCCCCGGCGCTGTGCACGGTAGGAACTGATATTCGTCCGCTTGATCAGCCCGGTGTGTGTAAGCGTGATAATAACCCCTTCGTTGGCAATAAGGTCTTCGATGGCAATCTCGCCTTCATCGGGCACGAGATCCGTCAGCCGTGGTGTGGCATACTTCTCCTTGATCGCCAGCAGTTCGGCCTTAATGATGGCCAGCACTCTTGCTTCCTTCGCCAGGATATCAAGCAGGTCCTTGATCCGTTTGATCAACTCGTTGTACTCCGCCCTCACTTTGTCGATTTCCAGGCCAGTCAACTGGTAGAGCCGCAGTTCCAGGATCGCGTTTGCCTGCTCTTCGCTGAAGGAATAACGCCCGCTTGTCAGCCGCGCTTCGCTGCGGATCAGAATTCCAAGCTTCTCCACCTGGGCCCGCGTGAAGTCGAATGCCAGCAGCTTGATCTTGGCCTCCTCCCGATTGGCCGAATGGCGAATTATGCGAATGAACTCATCAAGGTTGGAAAGCGCAATCAGGTAGCCTTCCAGGATCTCCGCCCGCTCCTCGGCCTTGCGCAACTCGAACTTCGTCCGACGAATGACCACTTCCCGCCGGTGCTCAATGTAGCAATTGATCAGATCCTTCAGCCCCAGAGTCTTGGGCCGGCCATGGTCAATGGCCAGCGCGTTCACCGCGAAACTCGTTTCGAGGGCTGTGTGTTGGTACAGGTTGTTGATGACCACCTTCGCCACCGCATCCCGCTTGATCTCAATGACGACGCGCGTGTTCTCATCCGACTCGTCGCGCACGGCGGTGATGTCCGTGATGATCTTCTCGTTCACCAGCTCGGCAATCCGCTCCACCAGCACCGCACGGTTTACGTTATAGGGGATTTCGGTAATGACGATCTGCTCGCGACCGCCCTTAAGCTCCTCGAGGCCCACCTTCCCGCGCACCTTCACGGTGCCGCGGCCGGTTTGGAAGTAGTCCTTGATTCCCTCCAGGCCGCATACCATGCAGCCGGTGGGAAAGTCCGGCCCTTTCACATGCTGCATCAGCTCCTTGAGCGAGATCTCCGGCTTGTCAATTTGCGCGCAGATGCCGTCAATAATCTCACCCAGGTTATGCGGTGCCATATTGGTGGCCATGCCAACGGCAATGCCTGTGCCGCCATTAACCAGCAGGTTCGGGAACGCGGCGGGAAAGACGGTCGGCTCAGTGCGGGTCTCGTCGTAATTGGGCACGAAGTCCACCGTCTCCTTGTCCATGTCCTCCATCATCACCGCCCCGAGGGGCGCCAGCCGTGCCTCCGTGTACCGCATGGCCGCCGGCGGATCCCCTTCCACGGAGCCGAAGTTCCCCTGCCCCTCCACCAACCGCTCGCGCATGGCCCAAGGCTGCGCCATGTGCACCAGCGTCGGGTAAATCGCCTGGTCGCCGTGGGGATGGTAGTTGCCCATCGTTTCGCCAACAATCTTGGCGCATTTGAGATGCTTGCGGTTGGGCATCACTCCCAGGTCGTTCATCGCGTACAGGATGCGCCGTTGCGACGGCTTCAAGCCATCTCGCACGTCGGGCAACGCGCGGGAGATGATCACCGACATCGAGTAATCAAGAAACGAGTTCTTGATCTCCTCGGCCACGTTGATCTTTGCCACCTTCTCGTTGGCGGCGAACAGCGGCGTGCCGCCTGCGGGCACCCCAGTCTTCTCGTTAGATTCGGTCGGTTCGGGCATAAAGTTAAGTCACTTCTCCGGCGCTGGCTTGGCGAAAAGGATCGCGCCGAGTGCGGCTGCGCTGGGCCGTTCGCAGCTCAGACGTCGAGATTCCTCACATTGAGCGCGTTATCCTCAATAAACTGCCGGCGCGGCTCGACTTCCTCGCCCATCAGTTTCGCAAACATCTCCTCCGCTTCAACCGCATCGGTCAGGTCCACACGCAGCAGCTTGCGCCGCACCGGGTTCATGGTCGTCTCGAACAGCTCCTTCGGGTTCATCTCGCCCAACCCCTTGAACCGCTTGATGGAGAGTCCACGCCGGCCCACTTCCTTGACGCTGCTGAGGATCTCCGGGATCGCGAACAGCGGCTTGACTTGTTCCTTCTCCCCCTCGCCTTCAATAATCTCAAACAGCGGCTTGTCTTGCGCCGAGTAGTGCTCGACGCTCAGTCCATTCCTGGCCAGCTTCGCCAGCAACTCCGCCACCGCTTTACTCTCATGCAGTTCAACATGGCGGGCGCGCCGCGTGTGGCCATTCTTCGTCTTGTCCAGCAAGCTGGTGTCGGATTCCTCTTCACCGAAGAGGTGCAGATCGGGGTTCTTGTCGCCGAATTCCTCCAAGTCTTCCTCGGAATGGAAGTATTGCACCGTCTCGTCGTTTCCGTCGCGCACTTTCACCAGGTGCCGCGGCAGTTCGTGGGTCTTCGGATGGCGCTGCTCAACGTAGGTGGCAAAGTCACCCCCGTGACGGCGCAGAGCGATGGCGTACTTGTCCAGCGATTCAAGCATCTCCAGGATCTCGGCCAGCTGCTTGTCCGTCAGTTCCTTGCCGTCGGATAGATTGCGCAGGCGGACCTCATTCGTGCCCAGCTCGATGAGAATGCGGTTCAGGCGCGCATCATCATCCACATACTCCACGCGTTTCTTGCGGGCGATCTGATACAGCGGCGGCTGGGCGATATAGATGAAACCCCGTCGGACCAATTCGGGCATCTGCCGATAGAAGAACGTGAGCAGCAGCGTGCGGATGTGTGAGCCGTCCACGTCCGCGTCGGTCATGATGATGATCTTGTGATAGCGCAGGCCTTCCAGGTTGAAAGCCCCCTCCCCTTCTCCATCGCCGATGCCCGTGCCCACGGCGGTGATCATGGTGCGAATCTCGTTGTTCTGCAGCACCTTGTCCAGGCGCGCTTTCTCCACGTTGATGATCTTGCCGCGAATTGGTAGGATGGCCTGGAATTTCCGGTCGCGCCCTTGTTTGGCGGACCCGCCGGCGGAATCGCCCTCGACGATATACAGCTCGGTGTTGACCGGGTCCCGGTCCGAGCAATCGGCCAGCTTCCCGGGCAGGCCTCCGCCCGTCAGCGCCCCTTTGCGCACGGTCTCGCGCGCCTTGCGCGCCGCCTCGCGCGCGCGAGCCGCGAGCAAACCCTTTTCGATCACCTTCTTCGCCACCGATGGGTTCGCATCAAAGTGCGTCATCAAGCCGTCATAGACGATTGACGACACGACGCCGTCAATTTCCGTGTTCACGAGCTTGACCTTCGTCTGCGACTCGAACCGAGGGTTGGGCAACTTCACGCTCAACACGCACACCAGTCCCTCGCGCACGTCATCGCCCGAGATCGCCGGGTCCTTCTCTTTCAGCAATTCGTTCTGCTTGGCGTACTGGTTAATCGCCCGGGTCAGTGCCGACCGGAATCCCGTCAGGTGCGTGCCGCCGTCCGGGTTCGCAATCGAGTTGGCGAAGCAGAGAATCTGGTCGTTGTAGCTGTCGGTGTATTGCATCACGCAATCCACGAACACTTCCTCCTTCTGCCGGCTGATCACAATCGGCTTGGGATGGAGCACCTGCTTGGTCCGGCCCAGCTGCTTGACGAATTGCTCGATGCCGTCCTTGTACAGAAAGGTCTCGCTCTTCTCATCCCGCTCATCCGTGAGGACGATTTCGACGCCCGGGTTCAGGAACGCCAGTTCCCGCAGCCGGTTGGCCAGCATATCGAACTTGAACTCGGTGGTGATCGTGAAGATGGTCGGGTCGGGCTTGAAGGTAATGAGCGTCCCGGTGCCCTTGGACTTGCCCACCACGGTCAACTTCTGCGTCGTGACGCCCCGCGCAAACTCCATGGAATACACCTTCCCGTCGCGCGACACTTCCACCTTGAACCAGTCGGACAGCGCGTTGACGCATTTGGCCCCGACACCATGAAGGCCGCCGGAGTACTTGTAGGCGCCCTGCCCGAACTTGCCGCCCGCGTGGAGGTTGGTAAGCACCAACTCCACCGCCGGCATCTTCCACTTCGGATGCATGTCCACCGGGATGCCGCGCCCATTGTCCCGTATCGACACCGAGCCATCCACGTGAACCGTGACTTCTATCTTGCTGCAATAGCCGGCCAGGTGCTCGTCAATCGAGTTGTCCAGCACCTCGAAAACACTGTGGTGCAGACCGCGCTCATCCGGGTCGCCGATGTACATTCCCGGGCGCTTGCGCACCGCTTCCAGCCCTTCCAGCTTGTCAATCTTTGACGCGTCATACTTCTCTGGCGCACTAGGGGACACCGGCAATTTCTCTGTCGCTTCAACCGCGTTTTGCTCAGCCATAAAATCGTTCCGGACAGGCACTGTGGCCGTCCATTCAAGGTCGCGAAAGTATAAGAAAAACGGGCTTCAAACACAACTGCAATTTCAGGCCCATTTAGCCTGAAACCACCATTAGTTGTGGAACCGCCGGCGGCGACAGCCAATATCTTGGGCCTCCAGCGGAGGCATTCCTGACCACCGCACCCGCCGTCCGCGCGGGCGCCGAAAGGACATCTAGGACTTGATATCGCGCGCCTGGAATGCGGCCGCGCCAATGAGAAAGGTGGTCAGGCTAACCGCAGCCAGGACGCACAAGGATTGCCCGATTTGCGTCCAGGGAACTGGCTGGGTATAGACATGGTACCAGCAGCGGAAATGGTAAGTCAGCAGGTATTCATGGTAGCGCTCGAAGAAAGGGATACCTTCCATCACCAGGTTCACGAACAGCACCGAGAGCGCGAGGATCGTGGCGGCGGCGGGCTTCATATTGAAGCATGAGAACATGAACGCGACCCCCAGCACCACCGTCGCATTGAGCGTCATGAACAGATGCGAGAGCATATACAACTGCAAGCCCCCCCCGGGGCTCAGCACATTGAACACTTGCCCCGGTATGAAGACAAACATCCCCTTCCACGGAAACCACATCCGGGCGAAGCCAAGCGCCGTCCCGCCCAGCACCAGGACGAGCACCGTCGAGAAGATCGCCCCCGCCACCCACTTCACCATCAATAGCCGCAGGCGGGAAATCGGTCGCGACAGGATCATCCGCAGTGTTCCGTCCTCCACTTCCTTGGCCAGCAGGTCACCCCCTACCAGCGCGACATAGAGGGGCAGCAGCAACGCGATCTGGGGGATTAGCATGATCAGCGAAACGGTCAGGGCGGACAAGTATTCCTGCGCCAGGTAGCCGTTGCCGGCCAGCATGGCCTCCATCTGCGTCTGCCAACGGGTGTAGTGAAAAGTGAGCAGCATTGCATTCTGCGCCAGCAGAAACGCGCCGAAGCCTATGTACGTGCGCTTCTTGCCAAAAAGCTTCCAGAGCTCGTTGCGCAGGTGCCGCAAAAACATGCTCATTTAGCCTCCTTCTGCCCGCTCATGAGCGACAGGTAGAACTCCTCCAGCGTCTCTTCCACCGGCGCAATCTCATAGACGGCAATCCCGCGCTCCACCAACAGGCGCACGACGTGGTCGGTCCCGACGCCCGGGCTTAACGCGATGAGGCGGGCATCGCGTTCCCGGGTGATCAATTGGGCTTGCCGAAGCTCCTTCACCGCCGCCCCGAAATCCCCCGCCTTCAATCGTATCCAGGCATCACGCTGCTTGGTAGCGGCCAGGGAGCCCTCGAACACCTTGCGACCCTGGTTCAGCACCGCGATACGCGTGCAAGTCTGTTCCACCTCGTTCAGGAAATGGGATGACAATAGAATCGTCAGTCCCAACTCGCGATGCAGCCGCAGGATCGTCTGCCGCATTTCGTGGATCCCCTCCGGGTCCAAGCCGTCGCTCGGCTCGTCGAGGATGAGCAGCTCCGGCTGGGGCAGCAGCGCCTGGGCCAGCGCCAGCCGCGCCCTCATCCCGTGGGAGTAGGTCCTCACTTTCGAATCTTCCCGTCCGCTAAGCCCAACCCATTCGATCACCTCCCGCAAGCGCTGGCGCGACGTCGGGGAGGTATAGGAGCTCAGTATCTCCAGGTTTCGCCAGCCGCTCAGATAATCGTAGAAGGCTGGGCTTTCAAAGATCGCTCCCACCCTCCGCAACGCCAGCCGGCGGCGGGCGGTTACATCGTGCCCACAAATCCTCACCTCGCCGCTCGTCGGCCAAACCTGGCCCAGCATCATGCCGATGGCCGTGCTCTTGCCCGCGCCATTGTGCCCCAGCAGGCCGTAGATCTCCCCTGCCGGGACCTGCAATGTCAGGTCAACCACCGCCGGCCGACGGCCGAACGTCTTGCATAAGTTCTGGAGTTGAATCACTGGCTGGGTTTGATAGTTCCCTCAATCGTGAGGAGGTTCTTGATGTGGCCGTCAGCGTACAGAAAGTTCTTGGCCTTCCCCTCGCCGCGGGCGATATGGAACTTATCCTTGTCGTACATCAGCGGCATTTGGTGCGGATCAAACCTCAGCCCCAGCGCGCTTAGGTTTTCCGCATCCTGACCGTTGAGCAGGGTATTCCACGCAAAGCTGCACCCCGTTTGATCAAAATAGGTCGCGGCCTTCTGCGGGAAAGGCACGGTCTTGTCCGCCGCCCACTTGTCCGACGGGCAGCGGAGCACATTGAGGTTGCCAAGCTGATTGGACAACACCTGGTCCGGGCCGGGAAACTGGTTGGTTACCCCGGGATAGATATCGGACATCAGGGGCAGCCTATTCCTGTAGTCGCCGGCATAGACCTGCAGGGCGATGCCGACTTGGCGCAAGTTGCTCAGGCATACCGTTGCCCGCCCCGCCTCCTTTGCCCGGCTCAACGCCGGCAGCAGCAGGGCCGCCAGGATGGCGATAATCGAGATCACCACCAGCAGCTCGATCAGCGTAAAGGCGCTGACAGGGCAAACGCCTCGCCTTGGGCGCCTCGCCCCCTGCCCCTTGCGCTTCTCCTGCCTCACGCCTCTCATCTTTGGCGGAACGGCCGGCCGCTTTCCATCACCCGCTGCAGCTCTTCCAAAACCGGGGCCAGCTCCGCCTTGGTCTGGGCCGAGCTTTGGCTATAGAACGACTTGAGCCCGATGGTTCGCACCTTGGCCTGCAATTCCTCGCTGAGAACCGGTGGCGAGTTGGTGCCAATCCGCCGGCCGCCGCCAGCGCCGATCCCCGCCTGATCCCGCGAGTCTCGGAGCCGCCGCAGCGCATCATCAATGGTCTTGCGCCGCTTCTCCTCGGGTAACTGCTCAAACGACGTCAGCATCTGCTTGAAGCCTGTCGGCATCGTCGCCTCAATGAACCCCGCCTTCTCCTCCTCCGTCATCCGATCAAACCAAGTCCACGCCGTGCGATCCAATCTCGCCCGCCGCCGCTCCTCCAGCGTCAGCGCGTTGAGCCTGTCCGCCAATTCCCGAATCGCCCGCGCCCGCGCCTCCCCCTTCAGCTTGCTGATATCCACCGCCTCGGCGTAGGCCTTCACCTTCTCCGCCGTCATCTTGCCGTTCTTCGCAATCCGGTAACCGGCCAGCGCCACCAGCCAGATCGCGCAGATCGCTACTCCCGACCAGAACACTGGCCGCCAACGTTGACTCGACATGCCCCCCAGTCTACTGCCTTAACCGGCTGATGCCACGAAAAACTGTCTCCGGACACCATCCTGGCCGCGCGGTCATCTTGCCTTTTCGCCACCCGCATACTACCCTGTCCGCGATGATCGTTCCAATACACCCGCCGCGCACCCGCCATGACTAAACCGCACTCCAAGTCACGCCCGTCGGCCAAGGCCGCCCCCGGCATTCCGACTGACTCGAAACCCGCCCTGGAATCTTTGCGCCAACAGATAGACCGCATCGACCAGCAACTCGTGGACCTGCTGGTCCAGCGCGGCCGCGTCATCCAGCAGGTTGCCGAAATCAAGAAGCAGCACGATCTGCCAACCTTTCACCCGGCCCGCGAGGAGAACCTCATCTCCGCGCGCCGCAGCCAGGCTACGCAGGCCGGCCTCGACCCCGATTACGTCGAAGACCTGTTCCGGACGATGCTTCGCCATTCCCGCATCGGCCAGCTTAACACCCTCAGCCGCCGCAGCGTCCGGCCCGGCGCCAAGGTGCTCATTGTCGGCGGGCTCGGGAACATGGGGCGGTTCTTCTCCACCTGGCTCCGCCAATCCGACTACGAAGTCCGCATCCTGGACCGCGAGGATTGGCCCAAGGTCCGCTCGCTCACTGACGGCATTGACCTGTGCCTGCTGGCGGTGCCCATTGACATCACGCCCGCCATCGCCCTCCAGATCGGCCCCCACCTCCCTCCCGGCTGCATCCTGACCGACGTCACCAGCCTAAAGCGCGGCCCGTTAGACGCCATGCTCAAAGGCCACGCCGGCCCCGTCGTCGGCCTGCACCCCCTCTTCGGCCCGGCCACGGTGACCATGGACAAGCAGATCGTCGTCTTCAGCCCGGGCCGGGATATGGACAAATGCCAGTGGTTCCTGGACCAGCTCACGCTGTGGGGCAACGTGCTGGTGGAGACCCCCGCCGCGGAGCATGACGAGTTGATGGGCGTGGTGCAGGCGTTGCGCCACTTTGCGACCTTTACCTTCGGCCAATTCCTCTATTCCCGTGGCGTTCCCATTCTGCGCACGCTGGACCTTTCCAGCCCGATCTACCGCCTGGAACTGGCGATGGTCGGCCGTCTCTTTGCCCAGGACCCCTCTCTCTACGCCGAGATCGTGTTTGCCACGCCCGAGCGCCAAGCGCTCCTGAAGGACTTCCTCCAGTCCATGCAGCAGAACCTCAGCCTCGTCGAGCGCGGCGACAAAGCCGAATTCATTGCCCGCTTCCGCCAGATTGCCGAGTGGTTCGGCCCCTTCAGCGAACAGGCGATGCGCGAAAGCACGTTCCTCGTCGAGAAGCTCGTCCACCGGTTCTGAAGCACCCACACCCGCGCGACCTGGCGTCTCCGGCAAGCCTGGTTGGTATGGGTCAGACTGCTCATCCAATTAATTCTGTTGCCCCGCCCAGTTCCGACGCTGAAACTCGCGGCGTGGCATCGGCCCCGAAACCAGTGTTTTCCATCCAGGTGCGCGAACTGGTCGAGTTCGCTTTGCGCCGGGGTGACCTTGGCGGCGAACGCGATTTCGTCGGCCCTCACCACCGTGCCCTGGCCGGCACCCGCGGCCACCAACGCCTCCAGCGCTCCCGCCCGGCCGGCTACCAAAAAGAGGTCCCCGTTAGTTATGACCTCGAAACCCCTGCGCTTATCCTGCGCGTCCAGGGCCGCATTGACGGCTTGCTGGTCACACCCCGGGAGCGCGAGCGTCCCCGCGAGCCCAAACCTCCCGCCGAGCCTGAGCAGATCAGGGCTGGCGTGGATGCTCAGGAAGTGCTGCTGGAGGAGATCAAGACGGTTCAGGGCGGATGGGACCGCGTCGCCGACCCGCTGCATTGGGCCCAGGCCAGGCTCTACGGCTTCATCTACGCCCACGACAACGCCCGGGAACAAGTTGCTATCCAGTTAACTTACCTCGACCTGGACACTGGGGAGCTGACCGAGTTCCGCGAGAACTTCTCCCTGGCGGACCTCACGGCGTTCTTTCAGGAGACAACCGCAGTTTATCTCGACTGGCTCCACGCCCACCAGCAATGGTGCCGCCAGCGGGACGAGTTCAGCCGCTCCCTTGCCTTCCCCTTCCCCCGTTACCGCCCCGGCCAGCGGCCGCTTGCGGTTGCCGCCTACCGCGCCCTGGCCCGGGGCGGGCGCCTGTTTCTCGAAGCGCCCACGGGCATCGGCAAGACCGTCTCCGTGCTCTTCCCGGCCATCAAAGCGCTGGGTGAAGGCAAGCTCGAACGCATCTTCTACCTCACCGCGCGCACGGTCGGACGCGCCGTCGCGCAACAAGCTCTCGCCGAGCTGCGCCAGGCTGGCGCCCGCGTGCGGACACTGACCCTCATCGCCAAGGAGAAGATCTGCGTCCAGGAAGGTCAGCGGTGCGACTGTTTGACGTGCCCCTTCGCGCGCGGCTACTACGACCGTAACCAGGCCGCCATGCGCGACGCGCTCAGCCGCGAGGAAATCACCCGCCCGGTGCTGGAAGCGGTCAGCCGGGCGCACGAGGTTTGCCCGTTTGAGCTTTCGCTGGACGTGTCGAGCTGGGTAGATGTTGTCGTCTGCGACTACAACTACGTCTTCGACCCCAAGGCCTATCTGCGCCGACACTTCGCCGAGGACGTCGGCGACTACGCCTTCCTTGTGGACGAAGCCCACAACCTCGTGGACCGCGCACGCGATATGTTCTCGGCCGATCTCGAGGCCCGGGAGATTCGTGACGTCCGGCGCACCCTCAAGGATGCGGTCCCGCGCTGCGCCAAAGCGCTCAGCAGCCTCAGTTCGGCCCTGAGAAAGCTCTGCCGCCCCGTTACCCCCAGCCCGGAACTCTCCGAGCCTGGCGACGCCGCCGCCGGAAGCGAGTTGTTGCCGTCCGCGACCTCCGCGGCAGCTCAGCGGAGGGCGAGCGTGGCACGCAATGCGCCCCCCCTCACGACCCGTGACTTCCCCGCCGAGCTGATGCCGCCGCTGGAACGCGCTCTCAAGGAGACGGAAACCTGGCTCGCCCGCAATCTGCCTGCCAGCTTCCGCGACGAATTGCTTGAACTCTACTTTCGGCTGCGTTCCTTTCACCGCACCGCCCAAGTTTACGACGAGCGCTACGTGACGATCCTCGAGCCCGGCTCCGCCGTCCGCGTCCGGCTATTCTGCCTGGACCCCTCCCACCTCCTCAGCCAGGCGCTGGCACGCGGCAAGGCCGCCGTCTTTTTCTCGGCCACGCTCGCGCCGATTGACTACTACCGCTCCCTGCTAGGCGGCACCCCGCAAGATCCGGTGCTCCAACTGCCTTCCCCGTTCCCGCCGGAGCACCTGGCCGTGCTGGTGCAGGACCGCATCCGCACGCATTTCAAAGCCCGCGCCGCGTCGCTCGGGGACGTGGTGCACGCTTTAGCCTCTCTCGTGGCAGGGCGGCCCGGCAACTACCTCGCTTACTTCCCCTCCTACCAGTATCTGACCGCCGTGCAGGAGCAGTTCCACGCCCTGCACCCCACCGTGCCGATTCTCGTCCAGCGCCCCGGCATGAGCGAACCCGAGCGCGAGGCGTTTCTGGAGGCATTCGCTGCCGAGCACGGCGCAACCCTCGTGGGCTTCGCGGTCATGGGCGGCGTATTCGGCGAAGGCATTGACCTGGTCGGCGACCGGTTGATCGGCGCCATTATCGTCGGCGTGGGCCTGCCCCAGCTCTGTATCGAGCGGGATCTGATCCGCGACTACTTTCAGGAGCAGAGCAGCTCGGGTTTCGACTACGCCTACACCTTTCCCGGCATGAACCGTGTGCTGCAGGCGATTGGCCGGGTTATTCGTTCCGAGACCGACCGCGGCGTTGTCCTCCTCATTGACGCCCGCTTTGCCGAGCAACGTTACCGCCGACTCTTTCCCTCGTGGTGGCGAACCGTGCCTGTCCGCACCGCCACCGACCTCGGTCACACGCTTCGCCAATTCTGGCAACCCTCGGAGTGAACTCTGCGGCTGGGTTTGATTCGGCGAGGCAGAGCGCTGCCTCAAGTTGAATCCTGGCGGCTCGGCCCCTTTGCCCCCGGCCCAGTAACAAAGCCGTAGCGCGCAAGCGAGACGCCTGGGTCACTACCCCCACACTTGGCAGTCGCCGGACTGATGAATAGCATCCTGTCCATTCCTGAGACAGTGAGAAGGCATGCCGGCGCTTGTTACAGGCCAAGCTGCGCGCCGCACCACGTGAGGACCGGGGTCGCCTGGCCCAAAAAGGCCGAAAACCTCCCGATCCGGGTCATTTTACCCTCCGCCCTGGCCTACCTCACCGTCTCCTCACCGTATCCTCACCGTCACCTCACCGTTGAACCTCTGCCAAGTTTGCAGAGGGTCAACGGGGAGGTGAC
>CAZDOO010000084.1:0-24244 GCA_964507045.1 uncultured Verrucomicrobiota bacterium | reverse complement strand
CCTCCGTAGCACCTCTCATAAATTATGAGAGGTGCTACGGAGGGGTGACGGTGAGCAGACGGTGGGGTTCCGGTGAGCAGGGCGTTAGTTATGCGAGTTTGCCATTCCCATTGCAATTGGGCCGGGCCTTCGCAATTATCCCGCGCAACTTATGCAAAGGCTCTTGCAACCATCGTGGCTTCGTCTGGCTGGCACTGTAATCTTTCTCTCGCTGACTTCTGCCGTGATCGCCGCGCCGGGCGATTGGCCGCAGTTCCGGGGTCCTAATCGCGATGGCGCTTCTGCGGAGACGGGTCTTTTGCAGGAGCTGCCGCCGGGCGGGCCGCCGCTGGCATGGAAGACGGCTGGCCTGGGGGTCGGCTATTCGACCGTGGCGGTCGTGGGCGATCGCATCTACACCACGGGCGAAGACAGCGAGGTCTGCTCGGTCGTCGCCTTGAACGCCGCCGACGGTAAGAAGGTCTGGTTGGCGAGGCTCGGCAAAGCCGGCGCGCCAGGCATGCCGGCCTTTGAAGGACCGCGCGCGACGCCGACGGTCGCGGACGGTCTGCTGGTGGCCGTCGGCCAATGGGGCGACCTGGTTTGTTATGCCGCTTCGGAGGGCAAGGAGCTTTGGCGCAAGGATTTCATCAAGGACTTCGGCGGCAAACGCCCGCAGTGGGGCTTTTCGGAATCGGCGCTGGTTGACGGCGACAAGGTGGTGGTCACCCCCGGCGGCATGGCAGGGGCCATCGTTGCGTTGAACAAGAAGACTGGTGCGGTCATCTGGCGCAGCAAGGACTTTACGGATGCGCCGCACTACTCGTCGCTGATCGTGGCGCAGATCGGGGGGGTGCGGCAGTATATCCAGCTTACGGCGGATAGCGTGGCGGGGGTGGCGGCGGCGGATGGCAAGCTGCTCTGGTCCGCGGCGCGCAAGGGCCGCACGGCGGTCATCCCGACGCCTATTTACAGCGACGGCTGTGTTTATGTTACTTCGGCCTACGGCGTCGGCTGCAACCTGTTTCGGATCAGCCAGGCGGGCGGCAAGTTCACGGCGGAAGAGGTTTACGCCAACAAGGAATTGAGCAACAAGCACGGCGGCGTCATCAAGGTCGGTGATTTCGTGTATGGCCATGCGGACGATAAGGGGTGGGCGTGCCAGGACTTCAAGACCGGCGCGGCCAGGTGGCACTACAACCAGCTCGGCAAGGGGTCGCTCATCTACGCCGATCGCCGCTTTTATCTGCGCGCCGAGGACAAGGGCACGGTCGTGCTCATTGAAGCCTCGCCCGAGGGTTTCAAGGAACATGGCCGCTTCGAGCAGCCTGACCGCAGCAGCAAGAAGGCCTGGCCCTACCCGGTCATCGCCCACGGCAGGCTTTATCTGCGCGACTGGGACTCGCTGTTGTGCTACGACGTTCGGGCCAAATAGGCCGGCAAGCTACTGCTCACCCGCCGCTGCCTGCTGCTTCACGTCTTCGATCACGGCCAGTATCTCGTCGCGGAAGGCTGCGGGCGCCTCGATTTGCCCCCAGCCGGCGTGGGTTTGAAATATGCCGTCGTAGGCGGAATCATGGTAGCTGCGCATGAGGTGGGGGATGTCGCGTTCGTCCAGCACGCTGTCCACCAGCTCGGCTTGAACTTCGCTTTCCAGCACGGCGATCTTCTCAAGTTTGTCCATAGGATTCTCCCGTTGGGCTGGGTTCGCAGTCTGCTGCGAGCCGTCGCCCGTACTGTGTGCATACCATACTCCCTGTGGGCGCGTGGCGCAATCGCCGCGGCCCGAATGCTTGGTGCCCCGATAGCGGCCGGCGTCGGAGCGCCGGCGGGCTATTTCAGGTGCGGGCCCACCGCCTCGCGCCAGATCGCATATCCCTTTGCGTTCATGTGCAGCCGGTCGGCAACGTAGATGTCGGGCTTGGGCACACCATCCGGGCCGAGCATCAGCGGGAACACATTGATGAACGTGCAGTCGTGCCGCGCGCAGTAGGCGCTGACCAGCGAGTTAAGCTTCCGGACCTCCTCCACCTGGGCCCAGCGGGCGGGGTTGGGGGCGCTGGAGATGAAGGCGATGCTGGCCCGGGGCGCCCCGGCGCGTATCTTCTTTGCCAGGGCCACGAAATCGCCGTAGACGAGCTCCGGGGCTTTGCCGGCCTTGATGTCGTTCCCGCCGGCATAGATCACCACCTGCCGCGGGTGATACGACGTAATGAGCTCCTCCGCGTAGTTGACCGAGTCGGCGAGTTGTGAGCCGCCGAAGCCGCGGTTTACCACGGGCAGCCCCGGGAAATCCTGGGCCAGCGTCTTCCAGAGGCGGATGCTGGAGCTGCCGACGAAAACAATGCAACCGTCAGGCGGGCGATTCGTGGCATCCATCGCCCGAAAGGCCGCGATGTCTTTTTGCCACCGGGTGGAGTCATGGGTTGCCAGCGTATTGGGCGGCGGCGTCTGGCAACCCGCGAGCAACAGGGCGGCCAGTACGTATCCTGCCAGGGCGGGTGTGGACAGCTTCAGGAGTCTTAATCTGTGTTTCATTGCCATAGCGGGCAGTCAACTGGCGGCAAATCTGCAGTCCCGCAAGCAGAGATCGCGTCCAACTTCTGGCAGGGTCTTGTTGGTCAGCAAAGCACGATTGTGCTTGCATTCGTCCGGCGTGTTCCTACAATTACCGTCCGAGAATGCAAGTTCAGCTTGTGCAGTATCGAGCTCGGAAATTCCAACGATCATGAATCCCAAACAACTCCTCACCCTTGGTTTCGTTTCCCTTATTGGCGCCTGGGCCGCGTTTGCCACTACGGACTATGGCCCGGCGCAGGACGAACTGATCACAGCCTGCACCAAATGGTACACCAGCGGCTACGGCCACAAATTCTGCGTTGTGCACAGCATGGAGGGATACTACCTCAGCGGCACCTCTTACCTGCGGCGCTGTGACATCTCCGTCAGTTGCCACTACACGGTAAATGGGCTGAAGGACTCATCGAGCGATGCCGCCCCGGGCGAGATCTCGCAACTGGTTCGTGAGGCCAACTATGCCTGGCACGCGACGTGTTGGAATCGTTATTCGTTGGGGGTTGAGCACGAGGGTTTTGTCAGCAACCCGGCTTGGTTCACCGAATCCATGTACCAGGCATCGGCGCTGCTGTATCGGCATTTCTGCGACAAGTTCGGCATCGCCAAGGACCGGAATCACATTGTGGGCCACAACGCGAAGTCGTCTTCGGCCTGGTGTTCCTATGCAGCCGCCAACTTTGGCATTGATCCCTACTGCAACTCCCACACTGATCCCGGCTCGTATTGGGACTGGTCGCATTACATGAGCCTGATCATTGGCGGCACGGACAACGCCTCGTTTGTGTCCAAGACAGTCGCCAATGGCGCCAACTTCTCCCCCGGCCAGGCTTTCACCTGCACCTGGACTATGAACAACAATGGCACCACCACCTGGATTGCCGACGGGGGGGATGGCTATACGCTCAATTATGTCAGCGGCACGCAAATGGGCGCGCCGAACGCCACGCCGATCAGCGCCAATGTGGCGCCCGGGGGGAATGCCAGCATACCCGTTAGCTTTACCGCGCCGACCACGCCCGGTTCTTACTCGGTGGTCATGCAGATGAACAGTGCCAGCTATGTTTCCTTTGGGCAGCAAGTGTCCCTGTCCATCAACGTCGTTAATCCAATTCCCGTCATTACGACGCAGCCGGCAAGTGTGACCAAGGACCCTGGCCAGACCGCCACGTTCACCGTGGCAGTCAGCAGCGCGACCACGGCCAGTTATCAATGGAAGAAGAACGGGGTCAACATCTCCGGCGCAACCGCTTCGACGCTTACCCTTTCGAGTGTGCAATTGTCGGATGCGGGCTTCTATACGGTGGTGGTCAGCAACGCCGGTGGTTCCGTGACGAGCAGCCAGGCGCAGTTGGTGGTGACGGCGACGGCAGTGGCCGTGGGGACGGGTGGGGGCCTGCGGGGTCTGTATTACAACAACACCGATTTCAGCGCTCTGCGCCTCTCCCGGCTGGACGGGCCGATCAGTTTTGACTGGGCCAGCGGCGCGCCCGTCAGCGGCGTTGGCGCGGATGCCTTCTCCGTGCGCTGGACCGGCCAGGTGCAGCCGCGTTACAGCCAGACCTACACGTTCTATACGACCACGGACGACGGGGTGCGGCTGTGGGTTAACGGCGTGCTGCTGATTGATCACTGGACCGGCCAAAGTGCCACCGAGTGGAGCGGGTCCATTGCGCTGACGGCCGGGCAGAAATATGACATTCAGTTGGATTACTACGAGAACACCGGCTCGGCTTTGGCCGAACTGCGCTGGTCCAGCGCCAGCCAGGTCAAGGCATTGATTCCCGCAACCCAGTTGTACCGCCCGCCGCCGGTCCTGGCCGCGATTGGGAGCCAGACCGTGGCGGAGAACAGCGCGCTGAGCTTGGCTGTGAGCCTGAGTTCGGGGGACCTGGTTGGCGCGGTGACCCAAATCGAGGATTTCGAGAGCTTTGCGGACGGCACGCCTACGGACAAGATCATGTTCCGCAAGCCGGGCAATTCGAGCACGACCAGCGTCTTCCTGGACGGCACTGTGACCAATTACGATGTCCCAACCGCCACTTTCCCCTCCGGCAATTCAAGCACCCGCGTGCTGCATGCCTACTGGAGTTTCCTGACCGGTACCTCCGATCCGTGGCTTCGCTTCACGACTTATAATGCCGCCACTAACCCCAATCCGGTTATTGATATTACCAAGTCCCTTTGGTTTGACCTTTATTCGTCCAAGGCGCTTAAGGTGGGGGTGAATGTGCGCGAGACTAATCCGACCGGTGCCATTGGCAGCGACGGTGGGACCAGTGGCACGATCGAGTATGTGGGCGTGCCGGGCAAGAATGGCTCTTCGCCCAACCCGAGCCGCACGGTGGCGGCGGGCAGTTGGACCACGCTGAAATTCAACCTGCCCCAAGAGCCGGTAACCGGTTTTACCGGCAACGGGCTTCTCGAATCCACTACCGGCAAGGGCGTTCTGGAGGCCTTGGCGTTGGTGGCGGCGGGGGGCGCGGGTGCCTATAATGTCTATCTGGACAACTTCCTCCAGGTGCAAAACCCGGCGCTCACTTACAGTCTGGATGCCGGCGCGCCTGCGGGGGCCACGATTGACGCGAACACGGGCGTGTTTTCCTGGACGCCCACGGCGGGGCAGGGGCCGGCCACCTATAACCTCACCGTCCGGGTCACCGACAGCGGTTCGCCGAGCATGAGCGCCACGAAGACCTTTGCGGTGACAGTGAACGCGGCGCCAGTTATTGCGGCGCAGCCGGAGGACCAGAACGTCTATCCGGGCGGCAATGCGACCTTCTCAGTGACGGCCACGGGCACCGCGCCGCTGGTGTATCAGTGGCAGAAGGATGGCGATACAATCTCAGGCGCTACGGCCAGCCGCTTTACGCTGGCAAATGCGCAGGCGTCGGATACTGGCAGCTACTCGGTCGTGGTGAGCAATGCGCTGGGTTCAGTGACCAGCTCCAATGCCCTTCTGATGGTGTCGGTAGCGGATTCGCCCCCGTCCATTGTGGCGCAGCCGCAAGGCCTGATTCGAAACCAGGGCACCAGCGCCGGCTTCGCTGTGACGGTGGCCGGGTCTGTGCCTCTATACTACCAATGGTATTTGAATGGCACGCCGCTGGCAGGCGCGACTCAGAACAGCTACACCGATGCCGACGTGCAGCCGGCCGACGCCGGGACGTATGTGCTGGTGGTGACCAACGACTTTGGCAGTGCCACCAGCGATCCGGCAATCCTGACGGTTATTGTGCCGCCGAGCATCCCGACGCCGCCGCAGAGCCAGGCGGTGATCCAGGGAACCAATGTGACGTTTACGGTCGTGGCTACGGGAACGGCGCCGCTCTCCTTCCAGTGGCGCAAGGGCGGGACGCCGATCAGCGGCGCTATGGGCACGAGCTATAGTTTGAGCAATGTCCAGGCCACGGATGCGGGGAGCTACACGGTAGTAGTCACGAACGCCGCCGGCAGCGCGACGAGCGGGAACGTGGTGTTGACGGTGTATGTGCCGCCCGCGATTACTGTGCAGCCAACGGGCCAGACGCTGGCGTCCGGCGCCAGCGCGACCTTCAGCGTGACCGCCACGGGCAATCCCGCTCCAACTTATCAGTGGCGGCTCAATGGAGCGAATATCTCCGGCGCGACTGGCAGCAGCTATACCAAGAGCAACGTCCAGTCGGCTAATGTGGGCTTTTACTCGGTGGTGGTTAGCAACCTCGCGGGCAAGGTCACCAGCTCCGAGGCCGCACTGACGCTGACGGCGGCCGTAGCGTTCAAGGACGACTTCGAGACGGGAAACATGGACCAGTGGACCATCGTCAGCAGTTTGGATTTGACGATTTCGACAGCGCAGAATCACACGAGCGGTGGCAGTTACAGCGCCTATCAGAACAGCACTGGTGATTACATGTATCACAACTTTGGCAGCTACAGCGGCCATACCAGGCTGAGCTTCTATTGGTATGATGACAACTCCAGCGCCAAATCATACGTCGAATTGCGGTCCTACTCGGGGGGGGCCTACCCGGGCAGCCTTACCCAGGTGCTGGCCATCGGCAAGTACAACAGCATCAGTACAAACTACCCGGACGCCGCTTACGACAATAAGAAGTACCAATTACGCGTGCTGTATCCTTCAACCAGCTACGGTTGGATGAATTGCGCCACCAATACCTCGGGCGGAATGCGCGGGGCTGGGTGGCATAAGTTCTCGATTGAGCGGCTAGCCGACGGCACGACCTACAACTTCACCGTAGATGACGTAGCCACACGCACCGTTACCGGCGTGACCGCGAGGAACTGGAACACAGTTCTGATCGGCGGCGGCAGCGGCACGACTGCGATCACGGCTTACACTGACGACGTGCTTGTTGAGTACTTTGACCCGCCTTCCATCGTGACTCAGCCCGCCGGCCAGACTGTCGCGGTGGGTGGCAGCGCGACCTTTAGCGTCGTCGCCACCAACAACCCGCAGAGCTACCAATGGCGGCTTAACGGGGTGAACATTGCGGGGGCGACGGCGTCAGCGTTCACGGTCAACAATGCCCAGGCGGCTGATGCCGGCACCTATACAGTCGCGGTGGCCAACGGCGTGGGGCCGGCAGTCAGTGCTAACGCCGTGTTGCTGGTTGCCCCGGCCATCACCGCCCAGCCGGCCAGCCAGACCAATCAGGTCGGCAGCACGGTGTCCTTCACGGTCGCCGCTGTGGGCCAGACGCCGCTCGCTTACCGCTGGCAGAAGAACGGCGCGGACTTGAGTGACGGTGGTGCTGTTTCCGGCGCGCTGACAGAAACGCTGACGCTGACGGGCATTGGCGAGCTTGACGAAGGCGTTTACACCGTCGGCGTCACAAACCCCGCGGGCGGTGTCTTGAGCGACCAGGCTTTTCTTGTGGTCCTGGATCCGCCTGTGATTACCGCGCAACCGGTCAGCCAGGCCGTGGGCGCCGGGGCGGCGGTCACATTCAGCGTCGGGGCTACCGGCACCGCGTTGAGCTATCAATGGATGTTCAATGGCGACTCTATTTCGGGGGCCACCGGTTCCGCTTACACCCGCAGCGACGTTCAATCGGCTGATTCCGGCGCTTATACTGTGATCGTCACGAACCTGGCTGGCAGCGCCACCAGCGACCCGGCGGTGCTGCTCATCAATACGGCTCCCAGCCTTGCCGCGATCCCTAGCCGAACTGCCCATGCCGGCAGCCCGGCCATCGTCACGGCTTCAGCTACGGATCCTGAGGCCCCGCCGCAGACGCTTAACTACAGCCTTGACGCTGCCCCCGCCGGCGCGGTCATTGATCCCGGCACCGGTGTTTTCAATTGGACGCCAGGTTCTGCCGACGTCGGCACCACGAACATGGTCACCATCCGCGTGACCGACAATGGCACACCGATTCAGAGCGTCGCGCAGAGCTTCTCGGTTGTGGTGGTCGCCCCAGTGGTCATTGCCAGTGCGGTGATCGCCGACGACGCGATAGTGCTGACCTGGAACTCGATCCCGGGCCAGACCTACCGGATCCAATACAAGGACAATGTTACTGATGCGGAGTGGACCGACTTGACCGACGTTACGGCTGAGGCCGAGACTGCCTCGGAGTTCTGCGGCCTCGCGGATGAGCTGGGTCTCATCCCCCAGCGGTTTTTCCGCATCGTGGTAGTTAACTAGGCTCGGTTTTTCCACTGGCACTCTGTGCTGGCGGCGCTCGGCCTGCTCGTCACCGCAGTTGATCCGCAAGCGGTGGTGGGTTATTACGATGGCTAGATGAAAGCTCATCACGCCACCGTCGTGGAACACCCGTGTGTGTTCCCGCTCATTGTTCTGGTGGCTTGGTGTTGCCAGTTGTTCAGCGCCTCCGCCGTCGTGGACGCCAATTCTGCCGCCAACACCAACGCCCCCACCGACGGCTCACCCTGGTCCAACGTGGGTTATGTCACCTGCTGCAGCGGCGTCTATCTCGGCGCCGGCTGGGTGCTGACCGCATACCACGTCGGCCCCGGCAATGCTACCTTCGGTGGCATGCTCTTTCCCTACGATGGTACCTCGCTGCGCCTGACCAACTCAGATGGCTCGAATACTGACTTGGTCATGTTCCACCTCCGAGCCCTGCCGCCGCTGCCAAGGTTGTCTCTGGCCACGACTGCCCCGGCCGCATCGTCTCAGGTGGACATGATCGGCTGTGGCCACATCGCCGGCTCGGCCCAGACCAACATCGGCGCTTACACCGGCTTTTACTGGTCAGCCGGCCAGGTTAAGAGTTGGGGCAATAACAAAGTGAACCCAGGCGGCACCACCGTCATCAATGCCGGCCTTGGGGATGTCACCGCTTTTAGCACTACTTTTTCCAGTTCGCAGCAAACCTCCGATGAAGCGCAAGCCGCCGCCGGTGATTCCGGCGGTGGGGTGTTCCAAAAGAGCGGTTCGACCTGGCAACTGGTCGGCATGATGGATGCCGTTTCTACCTTCGGGACCAATCAACCCGGCAACACGGCCGTGTACAACAACCTGACCTATTCCGCCAACATTGCCACTTACCGCGCCCAGATCGTTGCCCTCATCGCTGCCACCCGCCCCGCCTTGTCATACAGTCGCTCCGGTATCAACCTCATGCTCTGCTGGCCGGACAGCGGCGTCACCTACAACCTTTGGAGTAATCCCAACCTCTCCACCACCAACTGGGCTCTCCTCAATCCCGCGCTGACTTTGACCAACGGCCAGTACTGCGCGCTCGTGCCGGTTACCAACAGCACTGCTTTCTTCCGCCTCCAGCAGCAGTAGGTCAAAGAAACTGCCAGAGGTGAAGTCGTGCGATCGCAATTTCGCTGTTGATTCCTCGCGGCTAGAGCGTATTAACTAATACTGTAGCCGCAGGAGGCAAACCAACCCATGGCGTCCGCCGAGGTGACGGCGGCTAAGGCGCAAGCGATGGCGGCTTCCAGAGCGGGCTGTGTGCGTGCCTTGGCCGAGCGCAACGTTGCCTTCACTTTGCTCCACATCTTCTCAATGGGATTGAGGTCCGGAGAATGCGGCGGTAAAAACCGAACCCGGGCACCAGCCTGTTCAACCAGTCTGGTAGTCTCGGGATGCTTGTGCGGCGAGAGGTTGTCGAGAATGACCACATCCCCAGGCTTGAGCGTCGGAAGCAGAACGTGCTGCACATAGGCGCGGAAGACCGCGGTGTCCGTTGCGTCCTGGATGGTCATGCAGGCGGTCGTTCCGTCCAGTCGAACCGAGCCAATCATGGTTGTGGTACCCCAACGACCTGCGGGCGCATGGTCGTGGACACGCTCCCCTCGCGGAGCCCGTCCCCGCAGCCGCGTCAGGTTGGTTTTGGCCGCCGATTCATCCAGAAACACCAGCGAGCCGGCGGCGGCTTGCGCGAATTCACGTCGCCACAACTCTCGCGCCACAGCTATGTCTTCTCGATCCTGCTCGCTGGCACGGAGTGTCTTTTTTTATATGTCAGGTTCATCGCCGCCAGGGTGTAATGAATCGCAGGCAGGGAGCAGGCCAAGCCGGCAGCCTTCCTCAGTTCCGCAAGGGTCAGGTCTGGCCGTCGGGACAACAGTTGTCGCATCCGCTGCCGGTGCCGGTCCAAAATCATGGGCTTGCGTCCCGAATAGTGATGCCGCGGCCCGATATCCCCAGTCTGGCGACGCTGTTGCAAGAGCTTCTTAACCATGCCCAAGGACACCCGATAGCGGTCCGCTATCTCGTCGCGAGTGCCTTCCTGCGCATCGTACGAGCCCAGAATCCGTTCGCGCAAATCCACCGACAGGGTCTTCATGCTCACAACCCTATCACCAAGGCCCAGTAGTGGCTATAGTATTATTAATATGCTCTAGCCGCGTCGCCGGAATAACCACACGCAAGCCGCCCCGAGCCCCGCCAGACTTAGGGCGGATGGCTCGGGAGTGATCCCGTCTATCCAGGAATTGAAGGCGGATACACGGCCAAAGCCGGTGACATCGCCGTAGTCTGCGTTGGCCGACCCGTCGGTGGCGGCGACAAAGGAGATGACGCCGGCGAGGTAGGTTTGCGAACCGACAGTGAGAAACACCCCCCCACCGCTGTCGCCATTGGCGACACTCCCTTCGAGCGGCAGCGGAGTCGGGTCCCCAAAACCGTTGTCCGCAGTGGTGTAGGGATTATCGAAATCCGAGCCCAGCAACACCGCGGCGTTGCCGAAATCCCCATCGGCCATGTTTTGGAATGCCCGCGGCATGAGATCCGCCCGATTCGCGCCAGTCAACCCTGTGCCGGTCATGCCGAATCCGACGAAGGTCATGACATAGACCGGTTCCAGCGAGGCCGTGTAGCGGATTGCGGGCGTCACGCCGGAAACAGGGGTGATCAGGTGAGCCAGGCCGATGTCGTATCCCTGCAGTTCCTGGCCTCTCACATATTGCGGGTGTTTAATCAACTGGTTGGCGGTGTAGGTCGCCCCGTTGAGGGTGAAGGAGCCCGAGGACTGGATGAAAAGGTGGGCCGAAGTCAGCACCCAATCCGGCGCGATCAATGTTGCGCAGCCAGTCAGTCCGCTTGAGAACGTCCCGACGCTCGCGTACTCCGGGTTGCCGGCCAGGTCCCGGTAGCCCGTGTCAGGCTGGTCATCCCTGATGGTTACGGCTTGGACCGAAGTCGCGCCGGGGATCCCGCAGACCATTGCCAGGCAGAGCAGCGAAGCCAGTAGCCGGCTACCCCGCAGCCGGGGTGCCTGCCTCGTCCCATCCCGCGCCTGCTTGTACCAAGTCAACTTGATCAGAAACACCGATTGGCATCTGCCTGCTGTGCCGCCCCAACTCGATGAGGCTGTCGGCGCTAGGAAGAACTGGTTGTTGGTGGAGGCCAAATTCGTTTTCATAGATTCCGGACAATCTGCTTCCTGTTCAGTCATGGCGGCGGAACGCGAGAGCCTGCTAGCCAAGGGCGGCGGCACAAAACTCCAGGCGGCCTGGCGTCAGCCCGACTATGCGCTTTTGCCGGGAGATTGCCAAGCCTGAGCTTAAGGCCCCGCCAGCCTTCCCTGGCTGGGCGGGATGTGACACGAACTCTGTGCCGTTGGCTCCGCAGAGAGACTTGTTCGATTATGCGGACAAAGGATGCGGAGTGAAATGGAGGCTTGCCAGTGCACGCCACATGGGCGTATGTATGACCCTACCGGGCTATGTCAGATTGTATTCAACCGCTGCTGGCTGACGTGTTGCTCCACGGCATGGCAGTTCTGGCGCTGGCGTTTGTGGGTTATCTTTGCTGGCTGCACTTTCGCGAGAAGCGCCAGGAGCGAAAACTTCAACAGAATCGCGAGCGCGATCGTCGTAATCATTGGGGTTACGAGTAAGTGCTGCAGCGGAGGCGCGGGCGTCATGACTGCGTTTGCCGGCGTGATTTCTGGCTGGACGTCGGCCTGGAGTTGGTTGAATCTAGTACCGGTTAGACTTTTGTCCGGGTGGCTTGTAGCCTTTGCCTCCCACGGGGTTCCCCACCCCCATACCTGCCAAGGCATGGGCCGCCCGGACTTCCTTCTTAGCCCGCTAGCTCTTCCAGTCGAAGGCCCGCTTCTTGACCGCGTAAAGGTAACCGACGAACAGGATGACCAGGAATGATGCCATCGCCCCCAGTATCGCCCCGCCGATTTCCTTGAGCATATCCCGGTAGATGACCGCCCAGGGATAGAGAAAAACCACCTCGATATCGAAGAGAATGAAGAGCATCGCCACCAGGTAAAACTTAATCGAAAGGCGGGGAGTGCCTTCGCCGACCGGCACCATGCCGCATTCGTAGGGGGTGTCCTTGACCGGCGTGCGCTTGCCGCGCTTGCCCACAACCACGGACAGGATGAGCATGCCGAATGAGAACACCACAGCCAGCACCCCGAGCATCAACACCGGGATATACTGTGCCAGTTGCGATTCTGCCATGCAGCGAATCTAGAACCGGGCCGCCCTTTGGCAAGCACAAAGCGCGCATCTCAGTTTTGTGAGGGGTGGAAGGCGGTGTGGGGGAAGAGGAGGTGCCAGCGTTCATTGCGCCAGAAGGTTTCGAGGCACAGGAGGGCTTCGTCGCCGACGGTGCTCCAGAATTGACCGGGGCGCCTGAAGCGGCACTGGCCCTGCCGACAAGTCGCCTCCACCGGACCACTGCCGATGGGTTCGCCTGCCCGCTGCGCCACGCGGTAGTCCATGCGGGGCTGATGTTCGTGGAAGTAGGCTACTTCGTGGGCCACGGTGTCCTTCGCGGGGCCCGCGGGCAACTGGGCCAGGGCCTCGTCCAGTTGCCGGATGACTTTGACCGCCGATTCGTGCTTGAGCTGGCGCACCCGCGGTTTGAGCCACGCCTTGAATTGCACTTTGTCTTGGCCCCACAACGCCCGGCCCACCGCGACCAAGTGTTGCACGGCGTGATAGAAGTCCAGTCGTTGTTTGGCCTGCGGCCAACGGTCGTCGGCCAGCCGCCAAATCCACACCGCGCCGTCGCCGATCACCAGCACGCTCGCCGCCTGGCCTAGACCCCGGCGCAAGGCCTCGGCGTGGAGTTGGTCGCGCAGGGCGTACAGGCCCTGGCGGGTGAAGACGTAGCCGCGTTGGACGATGACGGGCCGGCCGCCGGCGGTTTGGCCGCGGTGATCCAAGCGGAAGACGGTGCCGGTATAGACCCAGTGCCAGCGTTCGGGTTCGTGCCCGCGCCGCCGCAACGGGGTGGTTTGGCCCCAGGCATCGCGCTCGCGAATGTTCCAGGCGTCCAGCTGAATAATCATCTGGTAGGGTTCCAGGACGAGTTCGAGTTGCTTTTTCTCCGCGGCGGCTTGCTGATCCAGTTGGGTGCGGAGGCGTTGGGCGCGCTGGCCCTGGCGTTTGGCTTCGCGGTCAAGAGTGGCGGGGGGCAGTTTCACGCCGGCAAGGTGTTCCAGCACGACGCTGGCTTCGGCCACGGGCAGCTTGCTGGCGGCCAGGGCGGCCAGCGCCTGGACGGCGGGCGAATAACCGGCGCTGTCCTCCAGGCCCAGGGCGGTGTCGGCCGGGGTACGCCATTTGCGGCAGCGTTTGCAGTAGCCGCGGGCGCGCTGGATGGTGATATCACCGAAGCGGGTCTGGAAGGTGCGGGTGTGGCCGCGGGAGCACTGGCTGAGCGGTCGGCCGCAGACGGGACAGCGGGGGGGAGTCGCGTCAGCCTTGGCTTGGGCGGCACGCTCGGTGGTGGTGCGCAGGAGTTCCTGCACGTCGTGGGCGGCTTGGGTTTCGAGGTGGCCCAGGTTCTGATCGGCCGCGGCCAAGAAGCGGGTGAGGGACGTTTCCAGGCAGACGGCGGTGCGGGCCGCCAGCACGGCCAGGGCTTCAGGGACAGGCCCGGCGGAAGCGCCGGCACGGGCGCAACGAGCAGAGGCCAGATCGGGAGTGGTCGGAGCAGTCGTTATTGTCATGCCCCCAGCTTACTCGACCCTCCAAGAAACTGAGATGCGCGCAAGCACAAATCCCACGCGACTTTTGCCGTGCATTTTGCGGGCAGTTGCGCTATACTTTTCGATAATGTATCCGCCGGTCGCTACCAACGATCCGACCGCCGTTGAGGCTGAGGTGCAAGCCGCCGCCCTCGCCATGTTTCCCAAGGCTGATCCCTTGTTTGTTCCGCGCGCATTCGGCTGGGCCATCGAGGGCTTTACCGGCAATTACGGAGATTACCAGGCGGTGGATACCCGTTACCATGATGTCGAGCACACTTTGCAAGGTGCCCTCTGTCTCGCCCGGCTTTTGCGCGGACGTCACGCTGCTGGAGATTTCCCGCAGCTTACGGAGCGCATGTTTCAGCTCGCCCTCGCGGCAATCCTGCTGCACGACACCGGCTATCTGAAACGCCGGGATGACACGGAGGGCACGGGTGCGAAGTACACCGTCACTCACGTTCAGCGCAGCGCCGAGTTTGCCGCGCGCCTCCTGGCGGAGAAGGGCTTCAGCGCTGCCGAGATCAGGTGTGTGCAGAACATGATAAGCTGCACCGGTGTCAACGCGGTGCTCAGCATTATTCCCTTCCAGAGCGAAATTGAGCGGATTGGGGGCTTTGCCCTGGGCACCGCGGATTTACTGGGGCAAATGGCCGCCGACGATTACGTAGACAAGCTGCCCGTCCTTTACGCCGAATTCGCAGAGGCTGTCAGCCACACCAAGGACCGGACGCATTTCATCGCGATGTTCTCCAGTGCCGAAGACTTGCAGCGCAAGACCCCGGCTTTCTGGGAGAAGTTTGTGCGCGTGAAGCTGGATCGTGATTTCGGAGGCGTCCACCGCTTTCTGAACGACCCCTATCCGGACGGTCCCAATCCCTACTTCGAGCGTATCGAGGCCAATCTCGCGCGCCTCCGGCAGCGCTTTTGACGCGGTGAAGCGTCGGCACGCGGCTGGACCAGCTCGTTCTAACGGGGCCTCTTGCGCCGACTCTCAGAACGCGCCGGCGTTTTTCCCTGCGTCGCCGAGCCGCTTGGTCACGCCGCCGGGGCTTGGCCGAAATGCTGCCTGCGCGGGTCGGTGGCAGTGATGACGACGCTGACGGCCTTCTGATTGAAGCCCTTGAAACCGCCGTGGCGCTGGAGGTTCTCCAGGTGGCTGCCTAGCGCGCCTTCGCGGGCGAACTGGTCGTATTGCGCGCGGGTGATCAGCCTGGCGGACAGCAAGCGCTGCAGGCGTTCCCGCCGGACAGGCCAGCGTTCGCCCTCGGTAAAGGCCTGGCGCAGGAAGGGGAAATCGGAGAACGGCGTCATGGTCTTCACGCCGGATTCCTTCAGTTGGTTGCGAAGCGGGTCGAAGTCAAAGCGCGCTTCGAGGTGATGCATCCCGGCCTCCAGCAAGCTCTCGCCGTGCAACCCGACCCACAGGCCGACTGTGCCCAGGCGCGGAGCAGGGGGCAGCCTGCGAGTGGAGAAGTCAACCCGGGTTTCCCCCGGCAGCAGGTCCACATCGGCGAACACAACAATGCCGGTGACGCGCTGCTCGGAGACCTGGGCGCCCCAGCCAGCCTCCGCCCCGGCGTAGTAGCGCTCGCGTTTGGTGAAGCCGAGCTTCAGCAGGAAATCCACCAGGTCCACGAAGTGCTCGCGCGAGCAGCGGAAGGTGTGATGGTCGTGGTTGCCCCAGCCGAGACCAAGCCGGTCCTGGCGCTGCTTCTGGATGCGGGCAGCGCGGTTCCGGCTCTCCCAATACGCCCGCTCGGATTCAAAGAAGAACTGGCAGGCGAGGTCGGGTCCTGTGAGCCGCAGGACGCGGTCGAGGATGCGGTTGGCTGCCTTGAAACCGTCCGCGTCGCGGGTGAAGGAGCGCGGGCGCGTTCGCCAGAGCTCGCGGGCCTTGATGATCCTGGTCAGCTCACCCGCCTTGAGGCGCGCAGGGACGAAGCCGCGATAAGCCCGGCGCTCGACCGCCTCAAGCCGCGTGCTGTTTTCCTGGGCGACAACCAGGCGGCGATAGCGCGAGCAAGGTTCGCCTTCCGGCTCGCCGGAAAGGTTATGGCTGGCCATGAAGTCGGCCACGAATTCCGGCCGGAGAGCGATAACGGAAGGGCCGTGGCGAAGGAGCACCCGGGGCAGCGTGGCGCGGGGGTACTCATAGACCGCCTCGCGGTTGGGTGTCTCGGCGCGCGGGTCACGCACGAAGCCCGCAGCGGACAGGGCCGGCCGTTCGCTCGGGGGAAGCACGAGATGATCCACCCATTCGAAGAAGTCGGTGCCGGTTTCCTGGCGCATGCGGTCGGCGAGCCGGCGGGCGAAGCTGTTCCGCTTCAGAAACCGGCCGATTCGCTCCCGCAGGAGCTGTTCGGCCTCGTTGGCCAGCGGCCAGTCGAAGGGCGAGGGACCTTCGGTTGCAGAAGCAGCGTTCGGTGCCCGTCCGACGGGCTTCTTGGTGTTATAGCCTTTGGTTGCGATGATCATGCTTTGTCTAGCAGGTAAAGTAGCCGAAACTCCCGGCACCGCAACCCGTCGGCCGCTCCGCCGTCAGGAGCTGGCGCTGGTGTAGCGGCGCATGGCGGCGCGCCAGCCCCATTCGGAAACCACAAAGCAAATCACGCTCATGGCCAGCAACAGGAGAACGGGCCCAGGCGAGCTCAGCTTGTCGGCCAGGAGGCGGACGGGGACGTTGGAGACCAGGAGCATCGGCAGTGCAAAGGTGAACAGCGCTTTGAACAGGCCGCTGAAGGCCTCATCGGGCAGGCGGGCAATGTTGAAGAGGTTGTAGTAACCCCAAACGATGCCTTGGGCGCGCACGGTCCAGAAGCTGATGCTGGCCAGCAGGAACATCAGAGAGTAGTGGATCGCAATGCCCGCCGCGCAGAGCGCCAGGAAGCCCAGCACCTGCACCGCGCTTGGGACCAGGTGCAACTGGCGCGCGGCATAGCCCATTACCGCGACAGCCGAGGCGGCATTGACGAACGCGCCCAGGTCCACCTGCCGGAGCGACACGACGAAGCGCGTGTTGACCGGGAGCAGCAGGAGGAAGTCGAGCTTGCCGCTGCGCACCAGCTCGGAGAGGTTGGTGCAATTGATCAGGAAGAAGGCCTGGAACACCTGCTGGATGAAATGGCTCGCGCCAATCAGCATCACCACCTGCCACTGGGTCCATGTGCCGATGTGTTCCGTGTGCAGGTAAAGCACGCCGATGAAACAAAGCTGCATGCCGAACCAGAGTATTTCCACCAGAATCCAGAGTAGAAAGTTAGTCTTGAAACCCATCTCGCGAGCGACCGAGTTTTTCCAGAGCGCGGCGTAGATGCCGAGATAGCGTTTCACGTGCATGGTGGAAGCGGTGAGCGGTTGCATGCGTTAAGAAAGTTAAATGGGTCAAAAAGGTTAAAAGGGTTAGAGGGGATGCGCGGGATGTGTAGCGACTTCACCAGGGCCGCTGTTTCCTCAGTTAACGATTTGACCCAATGCCTCATTTGACTAACTCAGCCGCCCACGGCGGAGTAATGCCGGATACCTCGCCGCCAGGCGAACCTTGCCACGCCGTACGCCGCGATTACCCATAACACTTGCACCAGCAAACCGCGGAGAAGATCGGTGCCCGCCGCCTTGCCCATGTAAATGCTAACAGGAAAGTAAAGCTGGTAGGGGAACGGCGTGAAATAGAGCGCCTGTTCAAGGCCGCGCGGCAGAATGTCCAGTGGGAACAGGTGGCCGCTGGCGATGTACTCAAAGGCATAGAGGATGAAGATGAACGTCGAGACCTCCAGCACCCAAAACGCCAGCATGGCCATCGCATAGGACATGAAAAACTGGAGCAGGGCGGTCAGGACGATGGAGAAGAGGAAGGCGCCAAACGCCGCCCAACTGGCCGGCGGCACCAAATACTGGTGCAGGTAAAGAATGAAGAGCGTCAGCGGGGTTGCCGCCACAGCGAGGTAAGTCAGCCGGCCCGACAGGAACAGGCAGAGCCGATACCAGAGGTAATCAATCGGTTTGAGCAGGAACTGGCTGATGTTGCCGTCCTTGATGTCGGCGGCGATTTGCCAGTCGTCCTCGTTGACGGCGGTCAGGGCGTCCACGACCGTGATGAGCAGGTAATACGAGATCATTTCCGCCAGGGAATAGGCGCCGACCGTGGCTCCCGTGCCCTTGCCCGCGTAGATCTTCTGCCACACGTACAGCATCGCGATGAGCGGGATCAGGCCGAAGACCGCTCGCGCCAGGAAGTTAAGGCGGTAGGTCAGGTTGTTCTGAATCCCGATACTAATGACATGCCGGTATTTCTTCATCCTGCTGTCCGTGGACCACAACGTATCGCTCAAGAGGCCGGTTGGGAAGGGCCGATTAGGGCTGGCTATTTCTGCCCGGCGAGCTAATCATTGGCCCAGCCGTTTAACAACCATAAGACCATGAACAGTCAGAAATTCTGCCCATTCTGCAAGACCCCGGCTGTTACCGGGTGCAAACACCTCGCCGTGGCGGCGGAAGGACGCGATTTTGTCCGGCGTTGTGTGGAGCTGTGCCAGGGCGAGAAGCAGTGGCGCGCCCTGTCTGAACAGCGTCGGCGGCAGCGATTCGCGACTGGCGAGTGGTCGCCTGAGCAGGAGGACTATACGTGGCTGGAAACGGCTTTCTGCGACGAGTTTCTCAAGCGTCTTACCTGGTTCGGGGGGATGGAATACGAATGGCGGTCGGGCCCGAAGGCCAACCAGGCCGGCTTCCTGGTGCTGGTATGGTCGAAAGACCCGCGGCAGCTCTGGTGGGAATTGCGCGATGAATTCGAGCGGCAGGCCCAGGAAACCTGGCCGCGCCCGGGCGAGAACCGAAGGCCCAGCGCCCGAAGTCCCCGGGCTGATCGGCGGAACGGCATTTCCTGTCCTCTCTGAAGCGCCGGGTTGCCCGAACCGGAGCCGCCGTTACACTCGCCGCATGATTCGGAACATCATCTTCGACTGGTCGGGCACGCTGGTGGACGACTTGCCGGCGGTCTGGCAGGCGACCAACTACGTGCTGACGCAGGCACAGCGGCCGGAGATGAGCCTGGAGCAGTTTCGCGCCGAGTTCTGCCTCCCATTCACTCTTTTTTACGACCGCCATGTGCCGCACGTGCCGATGGCGCAGTTGGAGGAGTGGTTCCACAGCCGGTTTCGGCAGGTGCAGGGTTCGGTCTGCGCCCTGCCGCACGCGCGGGAGTTCCTGGAGTTTTGCCGGGCGCGCCAGCTCCGCACATTCCTGTTGAGCACGGTTCACCCGGACTATTTTGCCCTGCAATCGGCGGCGGCAGGGTTTGGCGCCTACCTCGACCGGCCCTACGTGAATGTTTGGGACAAGCGGACCAAGATTCACGAAATCCTGGAGGAGAACAGCCTGGCGCCGGATGAGGCGTTGTTCATCGGCGATATGCAGCACGACATCGAAACGGCGCGGCACGGGGGGATTCACTCCTGCGGCGTGCTTACCGGCTACAACACGCTGGAGCAACTGCGGGCAGCGCAGCCGGACTTGATTGTCGAGCATCTGGGCGAGTTGCGCGAGGTGTTGCGGCAGAATGATATGCACCTTAAGCCCCGGACGCAGCCATCCGGGAGCAACCCTCCGCCGATTGTCACCGTGGGCGGGCTGATCTATAACTCGCGCGGCGAGGTGCTGATGGTTCGCACGCACAAGTGGTCCGGCTTGTGGGGCATTCCCGGCGGCAAGGTCAAGTGGGGGGAGACTTTGGTCGAGGCCCTGGGGCGCGAGCTGAAGGAAGAGACGGGCCTGGAGGTCGCTGACATTAGATTCGTGCTGGTGCAGGATTGCATTCACTCGAAAGAATTTTATCGCGACGCGCACTTTGTTCTGCTGAACTATACCTGCCGCTGCGTGGGCGAGCCCCGGGTGAAGTTAAACGATGAGGCCCGCGAGTCGCGCTGGGTGACGGTGGCGCAGGCCCTCGAAATGCCCATTAACCAGCCGACGCGCAAGCTGCTGCTGGCGATAAGCGCGCCGAAGGCCTGAATGTAAGATCATGTCTAAGATTACAATCGTTGATTTGGAAGTGCATTACTGTGTCGGTGTGACCGATGATGAGCGCGCCAAGCCGCAGCGCCTGCTGGTCACCGTGGATATGAACTTCGATTTCTCCTCCGCCGCGGTCAGCGACCGCATCGAGCGGACGATCAACTACCAGACCGTGGCGGACGACCTGTTGAAGTTCGGGGAAGGGCGGAGCTGGAAGCTCGTCGAGCGAGTGGTGGACAACATTGCCGAGCGGATACTGTCGGAATACAAGCCCCAGGGGGTGCTGGTGGAGGTCAAGAAGTTCTCCATCCCCCAGGCGCGCTTTGTCTCGGTCAGCACCGGCAGGATGCGCGAGCCGCGCTAAAGGCGCTCGGGCGTGATCACCCGGGCACGCCGGTGATATAAGTCTGCAATTGGCTGATGGTGGTATGCTGGGCGGAGATGATCCAATTAACCAGGTCGCCAATAGAAACGATGCCGACGATGTTGCCGCCCTCCAGCACCGGCAAGTGGCGGATGCGATGATCGGTCATTAGCCGCAGGCATTCCTCAACCGTGTGGGCAGGGCTGACGTGGATGACGTTGCTGGAGAGAACTTCCTTCACCGCCGTTGTCTTGGAAGCCTTGCCCTTCAGCGCCACTTTGCGCGTGTAATCCCGCTCCGAGATGATGCCCACGAGCCGGCCGTTTTCGGTCACCAGGACGGCGCCGACATTCTTGTCGGCCATCAGTTGAACCGCCTCGAAGACGGTGGCGTCCGGGGAGATGGACCAGGCGGCGGCGCCTTTGCGGCTTAGAATCTCGCTGATGGTGCTGTTTGGGTTCATGGTGGATATAGCTTATCACGCCTGGGCCTAAATGACACCAGGATTCTTGCGCTCAGCGGAGGAATTGCTCATAGAAGGTCACGGCCGAGATGACGAAGCCAATCAGGGTGATTAGTTGCCGGACGCGCGGCTGCGGGATGCGCTGGGCATAATGGGCGCCCAGGAAATAGCCCAGGAGCGCCCCCGCCGTCATTATTCCCGCCTTGGGCCAGTGAATGAGGCCCCTGTAAATGAACCAGCCGGCGGCGACGAGATTGATGAGCGAGGCGAGGATAGTCTTGAGCGCGTTCATCTCGTGGATGTTGCTCAGGCCGATAAACCCGAGCGATGCCAGCATCAGGATGCCGATGCCGGCGCCGAAGTAGCCGCCGTAAACCGCTACGGCGAGCTGGAACAGGATCGCGCCCCAAACGGCAGGGTGTTTCTCACCTTCCCTGGCCGGGCCGTCGAGGTGGGCGAAACGGCGGAAGGTGCCTTGGGCCAGGAACAGCAGGGTGGCAAAGAGGATCAAGAAAGGCACGAGCTGGGAGAAGGTCTTGCTGCTGGTGCAGGTCAGCAGGACGGCGCCTATCAGGCCGCCCAGCACGCTGACGGGTGCGAAGCGCCACAGCCACGGCCGGACCGGCTCAAGGTGTTTGCGGTAGCCGTAAATGCTGCCCGAAGTGCCCAGCACCAGGGCCAGCGTGCTCGTGGCGTTGGCGACGATCGGCGGGGTGCCAAAGAGCAGGAGCGCGGGAAAAGTGACCAGCGTCCCGCCGCCGGCCACGGCATTGATCGCGCCGCCCGCCGCTGCCGCCAGCGCCAGCCCGAGGATTTCAATCGCCGTCATCTTCGGAGGGCGAAGATAGGGAATGTGATGAATGAGCTGTGCATCGGCATTGCGAGCTGGCTCAATCCGTCCGCCGATAAACCTTGTGGATGGCCGCCTGGTCGGTGGGCTTGACGATCAGCTCGTCTATGTTCACGTGCGGGGGACGGCTGGCAATCCAGACCAGAATGTCGGCAATGTCTTCGGCTGTGAGGGGCTGGGTGCCGGCATAGACTTTCCTGGCGCGGGCGGCGTCGCCCTTGAAGCGGACGAGCGAGAACTCAGTCTCGGCCAGGCCCGGATCAACAGTGCTCACGCGGATGCCGGTGCCGTTGAGCTCCAGCCGCAGGGCGCGGGTGATCTGGAGTTCGCCGGCCTTGGCGGCGCAATAGGCGCTGCCGCCTTCGTAGGCGACATGGCCCGCGATGGAGCCGATGTTTATGATGGAACCGCCGGGATTATGCAACATCAGCGGCAAGGCGGCGCGGGTCATGCGCAGGATCCCCAGGACGTTGCTCTGGAGCATCGCCTCCCAGTCTTCATCCTTGCCTTGCGCCACGGGGTCCAGTCCCTGGGCTCCGCCCGCGTTGTTGATAAGCACGTCCAGGCGGGCGCTGGCTGGCTGCTGCGGCGAGATCATCTCGCGCGCCCAGGCGAGGAAGGCGTCCACGCTGGAGGTTAGGCCCACGTCCAACGCGTGAAAGTGGGCGGCGGCCGCGCCGGCTTGGGCGGCTTCGGCGGCGACCTTTCGCAGCCGGTCCAGGCGCCGGGCGCCGAGCAGGAGTTTCGCCCCTTGGCCGGCAAACGCTCCGGCCGCAGCGGCGCCAAAACCGCTGGAAGCGCCGGTGATCAGGACCCATTTGTCTCTCAGGGATGAAGTCATGGAGGCCGGGCGGACGCGGGGGAATTCAATGAGGCGTCATGTGCCACGTCCAGATGGCGAGCAGCACGACCGGGATGAGGCCGCCCAGGGCGCCCCCGAGCAGTTCCGCCTGATACGAGCCGAATCGCGCGCCGCACCGGGGCCCAAGCCAACCGCCCAGGAACCAGCCGATTGTGCCGCATACAATCCAGCTTATGAAACCAAGAATCGGGAAGCTGAAAATCAGGGCGAGCTTGTGAGCCAGAATCGCCCGCACCAGTCCGATAGCAAACAATCCTCCGATCGAGCCGACAATCGCACCAGCCAGCGCGCTGAGACTGTATTCGCCCAGAGGAGGTTTGCTCATGTGCGGAGCGAACTATTCCATAAGCGGACCGAAAATGCAATGCCCCATACGAACACCCCCTCCCCACTTCTTGGCGGCCATTCCAGCCCACCCCCACCTTCCAGCGGCCAGGGCCGGCCTGGTTGCGGCGGACAGGCATGTCCCCCAACCGTCCCCATCCCTTACCTCACCGTTACCTCACCGTATCCTCACCGTAGTACCTCTGATAGCCTATCAGAGGTACTACGGTGAGGATACGGTGAGGTAACGGTGAGCAGACGGTGGGGAGAGCCGGGGGAGAGCGGCAGGTGACGGCGGGCGCCTGGCTTGGCTCGGTTTCGCCAAAAGGGGGCTTCGCCTGGGTTGATCAGGGCCATTTCCGGGCATTTCCGGCCTTCCCCACCCGCGCCGGTCATTCACAGGGCTTGATTTCCTCCATGACCCCGGTGTGCCATTTTGGCTCAGTTTGGGAGAGGATGCCCGGGTGGCGCCTTGGGGCACCAGAGAGAGCAGGTAGCTTGCAGGTAGCTGACACATAGGGAGCAGGCCGGGCGGGTGAAATAGCGGGTTATGGCTGGCGGGCAGTCAGAGCCGCATCACCTCCTGCATCAGGTCCGATGCCTTGAGCTTAATCAATGCATTTGCCACGGGGAGCGCGCGCGTGCTCCTCGAAACGAACTGCATGAATGCGGCTTGGGGTTTGGAACCCCCGGCTCAAAACGCTCCGACTGAGGCTGTGACTGGAATTCTGGGATTTCTGCTATTGATAACGCGGTGCTGGTCTTGCAGAATTCCTCCATGAGATTGGCCCCTCCAAAGGAACTGCCCATTCTACGGGTGACTTCGGGCCAAACAGACTGTTCGGCTCAAATGGCCATCACACGCAAATGAAACCATCGCATATCATCGCATGCTCAGTTGTCACCCTATTGGTCACGGTGTCTGGCTGCGGCAAGAAGGACAGGGCCGGGAGCAGTTCGGCGTCCGCAGAGTCGAAGCCCGAGGTTGTTGACGTTGCTGCGCTCGACAAAGCTGGGGATGAGGAGTTGGCCGAGCCGAATAAAGCGGAGGCCAGACAGTGGTTGAGAGCACCTTCACACGCGGTGTTCAAAGGCGACAAGCAGGCGGTCATCAAGTTTGTAGATGAGGTCTACACTGCCGGTGCGGTCACAGTTTACGTCACAGGTATTGAGACGTTGGGCGGCAGCGAGGTCACAGAGACTATGCTCCTGGTGTTGCCGAAGGATTCGGCAGCGCGTAACAAGGTATTTGAGGTCTCCAACCGTTTTGGGGAGACGATTCAGAATGACCCGGAAAAGGATGTCGGACAGAGATACTTGTCGTTTGTGTTGGATTGAGAGCCGAACCCCTGCTATGAGACGCGTCAACTGTTTTGTTTGATTTCTTCTACATTTC
>CAZDOO010000083.1:0-24992 GCA_964507045.1 uncultured Verrucomicrobiota bacterium | reverse complement strand
CTCTGCAAACTTTGCAGAGGTTCAACGGTGAGGATACGGTGAGGTGACGGTGAGGATACGGAGGGGGGCATACGCTGGTGCCGGGGTCAGGCCATCGGCGGGGGGGAGTCCGGCCGAACTCGTGGCGGGGTGTCGAGATAGGCCCCCTAGCGAGGCGGGCCAGCAATTGAACGTTGCCAACCTGGCGGGGTCTGCTTATAGAGTGGCCCATTCAAATTCGTTGCGAACAACCCATGGCAGGGCATTCTGAATCCACGGTGCGGTCATACCTCACAGGCGGGAGTTTTCGCAGTTGGGCGCTGGCGTGGTGGCTGGCGGCCTTCCTGGGCGGGACGCTGCCGTCCCGGGGGGCGCTGCAATTCGATGTGTTCCCGGGCTACGACGGCATCGTGCCACAGGCGAGCTGGTTCCCGGTCATGTGCGAAATCAAGAATGACGGGCCGGCGTTCGTGGGAACGGTCGAGTTGGACGGGGGCCGGGGCAACCAACAGACACGGCGCGCGGTGGTGGAACTGCCCACGGGGACGCTCAAGCGCTTCGTAATCCCGGTATTCTCGGGGGGAGGCGGTGGCAGCAGTTGGGACGCGCGTTTGCTGGATGAACGCGGGAAGGTGCGGGCGGAGCAGGCGGGTTTGCGGGCGCGGGCGGCTATTGCCTCCAATACGCCGCTGCTCGGGGCGCTGGTACGGACGCCGGCGGGAATGCCGGTATTGCGGCCCATTCTGTCCCGCGATTCGAGCTTGCAGCCGGCGGCAGCGCGGCTGTTGCCGGACCTCTTTCCGGACAACCCCGTGGTGCTGGGGGGGCTGAGTTGCCTGTACCTGAATTCCGAGAAGGCGCTGGCGCTCAAAGCCGGCCAGGTCAAGGCGCTGCTGGCGTGGCTGCACGGCGGCGGGCACCTGGTGGTCGGGGTGGAACAGATCTCCGACATTACCGCCACGCCCTGGTTGAGAGGCGTGCTCCCTTGCGAACTGAATGACTTCCGGACGGTGGCGGGGCATGCGGAGCTTGAGCAGTGGCTGCGGGGCACGCCCTGGTCCACGAGGGACACTGATCCTACGCCAGGACAGGTCAAGCCGTCCGGGCCGGACGCATCGGCGCTTCGCGCCGGGGTGACTGCGGCGAGTCCGTTCAGTGACATGCCGGATGATCCCGCCTTTGAACTGGCCAGTCTGCAGGCGGCAGCCGGGCAGGTCCGGGACGGGCAAGTAGTAGTGGCGGCGGACGACAAGCCGTTGATCGTCACGGCGAACCGCGGCAGCGGGCGGGTGACGCTGCTGCTGTTCAGCCCCGAGCGCGAGCCATTCCTGTCGTGGAAGAACCTGCCGATCTTCTGGGCCAAGCTGGCCGAGGTGCCGGGGGCGTACTACGTCTCGAAGGACTACCGCCAACTGGGCGGGTGGAGCAGCGATGGGATATTCGGGGCGATGATAGACTCGCGGCAGGTGCACAAGCTGCCGGTGACATGGCTGCTGCTGTTGCTGCTGGTATACTTGGTGGTGATCGGCCCGCTGGACCAGTACTGGCTCAAGCGGATTGGCCGGCCCATGCTGACATGGATTACTTTCCCGTGCTACGTGGTGCTCTTCTCGCTGCTGATCTACTTCATCGGCTACAAGCTGCGGGCCGGGGAGTCGGAGTGGAACGAATTGCACCTGGTGGACGTGCTGTTCAAGGGCGAGCAGGCGGAATTGCACGGGCAGACCTATGTGTCGGTGTATTCGCCGTCCAACCAGCGGTACCGGCTGGAAGGCCGGCAGGAGTTCGCGGCATTACGGAGCGAGTTCGCCGGGATGTTTAACCCCGGGCAGTCCGGGGAGCGGGCGACGTTCGCCCAGGAAGGCGACGGCTCGTTCAAGGCGGAGATCTTCGTGCCCGTGTGGACCAGCCAGCTTTTTGCGAGCGAATGGTGGGAGCCGGCGCCGGTGCCGCTGGCCGTCACGCTGGCTCGCCAAGGGGAGGGTTGGGAAGTCAGGGTCGAGAACCGGACGGAGCGGGGACTGTCGAATGCGCACCTGGTCGTCGGGAATGACATCACGGCGCTGGGCGAGGTCCCGGCGGGGCAGTCCAGGACTTTCAAGGTCGGGCCGGGGAAAGGAACGTCACTCGCGGAGTTTGTCGGCCTGCACGGGGCGGAGTTTCAGAATGCGGTGCGCGCGCGGCAGAAGACCTTCGGCGGGAGCGGCAGCGGGCACATTGACGATCTGCCCAATGCCTGTATGGCGGCGTCGTTTCTATCGCGCCTGAACCGCAGCCAGGACAGTGCCCGCCGCTTCCTCGCGCCGCCCGGTTTGGACCTGTCACCCGCAGTGGAGCGCGGCGGCGCGGTGCTTCTGGCGTGGGCAAAAGACTATGCCCCGGTGAAGCCGATGCGCCAGTTCTCGCCCCGCCGCACCCACAGCAGCACCCTGTGGCGCGTCGTCGTACCTCCTCAGAGTCCAAAGCCTGATTTATGAACGCACCCCCCATTCCAGCGGTTCAAACCTTCGGCCTGACGAGGCTTTTCGGCAACATCACCGCGGTGGACCGCCTGGACCTGACGGTCCACAAAGGCGACCTGTTTGGCTTCATCGGCTCGAACGGCGCAGGCAAGACCACCACGCTGCGCATCCTGGCGACTTTTCTCGCGCCGTCGGCGGGCACGGCGCAAATCCTGGGCCGCGACGTGGTGCGGGACGCCGACGCGGTGCGGCATGTCATCGGCTACATGCCGGACTTCTTCGGCGTGTACAAGGATATGGAGGTGACGGAGTACCTGGATTTCTTCGGGGCGTGCTACAAGATTCCGACGGCGCAGCGGGAGAAGACGGTGAACGACGTGCTGGAGCTGGTGGGGCTGACGGAGAAGAAGGGAGCGCTCATCGGCGCGCTGAGCCGCGGGATGCAACAACGGCTAGGTCTGGCGCGGGTGCTGATCCACGACCCGCAATTGCTGCTGCTGGACGAGCCGGCCAGCGGGCTGGATCCGCGGGCGCGCATCGAGATGATGGCGATTTTGCAGGAGCTGCAGCGCCTGGGCAAAACCATTATCATCTCCTCGCACATCCTGAGCGAGCTGCAGACCTTGTGCAACCGCGTGGCCATTATCGAGAAGGGCCGGCTGATCTACAGCGGCGCGGTGCAGGGCGTGCGGGACCAGATGTCGCAGGGCCGGGTGATCTGGGTGCGCGTTGCGAGCGACGCGGCGCAGGCCATCGAGCTGCTCAAGGGGCGAAAGGAGATTGCGGAAGCGACCCCCACCGACGGGGAGATCAAGGTGACGCTGGCCGGGCCGGAAATCGAGCACAGCATTGTGGCCGACATCCTCGTGCGCGGCGGCGCAAGACTCATCGAGCTGCGCGAGGACGAAATCGGGCTGGAGGAGGTGTTCCTGCGCGTGACACGGGGGGAGACTCAGTGACGGGTGATTGGCGATTGGCTGTCAATCGCCAACAAGCCGCTTATGACCGTTCTGCCCGTGATCGTGCGTGAGCTGCGCGCCTCGGCGCGGCAGCCCTTCACGTATTCCCTCCGGGTGCTGGGGGCGGCGTTGCTGTTGCTGGCGGGCGCGCTGTTTGGCCTGAAGTTCGGGTTCGCGCCCACGGTTGGGCGCCAGTTGTTCGCCGCGCTTCATTGCACGCTCTTCGGCGCGATTTGGGTGCTGGTGCCAATGCTCACCGCGGACTGCATCAGCCGGGAGCGGCGCGAGGGCACGCTGGGGCTGCTCTTTCTGACGCCATTGAAGGGCCCGGATATTGTCGTCGCCAAAGGACTGGCGCAGGGGTTGCGGGCGGTGACCTTGTGGTTGGCGGTGCTGCCGGTGTTGACCATCCCGTTTCTGGTGGGCGGGGTGAGCCGGGCGGAAGCGGCGCTCTCGGTCATGGTAAACACCAACGCGATGTGCTGCGCGCTGGCGGCCGGGTTGCTGGCTTCGGCCTGGAGCAAAGACTGGTCGCGGGCGCTGGCGGGAGCCGCGGCCCTGGCCTTCACCTTCTTCCTGGCGCTGGTTACCGCAGTGGGCTGGATCTGGGGGCACTTCCTCAGGTCGCGACCGGCTCCGGTCGAGCTGAACTGGGAAGTCATGTTCGCGACGGGGCTGGGTATTGTCCTGAATGCCTACGACTACTGGTCCGTCTGCACAGCGAGGGCGGGCAACCTGAACCAGCTTCTCTGGGTCCTGGGGCTAACGACGATTGGCTGCTGGCTGGGATTGCTCCTCGCCCTGTGGGCTGCCGGGGCCCGGACTCGCCGCGCCTGGGGGGGGCAGCCCCCCTCCTGCTGGCAGGTTTGGCTGGAGCGAACACTTTGCACCCCGGTCTTGTGCCGGTCGTTCTTTCGCCGCTGGATGCGTCGAAAGCTGGAGCACAATCCCATCGGCTGGCTGGAGCAGCGCACTTGGAGCGGGCGGTTGGTTACCTGGGGATGGGTGGCAGTGCTAGTTTCGGTTGATAGCGCCATCTTGACTGATCGGTTCTTCGCCCGGGTGGCCAACCCGATGCAAGAGGCCATGGCCTGGCTGTTGACCGCCAGCATGGCCGCCAGCGCGGCGGGAAGCTTCCGACGCGAGCGGGAAACCGGCATGCTGGAACTGCTGCTGGTTTCACCTCTGGGCGAGAATCGGATCATCTTGGGGCGCCTGGGCGGCCTCTGGAGCCAGTTTCTTCCAGCGGCGAGCCTGGCATTGGCGGTCTGGGCCTACATTTCAACCTTCCTGCCAAGCATTGGCGATGTCCGAGCCCTCCTGTTCTTTCTAGCCGCTTTTCTGACTGTGCCGGTCTTCGGGCTCTACTTCTCATTGCGCTGTCGGCACTTCTCTATGGCGTTTTTTTCCACCGTTGTCGTGGGGTTGGTGCTGCCGCTGGTGCTGACGGAAGCCTTCAGGGCACTACAGTGGGCTTTTTCTAACGCGGCATCGGGTTTCTCGTGGGAAATGCGCCCGTCCAAGCACGCTGCCATTTGCCAGGGCTTTCTGGCCTTGATCTGCTGGGACCGGCTCTTTTGGCGGCTCAAGAAACGGGCCTTCCCGCTGGGGCGGGCTCAGGCTAGCTAGTATACGTCTATGACCTTCCTGCCCATCGTCGCACGGGAATTACGCGTCGCCTCGCGGCGGCCCGGGACGTATTGGGTGCGCGGCGGCGGCGCGCTGGTGCTCATCGTGCTGGGCGTTTGGTATTTCCTGCTTCATCCGGGGCAGCGGGCGCAGGATATCGCTACCGGCCTTTTCCGGGGTTTGACCGCGAGCGTGGTGCTGTACTGCGTGCTGAGGGGCGTATGGTCCACCGCCGACTGCCTGAGCGAAGAGAAGCGCGAAGGGACGCTGGGCCTGCTCTTCCTGACCGACCTGAGGGGTTACGACGTGGTGCTGGGCAAGCTGGCGGCCACCTCGTTGAATGGTCTCTACGCCGTGCTGGGGGCGGTGCCGATACTGGCCTTGCTACTCCTGATGGGGGGAGTGGCGCCGGGCGAAGTGGCGCGGATGGCGCTGGTCGCCGCCGACTCTCTCTTCTTCTCGCTCGCAGTCGGCATTTGCGTGTCCGCCCTTAGCCGGTCGCCGCTCAAGGCAATGGCCACGACGCTGCTGCTCCTACTGCTGTTCACCGCTCTCTTGCCGGCCTGCGGGGCATGGCTGTGCGCTCTGGGCCGGACGCCGCAGGTGGGCCGGGAATGGCTCCTGGCCAGCGCCGGCTACGGCTACTACTGGGCGCTCGACGTGCCTTACACGATCCGGCCGGAGGAATTCTGGCGGTCGCTGGCGGTGATCCACGGGCTGGGCTGGGTGTTTCTGCTGCTGGCATGCGTGATCGCGCCCCGCGCATGGCAGACCCGGCCAACAGGCGCGCTAACGCTGCGCTGGCGCCGGTGGAGCGCCGGCGACGCGGAGGAGCGGAGCGCCTTTCGCAAGCGGTTGCTGGATCGCGGCGCCTACTTCTGGCTGGCCGCGCGGTCGCGATCCAAGCCGGCGTATGTGTGGGGGGTGCTGGGACTCGCGGCGTGCGGGTGGGTTTGGGGCCTGGCCAAGCACCATCGCGACTGGCTTGACCAGGGCACCTGCGTCCTGACCGGGCTGCTCCTGAACTTTGTCATCAAGGTGTGGTTTGCACTGGAGGCGGGGCGGCAGTTGGCCGAAGACCGCAAACAGGGCGCGCTGGAGTTACTGCTGTCAACCCCGCTGAAGGTGAGGGACATTCTGTGGGGCCAACTGCTGGCGTTGCGGCGCCAATTCCAATGGCCGGTGCTGGCGGTGCTGGTCGTGTTCAGCCTGTTCCTGATCGCCGGCGCGTCCGATTTTGCTCTGCAGCAGGATCCGGAGGGCCAGGCCCTGTGGGCTTTGTTCTGGGCGGCGGCCATGGTGATGCTGGTCGCGGACCTGGCCGGCCTTTTCTGGCTCGGCATGTGGCGTGGGCTTACGGCGCACAATTCGATCCGCGCCGTCGTGGAAAACTTGGGATGCATCCTCTTGCTGCCCTGGGCGGGGGCAACCCTGGCGATGCTGGCGGCATCGGTCATTTGGCCGAACGCGCAGAATGAGCCGATAATGAAGTTCTTCCTTGGCCTGTGGTTCGGGCTGGGCCTGGCGGCAGACGTGGGTTTTGGCGTCTGGGCGAGGCACAAGTTGCTTGGCGAGTTCCGCCTGGCGGCGACGCGGAGATACGAGCGGCCGCCGCGATTCTGGAAGCGGCTGCTGGGAGCGCGATGACCTTTCTGCCCATCGTGGATCGGGAACTGCGCGTGGCGGCGCGGCGCAAAAGCACGTATCGCATCCGCGCCTGGACCGCGGTAATCGCCTTCGTAGTGGGGCTTTGCGCCGCCCTCCCCGTTTTGATCGGGCTGGGCTTTGGCAGCGCTGGCAAATCGCTCTACACAACCCTGACAGGTTTCGCTTTCGGCCTGTGCCTGCTGGCCGGGGTGCTGCTCACCGCCGATTGCCTCAGCGAGGAGAAGCGGGAAGGCACCCTGGGCCTCCTGTTCCTGACCGACTTGCGGGGCTACGACGTCGTGCTGGGAAAGTTCCTGGCCGTGTCGCTCAATGCTTTCTACGGGCTCCTGGCGATTCTGCCGATCACCGGTCTCTGCCTTTTGTTGGGGGGCCTGACCGGAAGCGAGTTCTCGCGGATGACTCTCGCGCTGGTCAACGCCCTCTTCTTCTCTCTGGCGGCGGGGATATGCGTCTCGGCCTTCGGGCGCGATTCACAGCGGGTGATGGGGACCACGCTGGGACTGGTCATCTTCTTCGCCGGCATTCTGCCTGCACTGGCCGGGGTCGCGGCCAACGTCCGGTTCTTCGCCGCCTGGTCTTGGATCGAGTGGGTAAGCCCCTATTGCCCGTTTGCGCAAGCCCTGGAGCCGGCATATCTCGGGCAGCCGGAGAAGTATTGGGGGGCGTTGGCGGCTTCCCAGTTTCTCGGCTGGTCGTTGCTGACACTGGCCAGCACGGCACTGCCGCATCGCTGGCTGGGACAGGACGCCACGGGCGGAGCGGGCAGACTGCTGCGCCGGTGGGCGCGACGGAGCGGCGGCGGAATCGCCGCGCGCGCCAAGGCACGGGAAACGTTGCTGCCGGCCAACCCGGTCCTTTGGCTGGTGAACAATGAACTCGACTTCCAGCGGATTGCCTGGCTGATCGTCTGGGCCTGGGGGGGCACCGTCTTGCTCACCACTATGTTCGCGCCCGGGGAAGAGGGCACATTCATGCTGAGCATGTACGGCGTGCGGCCCTTTGGCTTTCTGCTGAAATGGCTCCTCGCCTTGCAGGCTTGCCGCTTCTTTGCCGAAGCCCGGCGCAGCGGCGCGCTGGAAATGTTGCTGTGCACCCCGTTGACGAGCCGCGACATCATCCGCGGCCAGGTGCTCGCTTTGCGGAGAAACTTCCAGTGGCCGGTCATTGCACTGTTGTTACTGCTGTTCGTGCCGGCGGGGGGCCATTTCCTTTCGGTGCGCGCCTGGAGTGCGCCGGAGCTGGGCACCGCCGCCTTGGCGCTGGGCACGGGTGGAATCTACTGCCTGCGGATGCTCGCCGACTGTTACGCGCTCGGAGCCTTCGGACTCTGGCTAGCCCTCACCCTCAAGAAACCGGGCCTGGCGCCATCACTCACGATCTTGTATGTGCTAATTCTGCCGTCGGCGCTCTGCTGGCTGGACATCTTCGCCGACCTGTTCTTCATCTTGTGGGGTGTGACCAAGCTGAGGCACGCCGACCTCCGCGCACTACTAGCCCAGGAATACCAGCCGCTAACCGGCGATACCAAGCCCCCGTTACTCTCGCAACCGGCATGCTCCCAGACTCTCCAATAGCCGAACGGCACTTGGCGAAACGATCTGCGCCGCCGTCGGTGACCGCCTGCAGCGCGCCAACCGGGTAAACCTCCTCGTCCTCGAAGTCTCAAACACCGGCCAAGACGACCTGGTCGTTGGTCTGGGCGGTTAGCAACACTCCGCAGCAAAAGCAAATCGCGGCAGCCGCAAGGACCGCAGCCGCGAGTCGCACTTCACAAACAACTCGGCCTATTCTCCAACGATGACCGGCCTGGCAAACTCTCCCTCCATCTTGCCGGGCAGGCGCCAGACGTGGTCGCCGCGCTGGTTGGTAAAGTAAACGCTGGATTCGGACGGCTCCTGGCCGTTGCCGTCGGCCCAAAGCGCGTAAAAGTCGGGATGAGCATTCAGCGGGCGCCGCGCGTACGTGTGATTCCGCGTGCTGTTCCGGGTGAGCTGCTTGACCCGGGTCCAGGTTTGGCCTTCATCGGTGCTGGTCCACAGCACCATTTCGCCTCCGGGATTGTAGGGCTGCGGGCCCAGCTCTGTCGGCGCGATCACCCGCCAGGTGCCGTCGGGCTCGATGTAAAGCGAGCCGTGGTCGTAGTTGTTGCCCGAGGTCGTAAACGGCCGGCGCACCCAGTGTTTGCCGGTCCAGCGCAAGGTCTGCCACTGGCGCGGACCGTTCTCCGGGCCGGGCTCGAACCCCTTGCTGGTGAGGAACAGGATGACCGGATGGCCGTTGCGGTCGAAGTTCACGTCCTTGAGATATGCCAGCCGCCCCTCGGCGCGGGAATCATACGCCAAAGCAGGATTGTTGGTGGCGGTCAGGGGCAGCTTCACCGGCTCGCCGCGCGCGTTGAGCCAGGTCCGGCCACAGTCGGCAGTCTCGAGATAATACACATTCGCGCGGCAGTTCAATCCGCCCAGGACCGGGTGAAAGTCAAAGGCGGTGGCGACTCGCCGCCCCGCACGCCAGCTTACCTGGTAATCGCCCGACTCTATGCCCGCCAGCATTTGCGGTTCGTCCCACTTCACACCGTCGGCGCTGGTCATCCAGAACAGACACCGGGCCGCGTCAATACCCCGGGACTTGCCGCCCCCGTAGCGCGTGTGCAAGAACAGAAACCCTTCGCCGGGCACGTACCACGGCTGCGTGTAGGAGAAGTTGGTCACCAGGATACGCTCAAATTCGTCAATGGACCACGGCTTCGTGCTGCGATGGATGTACGACGGGCGGCCAGTGCCGTGCGACGAAGAGAAGATCCACAGATAACCCCCGTCATCCAACTGCAAGGTGGGATTGTCGTGGGCATCCATCGTATGTTTGTTCAGCAGGAGACGCGGGCGCGGGACCTGGCCGGACTTGTGGTCATAGTAGGAAACCATGTGCAGCAGCTCCTGCGGGTCCGTCGCGCTGCGCGCGGTCGTGCCGCCGTACACAAAGAACGTCTTGCCCACCTCTTTGCAGTAGATGGCAATCGGCGCGTGCTGCTGCGGGTAGGTCGCGTAGCCGCCGCTATACTTGTACTTATACTCGTCCTTGGTCGGCTGGTTGTAATACCAGATGCCCCGATAGCCGTCCTCAGGCTGCAGCTCGCCTCCAGTCATCGGCGCATTCTCGAAGCGGGGCCGCCCCTTCGCCGTCCCGCTGGCAACCGGCGACCCGAACGGCAGCGGCGGTGGTTCCTGCGGCAACTCCGCCACCGAGTCAGCGAGGAGGTAGCTGGTGATAACCACCACACCGGCCGGTTGTGTGACTTCCAGGCTCACCGTGTTTGAACCCGGCGCCAGCGGAACATAAAGAACGCGGTTGATGTCATGCGTTTTTGCGGCGCGAGGCCAACTCCCCTGCCCCGCCACAATGCCATTGGTCTTCACCACGAAATCGCTCCCACCCAAGGACACGGAGCCCAGCTCGATCCCCAACACTTTGGCCTTGGCAAAGTCCGTTCGGACCATGAGCGGATGATGCAGTTTCGCGTTGGCCGGTCCGTAGAGACGGGCGCTGAGTCTCGCCGCGGCGGCGCGAGCCTCTGCCAGCGACTGGCCGCGCAGATCCAGTTCCCAGGAGTCAGGTTTCTGGCCGCGCGTCTTTACCCCGGGTTCCAATTTCCACGCCGGGGTTGCCGGCGAAGCGCCAAAGGCGCCACTGGTGTGGTACACGGTGGGCAAACGGTCCTGGTTGTCATCGCGGCACATGAGCACCCCCAGGCCCCACTGGTGGAGGTTGTTCCGAGAGGTTGTTCGCCACGCTTGTTCCTTCGCTTCGGCCAGAGCCGACGGCTGCAGCGCCGTCAAAATGGCGACGATCGCAATGACTACTAACAGTTCGATCAGGACAAACGCTCCGCCGAACGATTTCGACCGCGGCCATAGCCTGGCACTCATACCTTGCTTCAAGCGAAACAACTTCGGGACCTGCATTGCTTCAAGAGTCACGCTAATGATATTGGACACTATTGTCACCGCCGCTATTATCGCAATTGCAATCTTTGCCATCTTCATTGCAATGCTTGGCAAAGCCACATCAAGCGGATGATCGCTGCCAGGCGCCAGAAGAACGTATTGCTGGCGCGGGGGCGCTATAACCCCAAGCTGCACCGGAGCGTGTCAATGGTCCTTCCGGGTTGAGGTGCCGCCACATCGCGCCTGTGAGCTACCGGCGCTTTCGCAATTGCCCGAAACCCCACAAGCACAGCAAGGCGACCGCCGCGCCGGTCGTGTCGAGCAGGACGTCCTGGACGCTCCCCTGGCGCGAGGGGACAAAGGTCTGGTGGAACTCGTCGCTCGCGGCGTAGAGAGCCACCAGGGCCAGGGCCAGGCCGGCTGCCGGCCATTGCCAGTACGGCGTCCCCGGGGCCGGCGGCTTGCGCAGCGCACGCCAGAGCAGCAGGGCCAGCACGGCATATTCCGCAACGTGCGCGCATTTGCGGGCGCAGACAACAATGGCATGGACCGCCTCGTCCGAAAGCTGCGGCAAGAGCCAGCGCACCAACGGCCCGATGATGCGCGAGGAACGGTGGAAGGACATCCCGTCGCTGGACGCGGAGAAGATCACGCACATCCAGACCAGCACAGGCAGCCATCGGGTCACGAGGGGTCGCATTTTCGGCACAGCGCATGGAAACAGACGGTTGCGGGCGACGGCAACTGCAAATATGTTTGGGTTGCGAACCAGGCAGGGCCCAAACCATAATCACAGCCTATGTTAAAGCTGGGTGTGAATATTGATCACGTGGCAACGCTGCGCGAGGCGCGCTACCGCGGGCGCGGGCATGGCGAGCCCGACCCGGTGGCCGCGGCGCTGGCCAGCGAGGCGGCGGGCGCTCATGGCATTACCGCCCACCTCCGCGAGGACCGGCGTCATATCCAGGACCGTGATGTCTGGAAGCTGCGCGAGGTCATCAAGACCCGGCTCAACCTGGAAATGGCCGTCGCCCCGGAAATCGTAGCCATCGCCCTCAAGCTCAAGCCGGACATTGTCTGCCTGGTACCCGAGCGGCGGCAGGAAGTCACCACTGAAGGCGGGCTGGAGGTCGCGGGGAACCTGGCGGTGATCACTGAGACCCGCAAACGCATGAACGACGCCGGGATCGAAGTCAGCCTGTTCATTGCGCCCGACCCGGCGCAGGTTGAGGCCGCGGCCCGCGCGGGCAGCCAGTTCATCGAGCTGCACACGGGTGCGTTTGCCGAGGCCTGTGACGAAGAGCCGCAGCGCCAAACGGAGCTGGAGCGCCTGGCAGCAGCCGCCAGGCAGGCGCACACGCTCGGTCTGAAGGTCAACGCCGGGCACGGGCTGAACTATGAGAATCTGCCGTTGCTGCACCGCGTGCCGCACCTGGTCGAGCTGAACATCGGCCATACCATCATCAGCCGCGCCGTCATGGTGGGGCTGACTGCTGCCGTTAAAGACATGCTGCGCCTGATGGCGAACTACCGGGGCGGGACGGTATAGAGTCAAAGGCTACAGGATCCCAAGGAGCGTTGCCTGAGTTTGGGCTTTAGCCTTCAGCTTTTAGCCTTTAGCCTTCCCGCATGATCCTGGGCATCGGCATTGACATCATCGAGGTGGCGCGGATTCAGTCATCGTACGAGCGATTTGGCGAGCGGTTCCTGAACCGTATTCTGCATCCGGGCGAGATCAGCTACTGCCTGTCCTACAAGGCCCCTGCCCCGTTCCTGGCGGTGCGCTTCGCCGCCAAGGAAGCCATCTCCAAAGCGTTTGGCACGGGCATCGGCGCTCAGCTCGGCTGGCAGAACATGGAAATCGGACGCAAGGAGAGCGGCGAACCGTTCGTGATTCTGCACGACGAAGGCCAAAAGCTGCTGGCCGCCCGCGGCGGACAGCGCATCCTGATCAGCCTCAGCCACACGCAGAACTACGCCACCGCGATGGCGCTGCTGGAAGGGTAAGAGACGGAAGCGGAGAAAGCCGCGAAGCCCCAAGGGCGAGCGTCCACGCGAGCCCTGACTTCTTCCCCTAGATATTAAGTCGCGCGCGGGCGGTCGCCCTGGCTGAGGCTACGGCATCTGCACCGGGCCCCGGCAAGAGGCCGGCGAGGCAGTGGCGCAGCTCACCCAATGCTAGGATCACGGATTGTAACGAAGCCGGTAGTACGCCTCGCCGGGCAGCACGCCAAGGTCGGAGAAATCATCATACACCTGGAACAGACCGTCTGTGGGGGCGTTGGTGTTCCAGAGGCGCATGGTACCGCTGAACTCGACATTGGTTGCGCGCTGCGCTTGATAAGGGTAGCCGGGCACGCCCGCAAACGAGGCCGTAACGGTGGAGTTTGCGCCCAATTCAATGTGAGTCACCCGCCCGAACACATTCGTGTTCACGACAATGCGGACCGTGCCCATGGACGTTCCCGCGTAACTGTCCTTTACCGTGTAAGTGAACTGGTCGTTCACATTAAGAGCGTTGGTGTAGTAAACAAACGAGGCGTCGGACTGGAGCGGCACATTGTTCGTAGTGGTGGCCGAAACGCTGTCTAGCCAGAAGGAATCCAGGTCCGGGTCCGAGTCGTTCGCCAGCAAGGCAGAGATCGGCACCTTCAGCGAAAGACCGGGCGCGCGCAGAAAAGTATCGCTTCCAGCGCTGGGCGGCGAGTTGAAGGTGACCGTCATTGCGTCGTTGACGGCTGCGCATGGCGTTTGGCCGCCGCTGGTCAGGGTCAAGGTGGCGGAACGGGCCACCAGACGCTCGTTTGCCGTAGGAAGATACTGGCCGGTGCCGTTGTTGAAGTCCGCGAACGTCCCACCGCCGCCGCTCCAGGTTGCCGTCGTTGCGCTGCCGCCCATGGTGCCGGACAAGCTGACCGAGGTCGTGCTGGTGGGTACCGTCTGGTCGGAACCGGCATTGACGGTAGCCGGCGCTTTAACGGTAACCGCCGCATTCCCAGACAATGTGCCCGCCGAACAACCCGTTGAATCAGTCAGCACGGTAACCGTGTAAGTTGTTGAAACAGCCGGACTCACGCTACGCGTGGCAGGGCTCGAGGTGACACCGCTCTGGATGACGCCGTCAGACCAGGTAACGCTCCACGGTCCAGTTCCGGTCAGATCGGCAAGAATGGTGGTGGAACTGCCGGAGCAAATGGTCGCGGAGCCGCTGACGCTTGCAGTGGGGCCAAAGGCGCTAAACGGGGATACGGTGGCGAGGTGAACATTGTCAAACTGCCATTTGTTGCCGTTGTTGGCGTTGCCGGCGCGCAGCCGCACGACGTTGAACGAGGCATCATTGCCCCCGAAATTGAACGAAGCCGAGGAGGCGCAGCACGATTCGGTCTGGTTGAAGTTCGGATTGATCCAGAGCGTGAGAGTCCTGGCGGTGAAATCAATCCTGGCGCAAACCAAAGTCGTGGCAAATGTCCCGATGCTGGTCGCGGTGTTCGCGCCGGCGCCGTTCAGATTGCCTGAGGCTGTGGCGCCCCAGTACGCGGACTGCCACTGCTGACCAATCAGGAATTTCTCAGTCGTTCCGTTATAGAGGCCGATGCCGCCATAGCTGTTGGCGGTGGAGAAACTGCCTCCACTCGCCCCGCCCACAGCCATAAGGCCATAGACGTAAACAGTTCCGGAAGAGACCGTGGACGACATAGTCCTCGTGGCTTCAAGAATGTTGATACCGCCCATCGAGTTGTTGAGCGGGTATTCGACGTAGGGAGGGCTTGAAACGACTGTGTTGACATTGCTCAACGGGCTCTGAATGACATTCGGCGAACTCGCATAGCCTTGGTCAAACCAGTTGCCCGACCAGCCTGTGCCGCCACTTTGATCGTAGAGACTGCCTGAGTAGCCCGTGAAGTTGTCCACGCCAACGTCGCCGGACACGCTGAGTTGTATGGTGTCATTCACAAAATACGCGGCACTCCCATCCACCCAGTATTGCACATCAACGCTCTTGGTTCCATTTCCAGGCGTGAGAGCGCATGCCGAAGTTGTGGCGTAGGCTTGCCACGCACTCCAAGCCCCGCTTCCGACCCGCACGCGCATTTTGGCGGCGCCGGCAGCCTTGTGATACAGAGTTACATTTGCGATGGTGGTAGTGGCGGCACCCTGGTTGATGAGATTGACATCATTGGTAGCAGTGCGGTTGACCAGAATGTTGTCATTACTGCCATAGAGAAAGCGGGAGCGGAACTTGCCGAACAAGTTCAGCCCGGCAGAACTCAACGCGTTGGTCAACACCTCCACCGTGTGGATGCCGTCGGTGGCGGTCACGGCGTACGAAAGCTCACGACTCGACGCGTTCCAACTCAGAGCGGAAGCAGACACCGCCTGTCCGTCGTAGCGAAAGGCCGATTTCACCGACGTTTCATCCATGGCCTCGCTGAAACTCAGACGGACTGTGAGCGCGCTGCTGGTAATGCGCTCGTCATGCGCCGGCACGACATTCGTGACGACCGGGCTCAGCGCCCTGAAATTACTTTGGAGCACGAACACCTTGACCCCATAGCCGGGGACATCGAGCGAAGCCAGCTTGCCACCCGTTGTCAGCGTGTAGGTCTCAGCGGGATCGAGCGCATTGACGATCACATCGCCCGCATTCCAGCCGGTGTAGAGGTCGCCGAGCCCGCCGCCGGCGGAGAGTGTGCCGCTCCAGGTGTTGAAAGCGACCATGGCCCAGTTGTTGAGGGTGCCGAAAGCCCGCGAGTAAATGTAGACGCCATTGCCGGCGCCGGTTTGCATCCACCGTTCATAGATCTCCTGCGTGGCTTGGAGTGCGCCATACTTCTCTCGCGCATTCATGCACTTCTGGACCCAGAGATAATGCGGGTTGGTCATGTCGAAGTTGTCCTTCTGCGCCGGGTTAGGGCTGACGAGGGCACCCACGTTGTCCCAGGCCAGGCTGGTCATGAAATCCTCGCGCGACCAACCGTCGAGCGCGGTGCCGTAGGAGCAGAAGCCCTGTTCATCCCCATAGTAGAAGAGCGGCAGGCCGGGCCAGAACGCAATGATCCCGCTGGCCAGGTCCGTCTTGAGAAAACCCGCGGCGGCGCCCCCCGGGTTGTGCACCATCCGCCACTGATCGTGGTTGTTGTAGAAGTTGAGGTGCGTGTAGCGGAAATCACTCACCGCCGGATCGTAGAAATCATACGCCGTCAGGTCCGTGTCCAGCCCCGACTTGAGTTTCCCGAGATTACCATTGACCTGCTCCTTGACGGCCGTTTGGAAGAAGTCGAAGTAGGCGCGGTAGTTGATGCCGCCGGCCATGGTGTAGTCGCTGTCAATAAACGCGTAGGGATTGCCCCACTGGTTCGGGCTCTTGCCCCGGCCCACCATCGTCGCCGCCCGCTCGCGGGCGCAGTAGAACTCGCCGAAAATGAAGAAGTCACTCTTGCCGAGGGTTGCCGCGTGCGCCTTCACCGCCGGGCACCACCGCTGGAAGAAGTAGCGTGGCACCTGCATCGGCGTGTCCATGCGGATGCCGTCTATGTCGCAAGAGGAAATGAGCGACTTGGTCATGGCGATGATCTTGTCCTGCACCCGGGGATGCGTGACGCGCAGGTCGTCCAGGCTGCCATAGATCTTCCCGAGATGGTCCTGCCACGGGTCGCCGTAGTCGTTCAAATCGCCGTTGTGATGCAAATCACTGAGCCAGAATGAGCCGCTCCCGCTGTCGGTTCGCCGGTAGCCATCGTCGCCGAAAATATCACAGTACTGGCCGGAGCTGTAGAAGGTGTTATCCACCGGGAAGTCCACATAAGTCTCGCCCGGGTTGCGCGGGAACAGGCGATACTCGCCATCGTGCAAGCGGAACGGCGTGCCATCGCTCGGGTGCCCCTCAAAGTAGTAAAGGTTCTCCAGGTGGTTGACGACAATATCCACGATCACATACATGCCGAGCGAGTGCGCCTTGTCCACCATCGCGCGGAAATCCTCCACGGTCCCGAAGCGCTTGTCCAGCAGCGTGAAGTCAATCTGCCCGTAGCCGTGGTAGGAGTTGTTCCGGTTTTGGAACACCGGCGAAATCCAAATCGCCTTGTAGCCGAGCGCGCGGATGTACTCCAGCCGGTCGCGTACCCCGAGGAAATCCCCGCCGTGCCGCGCGCCGACATCGCGCAAGTCGTAGCCCGGGTAGGCCAGCTCGTTGTTGCCGGGCTCCCCGTCGCAGAACCGGTCCGTGATGAATTGATAGACGGGCACCTTGCGCCAGTCGTCCGGCGACGGGTAATAGGTGTGGCCGCTCCAGCCGCCGTAGTAGTTGGCCGGGTCCGGAGCCGGGTTGAGGTTGACATTCCAAGCGCTGTTTTCGGACGTCCAGGGTGACGCGGCGACGGGGAGCGCGGCGGCCAAAACCAGCGCCGCAGCCAATGCCGCCCGAACCATTCGGGGTGTGGTTGACATCAGGCAATATATACCACCGCCCGGGGCGGAGTGGGAAGACTCATTGCCCGCATATTCATGCGGTGAGCAATACCTTCACCACGGGCTTCGTTGTGCCTGAAACCATTCTTGGCACTCCGGCGCCCTTTAGTCCATCCTGCGGGCCATGAGATGCAGCTCTGGTTCCCGATCCCGCGCAATTTCCTGGCTGCTTGGCCTCCTGCTGGCTCCGGTCATGCTCCCGGCCATTGAACCCTGCCGCATCGAGGTGGTCGAGCGGGGCACGGGCTGGCCAGTGCCGCTGGTTGAGCTGCGCACCACGCACAACGTTCGCCTGGTCACCGACAACGCCGGCGTCATCGCCTTCGACCTGCCGGAGTTGATGGGGCGCGAGACCTGGTTTGACGTGCTCGGGCACGGCTACGAGCGGCCCAGGGACGGCTTCGGCTACCGCGGCGTGCGCCTGACGCCGCAGCCCGGCCAGACGCTCAGGGTCGAGGTGGACCGCACCATCATCGCCCGCCGGCTCGGACGCAGCACCGGCGGCGGCCTGTTCGCCGAGAGCCAAAAATGCGGGCGCGAACTCGACTGGCGCGAATCCCGCATCCTCGGCTGTGACAGCGTGCAGAACGCCGTCCATCGCGGCAAGCTCTTCTGGGCCTGGGGCGATACCACCGTCGCGCAGTATCCGCTGGGCATCTTCGACATGACCAGCGCCACAACGCCCGTCCAGCCGCTCGCCGCCTTCGAACCGCCGCTCCGGCTCAAGCTGGATTACTTCACCGACACCAACGGCGTTCCGCGCGCCGTTGCCCGCATGCCGGGCAGCGGCCCCACGTGGGTCAGCGCCTACGTCAGCCTGCGCGACAAGAGCGGCACATCGCGTCTCGTTGGCACTTACGTCAAGATCAAGCCGCCCATGGAGGCATACGAGTGCGGCCTCTGCGTCTGGAACGAAGAGCGCCTGCACTTCGACCGGCATCGCGTGCTGTGGACCAAATCCGATTCGCAGCCCAAGCAGCCGCCGGTGCCGGAAGGGCATCCCGCCTTCTGGAAAGATCCGCAAGGAAAGGAATGGGTGCTTTTCGGCAATCCGCTGCCCACGTTGCGCTGCCCCGCCACCTTCGAGGCCTGGCAAGACCCGTCGCAATGGACCGTCCTCACACCACAGCCCGCTCTCGCTTCGGCAGCGGACGGCGCGCCGGTGAAGCCGCACTCCGGGCACATCGCGTGGAATCCCTGGCGCAAGCGCTGGGTGACCGTTTTCATGCAGGCCTTCGGCAAGCCCTCCACCTTCGGTGAGTTATGGTACGCCGAGGCCGATGCACCCATGGGCCCCTGGGGCAAGGCGGTGAAAGTGCTCAGCCACGACAACTACACCTTTTACAACCCGCGCCTGCACCCGGAGTTCACCCCGGCCGACTCGCCCATTCTCATCTTCGAAGGCACCTACACCGCGGAGTTCGCGGACCGGCCCCCACCCACGCCGCGCTACAACTACAACCAGGTGCTCTACCGGCTCGATCTGGACGATCCGCGCCTGCTGCCCGCGCGCGAGCGGTGATCAAATCCCACGAGGCCCTTTGGGGCAACACGCCCTCGGCCCTGGCACCTCACTTTCCCGGCCAAGCCACCGGTGCTTCCGTATCCTGCCGGGGTCGTAAGCGCCGCCGCGGGGCTCAGTAGCGGCGGGGGGAGAAAAGGCGTTCGCGGGCGCCGCGGAGCTTGGCGCGAAGGGTGACCATGACGCGGCCGAGGGCGGAGGCGGAATACTCCAGGTTGGCGCTCTCGGTGGTGCGGCGGTTCATGCTCAGGACCTTGTCAATGTTGTGGATTTTCGTCAGCGCGCCGATCTGCTCCATGAAGATGCCGTCGGCATGATGGGCGTCGCGCCTGTCTTCGGAGTGATACTGGGTGGTCTGGTAGGTCTCGCGGAATCGGCCGAGGATCTTGGCGGTGTGGCAGAACTGGAGGTAATCCACGCGGCAATCCATCCGGCGGCCTTTGCAGGAGCGGCCACCCGGGCGGTCGGCGACGCGGCGGCCGATGATGCGGGTCTGGCCGTCCGGGGCGACCAGGCCGATATCCTGCGAGGCGTACATGGCCTGCGGTTCGCGGCCGTGCTGCTGGTAGTAGTCCCAAAAGGTTGCGAAGGCGTCCGGGTAGAGCAAGTCATCGTCGTTCAGATACATGATCAGCTCGCCGTTGAGTTCGCCGGAGTTAAGAACGCGATTGAAGCACCAGGAAGCCATGATTTTGGTCCGGGCCAATTCGGGTGTCTCGCCGGAGGGGACGACCTTGAGACGCGGATCGCTTACGTAGTTGAAGAAGCCCTGGTTCAGAAGAACGCCACTATCCACGAGAATGCCCTGCCAGTTGCGGTGGGTCTGGTCCAAAAGACTCTGAATAGCTTCCTTGGCGAAGCGCGGCTTGTTGTGCGACGTGATGATGACACTCAGGTCGGCCATCACGAGGATCAGGTTGCCGGGGTACGGGCGCCGTTCTCGGGCGGGGGATCGCCCAGGAGCTTGCGACGGAGCGGAATGCTGGCCATAGCCTGGACGTTGCGCCGCTGCTGGAGGCCGAACTTGCGCTCGACGAGGGCCAGGTAATCAGGGTTGGAAAAATACTTCTGCCAGGCCTGATCACGGAAGCGCAGGACATCGGCGGCGGAGCAATGGCGGGTGGGCATGGGCTGGCTTTCGTAGGAGAGGAAGCCGTAGCCGGCCGGGGAATCCGGCAAGGCCCAGCCGTTACTGCGGGCCAAGGCGTAAAGCGCGCTGCCGGGCAACGCCTGGCAGGGATACATGTTGGCCATCTCGGTGTTGAGCTCCAGCGCCAGATCCAGCGTCTGCTGCATCGTCTCAATCGTGTCTTCCGGGAAGCCGAAGATGTAGTTGGCGATGATGTTCAGGTCGTGCTCGCGAATGGTTTGGGCGACCTGCCGGATATTGACGTCCTTGAACGAGCCTTTGGACACTTCGTGCCGAATCATCTGGTTGCCGGCCTCGACGCCCAGCGCGAGCCAGTTGATGCCGGCGCGCCGGAACAGATCCAGGTAGTGCGGCTGAACGGTGTCAATGCGGGAGTAAGACCACATGCGCAGCTTCAGACCGCGCTCGATGATGAGATTGAGCAAGGGCTCGAAGAACCGCTTGTTGAGGAAGAACATCTCATCGGAGATGCGCAGGGTCTCCACCCCAAACCCGGCCAGCTTCTCGAACTCGCTAATGATGAAGCCCGGCGACCAGAAGCGCATGTTGGGCGAGTGGGAAGCAACGACGCCGTCGGTATTGTCAACGCGGTTGACAATGTTGATCATGCAGAAGTCGCATTTGAACTTGCAGCCCAGCGAGGTGTAGAGAGCGGCGAATGGCGTGCGGAAGTCGTGGTTGAATTCGGCGTGCCAGAAGTGGGCGCGGTAGAGGTCGAGTGGGCGCTGCCGATACGGGAGCAGGTCCCAGGCGTAGCCGGGCAGGTCGGCATCCATGCGGTCCTGGGGGACGACGCGCTCGGGCGGGTTGAGGACGGGGACGCCATCCTGCTTGTGGCCGATGCCCTTGACCTTGGCCAGGTCGGTTTTCAGATCGGTCTGCAAGAGGTTGTGCAGAGCATAGACGCCTTCGTTGAGCAGGACCAGGTCCACGCAATCCAGCGCGAGCACTTCCAAGGGCAACGCGCTGGTGTGGGAGCCGACGAAGCAAATGGGGTAGCCGGGGTGTTGCTGCTTGAGCGACCGGGCCAGCGCAGTGGCGCCGATCATGTTGGTGGTGCCGGAGTTGGGGTTCTGGCCGTAGATGACCAGGCACACCAGCCGGGGATTGGCTTCCGCGATGCGCTTGACGGAGTCCTCCACAGTCATGCGCTCGGCGCCACAGTCCAGAATGCCGACGCCGAAGCCTTTGGCGCGGCAGCTTTGGGCCAACAGCAACGCCCAGGTGGGCGGCTCAATGGCGGAGAAGTCCTTGCTCAGGGCCTGGTAAGCCTGAAAGGACGAGTCGGGGCTGACAAAGATTACGTCGAGCTGTCGGTTCATTCGTTGAACGGCGTTGGGCTACCCAATCTGGTTGAGCAGGGCGCACAGGGCCAGGATCTTGTCCTGCTCCAGCTCCGGATAGTTGCCGATATAATAGCCGAAGAAGTGCACATGGTCCACTTTGGGGAACTTCTCGAATTCCCGGTCGCCGAGCAGCTTGCGGGCGTAGGGCTGGCGAAGCTGGTTGCCGCCGCCCGAGGTGCCGCGCCGGAACTCGACCTTGGCCTCGCGCAAGCGCTGCTCGACCTTCGCGCTGAAGGTCGAGTCCGGCTGGCGGAGGATAAGCGTGAAGGCGTAGTTGCAGCTCCCTTTCAGCTCGAAGTCGGTGCGGTATTTCTCGGGGGCGAGGTGGTCCAGGAACAGGCGGAGGTTCGCGCGGCGGCGCTCGTTGTTCTGGTCCAGGCGCTTGAGCTGGGCGCGGCCGAGCACGGCGTTGATCTCCGTGCTGCGGAAGTTGTAGGCCGGGAAGGCGAAGATGAAATCGGGGTTCAGGTCGGGGTATTGCTGGCGGAAACTGTTCTTGAGCGTTTCGGAGCCCGATTCGCGCACCATGCCGTGCGAGCGGAGCATGCGCAGCATCTCGTAGAGGTCGGGATCGTTGGTGCAAATCATGCCGCCCTCGATGGTGCTCATGTGGTGAGCATAGTAGAACGAGAAATTGGACATCAGCCCGAAGCTGCCGAGCCTCCGGCCCTGGAAGGTCGCGCCGTGGGACTCGCAGACATCCTCGATGAGGGGAATGTTGCGGGCCTTCAGCTCATCCAGCAGCCGCTGGGTGAGGGCGTTATAGCCAAGGATGTGCGTGATGAAGACCGCCCGCGTCTGCGGGGTCAGCCGGGCGATGACCTCCTGGTCGTCCATGCCCAGCGTGCGCGGGTTGATGTCCACGAAGACGGGCTTGAGGCCGCACTGGATGACGGACGCGATGTCCGAAACCCAGGTCAGGGAGGGCACAATGACCTCGCCCGGACCGAACTTCTCGCGGAGCGCGGCCATCGTCAGCAGGTTTGCCGAGGAGCCGGAGTTGACGAAGACGCTGTATTTGACGCCGAGCCATTCGGACCACTCCTTTTCGAACAAGCGGACCTGCTGGGACTGGGTCAGCATCGGATTCTCCTGGCGGAGGTAAGCGATGACCGCGTCCAGATCGCCGCGGGTGATGTTGTTATTCATCAGCGGCCAGTTCAAGGGCGCCGCCGGGTTACTTTTCGCTGTAGTAGTCGCCATACTCAACCACGATGGTGCTCTTGCCGTCTTCCCGTTCCAAGGCCTTCTGGTAAGCGGGGAAGATATCCTGCGGCTCCTCGAGCCGGATCACTTCGATGTTCGGGCACATCAGCCGGAAGGCGTCGGTGAAGTCGCCGACGTGCTGATGCTGCGGGTGCAGCGGGCGCACGGAGCCGATGCCGGTGCGGATAATCACCTTGGGCCGGTAGCCGCCGTTGGACATGAGGGGGAACTTGTCGAGATGATTGACGACCTGGTTGACCGCCAGCAGCAGGAAGTTCCACCGCGGAAAGATGCTCACGGGCACATGGCCGGCGAGCGCGAGGCCGCTGGACATGCCCATTTGCATCTCTTCGGCCACCGGCAGTTCGAGGAGCTTGTCCCGCGAGACGTTCTTGAGGGTGTTGGACATCGCGGTGCCCGGGCAGGCCACCGCTTGGCCGAGAAACATCACCCGCGGGTCGCGAGCGAGATACTCCATCGCCCGGCACATTTCATCGAAGTACTTCATGGGCTAAAACTGGACCCGCACGCCCGCGCCGGCATGGGGATACTTGGTTTGGTATTTGTAGTGAACCACCAGCGGGTGGGGCGATTGCTCGCAGGTCAAGGCCGGCTGGTTCCAGGTCTCACGGGTGTCGGTGCAAACGGATTTCCCGTTGTCCTCGACAATGAACCGGATGGGCAGGGCGTGGTTAAGGGAATACTTGAGGCACTCGCTGGCGATGCCGGTTTCCGCGGTCATGTCGCCCATGAAACAGTGGACGCGACCCGGCTCGCCCCGGCGCTTGAGGCCCAGGGCAATGCCCACGGCAATGGGCAGGATGCCGCCCACGATAGCCGAGGAGATTACCCGGTATTCAGGGAAACAGAGCGAGATGGAGCGCCCGGCGAGGATTTCGGCGCGCACTTGCTCGGGGGGAACTCCCTTGAGGAGGCACTGGTAGTGGCTCCGCCACGAGCAGCAGACCCAGTCCTCCGGGCGCACGTCCCGGAAGATTTCGATCATCTGCGCCTCGTTGCCATAGTAGAGGTGGACTGGGGCGCGAATCTTGGCCGCGTTGAAGAGGTCCGCGATTTCGGTCTCGAAGTTAATCAGGTCGTTGGCGGTCATGCTGTGGTTTATTTGCGCGGAGCGCCCGGGCCGGAGACCGGGAATGCCTCGCGGGACGTGGGAGCCGGGTTGTTTGCCCGGGCCTGGTCGAGCTCGGCATAATCCTGCTCGGCGGAGTAGAAAATGATTTCGCTGCCGTTGGTGTCAAACTGGAACGGGACCCAGAGCAGGTCGCGCAACCGTTCCCTCACCTGTTGCTGGCAGGCGGGCGGCACGTAAAAAAGCACAAAGCCGCCGCCGCCGGCGCCGAGCAGCTTGCCGCCGCGCGCGCCGCCGCGCTTGGCTTCGGCGTATATTTCATCCACCTGCGAGTTGGAGACAGCGCCGCTGAGGCTGCGCTTGAGCCGCCAGGCCTCGTCGAGCAGGTCGCCAAACCGGTCCAGCGAGCCGCCGTCCGACAGGATCTTTAAGCCCTCATCCACCATCTGGCGCATGCGGGTCAATTGCCGGGTGCGCGCGCCAATGTCCGCCACGTAACTGGCGGCCACTTCGGAGGCGGTGCGGCGCAAACCGGTGTAGAAGAGCATGAGCGAGCCATTCAGCTCCTCCAACCGCTCGCGGGGCAGGGTCAGCGGCTCGACGTGAAAACTGCCGTCGCGCTTGAACTCAATCAGGTTGAACCCGCCATGCGCCGCAAAGATCTGGTCCTGCGAGCCGACGGTCTCGCCGATCAGGTCCTGCTCGACGTGGATGGCGTCCGTGGCCAATTGATTCTGGGAAGTCAGGCGCCCCAGCAGGCCATACATCGCATGCAGAAAGCCGACGGTGAAAGCCGAGCTGGAACCCATGCCACTGCGGGCGGGCAGGTCGCCGTCGTGATGGATCTCAAGTCCCCGCTCCACATGCAGCATCTCCAGAACCTCCCGGACAACCGGATGCTGGATGTCCGAAGCCCGCTGGCAATCCTCGATCTTCGAATAGACCAGGCGCAGGCGGTGCTCAAAAAACGGCGGCAGGTAACGGCACGTGATGAAGCAATACTTGTCAATGGCTGTGCCCAGGACGGCCCCGCCATTTTCCCGGTACCACGCCGGGTAATCCGTGCCGCCGCCAAAAAAGGAAATGCGGTAGGGCGAGCGGCTGATTACCATAACCCGCCCGCGTTGGAGCTCCGCCTGCCTGAAAGCCCAGAGTTGCCGGTTGAATCTTCCAGCACAGCGGCTGTGCCCGCCCTGGAGGCAAGCGCACTCTCAAACTTCGAGCCAGCAATCATGTAATTCTCCGCAAAATCTAGCGGACGCCCGCTCAAGGAGTCAAGCGCAACCCTGCCGCGGCCGGTTTTCGACGTTCCCAGGCCCAAAGCGGGCGAGGACGCCCGCGCCCCGCCGACTTTGTCAGTGCCCGTGGTTTCACCCCAATCCTTGCCGGCTTCGCAAAAGTCAGGCCACCGGTGCCAAAAGCGGCGGATTGGACGAATTGCGTCGGGGCCGGATCAGCAAAGGCGTGTTTTGGGAGGCACCTATGCTCCGAATTCATTGCAGACAGCCATGCCCCCCACCGTCCCCATCCCTCACCTCACCGTTACCTCACCGTTACCTCACCGTTGAA
>CAZDOO010000082.1:0-25178 GCA_964507045.1 uncultured Verrucomicrobiota bacterium | reverse complement strand
GACTATTCCAGCGAAACCCGGCAACTGATCCGCCGGAAACGCCCCGTGGAGGAAGTTCATTCCGTGAGCAGGAGTCACAGCACTTTCACAATGTTCGCCGCAGTTGTCGGGGTTTGTTTGTTCGCATTTTGCTCATGCCATAATGCCGCTGAAGGGCCGCCCCGTCAGCCACATGCCCAGACCAATGCCATTTCGGCGGCCGATGCGCTCTCGGAAATTGGCATGATAGAAGACATAAGTCCCAAAATCGGAGCGCCGCAGACGGACCCTCATGTAATCAAGATTCTATCCTTCGGGACAAACGCGACACCGCTTCTAGTTGAGAAGATCACTGACGACACGCCTTCGCAATTCAGCGATGGCTTCCATTACAGTATCGGGGATTTGGCGCACCGGCTACTGTGTGATTTATACCGTCGGCCCCTTCTGTGGCCGGTTGCGGCTAACACGCCGGTTGGTGGGTTCCCGGAGGTAACATTTCAAGATCACCTGGCCTTGGTGCATGCTCCCGGCGGCCGGGCAAAGCTTCAACAATTGTGGCGAGACTACCTAACGAGCTTGCAGTGAGCATGAACCATCAGGCACCGTCTGAGGCCTGTCAGAGATGCCGAACGAAGAGCAGTTCAATTGCTTCACGTTCTCCGCGCCGCCGGGCCTGTATTCGATCCCGCTTCCAAAAAGGTGTCAGTCAAAGATAATGTCAGATTCTGAAACTACCTCTCATAGCGTGGGCAGAGCAGACTCTCTGCGCAGTTAGCGGGTTTTGGCGGCTCGGGCCGGGGCTCTTGCTCGCTGCAACTCCCGCCCCCCCTGGAAAAAAACTAGTCGCCTCACTCCCTCCGTGTAGATTAACCTCCTCCCGTCAATCAGCGCGGCGGTGTCGCGTTCGATTGGCCGGCGAAAAACATCATGGTGGGGTGCGGAGTAGCCCCCGGTCTTTCCGGGCCTTTCTCGGTGAGGAGGGGAAAGCTGGCGAATGCGCCCGTGCGCGTCGATAACCGTGTTGCGTGCGGTGTAACCTCGGGCCGCTGGCCGGGGGAGAAAGATAAGCGGCGAAGTGAAAGATCAGTGGTTGCTCAGTCCCTCCCCGATCCTTGCGGCTCGGTATGTTCGCCGCCCGTCTTGGCCTCCCCCAGCCCTGCGGTGCCTGCGAAATTCATTTCCGGTCACAAAAAGTCACGAAAAGTCACGTCTTGTCATCGGAGCGTGAAGCGCACGCGGCGAGAGTTTAATAATATGGCAAAATCCCGTAATCACCCGCGCAGCGCTCAGTACATGCGGGGGCGCGAAAAGCAAATCCTTTTCAGTTCTGGGCTGGTACGGACCAGCGGGTTGTTGAACGGGCCGTTAACCGGGCCAAGGGGAGCGCGCAGTGAGCCTTTGGCGAGGTCGAGCGACAGGGGAGATAGGCCAACCCACCCCCCGCTGTTACAAGCGTCTTATCGGCCATGTGTCCCGGAAATGGGCCCCGTGCGCCATACGGGCCATTCGAGTTGCTCCGCAAATCCGCAAGCGATCAGTTCACCCGCGCAGCGCTCAGCACGGGCGGGCGCGCAAACAGCAAGTTGTTGCTATGAGTTTCTTGGGGAATAAACCCGCCCCCTGTATCGTCTGAAGAAACAGCCAATGCGTATGAAAACTAGACTGGTCCTTCTATCCGGCCTCCTGGTGTTGCCGGCCGCGCCGCTTTTTGCCGCCACGCCCCTATTTGATTTTGAAACCGATGGCGATCTCGCGGCCTGGAAATGGGCATCTCAGGGGCAGAGCAAGCTGGAACGCTCCCCGCGCTTTGCCACTTCGGGGGAATCTTCTCTTTGCTTCACCACGCCCGCCTGGAAAACCGGTCAGCCGGAGTGGCCCTCGTTCGAGGCCGTGCCGCCCGAGACCGATTGGACCTCCTACGACCGGCTGGTGGTGGACATCACGAGCCCCGACCCGCAGCGCCACGTCTTCGACTTGTTTGTCACCGACAGCAAATTGCGGGTGCAGAAGGGTTTGTCCTTCGAGTTCGAGCCGCGGCCCTGCGGATTTCAGCGTTATGTAATTCCGCTCTCCACTTTTCCCCCGGCGGTCAATCGCAAGGATATTCGCAAGCTGCATTTGTTCACGGACAAGCCCAAGTCCGACCTCGCGATCTACATTGACAACCTGGTGCTTCTGCGCAAAGGCGAATCGCTGCCCGAGCCCGGCGCGAAGTTTGTGCAGCAGATCGCCGCGCTCACCGGCAGCGGCCTCGCCGCAGCCGAACAGACCGTCGCGCAGGGCCGCGAATCGGTCCCGGAGCCGCCCAAGACCTCGAAGTTGAAAGCCAGCGCGCGAGCGCAGTGGGCCCGGCTTGATAATCGCATCAGGGAACTCCGCGCTGAACTGGCCAAGGCCACTCCGTCCCTGGCGCGCCTCGATGAAATCAACCGCGAGCTGTCCGGCTTCCCTGAGCAGGCCGAGCGGATCAAGTCCCTCATCCGCCTGCAAAGGGCCGGGGCCGATGTGGGCTGGTCCGCCGCCGATATGGCGATCGGCTTCGCGACGTCCATGGAGAAAATCCTGCCGCGTGCTCCGGCTATCAATTTGCAGAGCTCCAAGGAAATCTGCGTGAACCTCGCTCGCAACGAAAAGGAAAGTTTCCAGGTGGCCGTGGTGCCCGTGTCACGCCCGCTGCGCAAGGTGTCCGTCAGGGTGAGCGATCTCAAGTCCGCTTCCGGGGTTGTGTTCAAGCATGAGCAAATCAACTGCGACGTGGTCGGCTACGTCGAGACGAAAACACGCCCGCCTTACGGGTCGTCGCACATTGGCTGGTGGCCGGACCCCCTCCTGAATTTCCTCGGCCCGGTGGACATCGCGGCCGGCGACGTGCAATCGTTCTGGATTCGCGTGCGGGCGCCCAAGGACCAGCCGCCCGGCCTTTACCACGGTCGCCTCAAGATTTCCGCCTCGGGCGCCTCCTCGGTAACCGTGGGGCTTGCCGTGCGCGTTTACGGCTTCACGCTGCCGGACCACAGCCCGCTGCCGCTGGCCATCACCTTTTCGCCGGAGGACAACGCCATTCCCCAGACGCAGTCGGCGCAGGCGGAGTGGCGCAAGTCGGAGGAATACCCCATCAATGCCTGGAAGAAGCACCGCCTGGCCTGGGCCGACATGCTGGCGGATTACTACATCTCCTACGACAGCCTCTACCACCATGGCATGCCCGATTTCGAAGTGCTCACGCACCTGCATCAGCAAGGCCGCCTCGGTCCGTTCAATCTTGGCTACTACGGCCACCTGGGGACCGGGCCGGACGCCGCCGCCAAATGGAGATCCGACAATCTGCCCCGCCTTCGCGCCGCCTACACCCGGGCCAAAGAGCTGGGCCTGCTCGATCACGCCTATATCTACGGCTGCGACGAAGCCCCCGCGGACCTCTTTGCGCTGGTCCAGCAGGCCGCCGCGATCTTGAAGGAGGAGTTTCCCGATGTCCTCGTCATGACCACCACCTACGACCAGAGCTACGGCATGAATTCGGTCATCAAGTCCATGGACGCCTTCTGCCCGCTGACACCCAGCTTCGATCCCGCCAAGGCCGCCGCCGCGCGCGCCGCCGGCCGGCAGGTCTGGTGGTACATTTGCTGCGGGCCGCATCATCCCCACGCCAACATGTTCGTCGAATACCCCGCCATCGAGGGCCGCCTCCTCATGGGCGCCATGACCGCGAAGCAGCGCCCCGACGGCTTCCTCTATTATCAGATCAGCATCTGGAATTCGCCCAAGCCGATCGCCTCCGGGCCGTTCACCGATTGGGACCCGCGCAGTTGGACCACCTACCACGGCGACGGCTCCTGGACTTGCGTGGGTCCGGCGGGCGCGCCGCTGCCCACCATCCGCCTGGAGAACTTCCGTGACGGCCTGGAAGACTACGCCTACGCGGTGATCTTGGAGGAAATGATCCGGCAGCGTGAACTCCGCTCCGCCACGCTCACCGCCACCGAACAGCAGTGGCTGGCCGAGGCCAAACAGGCCTTGGCGGCGCCGGAATCCCTGGTCAAATCCATGACCGAGTACTCACGCGACCCGTCCAGTCTCTACGGCTGGCGCAACCGCCTCGGCGACCTCATTGACCGCTCGGGTTTAACCAACATCAACCCGTGGGGAACTGATTTCGGCGTCCGGGGATTCAAGGCGAAGTAATGTTCCAACGGGCTCAATCCATGGTCGCTGTGAGGCTCCGCCACCATTGTCGCGCCGAAGCAAGGCGAAAGCCGGACACCTCCTTCGCACACCGCGCAGCGCTCAGTAAGGGGGGAGCGCGCAAGCAGCAAATCCACCTATCACCTCACCTGTCAGAGGGCAATAGCGCCGCCTTTCAAACTCTTGTTATGAACAAACTGGCTTTCATTCTCACAGTCGCCGCCGGGTTGATGGTTGCCGGGCATTTCTCCTGTCTTTCCGCGCAAACCACGAACGGCCTTCCTTTGAAGGTCCGCGTGGGCACTTTTAACGTCGGCCATTTCAACCAGGGCGCACTCGGCGGCTACCAGGGATCCGACCCCCAGGAAGCGGCTCAACGTTGGCGGGCATGGATAGCACAGCAATCCCTCGATATATTCTGCGTCAACGAGTGGGACTATTACTTTGACAAGGCTGGCACCATGGATGCGACCGCACTTTTGCTCAATCCCTCCTATACCAACGTCATCTTCGGCAAGAAGAACACCTGGATCTACAATGGGATTGCCACCAACTTCAAGCTCTCGAACATCCGGCAGGTCGTGCTGACACACACAGATTACTACGCCGTTTTGGCGGACTGGCAGGTGGGGAATACTGTCATCACGCTCATGTCGGTCCATGTTCCCTGGCAGGATTGTTGTCATGACACCTCGATTGACGCGCTGATTACGGAATTGAAGAAGCACAGTTACGTGATTTGCTGCGGAGATCTGAATGCGCCTGACCGCGATGTCCTCAAGATCAAGGCCGCCGGTTTTAATGTGGCTAACGGAGGGGACGAAGGCTGGTTCTGCACCTCCGCCTCGCGATGCAGCACAACCACAACAAATGTACACATTGATAATATCATCACCTCCGTGAACATGAAGATCAGCAACGTTGCGGCTCCTTATACAGGGCTTAATGATCAGGACCACCTGCCGGTGATGGCGGATGTGGAAATCACGGAAGCGCGCGCGCTACGGTGGCAGGGAGCGGGCACGAACTGGGACGTTGGGGTTTCGCTCAATTGGCTCGACGGCGGGGCATCCAGCGCATTCACCAATGGCGCCTACGTGAGGTTTGACGACACCGCCTTGACGTTCTCCCCAAACATCGCGACAAATGTGCAACCGAGGTTGATGACGGTAGCCGGGACCAATGACTACCAGTTTTCCGGTCCGGGCAGGCTAGACGGCACCACCGGGCTGAGGAAGGAAGGCACGGGCGTGCTGAGCATCGCCAATTCGAACACGTTTTCCGGCCCGGTGGTGGTGGACAACGGAATCTTGCGGTACGGCATCGCGGGAGCCCTGGGAGCGTCGGCCACGAACAGTATTTACGTGACCAACAACGGGTCACTGGACCTGAACAACATGGATGCTGGGAGCAGAACCATTTCCATCGCCGGATCCGGCTACGAGGGGCGGGGGGCGATCATTAACACCCCAACCGACACGGGGGTGAGGAACCTTGTGGGCTCACTCGAGTTTCTGGGGGACGCAACGCTGGGCTCCAGCGGCCGGTGGAACACCAAGACAGGCGGGACGGTGCTTGGGAGGGGGCACAAGCTGGCCAAGGTGGGAAGCGGCGCGGTATGGCTGTATCGCTGCGGGGAGACGGGGTTGGGCGACATCGAGGTCAAGGAAGGCTCCTTTGGGGCCTATCCGCCGCTCGGCCTGGGGGATCCCTCGAAGTCGCTCACGCTGCAGCCCAAGACCGCGCTTTCCTTCTGGCGAAACGCGGCGGATCTCTCGCAGTATGCCTTGGACAAGAAGCTGGTCATGAACGGCGCCACGGTTCAAGCGGGCTTCACCCCTGCCAACGGCGGCAGCAACATTTTCATCGGGCCAATCACCCTGAGCCTGACCAACACATTCAACACCTCGTCCGGCGACCTGCACTTGTCCAACAGCATCAGCGGGAGCGGCGGTCTCACCAAGGCCGGCGCCAGAACCCTCTGGCTGCACGCCCCGAACACGTACACCGGCCCGACGACGATCAATCCCAACAGTGGGAAAATCGTTCTTGGGGCGCAATCCTCGCTGGCGAGCAAGGTCATTCAAGTGGGGTCGGACAGCATTCTGGAGGTAACCGCCCCCCCGGCTTTCACTCTGGGCGGCGGCCAGGTGTTGGGCGGCGAGGGAACGGTCGCCGGCGGCAACGTCGTCATTGGGCCGGGAGCAACCTTGCTGACAGGCCTGAACGATAACACGGTCGGAACGCTCACCATGAACGGCAGCCTCGCAATCCAGACAGGCGGAACGAACCGGGTGGTGGTCAACAAGACCTCAACGCTTTCCAACAACAAGGTTGGCGGGCTGGCCTCCGTGCAAATCGGAGGCACGTTGGCGGTTGTCAACATCGGAGAGCCGCTGGCTGCGGGCGATGTCATCACCCTGTTCGAGGCCGCCATCCGCACCGGCAGCGGGCTTGACTCGATAACCCCCGCGACGCCCGGACCGGGACTCGCCTGGGACACCAGCACGCTTCTCGTGGATGGCAATCTGCGCGTGAAGGTCCGTGTGGATCCGGCCAACGCGACGATCACCGCGCGGGTGACTGATCACCAGGTCATCCTCTCCTGGCCGACAGGCCTTGGCTGGGGTCTGCAGGTTCAAACAAACGCCCTGGGAACCGGCCTTGGATCCAATTGGTTCGACGTGGAAGGCTCGACAACCAACGCCGAAATGACCTTCCCCATTGATCCGGGGGCTGGTTCCACATTCTACCGGCTGATTTACCGGTAAACCGTCGCCGATCACAAGCAGGACATCACGCGCGCACAGCGCAACTTGCCAGCGGGCGGGCAAAAGCAACCTATCAGTTACAGCCGCAGGGCGGCCGGCATGGCATCGTTCCACGATGCGCCGGCACCAGCGGCGTCAGGCCCCGGGTGGACGGGGGACGATGCCCTGGATAACGCCTTGGGCAGCTATGGTGCGATCCAGCAAGTGAAGTCCGGGGCCACGCTGACGCTGTTGTAGGGTGCGCAATACTCGTCCGCCGCTCGGCCTCCGCTGTGGACCAGCACCAGCCAGGCGGGCGGGGGCCAGGCCACGCCCTGGTACTACACCTACCAGGCGCTCAACGCCTCTCTTGGCCAGGGCCCGACCTACTGTCCCACCACCTCGACGTCATCGAACGTTGTCGTCCTCGCCACTCAAACCAGGACCCTGCTCGTCAACCGGACCACCAACATCCTGACCGTGAGCCTCTGCGCGACCAATCGGACGATGGGACTGGACACCACTTACCTGACGCTGGGGCGTTACGGCGTCAGAATCATGAATGCGGCCCCGTCGCTGGTTGCCCTTTGCACCTGGTAAGTGTAACCAGGCAAGCCGGCCAACCTTACCATCGCCTGGGCGTTGGTCAGTGCCAGGGATTCCACCCGGAACAAAGTGGTAACCATCGACCGCGCCGACTTTACGGCGCACCGTCGCCATGGCCGGGAGCGAATCCCGCTACTGCTTCCAGACTGATCCAAACCTGCTGGCTATCAAGTCCAGACTCTGAGACGATTGACGATTATGGGACCAGTTCCAGCAAAACGGCTCTTAACGCCATTCAACCACGCGCTATGGGCTGCACTCGCTTGCTTCATTGCGTTGCCCGCACTCGCGGCGAAGACCGGACAAGCCCCTACAACGAAGCCAATTCCGGTGGAACCGGTCTGGGCGGCGCATCCCGTGGGCTTTTGTCTGCTGACACACCCGCCCTATCAATTTGTGGCCTATTACGACGCCCAACGCCGAATGAGCGTCGCTCAGCGCTCCCTCGACTCCACCAACTGGACAATCACCCGGCTGCCCTCCACCCTCGGCTGGGACTCGCACAATTACGTCACAATGGCGCTGGACCGAGACGGGATACTCCACGTGTCCGGTAACATGCATTGTGTGCCTTTGGTCTATTTCCGGGGCGAAAAACCGCTGGACGCCAGCTCGCTCCGGCGGGTCGAGGCAATGACCGGCCAGCGCGAGCTGCGAGTCACCTACCCGGTGTTTCTCCGCGACCACGCCGGACGGCTGGTCTTTCGATATCGCGATGGACGCAGTGGCAGCGGCGATGACCTCTACAACTGCTATGATGAAGCCACGCGGTCATGGAAACGCTTGCTCGAGGAGCCCCTGACGAGCGCACGCGGCAAGATGAACGCTTACTGCTCCGTTCCCGCCGCCGGTCCCGACGGGCGGTTCCACATGGTCTGGGTATGGCGCAATTCCCCCGACTGCGCCAGCAACCACGACATCAGTTACGCGCGCAGCGATGACCTCGTTCACTGGACGGATTCCGCCGGACATCCGCTCGCCCTGCCCATCACGGTCGAGACCGGCGACATCGTGGATCCGGTGCCCCCTGGAGGCGGACTAATCAACGTCAACCGCGAGCTGGGTTTCGACAACGCCGGCTACCCGGTGGTGACCTACCATAAATATGATGCCAACGGCGATCTGCAGGTGTACGCCGCCCGCCGCGAAACCAACTCGTGGCGCATCGTTCAGGTGAGCGACTGGAGAGGCTACCGCTGGAACTTTGGTGGCGGCGGCAGCATCGTGGCCGAGGTGAATATTGGCGCCGTCCGTCCGCTGGGCCAGGGACGCCTTGCCCTGCGCTATCGCTATCCCCGCGGCTCCGGCACCTGGGTAATTGATGAGACCACCTTGCGTCCGATCCCCGGCGCGCGAGCCCCACGTGAGAAGCATCCGCTGCCTCCCGCCTTGTCCAAAGTCCAATCCAAGTTCCCGGGCATGCAGAAACAAATCCGCTCCGACATCGGCCAGCCTGCCTCCAGCACCCATTACGCCATTACTTGGGAAGCACTTTTCGCCAACCGCGACCGCCCCCGCACGCCACCTCTGCCTGACCCTTCCATGCTTAGCGTGGTCCAGATCTCCGCGGCGGACGACTCCCAAACACAGTGACGCGCCTGGAGAGCGGTTTTGCCACTCAGCCTTCCACCCCTGCTTATGCCCGGGGGCGAAATAGGGTTCCCGCTGGAAAACGCGGACGGAGTCGAGGTCGTGAAACTGCGGGAAGACGGTTGTGGAATCTGGATCACCGGGCCAGGCACCTCCCACCGCAGTGTTCAAGATCAGATAATGGGGCGTATGCGGAAGCCCATCAACGGTAGAATGAATAAGCTGGCCATCGACGTACCATCGCAAAGCATCCGGCTCCCGTTCCAGCATATAGACGTGGAAGCTCAGCCGCGCAGCGTCCAGTACAGGCGGGCGCGCTAAAAGCAAATTCCTATCACTGAAACAAGGCCGCGCCTTGTTTCAGAGAAACCAGGCAACTCACCCGCGCAGCGCTGAGTACATGCGGGTGCGCAAAAAGCGAATTCTTATCAGTAGTTCTACCCGACACCCACCGACGCAAACCTGTCAACAAGAACGTTTCACATGCTGCTTAAGCGCCATTCTGGGTTGACCGCTTTCCTGCGCGAACCGTCAGCGACCGCAGCTTGACCTGAGCCTCCTCTTGGTTGACTGTTCAGGAACAACCCTTATGAAAACGAAATGGCTGACTCTGGTATTGGCATCAGTGCTTATGTTGTTCCAAAGCGGGTGCGCGTTGTTTGTGGTGGGAGCGGCAGCGGGGGCCGGGGTGGGCACCTACGCCTACGTAAGCGGTGAGATGAAAGGATCGGAGGCGGTGCCGCTGGATAAGGCTTATAGCGCGGCTCAGGCGGCGATGCAGGACTTGGAGTTCCGCATCATCAGCAAGAGCAAGGACGCATTGCAGGCCCAACTGACGAGCCGGAACTCCGTGGACAAGACGATTCAGGTTAAGCTCAAGAAGGTGACGGACAACATCACGGAAATCCGGATCCGTGTGGGCACATTTGGGGATGAATCCCTCTCTCAGTTAATTCTCGACAAGATCAAGAAGCACTGCTGAAACCCGCAGGCCGAAGTTTGCAATCGGCTTGAGCCAACACCGCTCCAGAAGCTTCGCAATAACCGGTCACGGCCGTATATCGGGCCTGCCTCAAGTCCAGATGGACGCGGTGGTTGCGCGCATGATGACCGTGCGGGGCGCCCCGCAGGGGTCTTTGCCATTCTGCGCGCGGTTGACCGCTGTGTAGAACAGGCGCCACTGGTCGGCAGGGTCTCCGGCATCGCGCTGAACGCCCCACGCCACCACCTGATCAGCGGTCCGCCAGGCAGTCCCGCCCCGCCGAGCCGGGCTTCCGAATGTGATCCAGCCGAATGTCGCCGCGATGCTTCCGTCACTGCTTCCGCAGCGCCTTCTCACCGATGACGATGCGGTGCTTCCTGGCCCCGGCGCTGATGGGCATTCAGGCAAGCGGTTCGCGTAGTCCTCAAACTGCGGCGCATGGCGGATCTGCGCATTCAATCCAGTGTCACGCCGCTTGGTGTGCAGCCATTCCATGACCGCCACCGCTTTAGGCGGGGTGGTTGCCGGCTGTCCCTGCTCACCCGTGCAGCGGTTTGTACATGCGGGTGCGCAAAAAGCAAATTCTTATCAGTTGGCGATTGCTCACGGCCATCACCGCGCCGAGTTCTGGCTACGGAGAACCTAAGACTTAGCGACAGGTCTGGTCCTCCTCCCGGTGCAATCCGGCCGCAGGGTTCACAGGCCTGGCTGCGTAGTAAGCTTGACCAGGAAAAAGCCTGACCCTTCGCACCCGCCTCCCCCGACGGGTGCGCTGGTCGCATTTGTCACCAAGGTCTATTCGGCGGAGGTTTTAGGCTACGTGTCGTTCGCTGTCGGTTCCGCCGTCGCGGCGGTTCTATTTTCTGCCTTTGGGTACTACCGTGATGGTCCAAGAATTGTCCCAGACAACTCCGGTTTCAGCTACTATGCTTTCGTTCCCAGCAGGGATCAGGGTCCAGGTGTAGTTCGTCAGGGTATGGACACCTACCTCCAGTGGCCGGCACACCATGCAAATGCCCTGGAAGAACACGATTCCAGCCGAGCCGTACGAGGTCGGCTCAGAATACATGATCGGCTCTTTGAAGCAGGTCGCCGGCACGTAATATTCCGTGACATCTTTCAGCACCGGTATGCCATCAAGGGTCACGTTGGCACCAATGTATGTTCCGAACCAAGAATCGGGGAATGAAGGATCCGCATAGCCGTTCGTATACACTTCGCCTAGCCAGGCCGTGATCGGCAGAACGAATGGAGTCCCGACTTCGATAGTCAAGTCCAGGTGGCCTACATTAACGTAGGGATTGGTTACACTGCCGGTACCCCCCGGGACCAGGTCGGCTGAGGGCATGGGTAGCAGCAGGACAGCTTTGATCTTGCCATCGGCGGGTTCGCCGGTGAGGAGCCAGTTCCAGTAAGTCTCCTCCCACTGGGCTAGGGTCTTTCCGAATGCGACCGAGCCCGGTGGGACGACGCCCGGATTGGGATCGCCCTGGGCGGCTGGGGCGAAGTTGGCAAGGGTCAAAGCGATCGCGAACACCAGGACACTGCCGAGCACGTTACTATTCAATTTCTTCATAATATTTACCTTTCCTTTTTGGCTCAGGAGTGTCTGACGCCTGAGCCGGTTTGTCTTTCCACGTCTAAGGGAGGTACATATGCCTTCCGTACAGGTGCCTTATAGCCAAATCCCTGAAAGTTGGGTATCCGGTTTACGGCTGATTCTTTCTCGGCAAAAGGCCGAGGCCGTGTAGGGAACAAGCTTACAGGGTGAGGAGAGGAGCCCCAGTCTGCGCGAGGCCAGCGTTAACCGCCTGGCCCTCCTCTCACCCGCGCTGCGCTCATTACATGCGGGTGCGCAAAAAGCAAATTCTTATCAGTCAGTAGTTACAGTGGGGCCGGGAATGATCGATGGCCGTATGGTGATCCGCATGCTGGCGGCGGCGCAAAACGTACAAGCCATCCAGCGAGCGCTCCGCCCCCTCCTCCGCCAGGAGAACGGAGAGGTCGTTTCGAACGAGGGTGCCTCCCAGCGTGAAGGCATGCGACCAATACCGGCTGCTCCGTTCCTGATGAACCGCCACCGACGAGAAGTGATACGCGTCGCCGCCTTCCCGGCCGAGCATGACTCAGTTATCAGTTTTATCAGTGGGCAAGTGGTGGAGAAGATCTTGCCGCGGTTTGGAGACATTTTGAGGGCGGTGGAGGGGGTATGATGAATGGGCAGGCTAAGCATCGAATGCTGAACGTTGAGCCGTTGAACATCCAGCATCCAACACTCGGTTTGATGCGGGTTATTGTCCGGTGTGATCTGGCGCCTGGCGTCTTGGAAGCCAGCACGAAACAATATCCAGGCAATTAGTTGGCTTAAAAAGCAAAGCCCGTTGGCGCACAAAAGATGGAGAGGGTTTGGCAAAGCATGTTGAGATTTTCGGCCGCAAGCAACGGAACATCGTCACACATGACGGAATATCGTAGCGCGCATAACGGATTATCGTCAGTCAGTCGAAGCATGCAGATGAGCAGAAAGCCAGTTTGGCAAGGAAGCTTATGATGGAAATGGAAAGCATGATTCAACATGAGGCGGCCCAGGCTACGGAATGGCAAGGAGGTCCCGGCACTGCTGTGCCGCTCCAACCTGAAGGACAACCCGCAGCCCTGCACGCGGCGCTGCGCTGGACTCGCAAGCTTCGTGGCTTTCGGGGAACCGTGACACCGGCGTGAACAAGTTGTCGGACATACCTGCCTCCCCCCAAATGGGGCACCGGATCACCCCTCCCCTGGGAGGCTCATCCATGTTCGGACTGCGGATCGCGACCAAGCTGGTGTTGAGCTTTTTGCTCGTCATTGTCCTCACCAGCGGGGTCCTGAGCATCGTCGGCGCCCGCGTTATCGGCAACCGGGTGGTAGCGGAGGCGCAAGCCAAGGTGCAGACGGACCTCAATGCCGCGCGCGAGATCTACTTGAACAAGCTGGCGTCGGTCAACGACGTGGTGCGGTTCACCGCCGACCGCGTTCTGCTGATGAATATGCTGTTGTCCGGCGACACCAAGCAAGCCGCCGAGGCGCTGAGCTGGACGAGGGAACGAGAGAAGCTTGACGCGCTAACGATCACCGACCGGCATGGGCGGGTGTTGTTGCGCGCCGGCAATCCAAGCCAGGCAGGGGATGACCAGTCGCGCGATGAACTCGTCAGCGCGGTCATGGAGCGCCGGGAGCCGGTGGCCGCGCCGTGCATTATCTCGGTTGAGAACATGCGGCGGGAGGCACCCGCGCTGGCCGAGCAGGCCCACCTCAGATTCATCAGCACCCCCAAAGCGCGGGCGCGGGCCGAAACGGAAGAGACCGCCGGCATGATGTTGAAGGCCGCGGCCCCCATCCTGGACCCGGCCAGGAACCTGTTGGGGATTGTTTACGGCGGCGTTTTGTTGAATCGGAACTTCGAGCTGGTGGACCGGATCAAGCAGACGGTTTTCCAGAACCTGCAGTACAAGGGCAAGGATATCGGGGCCGCCACTATTTTCCAGGACGATCTCCGCATCTCGACCAACGTAAAGAATGAAGATGGTTCGCGAGCCATCGGGACCCGGGCGGCGGAGGATGTTTACGAGCAGGTCGTGCGAAAGGGCCAGCCCTGGGTGGGCCGCGCTTTTGTGGTGAATCATTGGTACATTACCGCCTACGAGCCAATTCGCGACCTGACGGGCGGCATCATTGGCATGCTTTACGTCGGAATCCTCGAGCAGAAGTATGTGGATCTGCGGCAGCGTGCCGTGATGGTCTTCCTGGCAATAACTGTGGTCGGGGCGCTGGCGGCCTTTGCGCTGGCGTCCGTCATCTCCGCGAAGCTCTCGGTCTCGATCCGGAAGCTGGCGACCGCGTCCGAGCAGGTGGCGCACGGAAACCTGGATGCGCGGGTGGAGATCCGCTCGCATGACGAGCTGCGAGAACTGGCGGATGCGTTCAACTTCATGGCGGTGGCGCTGAAGCGGCGGGACGAGAAGGTGCGGGAATTCACAACGCGGCGGATCATGGAGTCGGAGCGGCTGGCGCACATCGGGCAATTGGCGGCGGGGGTGGCGCACGAGATCAACAACCCGCTGACGGGCATCGTGACCTACTCGCATTTGCTGCTGGAGCGCGCGTCCACGGAGAATGGGACACGGCAGTCGCTGGAAAAGATCGTCAAGCAGGCCGATCGGTGCCGCGATATCATTCGCGGGCTGCTGGATTTCTCGCGGCAGCGGAAGCCTGAGAAGCGGCTGTCGAACGTGAACCGGGTGCTGGAGGAATGCGTGTCGCTGGTGGAAGACCAGGTGCTGTTTCATAACATCCGGATTGTGCAGCACCTCAAGCCGGATTTGCCGCAGGTGTTCATGGACCCGTCGCAAATCCAGCAAGTTTTCATGAACATGATTCTCAACGCGGCGGAGGCGATGAAGGGTGGGGGGCGACTGACGTTGACGACGCGGCATGTGCCGGTGGAGCAAATGGTGGAGGTGGAGTTCGCCGACTCGGGTCACGGCATCAAGCAGGAGGATCTGGACCGCATATTCAGCCCGTTTTTCACGACGAAAGAGGTCGGGCACGGGACCGGCCTAGGCCTGGCGATCAGCTACGGCATTGTGAAGGAGCACAAGGGCACCATCACGGTGGAGAGCGAGGAAGGCCAAGGCGCGATATTCACCATCTGCCTGCCCGTGGGCAGCGAACAGGAAACCCCTACGCGTGCAGCCCAAACATAATATCCTGGTAATTGACGACGAGGAAGTGGTGCTGGATGCCTGCACGGCAGTGCTGGACGGCGGCGATTGCCGGGTAACGACGGCCAACAACGGCGAGGAGGGCTTGGCGCGCCTGGAAGAGTTGCAGCCGGACCTGATCTTCCTGGATCTGAAGATGCCGGGACTTTCCGGACTCGAAGTGCTGGAGCGCATCCGGGCCAAGCATCCGTTGCTGGTGGTAATCGTGATCACGGGGTATGCGACGGTGAGTTCGGCGGTGGAGGCCATGAAGCGGGGAGCGTTCGATTTTCTGCCCAAGCCGTTCACGCCCGAGGAACTGCGGCTGATTGCCAAGCGCGGGCTGGAGCACAGCCGGCTGGTGCAGCAGACGGTGGCCTTGCGCCAGGAGAAGGAGATGCTGCGAGAGAACTTCGCGGCGATTGTATCGCACGAGCTGAAGTCGCCGCTGGGCGCGCTACAACAGAACCTGTATGCGCTGGCCGGCGAGCTCGAAGATAAGCTTTCCGAGGAACAACAGCAGCGATTCGCGCGCCTGCAGATACGGCTGGACGATTTGCTGAAGCTGATTCATTCGTGGCTGCGGGTGTTCACGGTGGACATCAACAAATTGAAGGAGACCTTTAAGCCGGTCAGCGTGGGTGAGATCGTGGCCAAAGCGGCAGAGTCAATCCATCCGCACGCAACGCGCAAGGCGATTGAAATCGAGACGGACATCGGGGACGGGCTGCCGCAGATCAACGGCGATGAGGGGAGCCTGACCGAGGTGGTGACGAACCTGCTGGGCAACGCGGTAAAGTACAGCTTTCCGAACCACAAGATCCAGGTGCGGGCCGAAGTCCAGAACGCGGAGGTGGCGGTGTCGGTGACGGACACGGGCGTCGGGATAGCCAAAGAGGACCTGCCGCACCTGTTCCAGGATTTCTCACGGGGCCAGGCACAGCCCGAGGGGGCAAGCGGTTGCGGGCTCGGCCTGGCGATCAGCCGGCGGATTGTCGAGGTGCACGGCGGCAGCATCACCGTGAAGAGCGAGCCTGGCAAAGGCAGCACTTTTATGATTCACCTGCCTGCAGGGCAGACCCCATCCACTCCAACCCCTCAACACAAGGCTTAATATGAGCGAACAAAAACAACTCCTGATTATTGACGACGACCCCGACTTTGTGGCGGGGATCAAGTCCATCCTGGTGAAAGCCAAGTATGCCGTAGACACGGCTCACAATCCTAAGGACGGTCTGCAAGCGCTGAAAAGCAAAGCTTACGACCTGCTACTGCTGGACGTGATGATGGGGCGCGGGGCTGAGGGGATCATGATCGCCCGCAAGCTGGGCAAGGATCCGAAGCTGCGCGACTTGCCGGTGCTGATCATTACCGGCATCCGGGAACAGATGGCGTTCCTGTTTCCAGGCCAGGCGGTACACCCGCACTTTGTCGCCGTGGACGAACTGGTGGAAAAGCCGGTCGCGCCGAACCTGCTGCTGGAGAAGGTGGCCGCACTGCTCAAGACCTCCGAAACGCGAAAGGCCAACAGCAAATGAGCGCAGCGGCTGCGGAAACCACCACGGCTGTCGCGGCGCCGCCGGACAACGGGATGTCGTTTGTCGAGGAGATCAGCAACCTGCTGTATGCCTCGAAGGGCAATCCTATCAACACATGTATCCAATGCGGCACCTGCTCGGCCACCTGCCCGGTGGCGTCCGGGGGCTTCATGGACAATTCGCCGCGGCGGATCATCGCGCTGATCCGGTCCGGTTTCAAAGACCAGGTGCTCAAGGCCAACACTTACTGGTATTGCGCGTCGTGCTACCAGTGCACGGTGCGGTGTCCCCGGGGCATTGATATTGCGGAGCTGATGTATGGCCTGAAGCGCTACACGGTTTGGAAGACCCAGGCTCAGGAGGGGCTGATTGGCCCCACGTTCTCGGAGACCTTCGTGAAGATGATCTTGCGCACCGGCCGCTCCTATGAACCGGTGCTGGCCACCACTTACCTGTTCACCTACGGCTTGCCGGAAATGATCCAGGAAGCGCAGATGGGAACGGCGCTCATGTTGAAGGGACGGCTGCCGATGCTGCCGGCGCGGATCAAGCGGCTGGATAACTTCAAGCGGATGATCAAGCACATCATCCCATTGGGAGACAAAGAATGAGGACCTACGCATATTTTCCGGGCTGCTCGCTGGAGAAGATGGCGCACAGCTATCACACCTCGGCGCTGGAGACCTCGCGCGCCCTTGGCGTCGAACTGAAGGAGCTGGAGGACTGGAACTGCTGCGGCGCCACCGCCTACTTCCATGTGGATGAATTGCTCGCTTTCACCCTTTGCGCCCGCAACCTGGCTATGGCGGAGAAGGAAAAGCTGCCACTCGTGGCCCCTTGCAGCGGGTGCTACAAGAATATGTTCTTCACCCGCGACCATCTGCAACACGACCCTGATTTGGCCGAGCATATTAATGACGCCCTGGCCGAGGACAATCTCAAGTTCTCCGGTGACTCGACGGTCCATCACCTGATCGAGGTTTTTGTCAACGACGTGGGACTGGCGGAAGTCAAGGCCAAGGTCACGAATCCCTTGAAAGGCCTGCGAGTGGCGGCGTACTACGGCTGCCAGATTTTGCGGCCCCGGAAACACGCAAAGGAAGATGTGGAGCAGCCGCATTTCTTCGAGGAGCTGGTGGCGGCCTGCGGCGCGGAGCCCGTGCCTTACCCCCTGCGGCTGACCTGCTGCAGCGGGGCGCTGATCATCACGAATCGGGAAGCGGCGCTAAGCATGGTGCGCAATCTGCTCGAGAGCGCGGTCAGGGCGCGCGCGACAGTGATCGTGACGGCCTGTCCGCTGTGTCAGGTGAACCTGGAATGCTACCAAAAGCAGGTGAACAAGGAATTCGGGACCGACTTCAACGTGCCGGTGATGTATTTCACCCAATTGATGGGCCTGGCGCTGGGTATTCACCCCAAGCGCCTGGGCATCGGCTCGGAGCTGGTGGCGGTAATGCCCGCCATCAAAGAGGCGCAGGAAGCTGAACCAACCTTAGCGGCGAAGTAAACTATCAAGAATCTATGAACCTCTACGTCCTACTCAAGATGGTGCCAGACACGGTGGAAGAACTCAACATCGCTGCCGACGGCATGTCGCTGGACTCTGAATTCCTCCGGTTCAAACTCAGCGAACCGGACGACCACGCGCTGGAGCAGGCGCTGATCCTCAAGGAAAAGCACGGCGGCAAGGTAACAGTCGTGGCGTTGGACGCGCCGGAGGTGGACGATGTGCTATTCACGGCGCTGGCCAAAGGGGCCGACCGCGCCGTGAAAATCCCAATCAACCAGGCCAGCCTAGGCACGACGGCATCGGCCAAAGTGTTGGCCGATTTCTTCGCCGGCGCCGGCCCGCTGACACCGGATACACTATTGCTGCCTGGCTCGCAGGCGATTGACGACCTGGAAGGTGAGGTGGCTCCATTGCTCGCCGCGGCGTTGAAACTGCCGTATATCGGCGTGGTTTGCGGTGTGGAACCGGCGGACGGCCAAGCCACCGTTCTGAAAGAATTCGCCGGGGGACTAAGGGGCGAATTCGGAGTGACGTTGCCGGCGGTGCTGGGAATTCAGTCGGCCGAGAAGCCGCCACGCTACGTGCCGGTAGCCAAGGTGCGAGCGGTGATGAAGTCCGCGAAGATCGAGGAGGCGGCCCTGCCTCCACCCGAGCGGCCGATCCGGCTCGACATCGAGCGGATGTACAAGCCGGAGGCAGCCGGCCGCGCGCAGATGTTCGAAGGCCCGCTGGAAGAGGTCGCGGACAAATTGGTAGATGTGCTGGCAAGAAACAGTGTGATCTAAGCAGACCCAGTTATGGCAAACCCAATACTCGTTCTCGCGGAGCAACTCCGGGGCGAAATCTCGGACATCACATTTGAAATGCTGGGAGCAGGGCGCACGCTGGCCGGCGCGTCAGGCGCCCCGCTGTATGCCGCCGCGTTCGGCAGCGAAGCCGCGCCGCTCGCCGCGAAACTGGGAATGGCGGACAAGGTGTTTGTTGTCGACAATCCGCAACTCAATCTGGCGCCCGCAGCGACCGTTGCCGCGGCGCTTAAGGCAGTGATAGACCAGACCCAGGCCGGATTGGTCCTGCTGGGATGCACCAATGTATCGCTGGGCATCGGGTCCATTCTCTCGGCACAAACGGGCCTGCCGCTGGTAAACCTCTGCCGCGCGGCAAAGGCCGACGGGGCCGCCATCCTGCTCACCAGCCAGTTGTTCGGCGGCAAGATTCTGTCCGACGTGAAGCTGCCGGACGGGCGCGGCATTGTCTGCATCTACCCGGGCGCCTTCCCGGCCGACGCCGGCAAGAGCGACAAGACGCCGCCAGTCGAGAAGCTGGACCTGCCGGTCGAAGCGCCCAAAGTGACGTTCAAGCAATACCTAGAGCCCGAAGCCGGCGACGTGGACATTACCAAACAAACCGTCCTCATCGGCGTGGGCCGCGGCATCCAGACGCAGGACAATGTGCAACTGGCCGAGGACCTCGCCCAGGTTCTGGGCGGTGCCGTGTGTGCCTCGCGGCCCGTAATTGACCAGGGCTGGCTGCCGTCGAGCCGGCAGGTCGGCAAGTCCGGCATGTCCGTAAAGCCGCGGGTCTATCTGGCTCTCGGCATCAGCGGCGCGCCGGAGCATTGGGAAGGGATGCAGAACTCCCAGTGCATCATCGCCGTCAATACCGATCCCAAGGCACCGATCTTCGACGGGGCGCATTTCGGTGTGGTGGGTGATGTGCTGGAACTGCTTCCCGTCCTGACTGACAAAGCGAAGGCACGGAAAGGATAAGCACCATGGATCCGGTTAAGATCACCATTCTCGGGGTGCCCGGCCTGTTGGTATTCTGGCTGCTGACCCTTGTGGCCTTTGGGATCTTCGGCTACCGGGCTTGGCAGCTCATCGGGCTGCTGCGGCAGGGACGGTATGAAGACCGCTTCGACCAGCTTGGCCGGCGGGTTCAACACGTCCTCAAACACGTCCTGTTGCAGCCGCGCATCTTCAACGAGCGCAGTATTGGCCTCCCCCACTTCCTCATCTTCTGGGGCTTTGTCATTTACGCAGCCTGTTTCAACTGGGCTTTGGTGCGCGGGCTATTCCCCTTCCTGCCAATCCCGTACCCGGACGAGGTCAAGATGGCCCTGCTCTTCCTGGAGGTATTCTCGATCCTGGTGCTGATTTCGCTCGGCGTAGCGGTGGCCCGGCGGCTCCTTTTCGCCCCGAAATACTTGCACCTCAGCCTGGACGCCAACCTGATTCTGGGTCTCATCGGGCTGCTCATGTTGAGCATGGTGTTCGGTTCTGGATTCCGCATCGTGAGCGAGGGAGGGCAGACCTCCGTCTGGGCGCCATTTGGCAGCTTGTTGGCGAATGCCTTTGCCGCCATGCCCAAGGAAACCGCTCACTCGTTTTCCAACGCCATGTGGTGGCTGCACATGGTCGTGGTGTTGTTCTTCCTGGTGTATCTGCCGTACTCGAAGCATCTGCACCTGCTCGCGTCCCCGTTCAACGTGTTCTTCAGCCAAAGCGCCACGCGCCCCGTCGGCGACCTCGGCGTGCGCGGGGCCAAGGAAGACCTTGCCGCCGGCGCCGCCCGGTGGCAGGAACTCACCTGGAAACAACTGCTCAGCGGTTTCTCCTGTGCCGAATGCGGCCGGTGCGACCGGTCGTGCCCGGCGGCCGGCTCTGGCAGTCCGCTTCAGCCCCAGCAGATTGTTCAGAAGATTAAGGAGCACATGGTGCACGTGGGTCTGAAGCCGGTGAACGGCGACACCACCCCCAAGCTTATTGGCGACGTGATCACCGAGAAGGAGATCTGGGCGTGCACAACCTGCATGGCGTGCATGAATTGCTGCGCCGTGTGGAACGAGCAGATTGCGCTCATCGTCGCCCTCCGCCGCCACCTGGTCAGCCAGGGCCAGGTCGAGCGCACCGTGCAGGACATGCTCGGCAACCTGCAGCGTTACGGCAACTCCTTCGGCAAGTCCGACCGCATGCGCGCGAAATGGACGCAGACATCCGGATTAAAGATCAAAGACGCCCGCAAGGAAGCCGTCGAGTATCTCTGGTTCGTGGGGGATTACGCCAGTTACGATCCGCGGTGCGAGGACGTCACGAAGAAGACGGCGACCGTATTTGCGCAGGCGGGCCTTGACTTTGGTCTGCTCTACGAAGCCGAGCGCAACGCTGGCAATGACGTGCGCCGCGTGGGCGAAGAGGGGCTGTTCGAAATGCTGCGTGACAAGAACCAACAGGCTCTTGCCAAAGCACAGTTCAAGAAGATTGTCACCACGGACCCGCACACTTACCACACGCTCAAGAACGAGTATCCGTGGAACGGGAACCGCCCCGAAGTCCAGCACTACACGGAGGTGCTCGACGGGCTGCTCCGAGCCGGCAAGCTCTCGCTGAAGAGGAAACTTGCGGGCCGGGTGACCTATCACGATCCGTGCTACCTCGGACGCTACAACGGCGTGTATGATGCGCCGCGCCGCCTGCTGCAATTGCTGGGCCTGGAGGTGGTTGAGATGGTTCGCTGCCGCGACCGGAGCTATTGCTGCGGCGCTGGCGGCGGACGCATCTGGATGGAAGACACCGAGAAGGTGCAGGAGCGCCCGGCGGAAAGCCGCATTCGCGAGGCGGTTGCCCTGGAGGGCGTGCAGACGCTCGTCGTCGCCTGCCCGAAAGACCTCGCGATGTTCCGCGACGCCGTGAAGACAACCGGCAGCGAAGGGAAGCTGACGGTGAAAGACCTCGCGGAGCTGATCGCCGAAGCAATGACCGAAGAAAGTCCGAAACCTGCATGACGAAAGGAAACTCATGGTCGCCCTGTTAGAGCCGGCAGTTGTTGATCGAGCCACCACGCTGGAGACGCTCCTGGAGACGCCCGCGGGCAAGCGCATGATGACGTGCATCCAATGCGGCACCTGCGGCGGCACCTGCCCTTACGGCGAATACATGGACTTCTCGCCCCGGCGAGTCATCAACATGCTGCGCGGCGGGTTCATTGAGGAAGTCATCAAGTCCGACAGCCTGTTGCGCTGCGTCGCCTGCTACGCCTGCATGGCCAAATGCCCGCGCGGCATCCGGCTGACGGACGTGCTGCTGCCCCTGGTGAAGGAGCAGGTGCTCGTCACCCGGACCGAGATGCCGGCGGAGTTCCAAAAGTCGCTGGAGAACATGCATCGCTACGGCAATCCAATGGGCGAGTCCCCGCGCAAGCGCGCCGCCTGGGCGGCCACGGCCGCGACGAAGATTCCCATCATGGCCGAAGTCAAGCGCGAGGTGGATGTGTTGTGGTTTGTGGAGTGTTATACCTCCTTTTACGCCCGGGGCCAGGATAACAGCCGCGCGACCGCCAAATTATTCAGCGCGCTAGGCGTGGATTACGCCATCCTGGGCAACGAGGAGAAGTGCGCCGGGGATTGTGGTCAGATGACATGGGAGTCGGGTTTATTCGAGTCGCTGGCCGAGTATAATGTCAAGCTCTTCAACAAGTACAAATTCCGGCGGCTAGTGACCGGCGATGCGCACGCATTCAATGCCTTTCACTCCCGGTATCCGATGTATGGCATGACCCAGCCCGCAGAGCATACCTCCCAGTTCCTCGCCCGCCACCTGGACCAGTTAAAGCCCAAGCTGAAGCAGCCATTGAACCTGACGGTGACCTACCACGATGCCTGCTGCCTGGGCCGGGCGGTGGGCGCCTACGACGAACCGCGCGCGCTGCTGCAGGCCATCCCGGGAGTCAAGGTTGTCGAGATGGTCCACAACCGTGTCAATTCGATCTGTTGCGGCGGCGGCGGCGGCGGCATGTGGCTGGACACCTACTACAAACAGAAGGGCATGGAGCGCCTGTCTGAGCGGCGCGTCCGGGAAGCCATTGCCACCGGCGCCGATGTGCTGGCCGTGGCCTGTCCCTACGAGATTTCGCGTTTTGAAGACGCGCTGAAAGTTGTCCCGCACAACAAGCCCATGGTGGTGCGGGACGTGGTGGAATTGCTCGCTGAATCCCTAACCCCAGAGTCTTTATGAAACCGATTGTATCCAAAAAGAGCGAACCCATTCGCATCGGCTATTACATTTGTCACTGCGGCACCAACATTGCCGCCATGGTAGATGTCGAAGCGGTGGCCAAGTATGTGGCGACGCTGCCCAACGTGGCTGTCTCGCGGACCTACAAGTACATGTGCTCCGATCCCGGTCAGGAGTTGATTCAGCAGGACATCCGGGAGAACCGGCTGAACCGGATCGTGGTGGAGGCGTGCTCCCCGCTGCTGCATGAGCACACGTTCCGCAAAGCGACCGAGGCCGCCGGCCTGAATCCGTTCTTTCTCCAGATGGTAAACACGCGGGAGCACAACTCATGGGTGCACACCGACCGCGCCGAGGCGACCCGCAAGGCCATGGCCCTGGCGCGCGCCGCGATCGCGCGCGTGCCGCATCACAAGCCGCTGGAGGTGAAGAAGGTCGCCATCAACCCTAACGTGCTGATCGTGGGCGGCGGCATTGGTGGCATCCACGCGGCGCTCACCCTGGCCAACGCGGGCAAGATGGTATATCTCGTCGAGAAAGACCCGACCATTGGAGGCCATATGGCGAAGTTCGACAAGACATTCCCGACGCTGGACTGCGCCATGTGCGTGCTCTCGCCCAAGATGGCGGCGGTCGGCTCCCACCCGAACATCCACCTTTGGACTTACTCGGAAGTCGCCAAGGTGGACGGCTACGTCGGCAACTTCAAAGTCACCGTGCGCCGCAAACCGCGATATATCCTGGAGGACCTCTGCACCGGCTGCCAGGAATGCGTGAACGCCTGCGTGTATAAAGAACCGAAGTTCGCGGACGAGTTCAACCTGGGCCTTGGCAAACGCAAGCCGGTCTTCCTCCCCTTTCCGCAGGCCATTCCGCCGGTGACCATGATTGACCCGGAGGTCTGCTTGAACTTCAAGCGCGGCCAGAATCCGGACGGTTCCCACACCGTGTCCGACAAGTGCAAGAAGACCTGTGTCGAGGCCTGCGGCGATCGCAAGGCGATTGACTTCAAGCAGACCGAGGACACCAAGGAAATCACGGTCGGCACCATCATTATGGCGACCGGGTTTCAGATCTTCGACGCCAAGCGGACGCCCTATTACGGCTACGGCGTCTATCCCAATGTCTATAACGCATTGGAGATTGAACGGCTCATCAACGCTTCCGGCCCCACCGAGGGCGAGATCATTATGCGCAATGGCCAGCGGCCGAAGAAAGTGGCCATCGTCCACTGTGTCGGTTCACGCGACGAAAACACCAACCGCTGGTGCTCGCGGGTCTGCTGCCTTTACTCGCTGAAGCTGGCCCACCTGATCAAGGAGCACACGGACGCCGAAGTGTATAACTTCTACATTGACATGCGAACCCCCGGCAAGAGCATGGAGGAGTTTTACAACCGCATCGCCGAGGAGGGCATGCACCTCATCCGCGGCAAGGTGGCTGATGTGTATCCCGACCCGAATGACGGCGCCACCGGCCGCCTGGTGGTCCAGGCCGAGGATACCCTGACGAACAAGATTCTGAAGATCCCGGTGGATATGGTCGTGCTGGCGGTGGGATTGGAACCGCATCCCGAAGCCGAGGCCCTGCGCCGCATGTTCAACCTGAGTTGCAGCAGCGAAGGCTGGTTCCTCGAACGGCACCCGAAGCTCGCGCCCGTCAACACCTTCACCGACGGCATCTTTCTGGCCGGCTGTTGTCAGGGGCCCAAGGACATCCCGGATACCGTGGCCCAAGCCGGCGCCGCCGCCGCCGAGGCCTTTGCGCTCATTGACAAAGGCCACGTCGAGCAGGAGCCCAACACGGCCTACATTCTCGCCGACGAATGCAGCGGCTGCAAATCCTGCATCCCGCTTTGCCCCTACACGGCCATCGCCTTCGACGAGAGCCGGGCGAAGGCCGTCATCAACGAGGCGCTGTGCAAGGGCTGCGGCACCTGCGTGGCATCGTGTCCAAGCGGCTCGATTGTGCAGAACCTGTTCGAAGACGCGGAAATCTTCAGTGAAATTGAAGGCATCCTGGCCCCCGTGCCTGCCTAATCACCCTCCGAGAACGAATTGAGCATATGACAAACGAAACACAACCCTCCTCACCCGGCGGAAGCTGGACGCCACGCATCGTGGCCTTCTTCTGCAACTGGTGCACATACACCGCCGCGGACCTGGCCGGAGTCTCCAGGATGAAACACGCCTCCAACGTGCGCATCATCCGGCTCATGTGTTCGGGCCGCGTGGACCCGCAGTTCATTGTGGACGCGCTGGCCAAGGGGGCGGACGCGGTCCTGATC
>CAZDOO010000081.1:0-25270 GCA_964507045.1 uncultured Verrucomicrobiota bacterium | reverse complement strand
GCATTTAAGCCAATAGAATCAAGGATGGCAGGTTTGAATTTCGGAACACCCTCCTAAGCGACCTGGAACGCATCGTCGCGTACATCGCGCCGCATGATGCCGGGGCGGCTGAGCGCATGGGAAACCATCTGTTGGACGCCGCGGTGTCGCTCAGCACCCTGCCCGAGCGCGGTCGCATGGTTCCGGAATTCCACTAGGCGGATCTGCGCGAGGTGATCTTTCGCTCCTACCGCATTATCTACCGCGTGAACCCGGCCGGCCGGAGTGTGGAAATCGTGCGCTTCTGGCATGCCGCGCGCGGGTTCCCCCAGATTCCCAGGACCCTCTGAGGCGGACGCCCATGACCCCGGCCGGGAATTCCCTATCCCAGGCCTCTGCGGGGCCAGAGGCTCTCCCGCTCAGTCTCCTCAACGGCCTCCTGTACTGCCCGCGGCGCGCGGCGTTGCAGGCCATCGAGGGCTGGCGCGGGGCCAACCACTTGGTGAACGGTCTTCCCAGTTCGCTAAGCTTTTCACGTATTTCGCATGGTTGGCGGGCGCTGCTGCTGAATCGTTACAGCTTTGGATTGCGGTTCCTTGCGGGCTGGAGTAACCTCCTCTCCCGTGAAACACAGCGGGCGGCCGAACCTGACAGGTAAACACGCCAGTCTTTGCCAGGACCTGATGGAGTCCCCCTCCTCACCCTCGGCGCGGCGCTGTGAAAACACGAAGGAACGCACCATGCAAAACCAAAGCGCCAATTGTGTCCGGGGCAGTCTTTGCCTGCTGGCATTCTTCATTCTTCATTCTGCCTTCTGCCTTCAGTCCCGGGGGCAGAGCTATTCGATTGACTGGTCCACCCTGGACGGCGGCGGTGGGACCAGCACGGGCGGCGTGTATGCGGTGAGCGGCACGATCGGTCAGCCGGATGCTGGCGCCATGAGCGGCGGCAATTACACCCTCCAAGGCGGGTTCTGGGGCATCGTCGCGGCGGTGCAGACCCCGGGCGCCCCCCTGCTCTCCATCTTCCACACCGCCACCAACGCGGTGGCGGTGAGCTGGCCCTCGCCTTCGACCGGTTGGACGCTGCAACAGAACACCAACCGCGTCAGCTCGGCCAACTGGAGCAACGTGACCAGCGGGATTCAGGATGACGGCACGGTCAGGACGCTCATCGTCAACCCGCCCACCGGCAACCGGTTCTATCGCCTGCAGAAGCCATAGAACCCGGCTCGTAACACTTGGCTCCCGGCGACTAGTCAAAGGAATCCGGGGAGAACAGAACCCTGGTCCATACTCTTGCGCTGCGGGGCTTGTCCGGCGGCATCGCAGCCGCCTCGCCGGTGGGCACAACCTTCATCTGGCAGGGCTGAGCCAATGCCCAGGGGCCGCGCAATAACTGTTTGAAGTGGCGCCGGAGGCATTGACAGGTTCAGCGGCACTGGGCCGCGTTCCTTCCCGGGCTGCATGCGCCATGTAGCACAATTTCGAGCAGAAGTTAGAGCTTGACACCGTGGCCTCCATTTGACAGGAATGTTTTGTGATGAATGAGGCTCTACAACGAAGTGCCTTCACCAGCTTAACAAGGACACCCCGCGGGTGCGGCAGAATTCTAAATGTATCACTAATGAAAACATCACACCCTCCAATTACCCCGTGTCTCCGGCTCGCCCTGTGCGGCGTGTTTTCACTTCTACTTGCCTCCCTGCGCCTCTGCGCGGTGGAATGGTCTGCGACCTTTGACGCCAGCACCGAGGGGTGGCGGGCCAGCGATGTCGCCGCCACCCTCACCTGGCAGGCCACCGACGGCAATCCCGATAGCCACCTGCGCGGCAGCCGGTCCGGCTCGACCAACGCCTGGTACTTTCTCTCGCCCCTTGTCTGGGCGGGTGACTGGTCAAGCTGCCAGACTATTAAACTCGACCTCGCGATCCCCAGCGGCCACTACCCGTCCAGCGACACCGCCGGCATGGTGGTGATTGCGGGAACCAACGGGGCGACGATGACCTGGACCGGGCCGACGCCGCTTTGGACCTGGACCTATTACGAGGTCAGTCTGACTCCCGCGGCCTTCGCTGTGGATCAGGCAACCTTCGACGGGATCATGGCCGGCGTGAGTGAACTGCGCATTTTAGCTGAATACGTCGGCAGCACCGAAACTGTTGGCCTCGACAGTGTGGAGGTTACGACCGCGCCACCGACTGTCTTTACCACCGACCTGCGCAGCACCTTTACTACCGGCACTACCGAAGAATGGACCGTGGTGGACGATGCCAATCTCGCCGTGGTGGACGAAGGGCGGCCAAGCTGGGCGCTGAAGGGCAACGATACCCAGGCTGGCCAGTATTGGAAGGTGGCCAGCCCGCCCTCTTGGGCCGGAGACTGGCGCAACTTCACCGAGATCCGCTTCGACATGAAATGGACTTCAACCTCCACCAATGTAACGTCAGGAGCCATTCTCACTCTGTTTGGTTCTGGTGGCCAGGTAGTGGAATGGACCGCGGTGCCGGCCAGGGATGTCTGGCAGCACTACGTTGTGCCGCTTACACCAGCGGCCTTCGGTGTGGATTCCAACTACCTCGCCGGCGTTCTTGGCCATGTCACCAAGATCTGGCTGTGGGGAGAGTTCAATAGCGGCGATGATCAGACGTGGTTTGATAACATCACCGTGGCCACGGGCCCGCACACGCCTGTGGCCCACAACACCAGCTTGGTCTCCCGGTTCGGCTCTGGCGGCGAGGGTTGGGCCGGTTACGATAAAGCCACCTTTTCTTGGGATGCAACCGGCGGCTTTCTGGGCAGCGGGGCCGTCAAGATCGTTGACGCCGGCACCGGCACCGCCCGGTTCCAATCGCCCGACGCTTGGGCGGGTGACTGGCGCGCCTTTCAGGCCTTGCGGTTCATGGTGCACCAAACAGTCGCTTCGGATTTCAACATGGCCATCTGGATTGCCGACTTCAACGGCAACGTGCTCCAGCAGACCTTTAACCCGCCGCTGCGGATGTGGACGCCTTACACCGTGGACCTGACACCTGAGGCGTTTGGAGTCGGCGCGGCGCTCTTCGATACGGTCATGTCTGATGTCGCCTGCCTTTGGATCAACTCTGACCTCGACAGCAGCTACGATACGACCTGGCTGGACGACGTCAGCCTGCTGCCCAGCGCAGCACCCGAGGCACCACCGCCGGCCCGTAGCTCCACCTTCGATACCGATGCCGAGGGATGGACTCGCGGTAACTTGGCGAGCGAGGTTTGGGCTGCCGCAGCCGCGGTGCATTACTACTACGACGCGGCCAGTAACCCATCCAACTGTATCGTCAATGCCGATGGCGGCAGCGGCACGACGGTGTTTTACTCGCCCCAGGCTTGGGCGGGTGACTGGCGCGGCTTCCAGTCTGTCACCTTCGACATGAACGTGGTTCAGGGCAGCCAAGCCTATCTGCTGGATCCCGGCGCCATGATCTGGCTGGTCAGCGCGCGTGGGACTCTTGTCGCAAACTGCACCGAGGTGCCATCGCTCAAGTCCTGGAAGCACTACGAGTTCGCTCTCAACCCGGCGGCGTTCGGCGTCACGGCGGCGGAGTACGACAGAATTGCCCGCGACGTGGCGTTCCTTGCGATCCGCAGCGAGTGGCTCACCGGAAGCGCGGAGAGGGAGGCGATGGACAACGTTGTGGTTTCCACCAACTTAATCCCCTACTGGGCGTGGCTTCAAGATTACCTCGACTCGGCCGCGCTGCAAGATCCCACAGTGGCGGCCTATTCGGCGGACGCGGACCACGACGGCTTCAACAACTGGGGTGAGTTCATTGCCGGGACGAATCCCACCAACCAGCTCGATGGCTTGCGCATCGCGCGGGTCTCCCTGGCGAACACCAACTGCCTGCTCGAATTCCACAGCCGCACCGGAAGGCTCTACAGTATTCTCCGCACCCCCTCGCTGAATTCCTCCAACACCTGGTCCCTGGTCGCCAGCAACCTTTCCGGCACAGGTTCGCCGCTGACTGTTCCGTCCGGTCTTGCCGGCACGCAAGGCTTCTATCGCCTCCAGGTCCGCCGGAGCGAATGAAAACCAAATAACGGAACGGCTCAACTGATTTCTAATACTCGCTCAATATGGCTTCTGGTCGGGTATCATACGGACTTCTACTCTATTGACTTTCAGGCAAAAGCTCCCTACACAATAGGGCGCAAGATTGATCGGACACAGGCTGGTCGAATTCAATGCAACTATGAGAACTTCATCCCACACTTTCACCCTCGCCTCGCTGTCCGCCGCCCTCCTGCTGCTGGCGGGCACCGGCGTCAACGCCCAAACTGTCACCTTCCCCGACGCCAACCTCGAGTCCGCCGTCCGGGAAGCGATTCCCAAACCGTCCGGCGACATCACCGTCGCCGATATGCTGACGCTGACAAACCTGACGGCCAATGGCCGGGGCATCCAGGACCTCAGCGGATTAGAGACGGCGCGCAACCTTTGGCATTTGGAGTTGGAATGGAACCCGATTGCGAATCACACCGTCCTCTCCGCCCTGACCAACCTGCTCATGCTGTCCATCTCGGCCAATGGCACTCCGGACATCGGCTTTGTGGCCCCGCTCAAGAAGCTGCAGGACCTGAACCTGTACAGCAACGGGATTCAGGACCTCTCCCCGCTGGCCGGCCTGGTGGACCTGCGCAGGCTTTTCATGCCCTATAATCCGGTCACCAACCTCGCCACCCTTTCCGCCCTCACCAATCTGGTTGAACTTGACCTCGGCCACAATGGCGTGACCGATCTCTCTTTTGCCGCCCCGCTCCGAAAGCTGGAACGGCTCAGCCTCGATGATGACCGGGTTTCGGACCTCTCCCTTCTGGCCGGCCGGACGAATCTGGTTTATCTCAACCTCAACTGGAATGGCGCGACCAATCCCGCCGTGCTGGCTACGCTCACCGGTTTGCAGGAATTGGAGTTCAGTGGCAACAATCTCACCAACGCGTCTTGCCTGTCCGGGTTGACCAAACTCACCGGGCTTAATCTGGCCTACACGATGCTGGCGGACATGTCGCCCCTCACGAACCTGACGCGGCTGGTGTGGCTGAATGTGGGCGAGAATGGCCTGGCCAGCCTCCCGGACCTGGCTTCGTTTACCAACCTGCTCACCTTCATGATGGCCGGCAACCAAATCACCGACCTCGCGCCGGTCACCCGCCTGCCCGTGGTCTCGCAATTGCACCTGCAACGGAATCCGTTCCAGGATTTGTCGCCGCTCACCAACTGCCCCTACCTCTACATCCTGTTGTTCTACGACAACAACACCATCACCAACCTTTCCGTGCTCGGCGACATTCCCAACCTGGCGGTGCTCTACCTGGGAAACATGCAAATCACCAATCTCAGCCAGGTTGACTTCCTCGCCTCCCTGCCCGGGCTGGGGCAATTGGAGCTCTCTCAAAACTACATCGCCGACCTCTCGCCCCTTACCAATTATCCAAGCCTCAACTGGCTGGGGCTCGAAGCGAACCACCTGCAACAGATTACCCCGCTGCTCAACCTGCCGACGCTCGGCTACGTGAACCTGCGCCTGAATTTTCTCGACACCAGCGCCGCCGGCGCCGCGTGGAACGTTATCACCAACCTCCAGGCCCGCGGCGTCAATGTGGAATATGACTCACAACAGGAAGCGCCGGTTCTCCCGCACATCGTCGGGCAGCCCGCCAACCGCTCCGCGTTTGAAGGGGACACAGTCACCTTTGCTGTCAGCCTGGAAAAGAACGGGGCTTGGCCGGAATTCCGCTGGCAGAAGGACGGCGTGGACCTGGAGAACAACGAGCACTATTACGGGGTGGACAACGACACCCTGACCATCGCCAACGTCACTGCCGCCGACGCGGGCCAGTACCGCGTTCGTGTCTGGCGCGATTGGGCGGTGACCAACAGCACGGCCGCCGGGTTGCTGGTCGTCACCAACGTCGCCTTCGCCGACGCGAGCCTGGAGCAGGCGGTGCGTGACCAACTGAGCATTCCCAGCGATCCCCTCACGCCCGCGGATCTGGCCGGCTTGAACTTCCTCGACGCTGCCTATCGCGGCATTACCAATCTGGCCGGCCTGGAAGCGGCCGCGAATTTGAACAGCCTCAACCTTTCCGGCAACCCGGCTATCGCCGGATTCGCGCCGCTGACGTTCCTGGCGTCGCTGACCGAACTGGCGGTGAACGACGCCGGCCTGGACCAACTGAATTGGGCCGCGGACCTGCGCGCGTTGACTGCCCTCCAGGTCAACGCCAACTTCCTCGAGGACCTGTCGCCCTTGAGCGTGCTGCCCAACCTGCAATCGCTCAGCGTAACCGAAAACCAGTTGACGGACATTGATCCCCTGCGGGACCTCCCGGCGCTGACAGGCGAAGTGGAGCTGAGTTGGAACCGTCTCGATACCAACGCCACCGCCGCCGCGTGGAGCGTGATTACCAACCTGCTGGCGCGCGGTGCCATCGTGAACTACGACCCCCAGTACGCCGCGCCGGTGCGCCCCGTCATCACCCAGCAACCGGTGAGTGTGGCCGCCTATCCCGGCGATAATATCAGCTTCCACGTCGAGACCGGCAGTGGCGGCCTGAACTATCGATGGCTGAAGAACGGCGTGAATTTCTACGATGCCGACCGCATCGGCGGCACCGGCGGCGACACGCTTTACATTGATAGTGTGCAAGCCGGCGACGCCGCCAGCTATCGCGTCCGCATCTGGGACGACAATGGCGTTACCAACAGCCGCACGGTCACGCTGCGCGTCATCACCAACGTGGCGTTCGTTGATCCGAACCTGGAGCAGGCGGTGCGCGACCAGTTGGGCGTTCCCACCCGGCCGCTTACGCCCGCCGACCTCGCGCCCATGACCTGGCTGGATGCCTGGAGCCGCGGTGTCACCAACCTGTCGGGCATTGAGTCCATCGGCAACCTGGACACGCTCATCCTGGACAGCAATCCCGGCCTCGCGGACCTCACGCCGCTGTTCCAGTTGCCCAGGCTGGTCTACCTCAACCTGAACAACTGCGGCGTCAGCGACCTCGCCTTCGTGACCGCCCTGCCGCCGTTGAACGAACTGCATGTCTGGGGCGGCACGTTCACGGACCTGGCTCCGCTGCTGAGCCAAACGCGGTTGCTCTACCTCAACCTCGGCAACAACCCCGGCCTCACCAACCTCACTGTCCTCAACAGCCTGACCCGGATCCAAGGCCTCTGGCTCGAGTCAACCGGCCTCACCAACCTCGACTTCGTGCCGCACATGCCTTCTCTGGCCGAACTCAGCGTTTGGGACAACGCGGTGCAGGCTCTCACGCCGCTGGCGGCGGCCACGAATCTTGTGAACCTGAACGTGGGCGCCAATCACCTCACCAACGTCGCCGCCCTCGCTGGCTGCACGGCGCTCGAATCGCTCGGCGTCAACCTCAACCAGCTCACCGACTTGAGCTTTGTCCGCAGCCTTCCACACCTCTGGCGCCTGAACGCCAGCGAGAATCCCATCGCCGAACTCTCCCCGCTCGCCGGGTTGACGAACCTCACCCAACTCGACATCGGCGCGACGCTGGCTACCAACCTCGCGCCCGTCGCCACCCTCACCAACCTGACCGACCTTCATGCTTCGCAACTGGCTCTGACCAACAACCTGGGCTTCCTGGCCCCGCTGGCCAGCCTGCGGGTGTTGGGCCTCGGCCACAACGGCATCACCGCGCTGCCGACCTACCCGAGCCTGGATCGGCTGACCTACCTGAATCTTTCCGAGAATCCGCTGGCGAGCCTGGCGTCCGTCATCTCCCGGACCAATCTGAGCGAGCTTCACATCAACCACACCGGCCTCAGCGATCTCAGTGCCCTGGCCGGACACACGAACCTCAACAACCTGGGCCTGGCCGACAACGACATCGCGGACCTCTCGTCGCTGGCCACGCTCCCGCATCTGCACTGGATCAGTCTCTGGAACAACCACGTCCAGGACATCTCAGCCCTCTCCAGCTTGACCAACCTGAACTATGTGGACCTGCGCTACAATTGGCTGAATACCAACCCCGGTTCGGCAGCCACGACCATAATTGCCAGTTTGCAAGCCCGGGGCGTCTCTGTGGATTACGAGCCGCAGAACCAAGTCCCGTCCGCAGTTACGCTCAGTGCGCCGGCGTGGCTGGGTGGGAATGAGTTCCGTTTCACCGTTATCAGCGCGCCCGGTGCCACCCTGGAAATCTGGCGGTCAACCAATCTAAGCAGTTGGTTCTCGATCGGCTTTGTCACCAACGCCACCGGCACGACCGAGTTCACTGATCCGGCCGCCCCGGCCAACCGCTCTTTCTACCGCGCCCTGTTACAGTAAGACCCGACCAGAGTGCCGGCAGGTTGCCGACGGGAACTGCGCCAAAGGCTTGTGCGGAACAGCCGGCCGCATGCGGAACATCGTACTTGAGCGTAACGCATGCCTGGATGAGGGATCCGGCGGGGCCCTTTGCGAGCGTCCAGCCCTCAACGGACGCCATCCGATGTCCTGCAACAGCTTCTGCCAGGCGGTGGGCGCGGGACAGGAAAGCGCAGCTCGGTCCCCCGCGTATCTCGACACCCCCATCACAAGTTCGGCCAGACTCCCGCTCCGCCGATGGCCTGACCCTGGCACCAGCGTATCTCCCCCTCCCCTCCGTATACACACCGTCTACTCACCGTAGAACCTCTGCAAACTTTGCAGAGGTTCTACGGTGAGTAGACGGTGAGTAGACGGTGTGTATCGGGCGCAATGAGCCAAGATACACCGATCAATTCCTGGCTATTACCGTGGGAGTTGCGTCTCGACCACGCTTTCGGGTAACGTCCGGTCGCGATGCGCGTGGGCGTAACTCCCTTGATGCTTGTTTTGTGTTTCCCGGCAGCCAACCGGGCGCACCCGGGTCTTCCTGACCAGAAAAGGGGCTCGCAACCCCTGTTGCCATGAACGAGGGATTTCTGTCCCCGAGCCGGCGGCGCTGGATCATCCTCGCACTCATCTTCTGCGGGATTGTGCTCAATTACTTCGACCGCCAGATCGTGGCGATCCTCAAGCCCACGATCAAAGGCGAGTTTCGCCTGGACGATGCGGGGTATGCGCTGCTGACCAATATCTTCACTGTCTGCTACGCCTGCATGTATCCATTAGCGGGCTGGCTGGTGGACCGCTGGGGCGCCCGGAGCATGATGCTCGCCGGGCTCATCGCGTGGTCCAGCGCGTGTCTCGGGACGGGGCTGACAAAGACTTTCGGGCAACTCGCCTTTTGCCGCGGGATGCTGGGGCTGGCGGAGCCGATCGCATTTCCCGCCCAACTGCGCGCGGTGACCGTCTGGTTTCCCGGGACCTTGCGGGCCACGGCAAATAGCCTGTGCGTGGCCGGGGGTTCCATCGGGGCGATAGCGGCTCCGCCGCTGGTTGCCTGGCTGACGCTCAAGCTGAATTGGCATGCGGCGTTTATTATTCCGGGCGTGCTGGGATTGGGCGTGGCGGCGATGTGGTGGCTGTTCTATCGCGACCCGCCCGCCGAGCTGGCGCAACAGGCCATCGGCACGGCGGCGCCCGCGCAGGCCCCGAAGTTTGCCTGGCTGCAACTGTGGCGCACGCGCACCCTCTGGGGCATTCTGCTCATTCGCTTCATCAGCGACCCGGTCTGGTACTTCTGCCTGTTCTGGCTGCCGGGCTATTTGCAGGAGCAATCCGGCCTGACCCTGGCGCAAATCGGCATGGTCGGCTGGATTCCTTTCCTAGCCGGCGGCCTCGGCGGCGTGGTCAGCGCGGCCTGGTCGGACTGGCTGGTGAAGCGCGGTCTGCCGCCCGTGCGCGCACGCAAGCTCATGCTCACCACCATGGCGGTGCTGGCGCCGGTCTGCGCGCTGACGCCGCATCTGGCGCATGCGGCGGCCACGCTCGCCATCTTCAGCGTGGCGAGCGCCGTGTGCCTGAGCTGGCTGTACTCGCTCAGCGTGGTGATCGCGGAAACCTTCCCCACCGGCAACATCGGCAGCGTATTGGGGATCGCGGCGGGCTTCGGCGCCGCCGGGGCGATCCTGTTCAACTACTTTGTCGGCCAGGTCATGGGAACGCTCGGCGCGGCCAACATGTTCGTTATTATGGCTTTACTTCATCCGCTGGCCGCGCTCGTATTATGGACGATGGTGCGGCGCGAACAGCCGCCGAACCACCCGTTAGCTCAAACACAGGTGTTATAGATGAAACGAAGAGCCTTTATCCGGACCGTCGGGCTGGGGGCCTCGCTCCCCTGGCTGGGACGTGTCGCGCTCGCCGCGCCGGATGGGCCTGCGAGTGCCAAAGCCGACGCCCACACGATTCTTACGTGCAACATCCGGGTGCCGCTGCCCGAAGATGAAGCCGCTGGCAACGGCTGGAAAGCGCGGCGGGCGCTGTGCCTTGATGTGATGCGCGGGCAGAAGCCGGACGTCATTTGCCTGCAGGAGGTTTTGCGCGAGCCGATGGAGGATTTGGAGCGCGGCCTGCCCGAGTTCGCGGGTTTCGGCTTCGAGGGGCCGGAGATGGATGCGCGGAAGGAGGGTTATCAGGGAATTGCCAAGAACCCCATCTTCTATTTGCGCGCGCGCTACGACTTTGTCTCCGCGGGCGGCTTCTGGCTCTCGGAGACGCCGCATTTGCCGGGCTCCCTTTCGTGGGAGTCTGCCCGCGCCCGGCACGTCAACTGGGTGCGGTTGCGCGAGCGCGCGTCCGGCCGGCAGTTCCGCGTTCTCAGTGTGCATCTCGATCACCAGAGCCAGCACGCCCGCGAGGAGCAGATCAAAATGATCCTGGCCGAGGCCGCCCTCTACGCGCCGGACTTTCCGCAATTCCTGGCCGGCGATTTCAATGCCGGCGCCGCCAACAACGTTCTCAAGCTCGCGCTCGATGCGGGCTGGACCAACACCCGCACTGCCGCGCCGGGGACGCCTGAAGAGGGCAACTCCACGCATGGATTCCTCGGCCCGAAGTACGTTCCCAAGACGGAAGGCGGCGGCAAGCGCGGCCCGATAGACTACATCCTCACCCGCGGCCCGGTCTCGACCCTGGCCTGGAAGATCATCCGCGACGGCCGCGACGGCCGCTACCCGAGCGACCATTACTTCCTGGCTGCCAAGGTCGCGTTTAATCCCTGACCGATTGTGAAACGTAGGCGTTTTCTCAAACATCTTGGGCTCGCCGCTTCGCTGCCTTGGCTTGGGCGCGCGGCGTCGGCAGCCCCGGAGATCCCCGCACCGGCCGCTGCTGCCTCGCACAAGATTCTGACCTGCAATGTGCGCGGGGACCTGGCGGCAGACGCGCGGACGGGCGATGGCTGGGCGGATCGGAAGGAGCTTTGCTCCGACGTGATGCGCGCGCAGCGGGCCGACCTGATCTGCCTGCAGGAGTGCCAGCGGAGCAACTTGGAGCATTTAAAGCTCCGGCTGCCCGAGTTCGACACCTTCGCCCTGTCCAATCCCGGGCCGACAGCGCATCCGGTGAACACGATCTTCTTCTCGCGCGCCCGTTACGAACTGCTTTCGGCCGGCGGTTTCTGGCTTTCGGAACAGCCGCACGTGGCTGGCTCGAAGTCATGGGACTCCTCTTATTCGCGGCTGGCGAACTGGATTCACCTGAAGGAACGCCGCTCGGGAAAGGAGTTGCGCGTCTGGAACACCCACCTCGATCACCTCGGCCAGGTTGCCCGGGAAAAGCAGGCGGAGATGATCATGCAGGCCAGCGCGGTCTTTCCGAAGGCCCTGCCACAGTTGCTTACCGGGGATTTCAACTGCGACGCCGCCAATCCCGCCATCAAACTGGTGCAGGCGGCAGGATGGACGGATACCTACGTTGCGGCGCATGGGCCGGAGGATCCCGGCCTTACCTACCACGGGTTCCTGGGACCGCGGTTCGGCGAGCCGACTCCCGGGGAAAAGCGGCTGGGCAAGATAGATTGGATCTGGTGCCGCGGCGCCGTGAAGGTGTTGGGGGCGGAAGTGATCCGCGACAGCCGCAAGGGCCATTACCCCAGCGATCATTACTTTGTGTCAGCGGTGGTGGCCTGTTAGCGGCCTACTCACAGAAATAAGCTTTATGAGCAGCAATGCAGTTCGTTTGATTCAAGAGCCCGCCCGCGACGTGCCGGTGCGGGCCGAGGTGGACGTGTTGGTGGTTGGCGGCGGCCCCGCCGGCATTATCGCCGCGGTGGCGGCCGCCGAAAGCGGTCGGAAAGTGGCGCTGGTTGAAGGCCGCAGCTTTGTTGGCGGCAACCTGGTTCTTGGCCTGCCCATCCTTGGTTTCCTCAGCCAGAAAGGCAAGCCCATCATCACCGGCCTGCCGCAGAAGCTCATTGACCGGCTGCGCGCCCAGGGCGCCGCCAGCGAGCACCGGCCCTGCCCGCTCCATGTCAGCCTGACGCTCATCGAGCCCGAGGCGGTAAAGTCCGTCGCGCTGGAGATGCTGCTGGAGCGCAACGTGGACCTCATGCTCTACCGCATGTTCGCCGGCGTTGTGATGGAAGGCGACCGGCTGCGCGGCATCATCACGGAGAGCAAAGGCGGCCGGGAAGCGATTCTGGCCAAGATGGTCATTGATTGCACTGGCGATGGGGATGTGGCCTTCCGCGCCGGTGTGCCGTGTGAGAAAGGCGACGCGCGCGGCGGCATGCAGCCGCCCACGCTCATGTTCTGTCTCGCCGGTGTGGAGACCGAGAAGCTCCGCCAGAGCCTCGCCAGCGACCCCCAGAGCTACCGCGCCGATTTCATTCCCGCTGAGTACTTCGGCCAGAACCATCAGTTCATCGTGGTCGGGCTGCGGCAGTTGATGCAGAAGGCCCAGGCGGCGGGGCTGTCCCTGCCCACCGAGCGGACGATCCTGATCACTGGCCTGCGCGCCGGCGAGATTTGGGTGAACATGACCCGGGTCAAGGGCGTGGACGGCACCGATCCGCAAAGCCTGTCGGCAGGCGAGATTGAGGCCCGCCGGCAGATTGCCAACATCCACCGATATCTCGTCGAGTATGTGCCCGGCTTCGAGCGCGCGATCCTGACCAAGGTCGCCCCCTTCCTGGGCCTCCGGGAAACGCGGCGCATCGTGGGCCAGTATGTGCTCAACCGGGAGGACATCCTGAGCTGCCGCCGATTCGACGACGCTATTGCCGTGGCCAGCTACCCGGTTGATTTGCATCACCCCAACGATGATGACTGTACTATGGAGTGGTGTGGCGATTGTTACGACATCCCGTATCGCTGCTTGTTGCCGCAGAAGATAGACAACCTGCTCGTGGCCGGTCGTTGCATTTCAACCACGCACGAAGCCATGGCCGCCATCCGGGTCATGTCCACCTGTATGGCAATGGGCGAGGCTGCCGGCCGCGCCGCTAACCTGGCCGTCGCGAAGGGAGTGTCTCCCTCCGGCGTGAATGTTCCCAGGCTCCGGAAAGAACTGTTGGCGCGCGGGGCTTACCTGCGGGTCTAAGGCCCGGCAAGCGACTCCGGCTCAAGCCGGAGCCGGCGGCTGGAGGCTCGGAATGCCTCAGGAACCAGGCGGCTTTCCTGAACATTCTGGACAAAGCGGCGGCGGGCGTTACGATCCGGGAGGAATGGCGGTTTAGCATGATTTGAGAGCGGGCAGCCGCAGTCACAGCCCAAGAGCAGAAGGACCACTGAATGAGGACAGTCTTGCGGATCGGTTCACCAAACATTGTTGTGAGACGTTGCCTGCAGGCTGGCAGGAAGAGAGCCAAACTATCTTCCCCCGGCAAGTGAGCATGGACTGGTCAGAATGAACGCACTCTGCAGCAACGTCAGCCACCAGGCTAAGCCCGGGAGCAACCTGATATTGGTCCTGCTCCTGTGCCTGTTCGCCAGCTCCTGCAAGGTCGGCCCAAACTACGCCACGCCGTCGGCCAATGTCGCCGGGCACTGGACTCAAGCCGCCCCCCTCACCAACCGGCTTTCCGGCGCCGCCGACGCCCATTGGTGGCGCCAGTTTGCCGACCCGGTCCTGGATCAACTCGTCGAGGTCGCCCACCGCAATAACCTTTCCTTGCAGAGTGCGGGGGTGCGTATTCTTGAGGCGCGTGCCCAGTTGAACAAGTCCATCGGCAACTTGTTTCCTCAACAACAGGGCATCTCCGGCAGCGTTGATTACTCGCGGCTCAGTGACGGCCTGGTCTCCAGGATCCCGGGCATCAACTCCGACTACGTTTCGGATCAGGTCCTCTTTGCCGCTACTTGGGAAATGGACTTCTGGGGCAAGTACCGCCGCGGCATCGAATCGGACCGCGCCACCTATTTCAGCTCCTTTGCTTCCTACGAGGACGCGCTGGTGAGCGTTACCGCCGACGTGGCCGCCACCTATGTGAACATCCGGACCACGGAAGAACGGCTGCGCGTCGCGCAAACGAACGTCGTGCTCCAAAGAGAGAGCCTCCGCATCGCCACCGCCCGATTCAGGGCCGGCGAGACCAGCGAACGCGACCTGCAGCAAGCTGCGACGCAGTTGGCCCAGACCGAAGCTCAGATTCCACTGATCGAGCAAGCGCTTGACCAAAGCCGCAACGGTTTGGCGGTGCTGCTGGGCGAAACCGCCGGGGAACTGCGGCCGCGCCTGGCGGTGCCTGGCGGTATTCCGGCCGCGCCCGCGATGGTCGCCGCCGGTATTCCTCGCGACCTCTTGCGCCGGCGCCCCGACATTCGGGCCGCGGGTTTCGCCGCCGCATCCAAGTGCGCCCTCATCGGGGTAGCGCGCGCCAGCATGTATCCGTCGTTTTCCCTCGCGGGCGAGTTCGGATTCTCGAGTAACAACGAAGGCAACAATTCCCTCAGCGACATGTTCACCTGGGAAAGCCGCGCCCTGAACGCGGGGGCCAACTTCTTCTTCCCCCTCTTCAATTACGGCCGCTTGATCAACCAGGTGCGCGTGCAGGATGCCCAATTCCAGCAAGCCATCCTTAATTATCAGAACACCGTACTGAAGGCGCAGCAGGAGGTCGAAGACGGCCTCGTCGCCTTTGCCGATCAGCAGCGTTCGGTCAGCCAGTTGGCCAGGGCGGCCACCGCGGCGCGGCGCTCCACTGAACTGGCCACGATCCAATACAAGGGCGGCCAGACCGATTACACCACCGTCCTGACCGCCGAACAGGCCCAACTCGCCGTTGAGGATGCCCTTGCCAGCACGCAGGGCAACGTCATCCTGGGCCTCATTTCCGTTTACCGCGCCCTGGGCGGCGGCTGGGAAATGCGCGACGGTAACGATGTTGTTTCGGATGAGGTCAAGGCCGAGATGGCCCGCCGCACCAATTGGGGCAAGCTCATGGAGCCCGCTCAGCACCTGCCTCAGGAGAGAGTTGAGAACCAATCCCTGAGCGGCAATAACCGTGCGAACTGACATGGAATCCAGCAAACCTGCATGATCTACCTCCCTATGAGACTAATCCTGCCATCCCCGGCACTCTTCCTCGCCGTGCTGCTCTCCGGGTGCGGGAAGCGTCATCAGGTCACTGAAGCGCCGCCACCTTCAGTCACCGTGAGTTTGCCCGCCCAGGAACGTGTGGCCGACGGCCTTGACCTTACGGGCACCGTTGCCCCGTCTCGGACCGTGGACCTTGTCGCCCGCGTTTCGGGGTATCTTCGATCAGCCGATTTCACCGAGGGATCGCTGGTCGAGGCCGGCCAGACGCTGTTTGTCATTGAGCCTGAGCCTTACGAGCAGCAGCTCCGCCTCGCGAAAGCCGCCCATCTGCGCGCCCAGTCCGAATACGACCGCCAGCAGGAATTGATCAAACAGAACGCCACCTCCGCCGCCAATGTCGAGAAGTGGCTCAGTGAGCGCGACCAGGCTGCCGCGCAAGTCGAGATTGCCAGGATTAACCTTGGGTACACTCGTATCACCGCCCCGTTTGGAGGGCGGATCGGGCGCCGTCTGGTTGATCCAGGCAACCTCGTTGGCCCGAGCGTCAACACCAAGCTTGCCACGCTGGATCAACTCAGACCGATTTACGTGTACTTCAACCTGAACGAGCGCGACACGCTGCGCATTTGGGAGGCGATGCGCCGGCGTGGGCTCACTCCGCAGCCGGGCACTACAAAGCCGCACGTTATGATTGGGCTGCAGACCGAGGACGGGTACCCGCACAGCGGAACGCTCGACTTTACAGACAGCACGGTCAGCTCCTCCACGGGGACGCTGCCCATGAGGGCAGTGCTGCCCAACGAGGACAAGGCCTTGTTTCCGGGGTTGTTTGCCCGTGTGTGCATCCCGCTGGATGAACCCCAGCCGATGTTGGTTGTGCCCAACAGCGCTATCGGTAACGACCAGGAGGGCGATTATGTCCTCGTGGTGGGGGCAAACGAGGTGGTGGGGCGCCGCGCGGTGGTGAAGGGGCCCTTGACCTCCGGGGGCTGCGCCATTCGCAGCGGCCTGACAGCCACCGACCGCGTGATCATCAAGGGCCAGATGAAGACCCGGCCGGGGGCCAGGGTAAACCCGGTCAATGCAAGCAGCGGCCAGCCGGCGGCCGCACCCCTGCCCGGCCCAGTCCAATAGCGGCTCATGTTCGCCAAGTTCTTCATCGAGCGGCCTGTCCTGGCGAATGTCATCGCCCTCGTTATCGTGCTCCTGGGCGGAGTGGCGATGTTTACGCTGCCCGTCGCGCAATACCCCCCGATCACGCCTCCCACGGTTCAGGTTACGGCCACCTACCCCGGTGCCAGCGCCAAGACCCTCCTCGAGACGGTTGCCCTCCCGATCGAGCAGCAGGTCAACGGCGTCGAGAAGATGCTTTACATGCAGTCCACCTGCACCTGCGACGGCCGCTACACGCTCACCGTTACCTTTGATGTCGGAACGGACCTGGATTTCGCGCAGGTCCTGGTTCAGAACCGCGTCTCGGCCGCCATGTCCCAGTTGCCGGCGGCAGTGCAGCAGCAGGGCGTGGTCACCAAGAAGAAATCCACCGCCATTCTGCAAATCCTTACCCTTACCTCGACCAACAAGGCCCACGACGCCCTGTTCCTGGCGAATTTCGCCACTCTGCAACTGCGCGACAAACTGGCCCGCCTCCCCGGCGTCGGCGATGTCGTCATCTTCGGCATCGGTGAATACAGCATGCGCATCTGGCTCAACCCTGAACTCATGCGCCAGCGTTCCCTGACGCCCAAGGACGTGATGAACGCGATCCAGCGGCAGAACGCCAAGGTTGCCGCCGGCCAGCTTGGGATGCCGCCCGCCCCGGCGGGACAGGATTTCCAGCTTACCGTCAATGTCGAGGGCGCGCTCACCGAACCGGCGGAATTCGAGCGCATCATTGTCAAAGCTTCTTCCGAACAGGGCGGCCAGGTTACCCGGGTGCGCGATGTCGGGCGCGTTGAGCTCGGGGCCCGCACCTACGGCCAGTTCTTCAAAATGGACGGCTCGCCCGCCGGCGGCATCTCGATTTACCAGTTGCCGGAGGCCAACGCCCTCGATACCGCCAAGGTCGTTCTCGCAGCGATGAAGGAGTACTCCCAGACGTTTCCCGCCGGTCTCACCTACTCCGTCCCGCTCGACACCACCCTGTTCGTGAAGGAATCAGTCAACGAGGTCTACCACACGCTATACGAGGCCGGGATTCTCGTTCTGCTGGTCATTATGGTCTTTCTCCAGGACTGGCGCGCGACGCTGGTGCCGGCCACCACCGTTCCGGTTACCATCGTGGGAGCCTTCGCCGGGATGGCCCTGCTCGGCTTCACCATCAACCTGCTCACCCTCTTTGCCATTGTGCTGGCCATCGGCATTGTCGTGGATGACGCCATCGTGGTCGTCGAGGGCGCCGCCAAGCATATCGAGCGCGGCAAGCCACCCAAGCAGGCCAGCATTGACGCCATGCGCGAGCTGTTAGGGCCCATCATCGGCATCACGCTGGTGCTCATGTCCGTCTTTTTGCCGCCGGCCTTCATGCCCGGGATCACCGGCCAGATGTATCGCCAGTTTGCCCTCGTCATTGCGGTTACCGCTGTCATCAGCGCTTTGAACGCCGCCACGCTCAAACCGACACAATGCGCCCTCTGGCTTCGGCCCCACGATCCCGGTCGCGCGAAGAACTTCTTCTTCCGGTGGTTCAACTCGGTGTACGAGCCCACCGAAAGGCTTTACGTCCGAATCATTCGTTCCATGGTGCGGCGCAGTGGCCTCATGGTCCTCATCGCCCTGGTGTTGGTTGGGCTCGCCGGCTGGGGCCTGGCCCGGATTCCCACGGGCTTCATCCCCACCGAAGACCAGGGCTACGTCATGATTTCCGTCCAATTGCCCGATGGCGCGTCGCTCGAACGCACCGAGCGGGTCATGGATGAAGTGACACGGCTCAGCCGTGAGGTCCCCGGCATTGATCACATTATTGCCATTGGGGGCATCTCGCCGCTCGACAATAGCGCCTCCCTCGCCAACGCCGGCATTGTCTACCTCGTCCTCAAGGACTGGGGCGAGCGCGGCAAGGGGCAGGACCTGAGAAGCATCTACTGTAGTGTCCCTCAAATAAGTGCACATATCCGTGGCAGGCTTAGCATGGGCAAATGCCACGCAAAAGCCTGCCTCTCGCCCTCTCGGAAGCGGAAATTCTCCGTCTGGAACAATGGATTCGAGCCGGTTCAACGCCTCAACAGGTCGTGCTTCGAGCACGCATCATTCTCAAGGCCTGCCATGGACAAACCGATCAGAGCATCGCCCGAGAGTTGAAAGTGCAGCGGCGCACTGCTGCCCTGTGGCGCCGCCGGGTTTCTGAACAAGGGATCGGCAGCGTTTGGGAAGTGGCCTCTGGCCGGGGACGCAGAGCTTTTTACGGCAACGAGGTGGTGGCTCGCATTCTCGAAGCGACCCTGCAAACCAAACCTAAAGGTTCGACTCATTGGAGCACGCGTAACTTGGCGCGGGCTCAGGGCGTCAGCAAGAACACCATTCACCGGGTCTGGCAGGAGCACCAACTCAAGCCGCATTTAACCAAGAGCTTCAAGCTCTCGCGCGATCCAAAGTTCCTGGAGAAGCTAACCGACGTAGTCGGTGTGTATCTGACTCCGCCCCAAAACGCGGTGGTATTGTGCGTGGACGAGAAGAGCCAGATTCAGGCCTTGGACCGCACTCAACCGGGGCTGCCGCTCAAGCCCGGCCGGTGCGGCACCTTTACACACGATTATAAACGCAACGGCACCACAACCCTGTTCGCTGCGCTGCAAATGGTCGAAGGTCGCGTGATCGGAGAGTGTTATCCCCGTCATCGGCATCAGGAATTTCTGCGCTTCCTCCGCCGCCTGGATGCGGAATTTCCCGAGAGCATTGCCTTGCACCTGATTCTGGACAACTATGGCACTCACGGCCACGAACGAGTGCGCCAATGGCTGGCCAAACATCAACGCTTCGTCCTGCACTTCATCCCCACCAGTTCGAGTTGGCTCAATTTGGTCGAACGCTGGTTTGAGGAATTGAGCCAGAAGGCGGTGCGTCGTGGCGCGTTTCGTAGCGTGGCGGACTTGGAGCATGCGATCCAAGAATTCATGCAGGCTTGGAATGCAAACCCGACACCCTTCGTATGGACGGCAACAGTCGAGGCCATACTCGAGAAGCTTGCCCGCTGCCGGCGCCGTCTGGAGCAGCTTCAACCTGAGCCCAGTGCACCCAACAGGGCCTCGAAAACTGCCGCGGCAAATGTGTAGTTATTTGCGGGACACTACACTACGCGAATCTTTCCGGCCGGATGGCGCACCTCCAGGACGCTGCCACGATGGTGCTTATCCCGCCTCCCATCCAGGGTCTCGGACTCTCCGGCGGGTTCCAGTTGCAGGTCGAGCTAACCGACGGCACCTTCGACTTCTCCCGCCTCCAGGAGGCTGCCAACGCCCTGGAAACTGCCGCCAAGGCGAATCCCGCCATCCAGGCTGCCTTCACCCCCTTCCGCGCCCAGGTGCCGCAGATCACCGTCAAGGTTGACGCGGCCCAGGCCGAGACCTTGGATGTCTCGGTGGGCGACGTTTACGACGCGCTGCAGAGCTATCTCGGGTCCAGTTACATCAACCTGTTCACCAAGTTCGGCCACAACTTCATGGTCTTCGCCCAGGCGGATGCCCAACACCGGCTGACCGCTGACGACTTGAAGAGCTATTACGTGCGCAGCCAAGGCGGCCAGATGATTCCGCTCGGCACAGTGGCCGATGTCAAGACTACGCAAGGACCGTCCCTGATCTCCCTTTACAACCTCTTTCCCACGGCCACCATCAACGGGACCACCGCCGCGGGTTTCAGTTCCGGCCAGGGCCTGGCGGCCATCGAAGCCATTGCCGGCAAGACGCTTGGCCCGGGCGTGCAGTTTGAATGGACGGCGATGTCCTACCAGGAAAAGCTGGTCGGCAGCTCGACGCTCTTCATCTTCCTGCTGGCCATCGTTCTGGTGTATTTCGTGCTTGCCGGCCAGTATGAGAGCTGGATCACGCCGGGCGCGGTCATCCTGGCCGTGCCGCTGGCCTTGCTGGGCACAGTCTGCGCGCTGCGCGGGCTCGGCTTGGCCAACAACATCTACACCCAGATTGGCCTGGTGCTGCTGATCGCGCTGTCCGCCAAGAATGCCATCCTCATTGTCGAAATGGCCCGCGAGGGCCGGGCCGCCGGCAAGGATATCATCGAGGCGACCGTCGAAGCTGCGCACGTCCGTTTCCGGCCCATTCTGATGACCTCCTTCGTCTTCATCCTAGGGGTGATGCCGCTGGTGTTCGCCAGCGGCGCCGGTGCCAGCGCCCGCAAGTCCCTTGGTATCGCTGTCTCCTCGGGCATGCTGGCCTCGACGTGCCTGGCCGTGCTGTTTGTTCCTTCGTTCTTCGTGGTGTTGCAGCGCTTCGCGGAACGAAAGGGCGTTAAGCCTGCTGAAACCCGCCCCCCGGAAAGGGAGCCTAAACCTGTTGCCTAATACTATGAAAACCATCCTCCCCCTGACGCATTTGCTGGCGCTGGCCATTCTGTGCGGCCTTGGCTGCAAGAGCGCCCACGTCACTGCCGAGCGGCAACTGGCTCCAGAGCCCGCCGCCAAGCCGGTGGTTGTTTACGTCGCCGACTTCGAGATCGGAGTCGTCAAGCACGAGGACGGCATCCTGTCCGGCCGCCCCGGACCAGTTGGCCGGATCGGGCAGCGACTCTACGGCACCTCGAGCGACCCGGCCGCTCGCGCTCAACAAATTGTGGACTTGATGGCCAACTCGCTGGTCAAAGAGTTGGCTAAGTCCGGGTTCAACGCTCTTCGCCTCCCACCCAGCCAGCCGGTTCCAGCCACGGGGTGGCTGGTGCGCGGCCTCTTCACCGAGGTTGAGGAAGGCAACCGGCTGCGCCGGGCCCTGATCGGCTTTGGTGAAGGGCAGACCGACATTCAAGTGGTCACTACCATTGCCGACCTCTCCCAAGGCCCGCCCAAGCCGCTGTATGAGGTGGCCACCGACGCGGCCAGCGGCAATAAGCCGGGCGCCGCTCCCACGCTGGTTCTCGGCCCCTATGGCGCCGCCGCTCGTTTTGTCATGGCCGGCCAGGACCTGGACAAGAATGTGAGGCAGACCGCCGCGGAGATTGCCCGGCAGATGACCAAGCACATACAGCAGGCACCATGACTTTGGGGTATGGCTAGACCAGGAAAGGACAGCTCCGCCGCGACGGCGGGCATTCGCACGCAAGCCTTTCTGCGCCGGCAGTTGTGGATCTGGCCGCTGCTGGCGGCGGCAATCCTGGCCTTTGTCGGCGTGTGGGTGCGGGCGCGGATGGAAGGGGCGATGCGGGTGGAAATCGCCGGCAACCTCAAGACCATCCGGGACGCCAATGTGGAAGCGCTGCGGGCGTGGGCCGCCGCTATGAAGTCCCAGGCCGAGCTGCTGGCCGACGATGACGATGTGCGCGCGCTGACCGCCGGTCTGTTAAAGCGCGCCAGCCAGCAGGGCGTTGTCCCAACTGCGCTGGCCGGCTCCCCGGAATTCGCCGCGCTGCGTGAGAATCTCAAGCCGGCGGAGGAGGGGCGCGGCTTCAGCGGCTACGCCGTGCTGGATACCAACCTGGTCGTGCTGGCTGCTGCCCGCCAGGAATTCGCGGGGGCCAAGACTCCGCCCGAGTATGCCGAGCAGTTGGCCGCCTGTTTCGCGGGCCAGGCGATGGTGACGCCCCCCTTCGCCGCGCCGGGAATGGTGCTCGACCCGTCGGGAGCGCCGCGCTCGAACCTCGCTTTGATGTTCGCCGCCGCGCCCATCCGCTCGGCCGAAGGGCGGGTCCTCGCGGTGCTGGCATTGCGCATCCTGCCAGAACGGGACTTTACACGTATCCTGGCCACGGCGCGGTCCCGGATGAGCGGGGAGACGTATGCGTTCAACCGCCAGGGAGTGCTGCTGTCGGAAAGCCGCTTCGACGAGGAGCTCAAACACCTGGGACTAATTCCCGACGCGGCCGAGACGCGTTCGCTCCTGACCTTGGATTTGCGTGACCCGCTGGTGGATTTGAGAAGGGGCCTGCGCCCGCCGAAACACCGGGCCGAGTTGCCCTTCACCCGGGCTGTGAGCGAGGGCCTTGCCGGGCGCGACGGGCTCGACGTGCAGGGGTATCGCGACTACCGCGGCGTCCCGGTGGTTGGGGCTTGGCGGTGGTTACCGGAATTTGACATGGGCCTGGTGACGGAGGTGGACGTAGCCGAGGCGCTGGCCCCGGTGCGGGTCATTCGCGTCGCCTTCTGGTCGCTGTTTGGGCTTTTGGCCGCCGGCGCGGTGGCGGTGTTTGTGCTGATGCGGGTGGCGCGGCGCATGCACGATAAGGCGCGCCAGGCGTCGATCGAAGTCAAGAAGCTGGGGCAATACGCCCTGGACGACGAGATCGGCAGCGGCGCGTTCGGCACGGTGTTTCGCGGGCATCACGCGCTCATGCGTCGGCCGGTCGCGGTCAAGGTGCTCAACCCGCTGGCGGGCGATGCAGGCATCGCGCGCTTCGAGCGCGAGGTCCAAATGACCTGCCGGTTGACCCACCCGAATACGATCGCGCTCTACGACTATGGCCGGACCGAGAACGACCTGTTCTATTACGCGATGGAGTATCTGGACGGATTCAGCCTGGATCGGCTGATTGAGAAGCATGGTCGTCAACCCGAGGGACGGGTGATCTATATCCTCCAGCAGGTGTGCGCGTCGCTGGCGGAGGCGCACGCGCGGGGCCTGGTGCATCGTGACATCAAGCCGCAGAACATCTTTCTCACCTGCCGCGGCGGCATCCCGGACTTCGTCAAGGTGCTCGATTTCGGACTGGTCAAGGCCCTTGACGCGAAAGGGCAAATCGAATTGACCGCGGCCAATGCCCCCATGGGCACCCCGCTTTATATGTCGCCGGAGGCGGTTGAGAATCCGAACGCCGTGAATGCCCTCAGCGACATCTATTCCCTGGGTGGGGTGGGGTATCATTTGCTGACCGGCGAAACCGTTTTCAGCGGCCTGAGCCTGGGCGAAGTGATGTTGAAACAGGTTCGGGAGCAGCCCGAACCGCCGTCCGCCCGCTTAAAACAGCCGGTATCGCCGGATCTGGAAGACCTGCTCCTGCGGTGCCTGGCGAAGGACCCGAAGAAACGGCCACCGAGCGTTGAGGTGCTCGAGGAGGCTCTCGGGCGCTGCGCCGCCAGCGGCACGTGGTCTCGCCGCCAGGCCCGGGAATGGTGGGACCGGTTAGCCGCCGTTCAAAGCGGCAAGACGCAAGTCCTGTAAGGGCATTCCCCGCATCTTGCGGCCGCACGGTTGTTCGCGCGGTTGCGGTGGGTCGCCGGGGTAGCGAACGCGATAAAGCGGCCGGCAGCCGCGCTCCCTCGCGCCTCTGGATTTCGGGTTTGCACTTTCGCCGGAAGCGACGCAGTTTGGAAGCGACCGGCGGGGAGTGCGCCCGCGGTTGCAAGCTGCTTATGAAACGAACTGCAAGAACTCTTCAGGGGAGGACCTCGAAACCGGCGCGGGGGCGCGTCCGTGCGGCATCGGGGGCCAGGATTCACCCGGTGGTCATCTACCCGTTTAAGCCGCTGAGCCAGTATGAAGATGTGACAGCGCTCTATGCGCTGATCGAGCGCCTGGCGGCAGATACGCGGCACTACGCGCGCCCCATCACGGTCGTGGATCGCAAGACCTATGCGGCGCAGCGGACGTCGGCCCCGTTCCTGGCGTTTCGGAAGCACATCCAGACCCGGTGCGGCGAGATCCTGGACGCCTGGTCAGCCGACACGTGCCAGATGTGGTATGCGGGTCTGGGGGCGGCTTTCGAGCGCGGCAAGCCCGGTGATGTGTATTGGCTCATTCCGGGCGACTTCAACTACGGGACGCCCGGCGGCAAGGAAGTCCTGGCCCGGCTGCATGATCTGCCCGAAATCATTCTGGAGTTGAAGCAGGACTTGTGCATCGGGGAAATCGAGGCGGGCCATAACAACCCCAAGCGCCTGATCGATACCTACGGAACCTTTGCCCTGCTCTACAACTGGTTTCCCATCGAGGCCCAGGAAATCCGCCACTACACCGAGCAGCCCCGGTCGGAATTCTTCGCCATCCGCCACGAGTTTCTCGGCGAGGTCTTGATCCGGCGCTGGTATCCGTATGAGCAGACGGTGGTGATGCTCCTGCGGGCCGTGTTTATGCAGCGGCACATCAGCCGGTTCTTCGTCGGCAACATTTCCGACCTGCCGGAAGGGCGCGAATCGCTGGCCGCGGCTCTGCAACAGGTCGAGCGCACCGAGCGCGTTCTCAAAACGCTCTGGCGCGACCGCTACGAAGCCCGCCCGGATTGGGTGCCGCGCTACCGGCAGCTCGAAGCCGATTCCGAGCAGATTTGGCGCACCGCCATGACCATTCTCCACAACCTGCTTCCCGGACAATGATACTCCGCGCCGCCCGGCCCCCGACTCATCCCGATTGAGGAATAGTATGCCTTCCTTCGCGTATCAAAAGCCCCTGCGCGCGGTTAACTTCATTTGTCACGCGCCGCAAGCCAAAGCCGTCAGCCTGGTCGGCGACTTCAACGCCTGGGACCCGGCGGCGCATCCCATGAAACAGATGCCCGACCGCTCCTGGCTGCTGACTGTGGAGTTGAAACACGGACATCACCGTTACGCCTTTTTGGTGGACGGCGTGATGAGCCTGGATCCGCGCGCGCAGGGCATTACGCGAAGTGACAAAGGCGAGCGTGTCAGCCTCGTGCCGGTGAGTTGACGCGCCGGGTGCGGCGGCGGCTCACGGGGCGGGCAGGAGGCGGCGGGCGCGCAGGAGGGTGCGGATGCGGTGCTCGTCGCGCAGGGGGGAT
>CAZDOO010000080.1:0-25281 GCA_964507045.1 uncultured Verrucomicrobiota bacterium | reverse complement strand
AATTTATGAGAGGTGCTAGGGAGGGGTAACGGTGAGGTGACGGTGAGGTAGGCCAAGGGGGAGCGGAATCTGACCCGGATCGGGAGGTTACCGGCCTTCTGGACCATGCGGACCGCGAGCTGGCCCCGGCCCTCAAGGGGTGCGGCGCGCAGCTCGGCCTGTAACAAACGCCTATATTCCGGTCGGCCCAGCCAGGAGTTGACCCGGTGGCCCGGCGCTCCCCCCTCCCCTGGCAGGAAAGTGAGCTGCGCCCCTACGCCCCTAACCTTCTGCTTTGCCCTTGTATTCTCGCCGGAATGGGCTAGTTACTATCTGCGTCGTTTATCATGATCTCGTTGTTTTGCCCTCGCCCCGCTTTCTCACGGAAAGGTTGGTGGTTCAGGTTGATGTCCCCCTTGGCCCTGGTGTTGATGCTTGGGGTTGAGCGCGCGCAGGCAGACCGGCCGCTGGGAACTGACGTTTCTCACTATCAGGGCACCGGCATCAATTGGACCACCGTCAAGAATGCCGGAGTATCCTTCGCCTGGTGCAAGGCAACCGAAGGGACCACCTACACGGATGCCACCTATGTACTGAACGCAACCAACGCCAAGGCGGCCGGCGTGCTGGTGGGCGCGTATCATTTCGCCCGGCCGAGCAAGAATCCCAACATCACCGGCACGAATAGCGCAAACTCGGAGGCGGCGCATTTCTGGGGTGTGGTCAGCAACTACGTCAAGACCGGCGGCACCTACCTGGTGCCGATGCTCGATTGGGAGGACACCAGCGCAACCAAGGCCGCCGGCTTTACGAACCCAGTCACAATGTCGGCGTGGGTCAACCAGTGGTGCAACACCATTTCCAACTACGCGCGAGCGAACGGCGCTTCTGGCATCAAGCCCATTGTCTATACCGGCGTTTGGTATTCCCAGCCAGGCTCCACCTACCCGGGCTTGACCACCGCGGTGACGAACTGGCCGGGGTGGATCGCGGCCTATCCAACCACCCCCAATCCCCAGACCGGCAGCCCCTCCGCTGGCAGCTTCCCCTGGCCGACATGGACACTTTGGCAGTACGCGAATACGAACTGGTCGGGCGGAGACTCGGATGTGTATAACGGCACCCTGGCGGGTTTGCAGGCTACGCTGGTGATCGGCACCAGCACCAACCCGCCGACGATCACCTCGGCGCCCTCGGACCGCTATGCCGACCGGGGCGGCACGTTGAAGATGCGCGTGGGCGCCACCGGCCCCGGCCCGCTGCAGTACCAATGGCGGTTCAACGGCACGAACATCGCCGGAGCAACGACCAATGTTTACGCGCTGACGAACCTCCAGGCTACCAATGGCGGCAGTTACACCGTGGTGGTGACCAACACGTATGGCCGCGCGACCAGCAGCGTGGCCACGCTGACAGTCAACCCGCCCTACGCGACGGTCTTCGCGGACAGCTTCGACACGAACTCCGCAGCAAACTGGACGGTGAACAAGTCGTCCGCGGACTCACGGGTTGCGTTTGCCTGCGACTACTCCGGCTACGGCATCCCCTCCGCGCCAAATTCAGCCGGCAGCACGACCCGGGGGGTGAGGTTCGAGGCGAATGTCAGTCTCACCAACGTGGCGGCGCTGAGCATCTCGCCCATCGGCAAGCGCTTCGGCGGGAACTTTCGCCTGCATTACGACTTGTGGATGAATGCGAACGGGCCGTTCCCCGCCGGCGGCACGGGTTCAACCCAGCATCACACCTCGGGGCTCGGCACGGCGGGCGACCGTGTGCAGTGGAGCCCCGGCACGGCGGACGGCGTCTGGTTCGCGACGGACGGCGAGGGCCAGGCCACGGACACGTCGGCCGCGCTGCCGGATTGGCGCGCCTACGTGGGCACGACGCTGCAAGCCACGAACAGCGGCGTCTATGTGGGCGGCATCCAGCCCAACGTGCGTGGCAACGGTCATGCCTGCTACCAAAATGTCTTCCCCGGCGGCCAGACGGCGCCCACCACGCAAGGTCAGACCGGCGGCCTGGACGTCGGCACGATTGGCTTCGCCTGGCGCGACATCGTCGTCAGCAAGACCGGCAGCACGGTCGAGTGGTTCGTTGACGGGCTAAAGGTTTGTTCGGTCACCAATGTCTCCCTCACGGCCAGCAACATCTTCGTCGGCTACTGGGACTCTTTCGCGTCCCTCTCGGGCAATACGAACCTGAGCTTCGGCGTCGTGGACAACCTCCGCGTCGAGGTTCCGGCCGTCGCCCCGACGATTTCCACGCAGCCGCAACCGCTCGCCTTGAAGGCCACCAGCAACGCCACCTTCACCGTGGCCGCCACCGGCACGCCCTCGCCCGCCTACCAGTGGCGCTTCAACGGGACCAACCTCGCCAACGCCACCGGCACCAGCTACACGCGCGTCAACGTCCAATACGCTGACGCTGGCACCTATTCCGTCGTGGTCTCCAATCTCGCGGGCTCCATCGCGAGCGCCGACGCCGCGCTGGCCATCCTCACCGCTTCGCCCGGCCAGTTCCAGGCACCGCTGGCCCTGTCAGACGGCTCGCTGCAACTGATCCTCACGGGCGACCCGGGCGCGACCTACTACGTGCAGTCCTCCACAAATCTTGTTGATTGGCAGCCGTTCACGAACCTAACGCTCATTGACGGCACATCCACCTTCAACGCCGGCTGGATCACGAACGGTTCCGCGCTCTACTTCCGCGCCCGCAGCGGGCCCTGATCGAACGCCAGCCCGGGGTAAGCGTACCCGCGAGCCAAAAGCTCCCTGCAACTCTGAGGCCATCAATGCTCGCGCGGACGCTGACCCCGTGCATGCTTGCCTACGGGGAAACCCCAATAAGGTTGACCACTTTCACACCCCTCGTTAGTGTGCAACCACGTCTTACGAATTACCACCCATGCTACCGTGCGTCGCGCTTGCTGCTTTTGTTTCCAGTGTTGTCTCAGTTATGCCTGGCCCAGTATGGCGCGTTCACTTACCAGGGCCGGCTGATGGATAACGGGCAGCCTGCGAACGGGAGCTATGATATCCGGGTGGCACTAACCGACGCTCTCAATGGGGGCAACCAAATCGGCACAGCTCTCACAAATGCCCCGGTGCCAGTGAGCAATGGCCTTTTCTTGGTCGTTCTGGATTTTGGCGGCGAGGCGTTCGACGGAAGTGCGCGTTGGCTGGAGATTGGGGTGCGCACCAATGGCAGTTCCAGCTCCTACGCCTTGCTTAGCCCGCGGCAGGCAATTACAGCAACGCCATACGCCCTACTTGCCGGCGCAACCACGACTGCCGCTGTTGCCACGAACCTGGTGCCAGGAGCAGCGATCGTAGCCAATGGCGCAGGTATTACTAATCTCAACGGAGCTTCCATCCAAGCCGGCACGATCAATAGCAACCGACTGGATTCAGCAACCTCGGCGCAACTGGCGCTGGCGGGAACTCGGGGGGGCGTAACCTGACGAATACGATTCTGCGCGATGCGATCGCGCCGCGCTATTTGGAGATAACCAACCAGAGTGCCAGTTCGGGCGCCATCGCTTCTAATCGTCTCTATCTTAGGTTCACAGCGTCAAACACGGCTAGCAACTTGGAGCCATCCTTGATCGGTTGGGCTGGTCTTTATCAGGATGACTTCGTAATGAACTGGTGGCCAACGCACGGAGGCGCAAACGGCCTGGCGCCCGAGATGGTGTTTACATGCAGGGGATCAATCGCGATCGGTACAGGTTGGAATGACGCAAATGCCCAATACCGCGGGCTGCAAATTGGTGTTGGCGAGAACCATCACCCGTGGGTTTACATGCAATGTGAGAATATTAGGCCATTCAACACCAACCTAACAACCAGTGTTCCCGTGCTATTCAATGCGCGGTATTACAGCAATGGGATTCCTTATATGGTCGGCAGCGGCCAATCTTACTCGGGTTGGAGCAAGCTGCCGGGCATGTGGGGTGAGGCTACGGCCACCAACGGCAACGGGGCTATTTTTTTCTTTGACGCGTTCGATACTTACTACCCCGTTGGAATACCAATACTAACCCACGCTTTCAGGTCTTGGTCAGCCCAAGCAATGACGCCGGCGGGATCGCGATTCGAGGCGGCATTACCATCAACGGCGCCACCGGCTTGACCACCAACTACACTATCCGCGTCGGTGACATCCTAAGCGTGTCAAACGGAATTGTTGTGGGCATCACCAGCGGGCCGTAGTTCAAACTGAGCTGATACTGACAGATTTACCTTTGCCGCGTACGCCCGTACTCAGCGCTGTGCGCGGGTGAGTGCGATGCTACCGAGCAACCTTTGGTTGATGCGGAATCAGCCAGCGCGTAATGGCAAATCCCACGGTCCACGTGTAGATGATCTTGAGGAGGACGAGCCATCCGAAGCTAAGTTCCGGAAGTCCAAGGATGGCAGCGACCCCACACGTGACCGGCACGAGAACAACGGCGAGACCGGCCCTTAGCAGCAGCCCCAAGGCCCATCAGTAGCGGGTAAGTGTGAGAGCAGTCCCGCGGGATGGGGAACCCGCTTACTGCGCAAACCGGTAAAACCGTTGCCGATGATTGGCTACTCCGGGGTCTGTAAACTGGAAGCGTCCGTTAGTGTCCGCCTGGTTCGTCTGAATCGGGCTCCAGATCAACGGCGTATTCAGGTTCGACGCTGTGAGGAGCACATAGCTTTGACCCACACCACCCGTCCCGCTAAGATTTATGCCGCCAGCGTCTGTCAGGTTGAATGTGATAGGCCCGCGCGGCTCCAGCAGCGTCAGCACCGCGTTGGAACTGAGCGCCGAGCCGTAGTTGTTGGTGACCAGAACGGTGTAGGTGCCAGCCTGGGCCATTTGCACATTAGTCAGGGTCAACGCGGAACTGACCGCGCTCGGTAGATTGGTACCATTGAAGCGCCACTGGTAAGCCAGGGGTGGCGCCATGGCCGCAACCGTGAAGGTGAATGTGGAGCCCGCAAGGACCGTAGCGGACTGGGGCTGCTCTACAATGATCGGAGCTTGCGGGATTGTGACAGCCCGGGTGAAGAGCGATCCCCAACTGTTGTCTGCCTTGCGTTGAATGATCGCCAGATTGGTTTGCGTAACGTGCACGACGAGGAAATCGCCGGCATACATGCCGAGGGAGCCATCGGTGTAAGTCGCCAGGCCGCACCAGGGTGTGAAGTACGCGTTGTGCGTATGCCCCGCAAAGATCGCAATGACATTATAGTTCTTGATGGCTTGGAAATAATTGGTGCGCTGCTGGTCGCTCCAATAAATTCGTGTGGTCGCCGCGTCAAAAGCGTAATGCTGATAGAGGACGACTGGGCGGCCGCTGGTACCAACGCGGCTCGCGAGGTCATCCGTCAGAAAATTCAGGCTGAACCGGGGGTCTTTGCCGAGCAGATCGGGCTCGTTGCCGGGGAACAGGTTCAGGCAGACGATGTGCAGAAAAGCCCAGTCCCACGAGTAATGATAGCCGTTCGTGGAGATATTGCAGACGCCGCTTCTCAGCGGGTTGCGCGCCCGGATGGCGCTGGGTACGTAGTCGTTGTACGCCTCGTGATTGCCAAAGCCCTCATAGAGAGGAAAGCGGAGCAGGCGTTCTCCATTCAAGCCCCAATCGTTGGTGAAAGCAGTCCATTCCGTTGCCAGGCCTAAATGGGTAAGGTCGCCAATCAAGAGCACGCCGCGCGGGGTATCCACCACTCCGCCACCCACCGCTGCCGGGTAAGACGCACCGGGCAGGTTATTCATCCGCCCGATCGCACCGCGGGAAATCTCGGCGCAGCAGGGCATACCCGTAGCACAGTTGCCATAGTGCAGATCTGAACCGACGAAGAAAGTGACATCGTTGGAAGGTTGGCTGTAGCCGGGCGCCACGGCGGCCCATAAGGTCAGTGATGCGACGAGATGTAGTTTGCTGGTGTTAATTGTTGCTGTTCCTTTGTTAGCGGTTTAGTCCTCTTTATAATGAATAATTGGTGCGACAGCCGGTCGCCCGTTTGGCCACAGCTTGGCTCCAAACGACAACCCTTTCGTTACTAACCTTCTAGCACAAAGCCGGTTTTCATGCAATTCTAAACTCGAGCACCGGCTGTCAGCGACTGATGATTTTGCTGATGATTCTTGCTTGCCGTTAAGGCCATGTCTATTATTAGACTGAGCTCAGCAGCTTCGAAGAAACCATCTATGTTAACGTTCGGTTTATCTTTCCTATGAAAGCAAAGCGCCTGATTCTTATCCTTCTGGCCTTTTTCTTCGCCGCGGACGCGCCGGTCCCGGCCCAGACGGTTGGCACAGCCTTTACCTACCAGGGGCGTTTGATGGACAGCCAAACTGGCGCCGAGGGTTTATACGACCTAAACTTCACTCTCTACGACGGACCCGCCTCCACCAACACGATGGTGGGCGAACCAGTTACGAATTCAGCCGTCGGCGTGAGCAACGGCTTATTCAGTGTCAGCCTGGACTTTGGGGCGGTGTTTGGCGGAACCCCGCTATGGCTGGAGATCAGGGTGCGGACCAATGGGGCAGCGGAGTTTAACACGCTGTCCCCCCGCCAGGCGCTGACGCCTGCGCCCTATGCGCTTTTTGCGCCAAATGCCGGCTCAGCAGCAACCTTGAGCAGTCTTCTTCCGGCGGAACAGATTGCCGGGACAGTCGCCGCCATGAACCTGCCGACCAACTTGGCCTACTTGAGCCAAGATGGAGTTCTTGCCGGGAACGGGGTGGGGCTGAGCAATCTGCACGGGGCGAATATTCTTCCTGGCACAATTGAGTTCTCCAGGTTTCAGTCCTCGACAAACGGCAACTTGGTCATTTCCAACCTAGCGAACCCTCAGGGAGGGTGGTTGGTGGTAAGTAACGGGTCGGTTTACCTCCCGGTCTGCACCGCAAACGGGAACTTTCCACCAGGATACGATACAGCGCCATCTATAGGAAGCGGCTGCATTTGGTTCATGCAGAAAAACACCGCACCAAACCAGTTGAATCGGATCGGCAGTCATATTATGAATCTTGGGTGGATGGGCGAGGGGGGTATCCAGTATGCGGCTCCCACGCATTGGTTTGAAGAGGGGTGGTATCAAGGCGGGCCAGGTTCGATTGTGCTGGGCAATGATGGCAAGACCGGGGGGACGGTTGATATACGCTATGACGGTTGGCAGTCTTTTGCTCACGCAGGGACTCCGAACGCCATTAAACTAACCAATAGCTGCACACCTTCAAAACTGCTGCGCTTCCGCTCTTTGATCATGAATACGGCAGGCACCACGATCGAAGCCCAACCGGCCATCTGGGGGCGGGCCGGCGGCACGAACATTTACTCGGATATTTATCATGGGTTCTACGGGGGCTCGACATTGGGAGAGCTTTGGTTTCTGACAGCTTCTCCGAAGCAGGATAACCCAAGCACTAACCGGTGGGGTTGGGACACCAACACGATGCGCATCGGCGGCATCATGATGACGAATGGGTGGAATTTGCGGGGACGTCTCGTGCAGGAGCGAAAAATGGTTGCAGTTCCGGGGCCGAACTACGTTTTGGACTTCCGTCAGATTCCGCACGCGCTCGAAATCCGGCTCGAGGGAGATGTAGCGTTTACCTCGACTAATTGGACCATCGGAGACTCTGTGATGGATAATCAACTGATTTTCCTGCGCTCCGGGGGCGCAAGCCGAACTTTGAGCTTTCCAGCGGCCTGGCGTGTGTCCAGCGAGTCTGGTTCGGCGGTTCTGCCGACCTCCTTGGCGGCTTATACCGGGATGCGCATCCGGTTGGAGAGCCTTGGCGGCGGGGAGAACAACGTCATTGCCCACTTTGAGACCTTCAGCGACGCCCCGGCGGCAGACGCGGACGCGGACGACTTCTTCTCGCGGTCAAGCTTGACGCCCGATACGACGCAACAAAGGGCGATTTACCAGCTTTGCGCCGACCTGAAGATGTCCGGATTGTGGGAGAAAATAGACGCTATTTACCCATTCGTAGGGACGCAGGAAAACCAACGCTATAACCTTAAGTCTGCTTCTTACACAATTACCTGGACTGGGTTGACAGAAGGCTGCTTTGATGCCAACGGGGTGACTGGAAACGGCACGGGATATGGCGACACTGGCTTTAACCCAAGCACAGCCGGGGGTCAGTATCGGTTGGATTCGGCGTTTATTGCTTGTTACGTCGGCGATGAAGTCCCCGAGGACGGAGTGTTTGTGGGGACTTTTACAACGAACAGTAGCGTCATGCTGCGGAAGTTGAATGCAACCGATCTGCAGTCTAGAGGACCCACCAGCAGCCAAATACTATACCATATTGGGTTTACAACGGATTGGAGGGGGCTGCTAAGCCTCTATAGGTACTCCTTCTACATTTGTGTTGCCCTGAACGGTTCAGAGCCCTTGATGATAACCTCTTCCTCGACTAGGTTGCCGGATGATACCATTCCTGTGCTGGCGGGCAGGTGGAATTGGGGTGTCCCGTCGTATTTGAGCACGGCCAATTTGCGGGCGCTGGTTATCGGGGGCGGCGGCGTTACCCCGCAGGACATGGATACCTTATTACTTATCATAAACAGCTTCCAGTTTAACCTAGGGCGGAAGGCAATTTGAAGTAGTTGCCAAGAGACCGCTGAGCTCTCCCGACTTTATCCTTGCCTCGATGCCGGCAAGCTTGAACCCTTCTCGCTTCTGGCAAGTCTCAGAATCAAACTCTGTTGTCGGTGCGAGAACCGGGTCGAGCGCGTTTGCCGCCTGCCTGCAGATAGGCGCATGCTGCGGTTTGGGTGAGCATGCGGAAGCTCGTCGTCATACTGGGGACAAACGCCTCCGGAAAGAGCGATCTCGGGATTCGCCTGGCAAAGCACTTCGGCGGCGAAGTGGTCTCCGCCGACTCACGCCAGGTCTATCGCGGCCTGGACCTGGGCACTGGGAAGGTCACGCCGGCCCAAGCCGGGGCAGTGAAACATCACCTCATAGACGTCGCCGATGTGTCCGAGTACTTCTCACTGGCGCAGTACCAGCGGGCCGCTTACCGCGCCATTGACTCCATTGCCCAGGCCGGGAAGTTGCCGTTGCTCGTGGGCGGAACCGGCTTGTACATCAGCGCTGTTGTCGAAGGTTATGAACTGGTTGACGTCCCGCCTAATGACCCGCTGCGCGTCGAACTCGAGTGCCTGCCACTGGCGCAATTGGTCGAGAGACTGGAGAAGTGCGATCCGCAGGCCGCCAGCCGCATTGATCAGTGCAACCGGCGCCGGCTCATACGAGCCATCGAAATCGCCTCCACGGGCCGCGCGAACTCTGCCGCCCACAAAAGCTCCCCGCGCTACGACTGCCTGCAACTGGGCCTGACCTGGCCACGCGAAGTCCTGGCAGCAAGAATCGAAAAGCGCCTCCGGGAGCGCCTGGCCCACGGCATGGTGGACGAGGTCGCCGGACTCCGCTCTCAGGGAGTGTCCGACGTTAGACTCGACAAACTTGGGTTGGAATACCGCTTCATCACGCGGTATCTCCGCGGGGAGCTGGGCACCCTCGACAACCTGCGCTCTCAGCTCGGAGTGGCCATCCGCCAGTTCGGCAAAGGGCAACTCACCTGGTTCAAGCGAGACCACCGGATTATTTGGCTGGACCCCTTTGGAGACTATTTTCAAGAAGCCTGCAACCGCATCCGAGAGTGGGAGGGAACACTCGCGGTTGGAAGCGGCAGTGGGGGATACTGATACTCGCTCGATTCTCGCGGGGACGCTTGCGGGGCCTTTGTCACCTCGGCCGCAACATGCCCGCCGCTCCCCCGCCCATTCGAGCCATCATCTTCTGGAACTTGCCCATCTTCTTCATCATCTGCTGCATGCCCGCGAACTTGTTCAGCATCGTGTTCAGCTCAGTCACGGTAACGCCGCTGCCCTTGGCAATGCGCTGCCGGCGGCGCGCGTTGAGGATGTGCGGGTTGCGGCGCTCCTGCGGCGTCATGGAGCAGATCATCGCTTCCATGTGCCGGAATTCCTTCTCCTGCTTGCTCAGGTCCTGCCCTTTGAGCACCTCCGCGCCGCCGGGCAGCAGGCCCACAATGGACTCCAGCGGCCCCAGCTTCTTCATCTGGCGCAGTTGGTCCAGGAAATCCTCCAGTGAGAATTGGCCTTTGCGCATCTTCTCTTCCATGCGCTTGGCGTCGTCCAGGTCCACCGCCTCGGCCGCCTTCTCGACCAGGCTGACGACGTCGCCCATGCCCAGGATGCGCGAGGCCATGCGTTCCGGGTGGAACGGCTCGAACTCGTCCAGCTTCTCGCCCACGCCCGCGAACTTGATCGGCTTGCCGGTCACCGCGCGCAGGCTGAGGGCGGCGCCGCCGCGCGCGTCGCCGTCCAGCTTGGTCAGGATCGAGCCGGTAATCTGCAGCGCCTGATCGAAGTGCGTGGCCACGTTGACCGCTTCCTGGCCGGTGGCGGCGTCCAGCACCAGCAGGATTTCCTGCGGCTTGACCAGGTCGCGCAACCGGACCAGCTCTTGCACCAGCGGCTCGTCAATCTGCAGGCGGCCCGCCGTGTCGAAGATGAGCGTGTTGCGGTTGCTGGCCCGCGCGAAGTCCAGCGCCTCGCGCGCGATCTTGAGCACATCCGTCGCGCCTTTGTGCACGTACACGGGCAGGTCCAACTGCTTTCCCAGCGTTTCGAGCTGTTCCATCGCCGCCGGGCGGTACACATCCGCCGCCACCAGCAACGGCGTGCGCCCCTGCTTGTGCAGCAGCCGGCCCAGCTTGCCGCTCGAAGTGGTCTTGCCCGAGCCGTGCAGGCCGACCATGAGGACGCAGCTCGGGTTGCCGCTCAACTGCAGGCCCGCATTGGCTGAGCCGAGCAAATCCACCAGCTCATCGTGGATGATCTTGATGACCTGCTGCCCCGGCTGAATGCTCTGGACAACCTCCTGCCCCAGCGCCTTGACCCTCACGCGCTCGATGAAGTCCCGCGCCACCTTGAAATTGACGTCAGCCTCCAGCAATGCCTGCCGCACTTCCCGGAGGGCATCGCCCGCGTTGGCCTCGGTTATCTTGCCCAGGCCGCGCAGGTTGCGGAAAGCGTTCTGCAGCTTGCTGCTTAAAGAGTCGAACATCGTGCCAAACTAGGGCACCGGACACAGATGTCAAACTCAGCCTGCGCTTCTCGGTTAGCCGTAGCCGGGAATCGTCAGCCAGCCTTCTACGCGGCTCACCAACAAAATCACGGCAGCAATTCCAAACGATAGAAGCCCATGCCAGGGGCCAGCGCATTCGTAACGGTTAGCTCGTTGCCGGTGCCGGCATAATCATTGGTCGTGGTCCAAGGCGCGGACAGGCTGTCCCGGCAGCTCAAGCGATAGAACCTGCCATTGATAGCCGACCACGACAACTGCACCTGTGTGCGGGCCGGGGCGGGCACGCGAATGGAGCCGAACGACGGCGCGGCTTCCGGGTAGAGCAGATAACTGCGGCGCAGCGCGCGGAACTGCGCCAGATTGGTCTGCCAGCCCGCGATGATCGCGTTAACGGCGTTCGTCTTGATCAAGTTCTGTAGACCCGGCATACCCATGAGGTTGGCGGCGTAGGAAGTGATGCTCACCTGGGAGGGATACATCTTGTAAACCGATTGCAGCATGAACAGCCCGGTCCGGATCGGGTCGAACGTGTCGCGATTGGTAACCACTACCTGCACGCCGCCGCAATTCTGGTTTAACCACGGGGCGCCCGGGTAGTTGGTCGGCATGAAGGTGACGGCCTCAAAGCGCACGCCCGCAAGGTTGTTGGTGTTCAAGCAGGCAGCCCAGTCGGCACCGCTAATGAAGGGCGCTCCCATCTGCTCGAAAGGCTTGTCCGTGCCGCGCCCGATGCTCAAATTGCTCCCCTCGAAGATGCAGGTGCCGGGATAGACGATCGCCGTGCTGGCGGTGCGCATGTTGGGCGAGGGCGGCACGAACACCCTCCCGGTGTCGGTCCACCACTGCGCCCGGCTCCAGTTCGGGACGGTAATAACATGCAACTCGGTCCTGGGCGACATCCACTCACCATTCCACATCCACGCGATTTCTCCGGCGGTCATGCCGTGCCGGGTCGCCACGCCGAAAGCCGCGCCCGATCCCAAGCGGCCAATCAAGCCATAATTCACCGTGTTCGGCGCGCCCTCGACCCGCATGCCGCCGATCGGGTTGGGGCGGTCTATTACATAGAAGGGCTTCCCGTTGCGGGCGGCAGCTTCGAGACAATAGGTCATCGTCCACACGAACGTGTAGAACCTGACCCCGACGTCCTGCAGGTCGAACACAAGCAAGTCCACATTTGTCAACTGGGCGTCGGTGGGGGCGTTGCGCTCGCCGTACACCGCATAGACCGGGATGCCGGTCTGCGGATCAACGTAATCGCCACCGCTTTGGCCTGGCGGGAGCGAGCCCCGCAGGCCGTGCTCCGGCGCGAAAAACGCGGTGATGTTCACCCCGTTCGTATAGAGCAGGTAATCCGCATCGAGACTCCCCGCTTCATCGCAGCCGGAGGGGTTGGTGATTAGACCGATGCGCTGGCCGTGCGCGAGGGCGGTGAGAGTGTTGAGCTGCTGCTGGACGGGCGTCGCGCCTGGCAGAGCCAACGGCACCAGCAACCAGAGGCCAACCCACGGTCCGAGCCATCCCGCTCGCCAGGAGACATTCATGGCGCCAGGCTAGCAGGTTGGCCTTCCCTTTGCACGCGGGAATCCTGGAGGTCAGCGCTGTTGCTTGTTGCGAGCAGGGTGTTCAGCGGTTTGTGGAGGCACTTGGCGGCTTCGACGAATGGGCCCGGGTGGCGAGCGCGACGTTCAGGTTCCGGCGGGCGTCGGCATGGTTGGGCTTGAGTCTCAGGGCCTCTTGGAATTGGCTAATTGCCTCCTCGTTACGGCCTTTGCGCCAGAGAGCGACGCCGAAGTTATTGTGGACATCGGCGTCATGCCGTTTTGCGCGCAGGGCCTCCTCGTATTGGCTGATCGCCTCGTCCATTTGGCCCTTCCTGACCAGGGCGTTAGCGAGGTTGTAGTGGGCGTCGGTTTCATTCGGTTTCAGGCGGAGGGCTTCCTGGAATTGGCGGATGGCCTCGTCAGTTTCGCCTCTCTTGGCGAGGGCGACGCCGATGCTGTTGCGGGCGAGGGCGTCATTTGGGTTCAGCCGAATGGCCTCACGGTATTGGCTGATTGCTTCGTCAATCTCGCCTTTCGAGTAGAGGGCAACGCCCAGGTTGTACACGGCCTCGGCACTGTGAGGATTGAGGCGGATGGCTGTCCGGTACCGGCTGATCGCCTCATCGAATTGGCCTGCCTCCATGAAGATAGCGCCCAGACCACAGTGGGCGGCGGCGAAATCGGGGTTGAAACGGAGCGCTTCCTGGAATTGACGAATCGCCTCGCTGGTTTGGCCTTTACCGACGAGGGCGAGGCCAAGGTTGTTGTGCGCGAGGTAATTATGGTCGGTGACTTCCAGCGCATGCCGGAACAGCGCTTCACTGTTTTTCCAATGTCCGAGCTGTTGGCGCGTCAGTGCAACGCATAGGATGACCGCCATAGCACTTGCCACCCCCAGCACACGCGCCGGGTGCCGCCAGCGTCGGGTCAACTCGCATGCGCCGCAGGCTGTAAGGATCAACACTCCGAGCGAGGGGAGATAGGTATACCGATCTGCCATCGCCTGGTCACCCACTTGCACTAGCCCGATTACGGGCACCAGCGTCCCGACAAACCACAACCAGCCCATCAGCAAGCAGGGATACCGCCGCCGCCACGCTAGCAGCAGCGCCGAGATGCCCAACATGAGTCCACCCGCCAACACCACCTGCGCCAGCGGCCAATGCCCAGGGTGCGGATAGAAGACGGCCAAGTCCGTTGGCCAGAACATTTTACCCAGATAGCGGCAGTAGGAAATCAGGGCGTTGCCACTGCGCTCGCCGAGGGGCAGGTTTCCGCCCACCGCCACAGCGCCTTCGTGCTTCTGCATCAGGAAGGTCACGACGCTCGTCGCCACCGCGAGGGCAAAGAACGGTATCTTCTCCCACACTAAACGGAGCAGCGGAGCGGCGGAACGGCGGAGCTCTGGAGGGTCGGAGGGTCGCGGAGACGGCAGAGAGAACCGCCGGAGCGGCCAGTAATCCAACAGCAACAGGAGGAACGGCCACGTCACCAGCATCGGCTTGCTCATCAAACCCAGGGCATAAAGCAACAGGGACAGCAAATAGAAGCCAGGGGACGGAAGATTGAAGAGAGATCGCGGGCCACGGCCTTCCGCCTGCTGTCGTTGACCCTCTGCGTAGCGGGCGTAGAAAATAAGTGCGAGAAGTCCGAAGCAGCCGCTGAGCACATCCTTGCGTTCGGCCACCCAAGCAACCGATTCGACACGCAAGGGGTGAAGTGAGAACAGCGCCGCCACCAACAGGCTCCGCCAGCGCGCCCCCGTCATCTGTTGCAGCAGCGCGAAGACCAGCATCGCGTTCACCGCGTGCAGCAGCACACTGGTCAGATGATGTCCCCAGGGCCGCAAACCAAAGAGCTGGCAGTCCAACATGTGGGACCACACCGTTAAGGGATGCCAGTTGCAGTTCACAGGGTTGAGGAATGCCCACCCCATGCCTTCCCAGGTCAGTCCGCTTTGGACCTGAAGGTTCCGGGTCACATGGAGATGGTCGTCGTAGTTGACGAACTCATAGCTCGTCGCCGGCCAGTAAACCACGATCGTCACCAGCAGCAGCAACGCCGCCAGCAGCCATGCCGGCAAACGCAGCTGACCCCTGGCAGTTGTGGCTGCCATCGTCGGGGCGGCGTTAGAGGTAATCGCCGATATACGCATGGGATTCCCGGACCAGCGCGGCTCAGTCACAGGGAATTAGGTTCTTTAGCACGACCGTCTTGTATTTGGAAGGGTGGTGCGTTGACAAGCTGAAATCGCCTTGTTGTCAGCACGCCAGGCTTATAGGTCTCCCCTCTCTCTCCGTCGCGTCAACAGCGCCGTCCAATGAGTCAAACGATTCGCCGCCGGCCATTGCTCAACCCCAGTCGGACACGCCTGACCGCGCCAGTGGTCCGGGTGAACGCAGGCTCACTTCAGCGGCTGTTCTTGCGAGAATTCGTGACGGGCAGGGCTGATCGCAGTTCGTCGCGGCAGAGACCAATCCGGTCCAGAGGGATCGGCTGGAAGCCGAGTTTCCAGGAAGGAGCATCGCGGCGCAATGCGAAGTCGGTGGCCTGCGGCGGGTTGCCGGGCGGGTGGCGAAACGAGGTCACCGCGTTAGTAAGGTTGTTCTCCAACTGAATCATGTCCGCCGTCGCCAGCCAGTAGGCGTGAAGCCATTTACCGATGCAGATATTCCGCGCAACGACGTTGTGTTCCGGCGGCACGCCCTTGAAGTCGGCCCCGATTATGGCAGGGCCGCCCGGCGGGCCGTAGTACTGGTCGAGGGTCTTGATGGCCGGGTAGCGCTCGCGATAGAGCGACAGCGGCACTTCCGCAAGACGATGGCGCATAGTGTTGTCCACCATGCCATGCCAGACGGGGGAGGGATTCAGCCCGCGGCCGTCAAGCTCGACGGCGTAGTTGCAGTCCACAAAAATGTTATTGAGGACCTGGTGATCGCGCCCGCCGCCCAGGAACGCGGCGCGCTGGACCCGGTAGAAGACGTTGCCAAAGATTTCTGTTCCGCTCACGCAGTCGTCCATGTAAATGCCCATCGAACCCATGCCAACACCTCCCGTGTCGTGGATGAAGTTGTAGCGGATACGGTTGCCGCGATAGGTGTAATCGCGCCCCGTGTAGATGGCGCCGACGTCGCCCGTCTCCAGGGCGATGTGGTGAATCTCATTGAACTCGATGAAGTGGTCGTTGCCGTTGAAGAGGATGGCGCAATGTGGGTGATCGTGGATGAGATTATGGGAAGCACGTTGGCCAACGCCGCCCATCAGCACGGCCGGAACGTAGCATTTAGACCAGCGGCCCTGGCGCGCAAAATGGCAGTTCTCTACAGAGTGTCCGCCGGGACGGAGGGACTGGCGGTCACCACCGTCCAGCGCGACGCCGCCGTCGCCCGTATCGAAGATGTCGCAGGCCTGCACGCTGTGACCGGTACCGCCGGCAATGGTGACGCCATAGCCGCCGATGTTGCGGATGAGGCAGCCGGCAATGCGGTTGCTGATGCCGCCCCGCATTTCCACCGCGCTGCCGCGGGTGGCTTCGAGGGTCAAGCCGCGGAAGGTGATGTGGGAGGCGTCAGCAAGCTTGAGCAGGGGCTCGGCCAGGAGCGAGAGCAGGACTTCGGGCGCGCCTTTTGCCCCCGGCTTGCTGCCGGGCGGCCAGAAGTAAAGGATGCCCGTCTGATGATCCAGAAACCACTCTCCCGGCTGGTCGAGCTCCTCCAGTACGTTGAGGAAGAAGAAACGCTGGCCTTTGCGAAAGCTGTAGAGGCCGTAAGGGGCGGCGGTCTTGACAAGTCGGCGGTCAAGGTCAATGGCGGCGACCCGCTCGCACGAGTTTGCCCAGTCCCACGCCCAGTAGCCATGCACCCACAGGCCGCTGGTGTCCGCCCACCGGCGGGGCCGGTCACCGGTGTAGGTAAAACCATCCTCCAGCCGCCCCACTTTTCTGCCCCATTCGTTTTTGACCACACCGGCATCGGGATAGCCGGCGATGTGTTTCCATTTGCCTTCGTTGGGCCAGCGGGCAAGCGTCATCGGGCGGCCGCCGTAAAACAGCTCGCAGTGGGAGGGAGTCAGGGGGCGGCTAAAACCACGGGAGCCCATCTGGCCGAAGTCGGTGATGCCGAGGGCCTTGAGATTCGCCTGCACGACGTTGGTGCGGACCGCTTCGGACAGCCGGGAAAGGATGGCCGGATCCATGACCGGCGCGAACCCCGACACCTTTCGCCCGCCAATCAGCCGGGCGGCTTGGCCTTTGCGGGCGCGCCAAATGACCGGGGCTTTAGCCGTGCCGGAGTCGGCGGCAGTGAGTTCCAGCGCGTTGGTCCGGAGGTAATCGCCGCCCCCGAGCCAGATGGTTAGAGCCTCACCGGAAAACTTGCCCGCCTGCCGCAGGCGACGGGCCTCATCGCAGGCGCGCTCCAGCGTGGCAAAAGGCTTGGTTCGGGTGCCGGGATTGGCATCCCGGCCGTCAACCGGAGAAACGTAGAGCTCCGCCGCGACAGCGGGCAGAGCGGAAACCAGCACCGCGCCGAGCACGGCCCGGCGCGACCACCACCGCCAGACAGGGGTCACAACTGCTTCATCGCATCATCCATCGCCGCGAAGAGCTGCGCCATGGTCGCCTCCGTCTCGTCGCCCATGTTGGAAATGCGGAAAGTAGTGCCCTTGATCTTGCCGTAGCCGCCGTTGATCAGGAAGCCCTGGTCCTTGACCAGCTTCACCAGCTTCACCACATCCACCACGCGCCCGCCGGGCCGCGCGCCGTTGTTGATGCAGGTGAGCGTCAGCGACTCGAACCCCTTCTCGGGGTAAAGCGTGAAGCCGTGCCTGGCCGCCCAGTCGCGGGTCATCTGGTTGGTCTGGCGATGCCGCGCGTAACGCGCTTCCAGCCCCTCCGCAAAAAACTCCTGCAGCTTGGACGCCAGCGCAAAGACGTGCCCGATGCTCGGCGTGCTCGGCGTCATGCTCTGCTCGGCATTCTTCTGGAATTCGACGAAATCGAAGTAGTAACCGCGGTCTTTCACCGTGGCGGCCTTGGCCAGCGCCGCGGGCGAGCAGACAAAGATGGCCGTGCCCGGCGGCATCGCGAAGGCTTTCTGCGTGCCGGCCAGCAGCACATCTATCCCCAGCTCGTCGAACTTGAGCGGCACCGCGCTCATAGAACTCACGGAGTCCACAATGAACATCACGTCCGGATACTTCCGCTTCAAAGCCGCAATCTCGACGATCGGGCTCATCACGCCCGTCGAGGTCTCGTTGTGGATGATCGTCAGCGCGTCAAACTGGCCGCTCGCCAGCTTCTTGTCCACGTCCGCCGCCCGAATCGGCGCCCCCCATGGCACCTGCAATCCCTCGGCCTCCTTGCCGCAACGCTTGGACACGTCGAGCCACTTGTCCGAGAAGGCGCCGCACATGCAGTTGAGCACCTTCTTGGACACCAGGTTGCGGATGGCGCCCTCCATCACCCCCCACGCAGAGGAGGTGCTGATATAAACCAGTTGCCTGGTATCGAGCAACTGCTGGAGCTGCGGTTGAATCTTCGCATAGAGGTCTTTGAAACCCTGCCCGCGATGACCAATCATCGGCGTGCAAAAGGCGCGGAAAGTCTTCTCACTGACCTCTACCGGTCCGGGAATATGCAGTTTTACATGGCCCATAAGATGACAGGATTCTCCCACTACTCCGGGGCGGAAGGCAAGGGATTTTGACAATCACCCCGACGCAGTCCTGGAACCGGGGCTAATGCGCCCTCATCACGCCAGTCACACCGCAGCTCCCGGCATGTTCCCAGGATGCTCCCGGCTTGTTCCTGGTCAGCGCCCTGCTCCCTGCAACTCCGCTAGCTTCGCGGCCGCCCGCCCCGTATCAATGGTCTCCGCCGCCAGCTCCCACCCCTCCGCCATCGAGCGCGTCCGTTCGGCCACAAATAGCGCCGCCGCGGCATTCAGCAGCACCGCATCCCGCTTCGGGCCGCGCTCCTCGCCGCTCAAAACCCGGCGGATGATCGCTGCGTTCACCTCGCGGTCGCCACCGCGCAAATCGGCCAGCCCGCCCGGCTGCAACGGAAACCACTCCGTCAACACCGTCGAGCAGGCCACGGCCCGCTCCTGATAAAACTCCGCCACCGCCGTCGGCCCGAACGGCGAGAGCTCGTCCAGGTGCCGAACGGCCCCATCGTCGGCCGACACTGCGCCACACACAACCATGGCGCGCCGCACGCCGAGCGACTGCAACACGCGCGCCAGCGGCTCGCACAAATCCGGGCGCGGCACCCCGATCAATGCCGCCGTCGGGCTCACGGGATTCAGCAGCGGGCCGAGGAAGTTGAAGATCGTGCTCTGGCCCTGGGCGGCACAAAGCTTGCGCGCCGGGATAATATGCCGGAAGGCCGGGTGGTACTTCGGCGCGAAGAAGAAGGCGAAACCGTGCTCGCGCAGGGCTCGCACGGCCGCCTCCGGCTCCCGGTCGAAGGGGATGCCGAGGGCTTCCATCACGTCCGCGCTGCCGACCAGCGAAGTGCTAGCCCGGTTGCCGTGCTTGACCACCCGCACGCCCGCCGCTGCGGCGATCAGCCCCACCGTCGTCGAAATGTTAAACGTGCTCAGCCGGTCGCCCCCCGTCCCCACCACATCGAGCAGAACCTGATCGCGCAGTCCTGCCTCCAGCGCCGGCTGGATGGAGCGGCGGCGCAGCTCGCGGGCAAAGGCGGCAATCTCCCCGGTCGTCTCTCCCTTCCGGGCCAGTTGGGTCAGGAACTCGGCCTTGGCCGCCGCCGGCACCGCCTCGTCCACCAGCAGCTCGACGGCCCGGCGAACCTCTTCGTCCGTCAGGTTCTTCGCCGCCGCCAGCTGGCGCGTCAGTTCTTTGAGCACAATCAAATGTCAGGAGGCGCGCCTGTTCATCCGCAGTTGAAAGCTGTTGGGGGGGGGCGCCGCCGCCCCCCAAAAAACGCGCTCTCCGGTATTCCGCTATTCGCCCATCAGGTGCTCCAGCACCATCTGGTCCAGCGCAGCGTAATTGCGGTCGGCCACGAGCTGCCGGGCGGCCTTCTCGTCAAACGTGCGCGCCTTCCGGACCAGCCGCAGGAACGTGCGCCGGCTGTTGGCCAAATGCGCCGCCCAGTGCTCGACCTTCGTCGTGCGGAAGGGATGCACATCGAAGCAGACATACTCGCCGCGCTTGCCGTAACCGCCGCGCTCCAGCGCGCGGACCTGGTTGAACGCCACCCGCAGGTTGTTGCTGGCAAAAGGCTTGTCCTGGTCGAACTTCAGCCCGTTCTGGTCATTGAGGTGCAGCGACCAGAGCTTGCCGAAGCTCATCGCAAAATCAATCTCGTCCGCCGGGTCCAGCCCCGCCAGGATGGCGTGGGCCGATTCGATGAGGCAGCCGACCCGCTTCGCGTCGCGCGTCAACTGCGCGAGGGCCAGCGCGTGCCCGATCGTCGGCACATACGCGTGGTCCATCGGCTCGTTGGGCTTGGGCTCAATGGAAATGCGGATCTTCTTGTCATACGCCAGCATCTGGTCCAGCGCCTCGACGAGCAACTCGACACTCTTCCGCCCGTTCTTGGACTCGCGCAGATACGTGCCTTCGCGGGCCAGCCAGAGCACAATTAGGTCCGTGCCGAGGTAACGGGCAATGTCAATGCAGCGCAGGGAACGATCAATGGCGTACCGGCGGCACTTCGGATCGTTGCTCGTATAGGCCCCGTCAATCGTCTTCGGGCTAAACCAGAGCCGCGGCGCAACCATCTCCGCCGCCACGCCGGCATCATCCAGCTTCTTCTTTAGTTCCTTGGCTTCCTTGCGCAATTGCGCATCGGATTTCCCGTCAATATCCGGCACCGCGTCATCGTCATGAAACATCATGGCGTCAAAGCCCAGCTTCTTGAGCTGCTTGAGCTTCCAGTCGAATGTTTGCACCGGCCGGGTCGGCGGGCCGTAGGGATCCTGGCCTTCACTGATGTTCCAGGGACCAAAACAGAATTGGTATTGATGTTGTTTTGCCATAAGCGTGGCACCAAGGTACCGGGGCCTCGGCGAAATCCAAACCAAAAAATGCACTCAATTTTGCGTGCCGCGCCGCCCCCGGCATGGTATAACCCCGCCCAGAGGCACATGATGAAAACCAGTGAACCAAGCAAAACTGCAACCCCGGAAACGCGCGGACGCGTCACCTTCCTCGACGGCCAGGGCGAACTGCCGATGCTCGAAATCAGCACCCCCTGGAGCACCGCCGAAATCTACCTGCACGGCGCGCAGGTCACGCGCTTCAACAAAAAAAGCGAGCCGCCCCTGCTCTTCCTGAGCCAATGCAGCCGCTTCGTCGAGGGACAGCCCATTCGGGGTGGCGTCCCGGTGATCTTCCCCTGGTTCGGCCAGCGCGAAGGTTTGGGCCAGCACGGCTTCGCCCGGCTGAAAACCTGGGACCTCAAGGAATTCGCTCCCGCGCCGGATGGCAGCGTGAGCGTGCGCTTCCGCCTCCCGGACTGCCCGGAGGTGGCAGGCTTCCCGCCGTTCACGGCTGATTACATCGTCACGGTGAACCAGTCCCTCACCCTCCAGCTCCTGATTGCCAACCAATCCAAAGACTCGGAATTCACCTTCGAGAACTGCCTCCATTCCTACTTCGAAGTGGGGGATATCGCCGCCGTCTCGGTTGCCGGCCTCAAGGGTCAGAACTACCTCGACTGGGTGGCCAAGTGCCTCGAGGAAACAGAACTCAGCGATGCCCTGCGCATCGCCTCCGAAGTGGACCGCGTTTACCAGAACAGCACCGGCGCGGTGGAAATCCTCGACCCGCGCCTGCATCGAAAGATCCGGATCGAGAAACAAGGCTCCGCCTCAACCGTCGTGTGGAATCCGTGGATCGCCAAGTCGCGGCACATGCCCGACTTCGGCGACAAAGAGTACCAGCGCATGCTCTGTGTCGAGTCGGGCAACGTCGGCGCCCACAGCATCACCCTGCCTCCGGGGGCCGTTTCCACCCTCACCGTCAAGTTGAGCAGCGAGACATTGAGATAACGCGGTGTCCGGAGCCGGCTGAGGGGACAGGGGGGGTGTGGCCGGAACTCCGCAACTCCGGAGCCTTAAATCAGGGAAGGCAACCAGCCGCCCTTTTGACAAGACCGCCGGTTCGGGCAATGGTTAAACCAGCGGAGTGATATATGACGATGAAATGGAACCTGGTTGCCAAAGGCATGCGCCCACATGCGCAGATACACACCAAGCTGGAGCAAAAGATCGCCAAGCTGGAAACTCATCTGGCGCATTTCCCGCCGGATGCGGTCCACTTGCAGGTGAACCTGGAGCGCCACACGAAACGGGACTGGTTTGACGTCGCGCTCACGCTCCGGCTGCCCTCGAACATCCTCGAGAGCAAGAAATCCGGCGCCGACCCGGTGACGGTGATTGACCGGGCGGTCAAGGCCCTGCTGCGCGAGGTGGCGGGCCTCAAGTCCGAGTTGCGCCGCGAGCCCGACTGGCAACGGGTCGCTCGCCGCAAGCTCTGACCGCCGGCCTGGCAGCCAGGCAGCCGGGCGCCGGCTTCGCTGCGGCGCTCTGGTAATTCCCTGCCCCCCGGCGAGCTACATTCCAGGCGTCCTCTGCTTGTAGGACTCCGGACCCTGCCGGGCCGCCCGCTTGGTCCTAATCAGCTTCCAGCCATCCAGCACCAGATAAACCGATAGGAGCCCCGCAATGACCGCCAACGGCCAATCCAAAAACCACCAACTCAGCCCCCACAGGCACGGCACCACAACCACCAGCACCGGAAACCAGCCCAGCGACTGCTTCAACGCTGTGCTCTTCCCGAAATCAGACGTCGTCCGAACCGGTTGCTTATCTTTCATCCTGCGCAATATGCCCTCAAAGGCATCCAAGCTAATCCTGCCCGGTATCGCGTCAAGTTCGCGAAATGCGGTCTCAGCTACGAACGCTTCTCACAACGAAGCCAAAGCTCACCGGCCCTTAATGGGGGCCCCCTTTTAGGCCGGCACTGCGTCCCGCATGGGCCGTGTGCCGGGCACGGGCAATTCCTTCCCGCTCGAACGTAAATCTTGAACCTCCTCGCGAACCAGGGCACACAACTGACCGTAAGCCTGCTCCTCAGTTTCCCCGTGACAGACCCCGCCCCAAGGGAAGAGGTCCGGACAGAAACCCACATAGACACCGTCCTCGTCGCTCCAGCGCACGAACTTCAAATATTGGTCTTCGGCTTTCATTCAGTTGCCTCGCGGATGGCGTTACGGACTTGCTTCTCCTGGTAATGATGCGCGTCGTCGCCGCTATTCCCGCTCACAATCACCGCGCCAGGAAGCCGGGGATGGCGGAATTTGCGATGCGATCCCTTGCCGCCGGGAGCGAGCACGAATCCGGCCTTCTCCAAGTCCGCAACCAACTGGCGTATCTTGCGCGGCATTGCGGTGGTTTCCATATCATTCCAGACATTCGCCGTCAATCATCGCGTCGTCAACCCGCCGCGAGCAAGCGGGCAGCTCAACCCCATCCCCGCGTTGCGCTACAGACCGATAGCTCTGCTTTCTTCCGCGCCCGGCTGCACTCAGCGCTGCGCGGGTAATCCCTGGAGTAAACCAAGTCGGCAGGGGCAAGAGCCGATAGCTTGTGAACCTACTCTGTTCTGACCGGCGTTAGACTGACTGGACAAATGGCTGCCACCGTGCATTTTGTCTGCCGTGGGACGGCGGTGTATGCGGTAACAAGCCTCCCCAGCTATGCCCGTGCAATACAAAGATTACTACCAAGTCCTCGGTGTGCCCCGCGGGGCCAGCGAGGCCGACATCAAGAAGGCCTTTCGCAAGCTCGCGCGCGAATACCACCCGGACGTCGCCAAGAACAAGAAACAGGCGGAGGAAAAGTTTAAGGAACTTAACGAAGCCTACGAGGTGTTGAGCGACCCGACCAAGCGCAAGCGTTATGACGAGCTGGGCGCCAATTGGCGCTCCGGCGCCGAGTTCCGGCCGCCGCCAGGCTGGGAATCGTTCGGGCGGGGACGGGCCACTGCGGGCGGCGGGGGCCAGGAATTCCACTTCGGCGGCACCGGCTTCAGCGACTTCTTCGAGCAGATCTTCGGCTCGATGGGAGGCCGGGGCGGGGCGGGCTTCGGACGCGGCAGCGGCTTTGCCGAGGAAGACCTGGGCGCCGAACGCGGTCAGGACATCGAGGGCGACATCCTGGTGACGCTGGAAGAGGCGATGCGCGGTTCCGTCCGCTCCGTCTCCGTGCGGCATGCGGTCCCGTGCGACCAATGCGGCGGCACTGGCCAGCACAACCGCCGCGTGTGCCAGGCCTGCAGCGGCGCGGGGCAGGTCGCCCGGGCCGAGACTTACCAAGTGAAAGTTCCGGCGGGGGTCACCGAAGGCCAGCGGCTGCGCCTCGCCGGGCGCGGTGAGGCGGGTGTGGGCGGCGGCGTAGCGGGAGACCTTTACCTGCGCGTGCGCCTGGCGCGGCATCCCGATTTCGAGGTGCAGGACCATAACCTGATCTATGAAGCCGAAGTGTCCCCGTGGGAAGCGGTTCTGGGGGCGAACATCTCCGTGCCGACACTTGGCGGGCACGTGAGCATCAAAGTGCCGCCCGGGACGCAGAATGGCCAGAAACTGCGCGTGCGCGGCCGCGGCCTGCCCCAGCGCGGCGGCGGCAGCGGTGATTTGATCGTGGAAACCCGCATCGAGGTGCCCAAACGGGTCACCGACTCCGAACGCAAACTCTGGGAGCAACTGGCGCGCGAGTCGCGCTTCAACCCTCGGGAGTAGTCCGGCAGGGCGAGCGCCGCATTGTGGTTCGAGGCGGATTCTGCCCTGACGGCTGAGGAATGCTTCCGCTGACCTCCCGGGAATGCTTTTCGGGAGGACGTTTCTCCGACGGGGTGGCCGCCAAGGGATCTGACGCCCCCGCACCGCCCGGCGGAGCTGCCCACCTGGCGCCGGTTCTGGAACCCGTCCCAGGCGGCGACCTCCGTCTCAACCGCCTGATAAGTCAACCGGCCCATCCCCTTGGGTAGCACCTTGGGGGCTTGGGCTTCCAGTTCGCCGGTCAACGGGCGCATCCCACTTTCCTGTAAGGGGCGGGGTGCCGACATTCCCGTCAGCCTTCGGGTTAACTCTTGGCCGAGCCGACCGGAATAGAGGCGTTTGTTACAGGCCGGGATGCGCGCCGCACCCCCTCAAGGCCGGGGTCGGCTCGCGGCCCGGATGGCCCCAAAGGCCGACAACCTCCCCATCCGGGTCATATTCCGCTCCGCCCTGGCCTACCTCACCGTTACCTCACCGTCACCCCTCCCTAGCACCTCTCATAAACTATGAGAGGTGCTAGGGAGGGGTGACGGTGAGGTAACGGAGGGGAGCTGGTGCAGGGATGGGTTCAGGCAAAGGATTTTCCAAACAGGGCCTTTCGCGCTTTGAACCCCTGAATCCGCAGGGGGAGCGGCCGCCCGGCCGAACCGGGGAGGTGTCGGGTTGCGCCGCGCCCAACGGGCGCCTCCCGGTTTGTTACAGGAAAGTGAGCTGCGCCCAGTGGGGTTGGGTTTCGGTTCCCACTTGTGCTCCGCAGGCTTGAGCGTTAGAACTTGCTTGGTATGTATTCATTTGCTGGTGGACGTAGCACCTTGGTTGCGCGTCCGCCAGCATT
>CAZDOO010000079.1:0-25625 GCA_964507045.1 uncultured Verrucomicrobiota bacterium | reverse complement strand
CCCAATTGCCAAAGATGCCACAGCTAAACCCAAAGGGCTTGGATAGGAGTATCAATGCACTGTACCGAACTGCCGCCAAGCGTTGCAGCTTTGATGCTGCTGGTTCATCGGGCGCTGCATTCGCTGGCAGCGCCCGTTTCCGGCGGCAGTCGGTAAATTGATCGTTCGGCATGAGTGTGAGCACCGACAAGATTATCTTGGAGGCAAGAGCCAGAATTATCTGGGGTGAGCGGTCTTTTGCGGTCCGTGAGTTCTTAACGTCGAGCGGCGTTCCGGCCGCGGTTGCGGAGGCCAAGCTCAGGGAGTTTGAACTTGAGAGAAGCCAAGAGCTGAGGAGGATTGGATTCCGAAATGTGTTGATCGGAGGCACCCTCGCTGGCGCAGCGGGTGTCACACTCTACCTGGCATTTGCCATTGCCAACGCCGGTTCAGGCATCATCAAAGCGTTGGCTGTGGTGTTGCTGGCCGGGCTGTATGGACTCTGGAAACTGGTGAAAGGAGTTACCTATCTTGCTCGTCCACAGGCTGAACACAGATCCATACCGGGCATCGAGCAGTCCGATCTCATCGAATGAAAGCCGAACACCTATCAAGCCCGCGCCGTCAATAGGCAGCAGTAATTCTTTGCGGAGGGCTGAAAGCGGTCCGCCTGGCGGACCTCGAAGCGGGAATTCCAGCCTTCGCCAAGGTTACGGCTCGGTGGGCTGGCTGAGTGGTTGTGGGCCGCACGTGTGGCAAGCTCCGTGGGAGCGCTATTGGGCTGTTGGGGGGTGCCGGCGGCGGGGTTGCGAGCTGCTGCTATGGAGTGGCGGGGTGGCGCGCCTTGATCTGCGCTGCCGCCCACTGGGCGTGCTCGGCTACCAGGAGGTCGGCATCTTGCGCGGCTATGTGGAGGGCCGGCAGCACGTCCTTCCCGCCAACATTGCCCAGGGCCACGCAGAGGTTGCGCCGCAGGCCGCGGCGGCGGAGGCGCAGGATGGGTGTGCCGGCGAAGCGGCGCGCGAAGGCCGCTTCGTCCAAGGCGAGCAGTTCCAGCAGGTTCGGGCAGGCGAGGTCCGGGCGGGCGTGGGCGTTCATGAGGCGGCCTTCGCGGGCAAACCGGTTCCACGGGCACGCTTGCAGGCAGTCGTCGCAGCCGAGGATGCGGCCGCCTATCGCGGGGCGCAGTTCGAGCGGGATGCTTCCCTTGTGCTCGATGGTCAGGTAGGAGAGGCAACGCCGGGCGTCGAGCTGGAAGGGGGCGGTGATGGCCGCGGTGGGGCAGGCCTGGAGGCATCGGTTGCAGGAGCCGCAGCGGTTCCGCTCGGGCGGGTCGGGAGCCAGGTCGAGCGTGGTGATGATCTCGCCCAGGAAGAACCAGTTGCCGAGCCGGCGGCTGATGAGGTTGGTGTGCTTGCCGATGAATCCCAGCCCGGCGCGCTGGGCCAGGTCGCGTTCGAGCAGCGGCCCGGTGTCCACATACCACAGCGAGCGGGTGGCGGGGCCGCCGAGCTGGCGCATGAATTCGGCGAGCTGCTTCAGGCGCTCGCCCAGGATGTCGTGGTAATCGGTGTAACGGGCGTAGCGGGCGACCGGGCTAGGGGGACAATGGTCCGCCACGGGCCAACCGGGATGGTGGTAGCTGGCGGCGAGCGTGAGGATGCTGCGGGCGCCGGGAAGCACTAGCTGCGGATCGGTGCGCTTCTGCGCGGTGCGATCGAGCCAGGCCATTTCGCCGTGCCGGCCGTCGGCCAGCCATTGGCGGAAGCGCGCGGCGGATTCCGGGGCGTCCGCTGAGGTGACGCGGCAGTCGTCGAAGCCCAGTTCCCGCGCCCGCCGCCGAAGGGCCGACCTCATTGGTTGTGGGCCGACTGCGCCAGGTGGAACTGATGCAGCACATGCTGAGCGACTTCGCGTACGGAGCGCATCTCCGTGTTCACGAGCACATCGGCCTGGCGATAGCAGGGTTCGCGGGCGGCGAGCAGTTGGCGTATTTTGGCCAGCGGGTCCGCTTCCTGCAACAGCGGGCGGTGGTTGTGCCCCCGCACATGCTCCCAGATGGTCTCGGGCGAGGCCCAGAGGCAGACTACCAGCGCATGCGTCTTGAGGCTGGCCAGGTTGGCCGGGTCGGCGGGCAATCCGCCGCCGGTGGCAATGACCGTCCTTCGCCGCAGGGCCAGCTCCTGCACGATCTGCCGCTCCCACTGGCGAAAGGCCGGCTCGCCGTCCTGGGCAAAGATGTCGCTGATCTTCTTGCCGGCGCGCGCCTCGATGACGCGGTCGGTATCCAGGAAAGTGAAGTGGAGCACATCCGCGGCAACGCGGCCCACGCAAGACTTGCCGGTGCCCATAAACCCGATCAGCGCAAGGTTGTGAATGGAGCGCATGGCGGTCATAGACTATTCAATTAGCGCATTTGGGCGCTTATGGCACGCAGTTTCTCCAGCCGTCAATGTGTAGCGGCGGCTCGTGAGAGCGCCGCTAGATGTAATCTCCCATGACGGGCGGAGCCTGATCCGGCAGTTCAGTCTCCGGCGGCAGGGCGGCGCCTTCGCGCGCAAGCACACGATATTGCCGGATTTGGAAAGAAACCTCTTTGCCGTCCGCCAGACCCTGATGGGCATATTCTTCCTTGGTCATGCGGGCGCGAATCGTCAGGCCGCTGGCCAGTTCGAGCTCGACTCGCAGCAGCACGCCCAGGAAGAATGTGTGCCGCAGAACCGCGTGATAGCGAAACTGTGTCAGGTCGGACGAAATCTGCACCGCATAAGGACGAAAGCCGATCCGGATCTTCTGGCTATCGGCTTCGCCGTGGACGGGGAACTCCAGTTCGCCGATGCGCGCTACTCTGCCATGCACCTTCGGCTCCAGCACATTCATCGCTCCGATGAAACGCGCTACGAACTCGTTTGTCGGCTGGTCATAGACCTCCCGGGGGGTGCCCACCTGCTCCAGCATCCCACCCGAGAAGATGACAATACGGTTGGCCACTTCCAGCGCCTCTTCCTGGTCATGGGTGACAAACACCGTGGTCACGTTCAGATCATGGTGCAGGGTTACCAGCCACTCCCGCAGCTCCTGGCGTATCTTTGCGTCCACCGCCCCGAAGGGTTCGTCCAGCAGCAATACGCTGGGTTGCGGCGCCAGCGCCCGCGCGATGGCCACCCGCTGGCGCTGGCCGCCCGACAACTGATGCGGATAACGCTGCTCCAGCCCTTCCAGCCCGAAGAGCTTGAGCAACTCGGCGATCCGATTCCGGATATCCGCCGCCTTCCATTTCTTGATCTTCAGGCCAAAGGCGATGTTCTTGAACACCGTCATGTGCTTGAACAGCGCGTAGTTCTGGAACACGAATCCGATGTTGCGCTGCTGCACGGACAAATTGTTCACCCGCTGGCCGCGGATGAACACGTCGCCGCTGGTGGGCATCTCCAGACCCGCAATCATCCGCAGCACCGTCGTCTTGCCGCCCCCGCTCGGCCCTAGCAAGGCCAGCAATTCGCCTTCCTTGACGGAGAAGGTGACGTTATTGACAACCGCAGCGTCGCCGAACTTCTTTGTGACACCTTTCAGTTCTATGCTCATTCGCCGGCAATCAACGATCAGGTCTGGATACTGCCAACTGCTCTGCGCGTGCTTGTTTCCATTCCAGCATCATCTTGAGCCCGAGCGTAAACAGCGCCAGCAGCGCCAGCAAGCTTGCCACCGCAAACGCCGCCGCTGCGGACGCCGCGGTCGCTCCCTCATACAGTGCCTGCACGCGCAGGGGCATCGTCTCGGTGAGCCCGGCGATGTGCCCGGACACTACGGATACCGCGCCGAATTCCCCCATCGCGCGGGCGTTGCACAGGATGATGCCGTAAATCATGCCCCACTTCACGGAGGGCAGGGTGACGTGCCAAAAGGTTTGCCAGCCGCTGGCGCCCAGGGTTAACGCCGCCTCCTCCTGCTCGGTGCCAGCCGCCTGCATCACGGGAATCAATTCGCGCGCGACGAACGGAAAAGTGATGAACACCGTTGCTAACACAATGCCGGGCACGGCGAAGATAAGCCTAAGCTCGTGTGCCGCGAGCCATTTCCCAAAGTAACCCTGCAGCCCGAACAGCACGACGAACATCAACCCCGCCACCACCGGCGAGACTGAGAACGGCAGGTCGATCAGTGTAATCAGCAGCGACTTGCCGCGAAACTGGAATTTAGCAATCGCCCATGCCGCGGCCAGCCCGAACAGCACATTCAGCGGTACGCAGATGCCCGCTACGAGGAGCGTCAGGCGAATTGCCGCCAGCGAATCGGGCTCAGCCAGCGATTTCCAGTAGAGCGCCCAGCCCTTGGCCAGGGCCTGTGCGAAGACGTTCAGCAGCGGCAATAGCAGGAACACGAAGCAGAACGCCAGCGCGATGGCAATGAGCGTCCACCTCGCCACCGGCGATTCCTCGGTGCCACGCTGCGACGCCCGGTGCGCCGCGCCTCGACTGCGAGTCAGGAATTCAGTCATAGCCTCAGGCAGACCGATGAAACCGACTGGTCCATTGCTCCAGGAGGTTAATGGCCCCGAGCAACAAAAACGAGCACACCAGCAGCACCACCGCCAGCGCGATCGCTCCGGTGTAGTCATACTCCTCGAGCCGCATCACTATGAGATAGGGCGCGATCTCGGTCTTGAACGGCACATTGCCCGAGATGAACACGATGGAGCCGTATTCGCCGATGGCCCGCGCGAACGCGAGCGCCAGGCCTGTCAGCACCGCCGGCAGTAGCGAGGGCGCAATGATCTGCACAAAGGTGCGAAACCGGCCCGCGCCGAGCGTGGCGGCGGCTTCTTCCAGCTCGCGCTCTAGGTTCTGCAACACGGGTTGGAGCGTCCGCACCACGAAGGGCAATCCCACAAACGTCAGTGCGATCACGACTCCCAGCGGGGTGAAGGCTCCCTGGATGCCCAGCGGGACCAGCCAACGCCCCAGCCAGCCGTTGGCGGCGAACAGATTCGCTAGCGTCAGCCCCGCTACCGCCGTGGGCAGCGCGAAGGGAAAATCCACCATCGCATCAATGAGGCGGCGTCCGGGGAATTCATACCGCACCAGTACCCACGCCAGCAGTGTGCCGAACACCGCGTTGACTATCGCGGCGATCAAGGAAGCCCCGAAGGTCAGCCGATACGCGGCCAGCGCCCGGTCGGTCGTCGCCAGGCGCCAGAAATCCCCCCACGACAGTTCCAGCGTGCGCAGCACCAACCCGGCGAAAGGCACGAGCACGATCGCGCTCAGGTAAAAGAGCGTGAAGCCCATTGTCAGGCCGAAGCCGGGCAGCACGTTTTGCTTTTGCTGTGCCATGCGCCTTCAACTTCCGCGCGGAACTGGCCGCTGCAACTGCTCCATGATGCACCTGACCATACGGTAAGCCGGCTCCGCAGGCAACCTCGCATCCATGCTTCTTTGGAGCCTGGACTCGAGACCTCAAACTCTCCGCATCCTATCGAAACGACCGCTGCATTTGGTCAAAGATGCCCGCTGCTGCAAAGTGTTTCTTCTGCGCCTCTTGCCAGCCGCCGAAGACCTCGTCAATGGTGAACAAGTTGATTTTGGGAAAGGTATTGGCGTGCTGCTGCGCGACAGATTCCAGCCGGGGCCGATAGTAGTGCTTGGCCGCGATCTCCTGGCCCTCAGGTGAATACAGATACTCCAGATAAGCCCGTGCCACAAGGAGCGTGCCGCGCCGGTTCACTACTGGGTCCACCCAAGTTACCGGGGGTTCCGCCAGGATGCTGATGGAGGGAATGACCACCTCGAAATCCCCTTTGCGCGACTCTCGTACCAGGGTCAGAGCCTCGCTTTCCCAGGCCACGAGCACATCTCCCAGATCCCGCTGGGCGAAGGTCATCGTTGCCCCCCGTGCCCCGGTGTCGAGGACGGGGGCGTTTCGGAACACCTGCGCTACGAAGCTCCGGGCTTTCTCCTCGTCGCCGCCCCATTTCTTCAATGCGTAGCCCCAGGCGGCCAGGTAGTTCCACCGCGCACCGCCCGACGTCTTCGGGTTGGGGGTAATGACCCCCACCCCAGGTCGAGCCAGGTCATCCCAGTCCTTGATCTGCTTCGGATTGTTCTGTCGCACGACGAACACGATGGTCGAGGTGTAAGGCGCGCTGTTGTTCGGCAAGCGCTTCTGCCAGTCTTGAGGGACGAGCCCGCCTTTTGCCCAAAGCGCGTCCACATCATAGGCTAGCGCCAGGGTCACCACATCTGCCTCCAACCCGTCAATCACCGCCCGCGCCTGCTTTCCCGATCCCCCGTGCGAATGCCGAATGTTTACGGTATCTCCCGTCTTCTGGCGCCAATATCGCTTGAATGCCTGATTGACATCCTGATACAGCTCACGCGTGGGGTCGTAGGACACATTGAGCAGCGTGATGTCCTTGCCCGTTGCGCAACCTGTGGAAACTGCCACCAGCGCGGCGGCCAATCCAATCGAATTCAAGGTTCCCATGTCTTCGAAGGTCTCCCACCCCGGTTCAAAACACCAGTTGAATTCTGGTGATCAGCACGTCAATACATGGAGAATGATCAGGTCCGTTGGGGCTGCGCCCGGCACGGTGCCGAGAGTGGCAGGACGCTTTCTGCCGCTGCCTGCAAGGTTCAGCTTGGCGCCGGCGCGGGTTTGGACGGCGCGCTCTCGGCTGTCGGCCCTCTGTGCGTGTGCCGGAAGCAGGCCCGATTCATCGCGCTCAGCAACGACAGGGTTTTCTCCCGGCTGCACTCACCCATCAAGCAAAACTGGATCCAATTGCGGTGGCGCAGGTAGTCACTTCTGCAGCTTACCAGGTAGCCGGATTCCTGGAGGAGCCCGCCAATCGTGACCGAGTTGAGGCTTGCCGGCAGCGCAATCGTGACCACTGCTGGGGAGGTTGCGGTATCGCTGCCGACCAGTTCGAATCCCTGGGTGCGCAGGCTCGTGCGCAGCCAGGCCGAGAGTTCGACCAGCGCGGCGAAGCGTTCCTCCCAGCGGACGCGTCGGATCGCTGCCGCCAGCGCGTGCAGCAGGTTGGACGAGAACGTAAAAGGCACCCCGTCCAATGCGGCGTAGCAGCCCAGGTCGAGATAACGCGGCAAGCCTTGTGGAATCGGTGCGACCGCATGGTGATAGAACACCATCGAGAGCCCGGGGTATGACCGCAGTCCCTTGCCGCTGGCACATGACGCCAGCCACACTCCCCGCAGGTCCACCGGCACCGTGCCGATCGAGCTGATGCAATCCAGGCATAACTTCACGTTGCACTCGGCGCACAGGGCTTTGAGCCGTTCCAAATCGTTCAATACCCCGGTCGAGGTTTCGCAATGTGTGCACCACAGCCAGCCCGGCGCGGGCGCGTGTTCGAGACGGTGCCGCACCGCGGCCAGGTTAAGCGCCTGTCCCCAGGACTGTGCCATCGTCTCGAATGCCAAGCCCCACCGCCGCGCGTGGTCTGCCAACCGTTCGCCGAATTCCCCGTTGCTGAGCACCAGCCCCGGCGTCCGCTCCAGTAAAAGCTGGCCGCCTATGACGTCATTTGCCAGCGTGCCCGAGCCGAGCAACAGCCCCACGCTCGGTGCGTGGGCCAGGTCGCAAAGGGCCTGTTTCGTGGCTTGGAAATCCTTCACAAACGAATCCGCCCGATGCGACTCGGGCGCCTGCTCGAAGGCCCGCCGCACCTCGCGCCGCACCGTCACCGGCCCTGGCAGGAAGCTCACCGCGCTCGGCTGGAAGGCCCGCGACGGAGACGAGCGCAGAAATTCCCGCGCCGTGGTCTCAAACGTTTCCAGCGTGACATACATCGGTTGAAACCGCGCCTCACCTGTCCCCACCAGCGGCCCAAAGGGGACAAATCCCAAGTGCTGATACAGTTTGAACTGACGTGTCGTGCCCGAGATGATCGCCAGGTCGTAGCCCTTCTCGATGCCATGCTGCCACAACAGCGCCAGGATGCCTTGCAGCACCTGTGCTCCGCGGTGCTTCTTCTCGACCGCCAGGAGCCGGATTTCGCAAATCCTGCGCCCCGCCGGCAGATACGAATCCAGCCGCTCGAGCTTCTGATCGAGCGAAAAAGGCCGGCTCCCTCGCACCGCCAGCATTCCAGCCAGCTTCCGTCCGCACAGGCAGATTAAGTAGGTGTTCTCAGCGTGGAACTTGTCCACCAGTCGGTGGCTCGGGGATGCTTGATGCTGTGGAATCTCCTGGACGAAGGTCTTGTAGTTGAGGCGGTGAATCTGCTCAAACTCCCAATCCTCGTCGGCGAACTTGAAAACCAATGGGCCTTGTGTGCTCATGCTCTTGGTGCGTCCTGGTTGCGGGTTGGGCGCAAATTTGAGAACTCGGTCTTCAGGTTTTTGCGGTGCGCGATTAGCACCAGCCCCGCCAGCGCGCTAATGCCAACGACTTCGGCTGCCCCGCGTGCCAGATACGCGCTTATCAGCGGCAGGCACGCCAAGGCAAACAAACCCGGTATGACCGTCTTGCGCAATACCGCAAAACCGCCGGCGAACAGGAGCGCAAACGCCACCGCCAACTGCCAATCATATACCAGCAGCGCGCCGAGTGAAGTTGCCATTCCCTTGCCGCCGCGGAAGCACAGTTGCGCCGGCCACACGTGTCCCGTGACCACCGCCAGCAAGGCCAGCGCCACCAGCCAGTCATCCGTCGCGAAATGCCCTGCCGCCCATACCGCCAGTGCGCCTTTGCCAAAATCGCCGAACACTGTCAGCAAGAAGCCGTGCCACCCCAGCAGCCGCCCAACATTCCGGGCGCCAACGCTGCCGCTGCCCAGTTCGCGCGGGTCCTCCCCCATGCGCGCCCGCACGAGGTAATAGCCCGTGGTGAAGCACCCGAGAATGTAAGCCGCGAGAAGAACGCAGCTTGCCTCGATCCAGTTGGCCGACCGCAGTTGATCAATCCACGGCATAGCTTGTGTCAGATCGTCGTCCGACGCCTCTGCGCCCGACGGATTGCCACACATGGTAACTGGTCCAGGGCGTGGGTAGGAACAAGAAAGTTCCGTTCAGCTTACGTTTCGCCGATACCAATCCATCGCCACTGCCAGCCCCGCCTGGAGGGTATGGCTGGGGGTGAACCCGAGCAACCGTCGCGCCTTGCTAATGTCCGCCAGGGAATGCCGCACGTCGCCGGGCCGAAAATCCCGGTAAACCGGCTTCTGCTCCGGCAGCGATGCGTCGTTCTCTCGCAACGTCTTCTGCAGCAATCGGTGAAGCTCGTTTAGCGTGGTCCGCTGGCCGAGCGCCACATTGTAAACCTCGTTCACCGCCCCGGCATTGCCGGTCGTTGCGGCTAACAGATTTGCCTGCACCACGTTCGCCACGAAACAGAAATCGCGGCTTGTTTCCCCGTCACCGTTGATAGGCACCGGCTGCCGCCTCAGCAAGGCCGCAATCCAATGCGGAATCACCGCCGCGTAGGCCCCTTCCGGGTCCTGGCGCGGGCCAAACACATTGAAATACCTCAGCCCAATGGACTGGAAGCCGTAGGCCTTCGCGAACACCTGCGCATAAACTTCGTTGATCGTCTTGGTCGCTGCGTAGGGCGACAACGGCTGGCCCACCCTCTGCTCCACGGCGGACGGTCCCCCCTCATTCCCGTATACCGCGCTGCTCGACGCATAGATGAACCGTTTGACCTTGGCATCCCTCGCCGCTACCAGCATGTTCAGAAATCCCGTCACATTGCTCCGATGGGCTCCGAGCGGATCGGTTAGGGACAGCGGCACCGACCCTAGCGCGGCCTCGTGCAGGGCGAAATCCACCCCTACGCACGCTTCCCGGCACGCGGCCGGGTCGCCGATGTCCCCCTTCTGGAAGCGGAATCGCGCCCACTGCGCCGGGCTGACCAAGCCCCTGACCTCCTCCAGGTTCTTCATCTTGCCCGTCGAGAGATTGTCGAGCCCCGTCACCTGCTGATCGAGCTTCAGTAAAGCTTCCAGGAGGTTTGAACCGATGAACCCGGCCACACCGGTCACCAGCCAGGCCCTGGGCGCGGCTCTCAGCTCGGTTTGCAGTTCGCTGTATGCAGACATTCCGTCCCTTCGGTTGCGCCCCCCGTCCGTCTCAGGCCGATGCCGGGCTCACCATGTCATCCTGGAAAAGGCGGTCGAAATCAACGTTGGCCGGGGCGTTCTCGGTGATGATGCGGCACAGGCACCGCGTGAGCGGCAGTTCGTCGCGGCCCAGTAACCCGCGCGCTTCCAGCCCCGGAAGCGCCTTGGCAATCTGCGCCACCACGAAGGCGCTCTCCAGCGTCTCTCCCGCCATCTCGGTCCGTGCCTGCTCATACGTCAGCCCTTTGCCCAACAGGCGCCCCAGCCGCACCGTCCGCCCTCCCGCGCAGGTGACATACTCGTCGCCGATACCAGGCAAGGAGGCAACCTTGTCCGGGTTGCCGCCGAGCAATGACACCAGTCGCGTCATTTCTCGGGCGCTGGCACCGAAGAGCGCCGCTGCTGGATTGAAATTCTGCGCATCCGCTTCGTCGGGGCCGCCCAGCCGGTCCAGCATCCCGCCCGCCAGACCCACCCCCAGCGTAAAGGCGTTCTTAAGCGCCACGCACACCTCGACGCCAATGATATCTGTCGAGAGAAAGATGTGGTAGTAAGGCGTCTTGAACAGCTGGCGCAGAACCGGAAGTGCCGCGGCATCGCGCGATGTGAAAAAGACGCAAGTGTGGCGCCGCCCTGCCAGTTCGCCAGCGATGCAGGGCCCGCCGATGGCTGCCAGACTCACCTTGCTTCGCATTGCGGCCGGCAGCTCGTCGGCCAGCACGTCAGGGAGGATGCGCAGGTTGCCTTCCGCAGTCGCTTCCAGCCCTTTGGTAATCGCGATGATCTTCATCCCGGGCTTAAGATGGGGCGAGAGCGTGCGTCCGATCCAATGCACGCCAGGTGAGCTAACGCCGCTGACAATGATATTGACACCTTCCAGCGCCTGCGCGAGCTGTTCAATGTAATACGGCTGCACATTGTCGGGCAGCCGCCGCCGCAGACGGGGATGCCAGCGTTTCTCCAAACAGGAGGCGATAATCTCTGTGTCGAGATGAGTCCCCACCAGCCGGACCTGGTGACCGTTATCGCTCAAAGGCCAGGCCATTGCCGACCCCATCAAACCCGCGCCTACAATTGTGACGTTAGACATGCTGTGCTCCTAATCAACTGACAAGAATTCTGGTTAAGTTCATAACCAGCGCATGGTCAACCATTTGGCAGAGGAATCCAAGCCGAATTGGATGCAACCCGCCCTCCGGATGCGCCCCAATTCCCATGCGCTGATTTTGGGATTGCCACCTTGCGACCGAACGCCATAGTGGCGCGTATGAGTTCAGGAGACGAGCTTTGGTCCGGGACAGTTCTCGCTTGCCGCGTTGCGTTGAGCAGTGAATCCCGACTCTCGGGGGATCAATGAACATTTCGATCCGGCATTGGACGCGGGCGGACCTGCCGACCGTGCAACGGCTGCTCCTCGAAACCTGGCTGGAGGCCTACGGCTCCTTCATCCCGCACGACGACTTGGAGGGGTATCTTAACACCCAGTATTCCCAGGCGAAGCTCGAAGGGTTGTTCGCCGACCTGGACGTCACCGGCCTGGTCGCCGAGGTGGACGGTGTGGTGGCCGGATACGAGAAGCTGTATCACAACCGCGCTGAGCAGCGGTTCTACGTGCACCAGCTTTACATCCTGCCCGCAAAGCAAGGCCTTGGCCTCGGCCACCGCTTGATGGCCTCTGCGGAGGAGCGTGCCCGTGAGTTGGGCGCCGACCGAATCTGGCTCGGGGTAATGGTCAAGAACACCCAGGCCGTAACCTGGTACAAGAAGATGGGTCTCATTGTGACCGAGACCGCGCCTTTCGTCATGGGCTCAACCACTGTAGACCACTACATCGGCTACCTCCCCCTGCCGCTGCCGAACTGAAGGGCAGGGGAGGGCGAGCGTCCACGCGAGCCCAAACTTCCGGGTAAGTCTGCGACAATCAGGGCTCGTGCGGACGCTTGCCCTCCCGCGATAGCTGAATCAGCTTGTAGCGAATACTCACCTCCGGCGGGTTGTTGGTGCTGATACCGACGATTTGCAGCAGCCCTTGAGCGCCCTCGCGCGTCTTCACCGCATACGTCGCCGGCAAGTCCCCTTTGCCCGACATCGTCACGGGCGTGCCGGGAGCGGACATGGTGAGATAGTAGTCGAGCCGGGACGGCGGCAGGCGATCCCACTCCTCGGTCGGCACGGGCGAGGCCACCATCTCGAACCCGACCAGCCCGCGAATGTGTGGACTGGTGTCACCCATCGCGTCCGTGCCGGTGTCTCTCCACCATTGTTGCGTCTCCGCCGGGCTGGGTTCAGCCTTCGGTCCGAAGAACTCGGCTGCGGCAAACTGCCTGCCGGTGTCCAAATCAATGAACCGCTTGTTCGCATCCCCCGTGCCGGCAACCACCCGCTCGACCACCGGGCCGAAGGAAGTGGCGGCGGCCTGTTTCTGCTCCCGCGCCAACTCGACCATCCGGCCGGCGATGCGCTTGAATGCTTGGCGGTATGCGTCGTTGCCCCGCGCGGCCTGCTGCACCTTCTCCCAATCGCCTGCCTTCAGCGCCTGCTGCACCTTGCCGATGTCCTCAAAGATGCCGGGGGGGAACTCATAGCCCGTCCCTCTCACGACTGCGTTAAAGTTGCTGAGCAAATTCAGCAAGCGCCTTGTGCCCGTCTCCGCCGCCGGCAGGCTCTTGGTCGCAAACGCCGCCTCGAACTCGTGCCCAAAGTCCTCGATGTCATTGAACAGCTCCACCGCCCGCGCCTGCTCCGCCTTCGACAAATCCTCCAGCCGTGAGGTCTTGCCGGATGGGCCAGGCGCCGCTTCCAAGCCGTATCTTCGCATGAACTCCCGCTGCATGAGTCCGACCGCACCGCCGGTGGTTCCAGGTATTACCAGCTTGTAGCGCAGGCGCGCAGAGTTCGGCGTCTCTGTGAACCGTGTAATCTGGAGCAAACCGGTTGCGCCACTGGCGGTCCCGAAAGCGAAGGTCAGTGGCGGCTGCATATTCGTCGCCAGAACGTACACCTGCCAGGGCCCGCGCTGCTTGACTTCGAGGCCCGTTGCCGGGGCGCCCAGCGCTTTGGACAGCGCTTGTTCGGCGATGGCACCCCAGGTTTCGTTCCCCAACAAAGCAAGCTTCAGGTCGTTGTCAGTGGTGGTCATCAGCCCCCACCGGCCGCCGACCCTGTCCAACAGCAGGTCCGCGCTCTGATCGCTGAGCCACTGCAACTGCTCCGGCTTGGGACGCCTCTCGATGTCCTTCGGCAAATCGAGCAACTGGCCGCTGTCCAGGTCCAGCGCCTCGCCGCCGCGATAGTCGTCAATGTCATTGAGCGTCACCTCGCGCTCCGGCCCGAACCGGGCAGCCAAAAGAGCGTTCGGGTTAGCAGCAGCGTCATCTCCCTCGGGTTCGGAGTATTTAAAGACCTCCGGCGTTGCCCCTGGAGCTCTCAAGTTGCTCGCCATCTCCGCCGAAGCATCCACGTGAAATCGCAACTTCTGAAGCGAGCCGTTTCCCACGAAAGACCAGAAACCGCTGCCTTCGTGGCGAAAGGTCCCACCCCCAGATACATCGGAATACAGCCGCTGCGTGCCCGGCTTCTGCGGACCCGCCCCCCAATATTTCACCAGACCACCAATCAAGCATTCGGCGTGATCACGTCTGGCGCGATCAATGTTCACGGAGACCGAGGCGACCCCGAAGTCAGCGGCGATCACCCGTGCTTTTAACTCCCGCGCGAGCTTTTCTTCAATGCCGACCACAGCGTTGGGACTAACCGCGGACCTGCGTTCCCACAGCCTCCAACCAATCAAGCCCGCAACCAACGCCAGCCCCGCGATGATACCGAGATGCCAGGCCCCGCCGGCGAAGAACGGCGAGCCCTCGCTGTGAAGGGGGCGGCTCGGAGCGGCCTGGCTGCCGCCTGGTGAGCGATTTGCCGCTCTCCAAACCCAGCGAATGATCAGCCAGCTTGCGGTAGAGCAGGTAGCCACCATCAGCGCCACGACCAGAAGGGTAAACGAGGCGCGTCCCATTCGCGGAATCCACTCCTGTGCCAACTCGTCTGCCAGCCAGATCCACCCTGCGATCAACCCTCCATTTAACGCCAGCAGCGGAAACAGCAGCACATCGAACACCGCCAGCCCTAGCCCGTAAAGCCGCCCCTGCGAGTGTCGGATCTGCGAGATGGCGACGGCGCCCAGGATCGTCGTCCCGAGAAGCGAGGTCACGCCGAGCGAGACCAACGTCACGAACAGAATGAGGCTCAGTCTGATGGGCATTTGTCCGGCGGCGTCTACCGCCTTACCGATCGGCCAGAAGACCGCAGCAAGGATTGCAAAAGCGCTCCAACACGCACCCACGATGGCCGTGCGCGAAAAGCGCGGTTCCTGCCCCGTAGCAGCCGACGTCAGGAGGCTCGGATTGTCTTCGACCTTCTGGCCTTCGCCCGCCGGCACCCCAGCCCCGCGCTGCTGCGCTCGATGCTCTAGCATCGCCAGGACGCAGTCCCGTTGCTGGACCACCAGAATGAAGCCGATGATCATGTAGGGCACGATCAGAATGGCCCAGCCGACTGGGAACCAGCCAACCGTGCATAAAAGACAACCGAGAATGCAACTGGTGACCGCCAATCCATAAGACATGCGCCGGGAGGTGATGCCGAGCTGCCGCAGGTATCGGTTGTTGTCCGTGGCCAGTCCGGCGTAGGCCACGAACCACCAGTAGAACCAGAAGATCGGGATGAAGCCATAACCCACGGCCTTGCTGGGCGTGGTTCGCGCACCGTGCCCTTGCAGCAGCGACCAGTGCCGATACAGCAGGATGAACCAAAACACCGCGGCGGTGATGATCGCCGGAACGGTGATGACATCGAGCCAGCGCACGAACTCGCTTACGATGCTCACCGGATAGCCAATCCACCAGGCTATGGCCAAAACGAGATACTGCTGCCGCACCGACTCGGCCGTGAAACGCGGAGCCTCCTGCTCCCTTGGCCCGAGAACAGGCGGATGGGGGGGGCGCGGCGAATCCTGGGCCGGCATGCTCATCTTGGGGGCCGTCGCGGCGATGGTCTCCACGTCGGTCTTGACCTGGCTGGCCTGCTGGTAGCGGCGCTCCGGCTCCTTCTCCAGCGCGTGCAGCACTACTTCGTCCAGGCGCACGTCCACCTGCACCTTCTTCGACGGCGCCTGGAACTTCCCCAGCGGCAGTTCGCCGGTGAGCATCTCGTAGAAGACGACTCCCAGCGAATAGATGTCTGCGCGGTGGTCCACTTCCTGCGGGTGCTCGACCTGCTCCGGTGCCATGTAATGTGGCGTGCCCATGACGTCTTTGGCGCCCGTCAATCGCATGCCTTCCGGTTCGCGCCCGAGAATCCTGGCCAGGCCGAAGTCGGTGATCTTGACCCGGCCCTTCTTGTCCAGCATCACGTTCTCCGGCTTGATGTCCCGGTGGACGATCCCTTCGTCGTGCGCAAACTGAAGCGCGTCGCAGATTTGGGGAATGATCTTCAGCGCCTCGCGCGGCGACAGCCGGCCCGCCTGGTCCAACTGCCGCAGGTTCAGCCCTTCCACATACTCCATGACAAAGTAGTGCAGGCCACCGGCTTGCCCGAACTCGTAAACGCCCACGATGTTGGGATGGTTGAGGCGAGCCAGCGCGCGAGCTTCCCGGGTGAATCTGTCCGCAAAGCCGGCATCACCACTTGTCTGCGGCGGTAAAACCTTCAGTGCTACCAGGCGATCCAGGGCCGGCTGGCGGGCTTTGTAAACGGCCCCCATACCCCCCTGGCCCAGCAGTTCCAAAACCTCGAACTGGGGAAAAAGCCTGGCCACCTCTGCCACCGCCGGCGGGACGAAGGCCGGGGCCCGGCTCGGCTGGCCCGGTTCCGGGGCCACCCCGCTCCCGAAGCCCGCCTTCATCAGGCACTCAGGGCACAGACCCTTAGGCGCGCTGGGCGGCAGTGGCTTTCGGCAAGACGGGCAAATATGTTCAGTGTCCATAACTCTGTTCCACCCGTCTGTTAAGCAAGCAGGGGCCGGAGGTTACAGAGAAAGCGTGATGCGAGATGGCGCGCCCGCGCGGGCGGTACCAATGGATGAGCTTGGGCTGAAGTCCGTCCGTGTCCACGGCTTCCTGCGCGCATCTCGGCAGTTGCGGATGCACCGCCTGAAAGGCGGATATAATGGAGCCCAGGGCAACGCCCTGGGAATAGCGCCGCCACAGAAGACCCCAAGCCTTGAAAGGGCGAAACAGGAACTACCTCAAGACCCCAGCCATTAGTGCATCCCAAAAAGGCCCCTCTTGTGTGGCACCGAGTCTGCTGCCCTTTCAGGGCTTGTTGGGCGGGTTCACACCGTAATCCCAGGGCGTTGCCCTGGGCCATATCATCCACGCCCTTCAGGCGAGGTTCACCACCGCGGTCCGAATGCGCGTAAGGAACATCGGGAAAGGGCGCACTCCGGCGCTGCGGTCGGCACACGCCTCGGCTTTCTCGGGAGACTCCACTCATCGCGCCAGCACATTAAACAGGTGGCGCATCTCGGCGTCCACCTCGCCCGGCGAGTCCACCGTGTTGGCGATCTCTGCCCGCAGCAACTCCCGATACCGTTGGCGCAACCGGTGCACCGCCACCTTGACCGTTCCCTCCTCCATGCCCAGCTTCGCTGCCAGTTCCGCGTAGGGCTGGGAGGCGCGGTCGCCCACGAGGCACGGCTTCAGAGCGGCAAACAAATCCGCCTGATCCCGGACGCAGAACTCCGCTTCGAGCCGGCTAACGACTTCATCCAGCAAGGCCAGCGCCCAACGGTATTCGAAAGCCTGCTCGGGCGTGCGGGTGTCCGCCGGGTCAACCCCGTAGCGCGTCTCCGCCGTGTCGAGTTGGACCGGGATGTTCCTCTGGCCGCCGCCCCGCTTCAATGCCCGGACCTTGTCCCATTCATTGGCGAGGAACCGCTCCATCGCCGTCAGCAGAAACGTTCGGAACCGGCCTTTGGCCTGGTCCGCGCGCGCCAGCCATTGGTGTTCGAGCACCCGCGCAAAGAACTCCTGGGTCAGGTCCTGCGCATCTTCCACCGAATACCCGCGCCGCCGGACATAAGCATACAAGGGAAACCAATAGGCCCGGCACAGCTTCTCCAGCGCCGCGTGCGCCCGTGTGGTGTCGCTGCGCCCCGCCGTCAGCACCACCGACCAATGTGTGGTGACAAAGCATCCAGCCGGCGCGTGCGCCGCTTTCGAGCCAGGGTTCGTTGTGCTGCTGGAAGTCATCTGGCCAACGCGAGCTTACCAACGCGCCCCGAGCCTGTCTAATCTCACCTGCGTAGCCGTCGTCGTCAGACGGCGCCAATCTTCCGCTGAGCAGGCACACCGCCGAGCGTCAATGCCCCTTCTCACGGCTCGTCTATGATAATCCCCCGCGCCGGTGCGCCGCCGGGGAAGTCCGCCCAGAAGATGTCCCGGAAGCCCGGCGGGTTGAATTCCCAATGCCACGGCTCGTTCTGGTAAGGATACCAGCCGAACTCATGGCCGCGCAGGAACAGCCATTTGTGCACGGGCGACTCGCGCATGCGCACCAGTTCCGACATGGGCCGAGTCGAGAGCCCCTTGAACTGGATGTCCTCGCGGTGGCTCATATCGAAGTCAATGGCGAGGCCCAGCGAGTGCGAGGAGAAGCTCGCGACGGCGTTCGGGTTGCCGGCGCTGGCCGCGTTGGCCTCGGCGGTTTGCCGGCGCCGGTGGGCCGACAGAATGACGAGGTCCACGCCTTCGGCCTTGGCCTGCTCGCGCATGCGGACAAACGAGTCCTTCGCATGGCGGTTGAGCATCCAACGCTCCTGGCCGGGCACGGGCACCCACTGACCGGTCATGTATTCCCAAACCGCGTCGGTGGCCTCGGGGCGCAGCACGACCGCGTCGCGCGTGCTGTTGGCCCGGCGCTCCGGGCGCACGAGGTCCAGCACATCCACCATTACGTCGGCGAACTGCTCGTTGGGGCCTTCGCGTCCACCTGGAAAGTCCTCGGCTTGCCAGTTGAAGGCACGAAAATGCCGGCTCAACTCGGGGCCGAGAATATCGAGCCCCGAGGTCTTCGGGTCATGAATGAACTTCAGTTCCAGGGCGCGAAGCAGGGCGAGTCTCGATTCAGGGGTGCCCTGGGCCAGCGCCTGGTTAAAGGCGGTGTTGACCTCCGCGTCCTGATCCCGGTCCTTGAGTGCCGCCCAAATGTAGTTCGGGTGCAGGCGCGTGGCCTGGGTGCTGCCAAGCTGGGCCGTTGCCTCGATGAGCTTCATAGGCGCATCTATCTTGGACCCTGCCGGGCATTCGCTCTCAGGCGCCCGGGGAGTCGCGCAGCCGCTGAAGAAAACGGCGCAGGCAAGTAGCAGGGCTGAGAACGGGACGGTTGTATCCATTGGTTTGCTTCCGTCGCTTTGTGTTGGCTTCACTTCAGGCATCCGTTTCTTGCGCACCCGCATGTGCCTGTGCGCTGCCGGACTGGGGAGAACCCATTTGTGGATCTGCCCAGGCACCATGTGATCGTGGCAGAGCGCGGCGGTGCCGTCAACCGAGACAGGCAACGGTTCCGGTTTCCGGCGCTGCCCCTTTCGATGCTAAGCAAGACGGCGCCATTTCGGCCTCAAAGGCGTGAACATTCTCTGCCTCACGACACCAGCAGTGATTAGAGTGGCGGCCAATGCCCCCTCGTCCTCGTTCATCTGCCCTGACACCCAGCCCAGTGCCTCGGCATATCCCCCACTATTCCCCCAGTAAACCCCCTCTATACCCCTTGTATTCCCCCTATAATCCCCCTCTATTAGATTAGAAGGGGATTAGAGGGGGAATACAGTGGGTATACAAGGGGTATACAGGGGAATATGGCGCGACCAAGGCGGGCACATAGATTACCAATCTTCGTGCCTCCCAGCCCGGATGCCGAATAGAGCGTCCTTGCTGAAGGTGATTCCCTCGCCGATTGCGTCCCATCCCCAGGTCGTGTCTGGCGACCGCCGGGTTACTTCAGAGACAGCGCCGCCTTGAACCGAATCCTGAGGTTGTGCGGGTCCTGGCTCAGCCCCAGCACCTGCAGCACGCCCATGCCGCCTTCCCGGGTTCGATAGACGAACACCGGCTGCGCCTGCACCTCGGCGCGGGGAATACTCACATCCTGCGCTCCGCCGCCGCCCAGTTGGCGTCGCACCGTCGAGGCCCCGACGTTCTCGAAGGTTGCATCACCCGCCAGTCGAAGCAGCACTCCGTCGTCCAGGTGCAAGCCCGCCCCCGCGCCCATTGCCACCGTCAGGTCCGCCCCCTGCTGGACCATCCAATTCAGCAGTGGACGCGGGTTGTTAATGCTGGCGGCGACTATGTTCGTCGGCACCACCAGCAGCCGGCCCTGATCCAGGTCCAGCACCGTGCAGTCCAAGCTCGGCCAGCCCCCCAGCTCACGCTCGATCGCCGGGCCGAACTCAGGAGGCCTGATCACGCGGGCGGCGGACTGCCCGGTTGCGGGCGTGCCAGCAGAACCCAGCTCTTTGATCCCCACAAAACTGGCATACTTAAAGCCGTAGTTTCTTGCCAGCAGGACGCTCTTCATCCACCACTCATTCTGCTGCTGAACCGTGATTTGATCGGAGGTAACGGCACACTCCAGCACGGTGTTTGTGCGGTCCGTCAGCTTCTCCAGTAATGCGCCAACCCCTTCCCAGGTTGTCGGTTGGTCCTCGAACGTCATGGCAGCCTTGTCCACCACCAGCCGGACGAACTTCTGCCGCACAGGTTCAGTCTCTCCACCGCTGGTTGCCCCGCTCTGCCCCGCGGACTGCATAAGCCGATAGCGAATCCTCATTCCGGGCGGGTTCTCCGTAAGACCAGTAAGCTGCAAGACGCCAGCGGCGTGTGCCTTGGTCTGGAAGACGAAGGTCAGCGGGAACGCGGCATTCGTCTCCAGCAAGTACGATACGAAACCCTCTTTCGCGTCCGGCTCGGCCCGCCTCAACTCAACGGGACCACCTTTCAACGACAGCGGGCCCGCCGCCGCAGGCTGGTCCCACACTTCTGCCGGCACCGAAGCCAGCAGTGTTGGGCTCACCCACAAAGCCCAGCGTCGCTTGTGTCCAAACGCCAGCACATCTGCCCCCTGCGCCGCCAGCCAATGGAAGAACTGGTCTTCCCCGGCCCTCTCGATTTCCGGCGGCACCTCAATCTCCCGCCCGGCGTCGAGGTCCTCGGCCTTGATCGGCCGTTGCGTCGCCACGGAATACAGCACCCGCTCGGTAACGGGCCCGAAGGAAGTCGTCTTAGTCGGGCTCACCGCCGGTTTTCGCCACAGGTTCTTCTCGATCCGCTGCCGCCACTCCCTTTGGAAAGCCGGATGCTGTGCTATCCAGTCCGGCTCCCGGTAAAGCCCAAGATTGGGGCGCAGATGCCCCGTGTAGAAACCCGAAGCCACACACACTGCGGCGAAGAGCACGAAGGCCGCGCCGGCACGGAGGAGCACCGTCCAGGGCTGTCGGCGCAAGGGCCACGCCGCCCAAACCATCGCCGCCAGGCACGCCGAGTAGAGGGCCATGGTCCAAAGCTCCCCGGTGGACTCGCGCCATCCGACCTCTAGCTGCAGCAGCGTTTCCAGCAGCAGAAGGCTCAACGCCGCCACCAGCGCCGCCCGCCGGGCGACCCGCCAAAGCTGCGACGCGAGAGGGCTTTGATCCATCCCGCCGCCCACTGGAATCTCGGGCAAGGCCCCCCGGCTCAGCTTGGCCCGCCAGCGGCGGGCGAACACTTCCGCCACCGCCACGCCGACCCGCTGGCCATTCGCCAGGTCCATCACGAAGCCCTTCTTGAACCAGAGCCGCGTCCCGTTGAACCATCGCACCTCCTTGACCGCGACGATGTCCGCCAGGGGTACGGTGATGGGCGAGCCCACGATGGGAATCAACTCCAGCCGGTCCTCGTGCATCACCGCCAGCCCGGGCGATTGGAACGGCCGCCGGAACATGAGGCACTCCGCCACGTCACGCTCGGTTCGTGGCACCTCCGCCCGCGCTCGCCGGACCTGCCGGTCCACGATGGCATACGTGATGGCAAACGCAATGCCTCCCAACTCGGCGGCAAACAACCACAGCGCTTTCAGTCCCATCCGGGGCAGAAGCACAGGCAGAGCCAGCCCTACCACCGCTGCCGGAACGATGAGGTATAGCTGGATGTATTCCCAGCTCCACGGCCATGCATCACGCCAGCGCTTGATGACCACCGGGGGGCCGGCGCCGGGGCCACCGGCGGCAGGCAGGCCCCGCCCCGCCGCGGTCCGGTCCGAGTCTGACTCTGCCAGCGTTGCTTCCGGGTGCTTTTGCGCGCTGAGCCAGATCACCCCAAAGGTGGCGAGAGCGAGAAGAAGGCAGCCCCCAATCAGCAGGTTGTACGTGGAGGGATACATCCAGCCCCCCACCCCGAAAAAGGCATACATGTCCGGCTGCCAGCGAACCGTCTTCTTGCCAAGGATGAGCGCAAACATGACCACCAGCCACGGGCTCGCTCCGAGCAGGCCCAAGGACAGCCGTCTGACCAGCCAGGCGGCACCGCCTCGTGCTCCCATCCACCCCAGCCAGAGACAGGCCAGGCCCAAGAGCACACTCAGGACGATCACCGCATTGTAGCTGTCCGGATACCGCCAGCCACCCAACCCGAAGAAGGCGTACATCAGCGGCTCGGTGCGGGCGACCTTCTTGCCCAGCAACTCAAAGATCGCCAGCAAGAGCCAACAACTCCCCAACAGGAACATCAATCCAGTCATCGCCCTGGAGACGGGCTGCGGGCTCATCATCGCCGGGGTGATTTCCGGAGGCCCGGCAGGAGCGGCGGCTGCCGGCGCTCCGGGCGTGGCCGCAATCGTCTCCACGGCCGTCTTCACCTCGCTGGCATGCTGGTAACGCCGCTCCGGCTCCTTCTCCAGCGCGTGCAGCACCACCTCGTCCAGCCGCACGTCCACCTGCACCTTGCGGGAGGGCGGCTGGAACTTGCCCAGCGGCAGCTCGCCCGTGAGCATTTCGTAGAAAACCACGCCCAGCGAGTAGATGTCCGCCCGGTGGTCCACCAGTTGCGGCTTCTCCACCTGCTCGGGCGCCATGTAATGCGGCGTGCCGATCACCTGGTCCTGCGTGATCGCCTGCCGGGGCTGGTCGGCCGCCACGATCTTGGCAATCCCAAAGTCCGCGATCTTCACCCGTCCCTGCCGGTCCACCAGCACGTTCTCCGGCTTGATGTCCCGGTGCACGACCCCTTGCTCGTGCGCGAATTGCAGCGCCTCGCAAATCTTCGGCACGATGCTCAACGCCTCCTCCGGCGCAATCTTCTGCCCGTGCAAGAGTTGCCGCAGCGTCATCCCGTCCACATACTCCATCAGCAGGTAATACAGCCCCTCCGCCTCGCCGAAATCATGCACCGTCACGATGTTCGGGTGGCTCAGCCGCGCCAAGGCCTGCGCCTCCCGCAGGAAGCGCTCGGCGAACTTCGGGTCCGCTCCCTTCTCCGGTGCGAGGATTTTGAGCGCCACCAGCCGGTTCAATTTCGGCTGCCGCGCCTTGTACACCACCCCCATCCCGCCCCGCCCCAGACACTCCAGGATCTCCAGTTGCGGGAAGTGCTTTGCGATCTCTGCAGGTTCCGGCGGCGGCTGAACCACCTTGGTCCCGTGCGGCCCTGATTCTCCCGTCGCCTCCGTGTGCGTCGCCAGCCCCACCCCCAGCACGCAGCGCGGGCATAGCCCCTGCGGCGCGTCCGCCGGCAGCGTTGCCCCGCACCGGGGACAACTCCCCGGCATCTGGTCCGGACTATTGCTCGCGCTCACACCTTTGCCTGCCGACGATTCTCCCTCTCCTTGGGGGAGAGGGCCGGGATGAGCGCGGGCGCTCTCTGTTCTGGTGGGAAACTTTCCCGCACCCCGCATCCCCTGCGCCTTCCGCGCTTGGCTCCACTCGTAGATCACCCAGCCGCTGACCGACCCCAACCCGCAGAAGATGGCGGTGAGCAACGTGCGCTCGGACCTCCACCCGCCAATCGCCAGGAACAACTCAATGGCCGCCGCCGCCCCCAATGCCCCCCCAAGCGCCGAAATGCAGCACACGCCCCACCGCACCCGCACTTTGCCCCCCCGCTCCTCGATAAACGTAAACTTACGGGCCCGGCGCTTGGCCCCGGCAGGCGTTGATTGCCCCGGCGGTTTCATCGGCAGAGTGACGGGGCTGCTCGCCGCTCTCCGCCGCGTCAGCCAGACCACCAGCACGATCACTCCCGCCACCACCCCCGCCATGACCAACAGCACCAGGAGAATGATTAGTATCTCCCAGATGCTCAGCATAACCACCCCAATATCACATTGTTCATACACCGGTTACTACCGGAATCCGCATGGAAGGTTACAGCCCTGCGCGCCTGGTATTCATGGTCCCCCAAGCGCCGTGAACAATTCCCGCAGTTCCTCCTCGGCATCCTCTGGTCCCGCTACCGTGTTGGCGATCTCCTCCCGCAACAGCTCGCGGTACCGCCCCCGCAACCGGTGCGCCGCCACCTTCACTGCCCCCTCGCTCATCCCCAGCTTCGCTCCCAGCTCCCGATACGGAATCTCCGCCCGCCCCCCGCCCAGCGTGTCCTTGAGTCCGAGGAACATCTCCTCGCGCCCCGCCTCGCGATACTCCCGCCGCAACCGCCCCAGCACCAGGTCAAGCAGCGCGAGCGTCCATTGGCGGTCAAACGCCCGGTCCGGACTGTCGCCCGGCGCGACCGCCTGCGCGCAACGCGTCTCCGCCGTGTCAAACTCCAGCGCCATGAGCTGCGCGCCGCCACCGCGCTTCTGCGCCCGCGCCTTGTCCCACTCGTTGGCCAGGAAATGCTTCAGCGACACCAACAGGAACGACCGGAACCGGCCCCGCGCCGGGTCCGCCCTCGCCACACTATTCTGGGCCAGCAACCGCGCGAAGAACTCCTGCGTCAGGTCTTCCGCCTCCTCCCGCGAGCGCCCCGCGCGCCGCACGTAAGCATAAAGCGGCTGCCAGTAGTTACGGCACAGTTGCTCCAGCGCCGCCCGCGCCCGCGTGGTGTCGCTGCGCCCCGCGGTGAGGACCACCGACCAGTGCGTGGTGACGAAGCATCCCCCGTGTTCCTGTGGAGCTTGTGTGCTGCTGGAGGTCATTCAGGCCGGAAGAGCATACCCGAGCGGGCGCGGACTGTCCATGTTGCAACCCGCCTGCTGGTATCGAATGTGCGTCCAACACCGCTTTGCCGGATTGCGCCCGTTCTTCACCGTCCCTCGAATAGTGCTCGCGGTGCGGCTGCCCTTTACACGCAGAGATAGACGTAAACGGCAAACGCAATCGCCACCAGGCCGGCCGCGGCGGCGATTGCCCAAAGCACGTTCCGCTTCCGCGCGGCCATGGCAAAGGTGGAGGCAATGACGCCGAGCTGCGCGGCTAACATGCCATAGAAGAAGCGCTGGCTGCGGTTGTGATGCCGCTCAGCAGAGACGTTGCTCTTGCGGACTTGCAGCTCGTAGAGGTTGGCGATGCTCTGATTCAGCCGCGCTTCGATTTCATATCTCTGTGCCGCGTAACGCATGCGCGCCGCGGTGAAGTCGCGGTTGAGTGAGGCGTCAGCAACTCCCGAACGGCGCAGGAGGTTCTCGAATTGATCAATCGTCCGGTTCAGAGGGCCGGTGGCGGTGTCAAACGCCTGGACCTGGTCCCGGGCGGCGCGGAGGGCGGCATCCAGGGACTGGTTGTTCACGCGGGCGAGGAGGGTTGCGATGTCGGGCTCGGGTTTGGAACTCTCCAGCGCGTCGAGCGCCGAGCGCACGCCGGGTTCAAGCGCCGGCGCCGAATCGCCCCGCGGCGGCTCGCCCTCCAACAGCCGTCCCAGCGCCTGCCGGCCAGTCTGGGAACGCAGCAACGCCAGCAATTCCGCTTTCGCTTTGCTCGCTTCGGACGGCTCGCCTTCGGCCGCCCGCGCCCCGAGGATGGAGTTGAGGGCCTCAGGTGCCAGCGGATGCACGGCGGCCGTGCTTTGCAGCAGATCCAGCGAGTTGCGCTGCAAGGCCCCGCGCAGCCGTTTGGCCTGGAAGAATCCCCACTGGTCGCCGGCTTTGGACTGCTGCTGGGCCGCGAGCGCGCGGTCATACTGGGCCCGCGTCATCTCGCTGGAAGACAACCCCGCCAGCATGGTGGCCACCACGGCCATGACCACCGGGGTGCCCGCTAAAATCTTGCCCCACTTGTTGGCGGGCACGTCCGCCTTCAGTTGCTCCGGAATTTCCACTTTCATAATACTCGTCAGGTGCGCTGCTTGTGCGTTGCGATGGGAAGAACGCCAACCTGCGCAGTGCTTCCAGTTGCCACAGCCACCCGGCGCCTGCAAGCGCAAACGACTGCCGTAACAAAGTCCCGGGCGAGCTCATTTTCCTGCAATAAGCCGGGTTGCGCCCGTTCTGCGCGGCGCAACCCGACACCCCTCCTCGGTTCGGCCAGGCTCCCTCCCCATCCCTGCGCCAGCCCCTCACCGTATCCTCACCGTCACCCCTCCCTAGCACCTCTCATAATTTATGAGAG
>CAZDOO010000078.1:0-26658 GCA_964507045.1 uncultured Verrucomicrobiota bacterium | reverse complement strand
CGGTTTTGAAAACTACAAACGCCTGTTTTGTCCGGTTTTGAAAACTCCACGACACCTTTCTGTGCCTCGCTTGACTCTCGCCAGTCTGCCCCTAGACTCTGGCCATGTCGTTTGAGGATCAACCGGGCTTTGCGCGCTCAGGGTTAGCCTTGCCGGTATGAGCAAGCCTTCCGTTCTCGTCATCTTCCTCACGGTGTTCATTGACCTCGTCGGATTCGGCATCATCCTGCCCCTCATCCCATCCTATGGCGAACACTTCGGCGCGCGCGGCTTGGTCATCGGCCTCATCTTCGCCTCGTTCTCAGCCATGCAGTTCATCTTTGCGCCGATTTGGGGCAGACTGTCCGACCGCCACGGGCGCCGCCCCATCCTGCTCATCAGCACCGCGGGGGCGGCAGCCTCCTACCTGTTGTTCGCGTACAGCACCGGCCTTGGAAATCACACCGCGGCGATCTGGCTGATGGTAGGCTCGCGAATGCTCGCCGGGGTGTGCGGCGGCAACATCACCGTGGCGCAGGCTTACATCGCCGACATAACCACGCCGGCGGAACGCTCGAAGAAGATGGGTCTCATTGGCGTGGCGTTCGGGCTGGGATTCATCCTCGGGCCGTTCATCGGGGGCGTGAGCCTGCGGCATCTGGGCGACACCGGGCCCGGCTGGGTGGCGGCGGCGCTCTGCGCGGCCAATTTCCTGCTCGCCCTCTTCATTCTCACTGAGAGCCACCGGCCTAATTCCGCCCAGGCGGCTCCCCGTCCGCACCTTGACCAATGGGCGCACACGCTCCGCCAGCCCAAGGTGGGGTTGCTGGTCATTGTGTTCTTCCTCGCGACCTTCTGCCTAAGTTGCTTCGAAAGCACGCTGCCCCTGCTGGTCGGCGCCAACTTCCACCTGGATTTCAAGCGTGACGCGACCTCGGCCAGCACCGTGGCCTACCTGTTTGTCTATTGCGGACTGATCGGCGTGCTGGTGCAGGGAGGAGCCATCGACCGACTTGTAAAACGGATGGGGGAGCCGCGACTGGTGGTGCTGAGTCTCCTGCTGACCGCTGTTGGCTTTGCCTGGATTCCGTTCCTTAAGGGCGCCTCGCCCTTATCCTGGAAGATCCTGTTTCAGCACGAAGGCAGCTCGTGGGTATGCCTGCTGCTCGGGCTCGCATTGTTATCGGTTGGAACCAACCTCACCCGACCGCCGCTGTTTGGCATGATCTCGAACCTCACGTCCGCGCACGAGCAAGGGGCAACCATCGGTGTCGCCCAGGGCGCCGGCAGCCTGGCGCGCATTCTGGGGCCGATATTCGCGACGGCGCTGCTGGTTTACTCACCTCCCCTGCCCTACCTGATCTGCGTTGTGGTACTGCTCGCTACCGCCGCTTTGGTCGCGCAACGTTTGGGCCAGCACAGCCCACCGCACACCGATGCCAGCGCCGCAGAGAGTCGAGTGATGTAAGAGCACTCCTGGCCACCCAAACGGCTGCTTCTTGGGCTTGACCGCCGGCTGCCCATGCGCACAATCCGCGCAGCACGACCACACATGTATTCAGATCACCATCCGTCTGATCCCGCCCCCGGGGAACCCGTGTGCGCGTTAACCCGCCGCGCCTTTCTGGCCCGCGCTGCTACCGGCGCCCTCGCGCTCACTTGCGGGCCGGCGATCGTTCGGGCGGCACCGGCGGCAGCGGCCGGCGGCGAGCGCGAATTGGTAGCAGCCGCGCTTCCCGCGCGCGCCTTCGCAACTCCGCGCAAGGCCCGCAAGCTGCTCGTCTTCGATCGGAACGTGAGCTACGGCGGGCATGGATCCATCCCGACGGCAAGCCTGGCGTTCGAGCTGATGGGGCGAAAGACCGGGGCCTTCGAGACGGTGGTGAGCCGCGACCCGGAGGTGTTCCGGCCTGAGAGCCTGCGTCAGTTCGACGGCGTGTTCTTTAACAACTGCGTCGGCAACCTCTTTACCGACCCGGCGCTGCGGCAGAGCCTCGTCGAGTTCGTTCATGGCGGCGGCGGGATGATGGGCGTGCATGGAACTTCAGTGGCCTTTACCCAATGGCCGGGCGCGGTCGAGGATTGGCCGGAGTTTGGGTTGATGATCGGGGCGCGCGGAGCAAATCACCGCGCGAACGACGAGCATGTCTTCATCAAGCTCGACGACCCGGCGCATCCCATCAATCAGGTGTTTGGCGGGCAGAGCTTCGACTACCGGGACGAGTTCTTCCGCGTGGGCGAGCCCTACTCGCGCCGGCGCGTGCGGGTGTTGCTGAGCATTGACACGGACCTAACCGACCTTACAGGCCGTCCGCTGGAGCGCGCCGACAACGACTTCGCGCTGGCGTGGGTGCGGAACTATGGCCGCGGCCGGACGTTCTACTGTACCATCGCGCACAACCCCGGCGTGTTTCGCGACCCGAAGCTGCTCTCATTCTACCTGGCGGCGGCGCAGTTTATCCTGGGCGATCTGCCGGCCCCAACGGTTCCGAGCGCGATGCTCACTCCCGCGATTCGCGCGCAGGAGAAGCTTGGCTGGCGGCTCGGCATCGAGGCCTACACCTTCCACAAGTATTCGCTGTTCGAAGCCATTGAGAAGACCTCCGCGCTCGGCCTGCCGTTCATGGGCGGACTCAGCTTCCAGAAGGTCAGCGCCGATATCCCGAAGAACTTTGAGCCGGGGCTTTCCGACGACGAGTTGCGCCAAGTCCGCCTTAAGCTCGATGCCGCAGGCGTGCGGCTGCTCACTTACTTTATTCAGGACATTCCGGGTGACGAAGCCGGCTGCCGGAAGGTGTTTGAGTTTGGGCGCAAGATCGGAATCGAGTCGTTTATGTCCGAGCCGAAACCCGAGGCGCTGGGCACAATTGAGAAGTTCTGCGACGCCTATGATATCAATGTCGCGCTGCACAATCACGACGCAAAGGCCTCCCCGCTCTATTGGAACCCGGCAGGCATCCTGAAGGCCTGCGAAGGCCGCAGCAAGCGCCTCGGCGCCTGCGCGGACATTGGCTACTGGATGCGGTCAGGTGTTGACCCAATTAAAGGCGTGAGACAGTTGAAGGACCGCCTGATCACGGTGCAGATGCACGATCTGCATGCGCGCGGCCCCGATGGACACGACGTGCCCTGGGGCACGGGAGTCGGCAATACCGCGGCGCTGCTCACGGAGTTTCACCGACTGGGCATCCGGCCGACGATGTTCGGGCTGGAGTATTCCTACAACTGGCTCGAATCCATGCCGGACATCGCGAAGTGCATCGCGTGTTTCAACGAGGTGAGCCTTGGTCTAACGAATGGAGGATAGCAGCGAAATGCAGCCACAACCAGGAACCAAACTGACACGCCGCGCCTTTCTCACGCGCAGCGCCGCCGCCTCGCTGCTCGCGGCGCCTTGGATTATTCCGGCCTCGGTTCTCGGCCGGGACGGGGTGACCGTGCCCAGCGAACGGATCAACGTCGGGTTGATCGGTCTCGGCGCGATGGGCCGCGGGCATCTGCACCTCCTGGCCGGACACCAGGAAACACAATTGGTCGCCGTGTGCGACCCGGACCGGGCGCGGCGGGAACCGGGCGCGCGGCAGGCGGACGAAATTGCCGCGGCGCGGCGCGGCGCCGGCACGTTTCAGGGTTGCGCAGCCATAAACGACTACCGCGAGCTGCTGGCGCGGCCGGACATTGACGCGGTGGTCATCGTGACGCCGGATCACTGGCATGCGCTGCTGGCGATTCATGCCGCGCAGGCGGGAAAGCATGTCTATTGCGAGAAGCCGGTATCCCTCACGATCCGCGAGGGGCGCGAGATGGTCAGGACCGTCCGCCGCTACGCGCGCGTGTTTCAAACCGGCACGCAATACCGCTCGATTCCCAGCATCCGCCAGGTGTGCCAGTTCGTGCGCGCCGGCGGGCTGGGCAAAGTGAAGTCCGTCTTTACGCCCTGGATGAAGCTCTTCGTCCCTACCTTGGGCGAGTCGTACATTCCGCTGGATCCGGCGCTCCCGGCGCAGCCGACCCCGGAAGGCCTGGACTGGGATCTGTGGGTTGGCCCTGCGTCGTGGCGACCCTACAATGCCGCTTACCACCGGAACCCGATACCCGGCGTGGTGCCGTGGACGTTCTGCAACGCCTTCGGCGCCGCCGCGATTACCAACTACCATTCGCACGCCGCGGACGTGATTCAATACGCCATCGGCATGGAGACGAGCGGCCCGGTGGAGGTCATTCACCCGTCGAGCGGCCTGTTTCCCACCCTGACTTGCCGCTACGCCAACGGCGTGCTGCTGCATCACGTGGATCATTGGAAGCAGGTGAAGGAACTCTACAAGGCGGTGCCCGACGAGGCGCGGCTGGAGGGGCTTTTCGGCGGCGTGTTTGTCGGCGAACGCGGCTGGCTCACCTCGATGTCCGGCTCCGGTCCGGTGGAAGGCGGTCCGGAGGAAATCCTGCGCGAAGCGGGATTGAAGACGCGCGAGGTGAACATCGGCGCGAACAATCATCACGCGAACTGGTTCGAGTGCATTCGGTCGTCTGGGCAGCCAAGCGCACACGAGGAAATCGGCCATCGCTCCGCGTCGCTTGGGCACCTGGTAGCCATAGGCTTCCAGCTCGGACGCAGCCTCCGCTGGGAACCAGAGCAGGAAGTTTTCGTCGGGGACGACGAGGCAAACCGCCTGCTCTCCCGCGCACGCCGCGAGCCGTGGCTGGCGTGAGCCGGCCCAGCCCAAAGGCAGCCGGGACTTGCAGCTTGACCCCGGGCCCACAAGCCACATTCTGGGTGCAAAGCCAACCGAAGCATGAGCGCAATCCAGAAGCCACTCTCCATCCGCCGTGCCGCACGCAAAGGCCGATTCCCGTCAGCATTAGTGTCCCGCCGTGAATGGCTCCAGGGAATGCTGAGCGCCGGCAGTGTCATGGCATTAGGCGGCTGCTCGCTCCCACAATCGCGTTCGTTCGTTTCGCCCTCCAAGCTCGTCCTGGAGGAAAACCAGCGCCCGGGCACGCGCGACTGGATGCTCACCAAGACCGGGGTTGATCCGGCGACCAAGTATCGCTGCCCCCGGATTGAGGGCTATTGCTCCCACACCAGCATTCGTGCCGGCAAGATCCTGAACTTCCACGTCAGCACCAACCCGCCTTCCCCCTTCACGCTGGACCTCTACCGGCTCGGCTACTATGGCGGCGCGGGCGGACGGCTGATGACACAGCTCGGACCGTTCAAGGGGGTCACGCAGCCCGACCCGCCCATCGGCCCAAAGCGGCTGCGCGATTGCCAATGGGAACCGTGCGCGTCGCTCAAGATTCCCGCCGACTGGCTCAGCGGCGTGTATGTGGGCAAGCTGACGACGCAGCCCAGTGGCTGGCAGAGCTACCTCATCTTCATCGTGCGCGATGATCGCCGCGCCGACTTTCTCTTCCAGTGTTCGGACACGACCTGGCAAGCCTACAACCGCTGGCCCGACCAGTTTGCGCTGTACGACAACGGGCGGACGGTGTGGTACTGGGGCAACGAGGTCGCCGTCAGCTTCAACCGGCCGTACGCGAAGTATTGCCAGATCCTGGACGCGCCGCTCTCGACCGGGTCGGGCGAATTCTTCCTGTGGGAATTCCCGGTCGCCTTCTGGCTGGAACAGCAGGGTTACGACGTGAGCTACATCTCGAACCTGGACACCCACGCCGACCCGCGCGGGCTGCTTCGAGCGCGCGGCTTTCTGTCGGTTGGTCACGACGAGTATTACTCCCTGGAGATGTTCCAGAACCTCAAGGAGGCCATCGGGCACGGTCTCAACGTGGCCTTCCTTTCCGGCAACACCTGCTGCGGACGCATCGAGTTTCAGCCGGATTCTTGCGGCCGGCCGCGGACTTACGAGCGGGTGGATTTCTACGGCCCGCGCGACCCCAAGGCCATCAGCGGCATGGAAACGCTTCCGCACACCAGCCCCAGCTCGGCGGAGCTCGTGGGCGCCCGCAACCTCGGCCCTTTCAGCGGCGGCGCGGACTGGATTTGCCTCAAGCCGGAGCACTGGCTGTTCGCGGGCACGGGCATGAAACACGGCGAGGGCATTCCCGGCCTGGTGGGATGGGAATGGCACGGCGATCCGGCGGAAATCCCCGGACTGGAGGTCATAGCGGGCGGGCCGACCCAAAGGGCGCCCGGCCAATTGAACGGCGGCAATTACACCGCGACCGTTTATCCCGGCCCGCACGGCAACTTCGTCTTCAACGCCTCCACCTGCTGGTGGGGGGACGGCCTGAGCGCGCCGCCCGGCTATGTCCGCCCGTCGGTCTATACCACGCCCCGGGGCCCCGACCGCCGGGTGCAACAGATCACCAGAAACGTGCTCGAACGAATGCGGCAGCCGGCATTGAAGCGACCTTGAGGCTCACTGTTCAATCCGGTAGAGGTGCGTCTTGGTTCTCAGGTAGAACGCCTTGCCTGATACTGCGGGCGAAGCAAGCAAGCCGTCGTCCAACGTGTTGGTCGCCAGGACCTCGAAGGCGCGGCCAGGCTTAAGGACAGTGGTCGTGCCTTTCTGGCTGAAGAAGTACAGGCGCCCATCCGCGTAGATCGGTGAAGCGGCATGCTTGCCGCCAATCCGTTCCGACCAGATCATCTGGCCCGTCGCCGCTTCGAGGCAGGTGACGTAGTTCTCCTCCGCCGCCGTGTAGAGCAAACCGTCCACCAGCAGCAGCGAGGCATAGATGCCGACGCGCGGCTTGTACTTCCAGGCCACGCCGGTATCGGTCACGTCGCCCTGTCCGTCGGTCTTCACCGCCCACAGTTCCTTCAGGGAAAGACCGGTGACGAAGAAGGCCAGGCCGCGGTCGAAGACCGGGCGGGGAGCCGTGGAGTAGTCGTTGTAACGGACTTTCCAGAGCTCGCGCCCGGTTCGCGGCTCGTAGCCGTAGGCGGCCTTGGCACCGGGGCTGAGCATCAGAGGCTTGCCCGCCGCAGTGACGATCAACGGCGTGCTGTGCGCCTTGCGATGGTCTCCCTCGCGCGCCATCTGGCCCGGTTCATTCTCGTCGTTCCAGGCCACCGAACGATCGGTCTTCCACACCGTCTTGCCGGTCTGCTTATCCAGCGCAACGTGGTATTGCAGGTCCGCGCCGTCGAACGTCAGGATCAGCAGATTCTCAAAGGCGACCGGCGACGAAGAGGCGCCACGGTAATGCCGGCACGGCAAGTCGTCCCGCTTCCAGAGCGCCTTGCCGGTGCGGGTGTCCAAACAGGCCGTGCCAAAGCTGCCATAGTGGACATAAACCCGCCCGGGCTCGATCACGGCCGAAGGCGTCGCGTAACAGTTCATCGAAGCGCCATTGCCCAGCGGCTCGGGATTATCGCTGTGAAACACCTTCTCGTTGAAGCGCATCGCGCCCGTCTCAGCGTCCAGCCCGAGGGCGAAGAAGTCATGGCCCTCGACGGTGGCCGTGGTCAGCCAAACCTGGCCGCCCATCACGACCGGGGTGGACAAACCGCGATGGGGAATCTCGGTCTTCCATTTGACGTTGTTGGTTTCGCTCCAGCGCAGCGGCAGGCCGACGGGTTTGGCATCGCCCGGGGCCGAGGCATGGCCGTCACCCCACGGCCCGCGGAACTCCGGCCAGTCCGCGTGTGCCACCGGGCCGGCCAAGGCCAACAGACTCAACGTCAGGAGCGGGAGCAGTTTGCGTCGGCTGCCGCGGGCCGGCGCCTCGCCGACAACAGAGAACGTGTTTTGGTCGCCATGCATGCCGGGAGCGTGATCAGACAAACGCAGCAAGTCAATGATGAGAGATGCTCGTAGCTGTTAGAGTTTGGGGGTTGCGGCGGTTTGGCGTGGTGTGTTATGCCTTGGGCAGCTCACGAACACGACTATGGCCGAAACTGCATACCTTTCGGGGAAAGTTGTAAAATGGTCGCTGCCGGTCATCTCCGGACGTCCCGGCCCCGACGCGCCGGCGCTCAAGCGGCTGCTGCTGGCGCAAGGAGAACTGGCGCAGGTGCACGATTCAGACGAGGCGATTCGCTACATGGCAGTCCTGGAGCTGCGCGCGGGCTGCGTGCGCGGGAACCACTACCACAAGGTCAAGCGGGAACGGGTTTACGTGCTGCAAGGCGGGCTGTCGGTGGTAGTCGAAGACATCCAGACCAAGGCGCGCGACTCGGTGCGGCTGCAAACGGGCGATCTGCTGCTCATGCTCCCGGGCACTGCCCACGCGTTCCAGACGGTCGAACCGGGGCAGGCCATCGAGTTTGCGCAGGTCCAGTTCGACGCCGCGGACATCTTCCCCTACCCCTTGGTTTGAACGCACCGCCGCGCGGCGGGAAGGCTTGCCATCCGCGGGTGGGCGGGTACATTGGCTCACGCTTATGAAATCGCGAGGACTTGGAGTAGTGCTGGTTGCGCTATTGGCGGCGGGCTGCGCATCGCAAGAAAAGGCCGAAATGGCGTCACACCATACGGTGTATGAAAAGCCGCTGACTTCTCCGGGAGCAAAGTTCGGCGCGTTGCCGCCGGTTGTGCAGCGAACCGTGCTGGCCCAAGTCGGGGCGGCGACAGTGGTGGATGCCGTCCGGGATACCAGTTCCGGCCGGGTAGTGTACAAGGTGTATTTCCGCGAGAGCGACATCTTCCCGCCGATGTATATCGCGCCGGACGGGAGCGTCCTCAATCCCGACTTGACGGTGGCCGTCAACGCGGTGCAGGGCGAGCGGTTGAAACCCGCCGATGTGCCGGCCAACGTCAAGAAGGCCGTCACCCAGCATGCGTCGTCTTCCCAGGTTGACTATGTCAACAAAGAGAGTTGGGGCGGCCGGACGGTCTATGTCGTCACCTTCAAGGACGAGGCGCACAACCCGAAGTTGCTGGTTGCCGAGGACGGGACTGTCGTCGAAGAGACGCAGCCGTAAGCGCGGGGCCGCGCCGTTGCGCGCCGTCGTTCGCCCGAGCTGATTTGCGGCGGGCAGCGGACTGCCCGCCCTACCCTTTCCAGCGAGCCCAGGCTAACGCCAGACGCCCAGCGCTTCGAGCTGGCGCGTGACCCGGGCGCTCCAATTGCGGTTGGCCGCCGGGCTGGCCGGGCTGGGGTGGAGGATGCGCCCTATTCTCAACGGGCTGTTCCCGAGGATTTGCTGGGCCCGTTTGGTCGCGAAGTCCCCGACGCCAATCAGCCATTCGGGTTGCAGCGCCGCCACGACGGCTCGCAGGTGCCGATCGCAGGCAGTGAACAAAGGGTCCTTTTCAGCGGCGGGCAGTTTATCGGGCGTGCGATTGCAGCCGCTGCTCTCCAGGAAAGCCAGGGGGCAATAGTTCATCACGATGTGCTTGGCGAAGAATCTTTGCGGCGTCCGGAAGCGCGCGGCGAAGAGGCCCCACAAGCGCCGGCCACTGACCTCCGACCGCGCGCAGGCAAACCCGGTCACCGGGCGCCGCGGATGCTCGCCCGGCGGCTTGCCGACGGGGCGCTGGAGGCGCAGCCAATCGCGCACGGCGGCGACTTCGCCAAAGGGCACGCCCGTCTGCGCCATGCCGAAGGGCCCCGGGTTCATGCCGAGAAACACGACTCGTTTAGGCGCAGCGCCAAACTCCTGCAGGTAGGCCACATGCGGCGCCCAGGCGTAGCCCAGCGGGTTATACACCTGCGTGACCGGCGGCCGGAAGCGAAGCCGGGCGGTGTCGGCGCGCAGGCGCCGGGCGGCGGCGATCAGGGCCTGGCTGACGGGGGTAGTCTTCATCTGCTCTATGGCTTATGCCAGGTTACAGGAACAGTCGGTGGTTTTCCCTCCCGGCTTGTGGCCCCTCCCCCCCCCTAACCCCGCTGGAGCGCCGATTCATGGGCGCAAAGCGCGAACCCGGTCGGGCGAGTTCCCTCCCCGCTTTGTGGGGAGCGACGTCCGAGTTTGCTGGTCAGTTTGCTAGTGCCCGCAGCCGCAGCCGTGGCCGTCGCTGCAGCAGCCGCTGGCCAGGTCTTCCTCGGACGGCAGGCGGCCCAGCTCGAAGGTCTTGTTGACGTGCCGGTGGATGGACTCCTGCACCTCCCGCAGTCCCTGCTGCGCGTCAATGAAGCCGCGGGCAATGGGATCCTTGAGCAAGGCATCGCGATGCTGCTCGAAGTCGGCTATCTCCTCATCGGTCAGGGCCGTCGCGTTTTGCTGTTTCTCTTGCAGCGCCTGGCCTTTGGCCACCACGCCGTCATATTGCGCCCGGGCGCGCTCATCCGCCATGAAGCTGTCAATGCTCTGGCGCAGCGCTTGCACGCTGGGTTCATCCAGGATCGCCTGGCAGAGCTCACGGGTTTTGCGGGTGACCGCTGTTTCTTCAATCATCGTTGCCATATTCAGTATATCTAGCGTTGTGCGGACACGGGCGTTTGGCCATTGGGCGTGTCAGCCCCATAATACAGCACATCGGCCCGCGAAAAGCAAATCGTCGTCTACTGCCTAATGCCCTTGCTTGCCGCCCCGCCATGCGCCATGCTGCCGGCCTGTGGGTGCCAGTCGGCTATCAATTGTTAAATCTCTGCCATCATCTCGCCGATGACCTCGCTCGAAAAGGCCTTGCGCGACTTCGCCAGCTTCGCCGCCCAGCTCAAGGGCGACGAAAAGAGCGAGGCGCAAACCTTTCTCTTTCACCTGCTGGCCGCCTTCGGCCACGATGCCAATACCCTGCCCGCAGGCTCCACCTTCGAGTGCCGCGTCCGCTCCAGCCCGCTTCCCCAGCAACCGCGTAGCGGCGTCCCGGCGGAGCACCGCCAGCTTCCCTCCTCCCAATCAGCGGCGCTCGGCCGAGACACCGCTACGCAGCGAGGGATTCGCACTAAATACGCCGACTTCGTCTGGCCGGGGCGGGTTCTGATCGAGATGAAGTCGCGCGGCGTTAAGCTCTCCAAACACTACCAGCAGACCTTCGACTACTGGCTCAACCTCGTCCCCCACCGCCCGCCCTACGTCGTGCTCTGCAACTTCGACGAGTTTTGGATCTACGACTTCAACACCCAGCTCAACGAGCCCGTGGACCGCGTCCCCCTCGCCGACCTGCCCGCACGGCACGCGGCGCTGAACTTCCTGTTCCCGCGCGCCTTCCAGCCCCTCTTCGGCCATAACTGGGTCGAGGTTACCCGCGAGGCTGCCCGGGATGTCGCCCACGCCTTCAACTCGCTCGTCGCGCGCCGCGAGGACCGCGTTCGCGCCCGCCGGTTCATCCTCCAATGCGTGGTGGCCATGTTCGCCGAGGACATCGGCCTGCTGCCGCAGGACATCTTCACCCGCCTGCTGGACGAATGCCGCCGCGGCGCCTCTTCCTACGACCTCATCGGCGGCTTGTTCCGCCAGATGAACGATAAAACCCCTGCCCGCGCCGGACGCTACGTCGGGGTGAAATACTTCAACGGCGGCCTGTTCGCCCAGGTGGACCCCATCGAGCTGACCCCGCCCGAACTCGGCCCGCTGTTCGACGCCGCCAACCAGAATAACTGGGGCTACGTCCAGCCGGTCATCTTCGGCACCCTGTTCGAAGGCAGCCTCGGCAAGGAAGAGCGCCACGCCCTGGGCGCCCACTTCACCTACGAATCCGATATCCAGAAGATCGTCCGCCCCACCATCGTCCGGCCCTGGGACGAACGCATCGCCGCCGCCCGGACCTCCGCCGACCTGCTGGCCCTGCTCAAGGAGCTGCGCGCATTCCGCGTGCTCGACCCCGCCTGCGGCTCCGGCAACTTCCTCTTTGTCGCCTACCGCGCCCTGCGCGACATCGAGCAACGCCTCCTGCTCCGCCTCTTCGCCCAGGATAAACGCCAGTTCGCCAAGGTCGGCCTCGCCTCCGGCATCTCCCCCAAATGCTTCTTCGGCATTGACGTCAACGAGAACGCGGTCGAGACGGCCAAGGTCACCCTCATGCTGGCCCGCCGCCTGGCCCACCGCGAAGCCGAAACGTTTTGGGAAGACCACGCCGACGAATTGCCCGGCCAGGACACCCATTCCCTCGAATTCGAGAGCGACCTGCCCCTCGACAACCTCGACCAGAACATCCTCTGCGCCGACGCCCTCTTCACCCCCTGGCCCGAAGCCGACGCCATCATCGGCAACCCGCCGTTCCTTGGCTCCCGCTATCTCGCCAAAGAGCACGGCTACGACTATGCCCGGAAGGTCTATGCCGCCTTCCCCGAGGTCCCCAAGATGGCCGACTTCTGCGTCCACTGGTTCCGCCTCGCCCACGACCGGCTCAAACCCGGCTGCCGCGCCGGGCTGGTCGGAACGAAGACGATCCGGCAGAACGAATCGCGCGAGGCCAGCCTCGATTACATAGTCGCCAACGGCGGCACCATCGCGGAGGCAGTCTCTCATCAAGTGTGGTCTGGTGAAGCAGCGGTGCATGTTGCCCTGGTTAACTGGGTGAAAGGTCAGCAGGCTGGTATTAAGAAGCTCTTCACACAAGTCGGGGATGGCAAGGACAGCCCTTGGAAGTGCGAGGAACTCGACACCGTCGGACCAACGCTCTCCAGCAAGACCGATGTCACCCAAGCCCGCAGGCTGGTTACGAACGAGAACGCTAAAAAGTGCTTTACTGGCCAGAACCCAGTCAATGCCGGTTTCTTCCTGCAACCGGAAGAAGCACGAGCAATGATAGAGGCGGACGCAAAGAATCGGGAGGTCCTCTTCCCTTACATGATTGGCCGCGACCTTATCGAACACGGCGGCCCCACTCGCTGGATTATAGACTTCGCACAGCGCGACCTGCTCACGGCCATGCGCTACGAACTGCCGTTCGCACGGGTAAAGAAGGAGGTTATGCCTGTCGTGCTGGAGCGTGCCGAGCGCGAGAAGCAGGCGAAGGGAGAGGAAGTCACCCGCTATACCCGCATAGCGCAGCGCTGGTGGCAGTTCTACGACTATCGCCCCGGCACCATCGCGGCCATCAACAGCGTTCCACGTTATATCGCCTGCTCGCGAACCACCAAGCGCAGTATCTTCGAGTTCGTCAGCAATGCCATTCACGCCGACTCGAAAATCGTCGTCTTCTCTTTTGCTGACGACTACTCCTTCGGAATCCTTCAGTCGGGCATTCATTGGGCTTGGACGGTAGCGCGAGGTTCGACGCTGAAGGGAGACCAAAACTACACCTCCGACACCGTCTTCGACACCTTCCCCTGGCCGCAATCGTCCAAACTGGCCCAGATCAAAGCAGTGGCGGAAGCCGCGGTTGCCCTGCGCACATTGCGCCGCGACATCATGCAATCCAACGGCTGGTCCCTGCGCGACCTCTACCGCAGCCTCGAAACCCCCGGCGCCAACCGCCTCCGTGACGCCCAAGCCGCCCTCGACACCGCCGTCCGCGCCGCCTACGGCATGAAGGAACAGGAAGACCCCCTCGCTTTCCTCCTCCGCCTGAACCTCCAACTGGCCGAAAAGGAGAGGGAAGGAGAGACGGTCACTCCGCCGGGCCTCCCGGCGGCCGTGCAGAACCTTGCGCACTTTGTCAGCGCGGACTGCATTGCGGCCCCTGGAATTGAGTGATAGGACATGGACCCGGTGAAATTGCCCCATGCAGGCACGGCAGTAGTTGAACGGGAGAAGATTGTGGACTACCTGCTCAGCTATGCGCATCGCTACGGCGCGAGCAAGGCTCGGTTCTTCTCCGAGTTCGGCTTCCGGGTCGAAGAGTGGGAACGGCTGGCAGAGGCGCTGCACGAGCACGGCCGCACGCAGGAGGTGGTGCGCGAGGTGGAGACGGGCTTCGGCCCGCGCTACGTCGTGGAAGGAGAGTTGACGACGCCCAGTGGCCGGCGGCCCCGTGTGCGCACCGTCTGGCAATTCGACAAAGGCGCGGTTGCACCCCGCTTGATAAGCGCGTATCCTCTGGAGGCGAAGCTATGATTAAAGAGCACGATTGCGTTGTGTTGACCACGAACGTTCCGGACGAGGGTTTGGAGGCGGGGGACATGGGCACGGTCGTGCACATCCACAAAGGCGGTGAGGGCTACGAGGTGGAGTTCATGACACTGACGGGTGAGCCCGTCGCCATTGTTACCCTGCTCGCGGACCAGGTGCGCCCCCTCAACCGCCGGGACCTTGCCCACACCCGGGAACTTGCGCCCGCCTGAGCGCAGGTTGCTTTGCCTTGCTCCGGCACCGCCGCCGAGGCCCCCGATCCTTCTGGGCTCGATGCCGCCACGCCATGCAAGCCAACGGCTGGTCCCTGCGCGACCTCCATCGCACCCTCGAAACCCCCGGCGCCAACCGCCTCCGCGCCGCCCACGCCGCCCTCGACTTCACCGTCCGCGCCGCCTACGGCATGAAGGACAAGGAAGAGCCCCTGGCCTTCCTCCTCGACCTCAACTTGTAGCTTTTCGAGTTGGAGCTGACAGGTGAGCACACCACCCCGCCGGACCCACCGGCTGTGGTGCCGGACAATGAACGAGTCAGCAGGGTCAGCAGAAAAGCTTGTCGAACTGGTTATGGGTGCCCACCCAAACCCAGGCAATCGCGTCGCCGCGGCGTTCTCCCACAGCGCGATACTGCTCGTTGATCCGCACAGACCAAACGTGCTCGTAAGCGCCGAGCTTTTTAAAACGAAGGGAGGGGTGGCTGGGATCGGCCAGAAACAATCGGTAGGCGCGGCGCGCCGCCGCGCGAGCACGGGGATCCAACGAATCGTAAGCGCGCCAGAAGCTGGGCCGGACGCGGGATTTCACAGGCGTTGCGGGTCGAGCGGCTCGTCGGGCTCGGCAGCGGATTCGCGGAGGAAGGCTTCCAGTTTCGGTCGCGGGCCAGGATAGGCCAGCAATTGCTCCCATCGCTCGTCGTCTTGCTGGGTGAGGAGGAAACGGGCAAAGTCCGCAACTTCGGTTTGCTTCTCCGGTGGTAGCGCCTCGCAAACGCGAATGATTTCTTCCGTCGCAGTGCTCATAGTCAATACTTAGCTGAAAAGGGCAGACGGGTCAAACGGTAGGTTGGTGTTCAGACCGGAGGTTGGTTCAGCCCAGCAATCAATTCTCATCATTGACGCTTCCCGGGTCCCCACTGCCAGCTCACCGCTGGCTTGCCCGTTAGGTCACGTTAGGTCACAGATGTACTCGGCTTCCTCGCGGACCGCAGGGGTGATGATCTTCTTCATGCTGGCATTATCGGCCTGAGCGGATTGGCGTCAAACCAGCATTGGCAGCGACTCCCTCCTTCCCGCGGAAGGGCCGGCTTGTCGCCGATGCCCGGGCAGTGTAGTTTGATGCGCATGAGCACGGTTGCGGAAATCAAGGCTGCTATCGCGCGGTTGACGCTGGAAGAACGGGCCGAGGTCGCGCGTTGCCTCCATGAATGGGAGGACGACGCCTGGGACAAGCAGATGCAGCAAGACCTGGCGGCGGGCAAACTGAATGACCTGCTCGCCAAGGTGGATGAGGATATTGCCCACGGCAAGCTGCGCGACCTGCCGTGATTGCATCCAAACGCCCGCCGGAACGCTGCCGCCGACCAAGACGTAGAGACCGCAAACCTGGACAAGAGAAGCCATGAACCTCAACGACCTTCCCGCGCAAGAGCAAGCCCTCCTCCAATATGTGCAGACCTTGCAGTTCGCCAGCCTGGCGATTTCACTGGCTTCGTTGATTATCCTCGGGTGGGTGGTTTATATGTTCTACGCCCGGCTGCGAGACATCGCCGACGAGCTGCGGAAGTTCCGCATCGCTTATGAGTTTGCGCACGAGCGCCAGCCGTCGCACCAGGCATCAGAGAATCCCTTTCGCCCCTAAGTGAGCAGCCCGGTTGCGGCCTTTGCGCTCTTTCGTGGCTGCCAGCGGCTGTGGCCTCGGTGCCAATTCGTGAACTCCGTGTCTTCCACCATCGAGCCCCCCGGTGCGATGACCGCCCAGCAGTGAAATTGAGCCGGATCCTTACGAAGAACCTATGAAAGAATCCTATTCTAACGCGGGGAAAACACTAAACTTCCTTCCCATGAGCAAACAAGCGCTTCTGCGATCATCATTCTTTGCCTTCACTTTCGCGGCCACGTCGGCTTTTGCCCAATCGCCTCCCGCATCGCTCGCGCAGATTAAGATCGCGGCCGAGGCGGGCGACCCGGCGGCGCAGGACAAGCTTGCAGAGAGGTTTATCCTGAGCGCGGATAGCACACAGGCAATAATCTGGTATCGCAAGGCCGCCGAACAAGGCTTCGCCCATGCCCAAGGCAGGCTCGGCAATCTTTTGCTCACGCGCAGTCGCATGTCGTTCAGCGGCACCGCGGCCGCCCGCGCTGCGACGAGCGATGAAGCCCTGCGCTGGATCATCCTGGCAGCCAACCAGGGCGACACCCGCGGGCAAGCTGACTTCGCGGCTATCTGCCTTGAAGGCAAACTCGTGAAGCGGGATCTCGTGGAAGCTTACAAGTGGGGTGAGCTTGCCTCGCACGGCTCGATGATAGATGTGGCGACCATCACTGGTCGTGGCTCGCGGGACGCTGCCACTCTGGAAATGGACGCCAATCAAATTGCCGAAGCACAGAGACGCGCTGCGGCGTTCGTTCCGCACCAGGTGAAACCGTCCGAAATGCCCGAGCCTTCCTGGGTCAGGCAAATCAAGCTCAATGGCATTAGTGGCACGGCAGAGGACCGGTTGGCCATGATCAACGGCAAGACGCTTCAAAAGGGCGACAAGGCATTCCTAATGCTCGGGGAGAAGGCCGTCACGGTTCATTGCATTGAAATTCGCCGAACATCTGTTGTCATATCCATTGACGGCCTCGATGGCACGCGCGAACTCAGCATGCCTTAGAGCCCATCTAAAAATGGCTGTTTGGGAAGGCGAGCGTCCTCGCGAGCCCTGACTTCGGCCCCTGCCCACAGGATACTTGGGCTCGCGCGGACGCCCGCCCGAGGCAAGCCTGCGCGTTCAAGGTACTGATCAGCTCCTAGAGTTTGTCGGCGAGGGCCCGGACCTCGGCCTGCGTGAGCGGGTTGGAGACCCTCAGGCACGGCGTATAGCCCTCAACTCTCAACCCTCGCCAGCCAAAGTGAGCTGCCAAGTAGTCCATCCTTAGCCCCTCCTAAACCCCTCCTAAGCCCCTCGTATACCCCTCGTATACCCCTCGTATGTAAAATACGAGGGGTATACGAGGGGTATACGAGGGGTTTAGCAGGGGTTATTGTGTGTCTGAGGACCGCTTGGCGTTTGGCAGCAGGCGTTTGACCCAGTCATCGTTTGGCTAATCTCTGGCTTGAAGCCGAGCCTGAGGATTGGTATGGCATGGAGCCATGAAGATTCGCGATATACCCCAAAGCGGGTCCCTCGGACAAACTGTCACTTACGAGAGCCGGTATGGCCAAGTCCGGCGCCAGAAGATCATCCCGCGCAATCCGCGCACCGTGGTGCAAATGGGGTGGCGGGCCGCCTTCCAGCAGGCCCGCAGTTTCTGGGGGACGTTGAGCGACGAGCAGTCTTTGGCCTGGGAAGCCGTCGGCCAGGCGCGTCGCACCCAGTCGGTGCTCGGGCGTTCCGGTCCGATTCCGGGCTACCTGGTCTCGGTGTCCGTGAACGCGCACCTGGCGATGATCGGCCAGCCGATGGTGACGACTCCGCCGCCGGTGCCGGTGTTCCCGATAAACCCTGTCGTCGGGTTGGTGGTCACCAACCCCGCCGGCGCCGTCTCACTGAAGCTTCAGCTCTCCCGCCCGCCCGGCCGGTACGTGCTGGTCTTCGGCGCCCGCCCGCAGAACCCGGGGGTTGCCTATGTGGACCATTACCCGTTTCTGGGCGTGCTGCCGGAGGAAGCCGATGAAGAGGTGGACATCACGGAGCTCTACACCGTCAAGTTTGGCGCGCCGCCTGCCGGCAAACGCGTCTTTATCCAGACCGTCCAGCAGATCAACGGCTGGCAGGACCGCCCGCAGACCTTCAGCGCCCGCGTCCGCCCGGCGTAGCCCCACGGTCAACCGGTTGCCGGCGGCAAGGTGTGGCGGCGCAGGCCATGCGGACACGCGCCCGTCTCAAAGCCGCTGCGCTTTCAGCCCCGGCTGGAGAAAAGGCTTCGACAGCCCGGTCAGGAGGGTTCGAACACAACTTCTGCGATCGGGACTTCCCACTCGGGCACCTGGCAACGCTGGCGGCGGGCTTCGTCGGGATCCTGCTCCGCCTTGCGACAGACCAGGGCGAGAACGCGCAGCTCCCGCACCGAGGGCAGCCGGTCCCGCCAGCGTTGCCCGGCCTGCCGCGACAGGAGGCCGACACATCGCTCCGACGGGTCGAAAAGGCCAATGCCGCTCCGGGCGGCCGGGCGCAGGCTGAGTTTGTCGCCGGCCTGCAACGAGGCCAGGGCCTGGTGGATGGGGTGATGCCGGCCAAACCGGCCAGGATAGCCGAGGTGGATGTCTTCGAGCGCAAGCACTTCGTAGTTCAGGCAGGCGCCGGGCGGATCGCCGGCGGCGGCGAACCGGGAGCGGATCGTCCACTTGTCCGTCAGCGTGGCGGGCAAGGAGGGGGAAACATCCTGCCGGTCAAAGACCGCCAGCGACTGCCGGGCGCGGGTCATGCCAACGTAAAACGTCCGGCGTTCTTCCTCTTGCTTGTTCCTCGGCGCCGGGAGCGGCCAGGGCCCGATCACAAGGACGTGGTCGTACTCCGTGCCTTTGGCCGCATGGACCGTGCTGAGCGTCACGCCTTCGCCGTAGGTAAACTCGCGGCGGCTCTCGGCACATGCCTCGTACAGGAATTCCAGCGCGTTCTGCACCGGCAGCTCGGCACCCCCGGATTCGACAGCCCAGGCGTCCAGCAGGCGCCCGAGGAACTGGGTCCAGGGGTTGGCCGCCTGCGCACTAAAGAGCGTGGCGGCGATGCGGGACAGATCGCTGGCGCGCTTGAAAGCGCCCCGTTCGCCGGCCAGACGCGAGAGGAAGCGGTTCAGCTCTCGCACTTGGTGCAGCGGGGGCATGGCGTTGCGCGCGTCCACCCACCGGACGGGTATGGACTCCCGCTCGGCCAGGGCCCGCACTCTGGTCAGATCGGCGCGCTCGCGCGAGAGGACCGCCATGCCGGACCAATCGGCGACGCCGAGCTGGCGGAGACGCCGCAACTCGGCCAGGACCGCCTGCGCCTGGCACCCGGCGTCGGCGACCTGGATAAGCTGCACCTTCCCCTGGCAGAGAGTGTCCCGGCGCGCGAACTCTCCGCCGGGCACGAGCATCTCGCGGTGCCGGTCAATGCGGATCGGGTGGTCCGTCTTCATGCGGTCAACGTTAGCGGCGATGAAGCGGTTTGCCGTCTCGAGGATGTAGCGCGTAGAGCGGTAGTTCTCGACGAGGTAGTGCACCTCCGCGTCGTAGTCCTCCCGGAACTTGCCGATGAACTCCACGTTGGCCCCGCGGAACGCGTAGATGTTCTGGTCGTCATCCCCCACGGCCAGGATTGACAGCTTAAGGTCGGGATCGTCAAGCGTGCGCCCGGCAATGGCGCTGATCATCTGGTATTGGGGCTCGTCTATGTCCTGGTATTCGTCCACCAGGATGTGTTGGAAGCCGGCCAGCAGGCGGTCCCTGACCTCGTCGGCTTCAAGGCCCGGCGGGGCATTTTCGCCGCGCAGCAGTTTCGTCGCGTCCTCAATGAGCTTGTCGAAGTCTATCTCGCGCTCGCCGGCTGCCCGGTCGGCGTAGGAGTAGCCCAACAGGCGCATGGCCAGGGCATGGTAGGTCAGCACGGTGACCCCGCGGGCATCGTCGCCGACCAGGTCCGACAGCCGCCGGCGCAGCTCGATGGCCGCGTGCCGGTTGAAGCAGCAGACGAGCATGCTTTGCGGCCGGACCCGCTCCACTCGCAGCAGGTAGGCGCAACGATGGACGACGGTCCGGGTCTTGCCCGAGCCCGGCCCCGCCAGGATGAGCATGTTCCGGCTGGACGGCGCGGTGACGACTTTGATTTGGGCGGGGTTGGCCAGGTCGGTGACGATGCGCTGGAAGGAGCGCGCGGTCGTCGCGTGCTGGAGCAAATCAGGCTTGGCCGTAAAGTAGCGGCGGAGGAATTCATCCTTGGTCAGGGTGAAGTAGTCGAGCACCAGTTTCAGGGCTGCCTGAATGCGTTGGAGGCCCAGGCGGGCGTACTCGCTCATGACATGCACCTGGAGCGTGCGCTCTTTGTAGTGGTCGTGGAGCGGCTGGTAATCGGTGGTTTTGTATTTCTCGCCGCGCGCTTCGGGGCGGAAGCGGATGGTCATCGCGGAGCGGAAGACAGCCAAACCGTGTTGCAGGGTGATAACGCGCTGCTCGTGGAGGAACAGCAATGCCCGCTCGATCGCGGCATCAATGTCTTTGGTTTCCGCCCGCAGCACCAGGTCGCGCTCGATCGCCTGGTGGAGTTCCTCGAAGTGGAATTCCAGCAGGTGGTCGGCGCGCGGGGGCGCATCCGCCGGGATCTTGGCGAGGAGAGTATCGAGGACGAGAGAGGCCAGACGCCGGCGTTTGTCGGCCAGCGCACTGATAGCTGACCAGGCGCGCCGCACCCTGACCCGGTACGTGTCTCGCGAGATGTAGCACAGCTCGATGCCGCGGTTGGCGCCCGCGATTCCGCGCCCGTCTTCGCTGAGGCTCTGGAGCAGAGACCGCACGATGTCCGTGGACGACTCGCAACCCTCGGAGCAGAGCCGCTGGTTCAGCAACCGGAGCGAGAGGGGCATCCAACCCTCCGGGTCCGGCTCCTCCAGTGCCAGCACGTCCACGAGCTTGCGGTCCGTGGCCACGATACGCTGCAGCCGCAGGCGCGAGTGGTCGGCGATTTTGTGACGCACGAAGGCGGTGAGCAGCATGTCGCGCTTCAGGAGCCCGGCTTGGGTCATACAGCCGAGGACTTTGAGAATCTTGGCGCTGATGAACTCCGGGTTGGCCAGCATTGCGGGGTTGGCCTGGGCATAGCTGGCGAACTCGGGCAGCAAGGCTAACTGATCTACCGTCAGGCTCTCCGTCGGCGGCGTGTTGAAGATTTCGCGCAGGATGGCGATCCAGAGGGAGTGCTCGGTCGCAGAGAGATTCAGAGCGGCCATTTTGGCGCGGGCTTCGTCGAGGTTCTTGACCACCGGGCGGGCCTGGAAGACGTTCGTTACGTTCTCATCGCGCTGGAGAAGGTCGGCGCGTTCGAGCCAGGAGACGGCGGCACGTATTTTGGTATCAGCCATGCGGTCCTGGAGGTCCACGTCTATTTGCAGCTCCTCGTCTCGAAGTATCTCGCCGGCGGTGATAACGATCTCCTCTTTATCGCCGCGAGCGGCCTTCCTCAAGCTGCGAAGAATCTGGGCAATGTCCCGGCGGCTCAGCTCCGAGAAGGCTTCCATCCGGAATTGCCGTTCGCTGTCCTGGTCCGCGTAGAGCAGCACGCACTCGGCCTTCCGACCGTCACGTCCGGCCCGGCCGGCTTCTTGCAGATAATTCTCCAGCGAGCCGGGCGTGTCGGCGTGGACGACCAGCCGGACATCCTCCTTGTCTATGCCCATGCCAAAGGCATTCGTGGCGCAGATGACTTTCGTTTCGCCAGCCAGGAACTCGTCATGAATGCGCTTCTTCTCCGGCGCGGTCAGGCCGGCGTGGAAGTGGGCGGCTTTCCAGCCCTGCGCGCGCAGGTATTCGGCGGTAATCTCGGTGTCGGCTCGCGTGGCGCGGAAAACGATAGCGCTGCCCGGGCGGCCCGCGGGCAGGCGATCCGCCAGCAGCTCGTGGACACGCTCATACTTGTTCGCATCCTCGACGGTCTGCACCTCAAATAACAGGTTCTCGCGCTCGACACTGCCGGAGAAGAACCTCAATTCCCGGCCGGTCTCGGTCTGGAAGAAGTTCAGGATTTCCTCCCGCACGTCCTGCTTGGCCGTGGCGGTGAAGCACGCAATGGGAGGAATCTCGACGCCCTGCTTCCGGGAAAACTCCCGGATGAACCGGCCGGCGTAAAGGTAGTCGGGCCGGAAGTCGTGGCCCCATTTCGACAGGCAATGCGCTTCGTCGAAAACCCAGCAGCCGATCTCGCGCTGCGCAATCGCGTTCGCGAAGGAGCGGTTGCGAAGCTGCTCCGGCGAGACGTAGAGCAGCGCGAGGTCACCCAGCCTGATCCGGCGCAGGACATCGCTGCGCTCCGGGGCCGTGAGCAGGCCGTAAAGGGCCGCGGCGAACGCGGTGCCGGTGCGGCGCACCAGGCCGTCCACCTGGTCTTTCATCAAAGCCTGCAAGGGCGACAGGACGATTGTGAGAACGCCACGGCGATAGTTGCGCACCAAGGCCGGGAGTTGGTAGCAGAGCGATTTGCCGCCGCCGGTGGGCAGAATGGCCAGCAAGGATTCACCGGCCATGCCGGCCTCGACAATCGCCTGCTGCATGCTGCCTCCGCTGCTGGTCTGGGGCGTCGGGCGAAAGCCCTCCAGCTCGAAAAAGGCGCGCAGTTGGGCCGTCGAATTGTGGACTCGCCGGCAGTAGGCGCATTTCGGCGAGGAGCACGGAATCTCTCGCAGCCGGTTGATGATTCTGCCGGTCAGCGGGTATTCGTGGCGCACCCACGGGGGCAGCACCGAGTTGGAGCCGGCCACCCGCAGCCAGGCCAGCGTGTAAGCCAGCGCCAGCCTGTCCGCCTGAGTCTGCACCAGGCTCGCATCTACTGGAACACTGGCGCAGCCCCATTGCGGAATCAGCTCCCGGCACCAGCCGAGCACGCGCTCTTGAGCCGAAAGCACGGAACCCAGAGCGCGAAACATAAGCGCCATCCCGTTCGAGAGCGGATCGGGGTCAGCGTCCGGGGTCGCCAGGAGATAGTGCAGGACCTCGAACAAGCCGGGCTGTGTGTGCCGCAGCCCGTCGAGCGCCTGGAACTCGTCCTGGAACAGAGCCGCAGCCTGGCGGGCGTCGGCTACCGGGTCGTTGACGCTCTCGCGGACCAGCTTGTAATCCTTCACCAGGCGGTGGTAGGGATTCTCCGGAAAGCAGATCGGCGACAACACCAGGGTGTCAATGACGGGCAGTTGAAGGAGGGACAGGCCTGGCGCTTGGTCATGCAGGATGCGCAGGTCGTGGCGAATCAGGTTGTGGCCGAGAATGCAGCGCGCTCCCGCGGCGAGTCGTTCGAGTTCGCCGCAAACCTCCTTCAAGGGATTGTTCCCTGAGCGCGCAAGGAGTCGAGGTCCGAGAACCGCGCCCACTTTCAGAATCTTTCCGGTATGGGAAACCTCAAGGTCGAGCAAAAGGGCGCGCTCCAGCAATGTCTGAAACGCACTGGCCGGGTCGCTGCTGCTCTCACCTGACTGTGAACTCATACTCGGATCGCAATTGTAGCGAGAGAGGAGCGGCCATGTCCAAAACTCTGTCGTTTTCGCCCGGTTGGCCTCTTCAGGACACAAGAGTGGACTCAACGTCCGGCAGTTGCACGAGCGGGCCGGTCAGGCCAGTGAACCAGTGCGGGACAGGGGCAGGTTCTCCGAGTCAGCAGCGTCAAGAAAAGAGCTTGTCGAACTCGTTGTGGGTTCCCACCCAAAGCCAGACAATCGTGTCGCCGTGGCGTTCTCCCACGGCACGATACCGCTCATTGATCCTGACCGACCAAACGTGCTCGTAGGCGCCAAGCTTCTTGAAACGCAGGGAGGGGTGGCTGGGATCGGCCAGAAATAACCGGTAGGCGCGGCGTGCCGCCTCGCGAGCACGGGGATCTAGCGAATCGTATGCGCGCCAGAAGCTGGGCCGAGCGCGGGATTTCACAGGCGGTGCGGGTCGAGCGGCTGGTCGGGCTCAGCGGCGGATTCACGGAGGAATGCTTCCAGTTTTGGTCGCGGGCCAGGATAAGCTAGCAATTGCTCCCATCGCTCGTCGTCTTGCTGGGTGAGCAGGAAACGGGCGAAGTCGGCAACCTGGGTTCGCTTCTCCGGTGGCAGCGCCTCGCAGACGCGAATGATTTCTTCCGTCGCAGTGCTCATAGTCAATACTTAGCTGAAAAGGACAAGCGGGTCAAACGGTAGCTTGTTTCAACGGTAGCTTGCTCCAATGCCCGAATCGCAGTCGCACCCTGGGTGATACTCACGCGGGCCAAGCTGATGGCACATTCGCAGCTCTTTAACGAAGGTTCCGAACACAGGATTGCTGGCGGGGTGTTGTATGAGATTTACAACACTGCGCACACAGTGTCTGGACGGTATCATCCCGGTGTTGGGCGGGTGATATGCCGGCGTGTACCTATGGTGGTGCGCGTAAGTGCCTGTGATTGCAGTACTGGGGAGGCAAATTCCTTCGCAAGTCGCTGGAATTTAGGCACTTAAGTTATCCCGGCGGCTGTCCGGCCAGGCTGTCCGATGCCGCAGTGGCGTCCGTATAAACGGGGTGGCACGAGGCGGGGCTTGTTTGGTGGCGCCGGGTTTTCTAGGTTCTCTCCGTGCACGTGCGCCGCCAATCAGATCGCAGTGCCCGGCTCCTGGTCGGGCTGATGTCCGGGACGTCGGCGGATGGCATTGACGCGGTGGTGGCGAGGATCTCGGGGGCGGGACGCCGGTTGCGGGCGCGGGTGCTGGCGCACACGCACCAGGGCTTCCCACCAGTCTTGCGGCGGCGCATCCTGGAGGCGTGCCTGCATGGGACGGTGGCTGAAGTGTGTGAACTGAATTTCCTGCTGGGCGAGCATTTTGCGCGCGCGGCGCTCGGGGCGATTCGCCGGGCCAGGCTCAAGCCGGCGGACATTGCGGCCATCGGCTCGCACGGGCAGACGGTCCATCACCTGCCGAACGCGCGGACGCCTTCGACTTTGCAGATCGGCGAGCCGGCCGTCATTGCGGAGCGGACGGGTATCACCACGGTAGCCGATTTCCGCGTGCGCGATATGGCGGCGGGCGGGCAAGGCGCGCCGCTGGTGCCGTATGCGGATTGGGCGCTGTTCACCAACGACACGCGGCCGCGCATCGTGCAAAACCTCGGGGGCATCGGCAACCTGACGTTCCTACCGCCGCGCGCGGAGCTGGAGGACGTCCTGGCGTTCGATACCGGGCCAGGCAACATGGTGATGGATGGGCTGATGGCGGCGCTGAGCCGGGGCCGGCAGACGTTTGACCGCGATGGGCGCTGGGCAGCACGTGGCCGCGTCTGCGACAAGCTGCTGGCCGCGATGATGGCGCATCCGTTCCTGCGGCGGCGTCCACCCAAGACCACGGGCCGGGAGGAATTTGGCGAGGCGTTCATCAAGAGGGTGTTTAGGTTGGCGCGGCGGCTGCGTTTGCGCCCGGAGGACATGGTCGCCACGGCAACCGCCTTCACGGCCGCCAGCATTGCGGAGGCTTACCGGCGCTTCGTTTTCCCCAAACTTAAAGCCGCGGAACTGGACCGGTTGCAGATTATCCTGGGAGGGGGAGGAGCCCAAAACCCGACGTTGAGAAGCATGTTGGCCCGCCAAATCGGCGTGGGCGAGCTGTGCACGCACGAGGATTTCGGCATCGCCAACTCCGCCAAGGAAGCTCTGGCCTTCGCCATTTTAGCGCATGAAACCTTGCGCGGAAGGCCGGGCAATGTGCCGGCCGCGACGGGGGCGCGGCGGGCGGCAGTCCTGGGGAAAATCGTGCCGGGCACCGCTTAGGCGCGGGCGAATCTACTTGAGTTGATCACCCGGCAATGGGTAATGAGAAGCTTATGGCCATTTTAGACATCAAGCCGGACGGGTCAGGCAAGTATGATTTGATCTCGCTGGGCGAAATCATGCTGCGGCTGGACCCGGGCGAAGGGCGCGTGCGCACCGCGCGCGAGTTTAAGGCGTGGGAAGGCGGCGGCGAGTATAACGTCGCGCGCGGCCTGCGGCGGTGCTTTGGTCTCAGGACCGCCGTATGCACCGCATTTGCCGACAACGACGTTGGGCGGCTGCTGGAGGACTTCATCCTGCAAGGCGGCGTGGCCACCGAATTTATCAAGTGGGTGCCGTTTGATGGCGTGGGCCGCACCGTGCGCAACGGGCTGAACTTCACCGAGCGCGGTTTCGGCGCGCGGGGGGCGGTGGGCATTTCGGATCGCGGCCACAGCGCCGCCAGCCAGCTCAAGCCCGGCGATTTTGATTGGGACCACATCTTCGGCCAGCTCGGCGCGCGGTGGCTCCACACGGGAGGCATTTTTGCGGCGCTCAGTGACACCACTGCCGACCTGGTGCTGGAGGCGGTGAAAGCCGCCCGGCGGCATGGCGTCATCGTCTCCTACGATCTGAACTACCGTCCGTCGCTCTGGAAGAGCATTGGCGGGCCGCAGCGCGCGCAGGAAGTGAACCGGGAGATCGCCCGGCACGTGGATGTGATGCTGGGCAACGAGGAGGACTTCACGGCCTGCCTGGGCTTCGCGGTCGAAGGCGCGGATGAACACCTCTCGCGCCTTGAGGTGACCGCCTTCAAGCAGATGATCGGCAAAGCAGTCAAGGCGTATCCAAACTTCCGCGTGGTGGCCACCACTCTGCGCGCGGTGAAAACCGCCACGCGCAATGACTGGGGCGCGATTTGCTGGGGCGGCGGCGAGTTCCACGAAGCGCCTAACCGCGCGGACCTGGAAATCCTGGATCGCGTGGGTGGCGGCGACAGCTTCGCCAGCGGGCTGATTTACGGCCTGCTGAAGTTCAACGACCCGCAGAAGGCTGTCGAATACGGCGCCGCGCACGGCGCGCTGGCCATGACCACGCCCGGCGACACTTCCATGGCTTCGCTCAAGGAAGTGGAGGCACTGGTCAAAGGCGGCAGCGCCCGCGTGCAACGG
>CAZDOO010000077.1:0-26901 GCA_964507045.1 uncultured Verrucomicrobiota bacterium | reverse complement strand
CAACGGTCAGTGGCTCACCCTCTGGAACTGACTCACCACTTTTAATCACACCCGTGCGCCCATTGCCGCCACGGGCACGGGGATGTGGCGCTCGGTGGCGGTGCCATCACCGAGCTGGCTATAGCTGTTGCAGCCCCACGCAAACGGGTGAGTGGTCGCCCACATCAGCACCAGATCATTGCCGCTGCCACCGTAGTAGTTGGCCACGAACCGGTAAGTGACCCCGCCATAGCTCAATGCCACCGCCTGCCCCTGGGCCAGATTGTCGAACGTGCCACTGATGAAGGGCAAACCCGTGTTCTTCACCACCATCAAGTCCGTGCCCGTCTCGGGCGCGTAGTTGAGCGTGAAGTCCACCGTGTTCCCCGTAGCGGTGTAGCCGTTGGCCGTGACCGGCACATCGGCGGCGGAGTTCCAGACCGCGTCCACCGTCGCCGCCGACGCGAGCCCGGCGGTGAGGAAACAGGCGAGGACTCTGATTATGCGGAAGGTTCCCGTAAGGGCAACGCGTTGGACCACTCTCATCATATGCCTTTTGTTACCGGACATGACCTATCCCAACCGGCGCCCACGGTTCTGCGCCTATCCTATGCACAATACAAGCCAATTCCAGCGCTTCAGCCTCCAGCCTGCCGCCTCCCAGCCTTCTTCCCTCCCGGAGGCTACCCTCAGGCTTGTATGTGGCTACCCCGTGCGGAGTTGACCGGCTCAGGGCAATAACCCGCCAGTGTGACACTTTGGCACACTGTTTACACCTGCCGGCCTTCCAAAGCTCCGGCCCGCTCGGCGAGCGGGCCCTGCCTTTAGGGGCGATGGGTGTGGGCGTAAGCGCAGGGGGCGCGGAGGTTCTCGGCGGGGGTGTCGCGGGGGCCCACCCTGGCGGTGACATTCGGCGAGGGCAGCGGTAACGCTGGCGGGGTCGCCAAGTGGGGGTCAGACCTCCTTCCCTCACCATATCCACACCGTAGCCTCACCGTATCCTCACCGTAGTACCTCTGCAAGGTTTGCAGAGGTACTACGGTGAGGATACGGTGAGGTGACGTTGGAGGCCTTATGAGTGTCCTTAATTGAGACACTTATGGCGGTGCGGTTTACCGGCTTCGGCGGGGGGAGTTGCCGCCAAGGTCAAGTTGCAGGCTCGGCAGTGGGAGAGTGTTGGTGGGCGTAGGCGCAGAGGGCGCGGAGGTTCCCGGGCGGGGTGTCGCGGGGGATTTCGCAGCCGGCACCCACAATGAAGCGCGGGCCGGCTTGGCGGTGGCATTCGGCGATGGCAGCGGTGACGCCTTCCGGGTTGCCATTTCGCAGGACGGCGACGGGGTTCAGGTTGCCGAGCAGGACGGTGTCCGGGCCCATCTTCTGGCGCGCCTCGAACACCGGCGCGAGGTAGTCCACGTCCACGATGTCGCAGCCGAGCTTGCCAATGCCGCCCAGGATGCGACGGATGTTGCCGCAGATGTGGAGGCGGACCTTCGCGCCAAGGGCGTGGATGCCGTCCACCAGTTGCTTTTCGCAAGGCCAGACGAACTCCTCGTAGATGTCGGGACCGACGAGCGAGGCGGCGGCGTCCCCGACCCCGATGATGTCCGCCCCGGCCTTGATCTGCTCGCGTGCGAAGCACAGCTCCATTTCGATCACGAAGGCAAAGAGGTCGCGCACGAAGGCGGGGTCGTCGAAGAAATCGAGCATCACGGTGTTGATGCCGCGCAGGTCGGCGGCTTCGGCGATGGGGCCTTCGACCCAGCCCTCGATGATCTTGTCCTTGCCGACGCGCTCCTTGTAAAGCGCCAGCCCCTTGAGGCTGTTGGTCATGCGGCCGCCGCCGAGCGGGTCAGGGATTTTGAGGGAGGCGAGCTTGCCTTTGTCGGCCAACAGGGCCTGGTCTTCGACGAGAGCGACGGGCTGGTTGTCAAAGTACTCGACCGTGGCGCCGCAGTCGGCGGCTTCGCGGGCGGGGTCGGACATGGTGTTGACGTAGTCGAACCCGAAAGCTTCGGCGGTGCGGATTTGGCCCTCGACCAGCACCCGGTAATCGGTGCAGTAGTCGCGATAGCGCGCGCCGATCTGAGCGCAGGCGAACATCATGGTGATGGGCATGAGCGGCAGGCGGTCCACGGGGCGGCCGGCCAGATGAGCGAGGACTCGTTCGCGACTGGTCATGGGAGAAGGGGAATGGGGAAATGGAGTGGTGGAGTAGTGGAGTAGTGGGGAACTGAAGTGAGGGAGTAAGGGAGGGATGAGGCCGCTCCCCCGTGCCGTTTAACAACACTCCAATACTCCATCACTCCATTTTGCCTCCGCCGAGGACGCGGCTGATGGCGGCGATGAAATCAGGCCGGGTGCCGCAGCAGCCGCCGATGAAATTCGCGCCGGCTTCGACGAGGGCGGGGACGTAGCTGCTGAACTCAGCAGGGGTGGTGGTGTACCTGGGGCGGCCGGCCACCATGATCGGGAGCCCGGCGTTGGGTTTCATCCAGATGGGGCGTTCGGTGGCAGCGCGCAGGCGCTGACAGATCGCGATGAAGCCGATGATACCCTGGCCGCAGTTGGCGCCGATAATGTCCGCACCCGCCGCGGCAAGGGCTTCGGCGGCTTGCTCCGGGGTAGCGCCCATCATGGTGCGATCCTTCGCTTTGCCGCTGTCGAAGACCATGCAGGCGACGACGGGCAGGCCGGTGTCACGCGCGGCGCCCACAGCCAGCTTCGCCTCCTCCAGGTCGGACATGGTCTCGACGACCAGCGCGTCGGCTCCGGCTTGGGCCAGCGCGCGCGCTTGCTCCTCGAAAGCACTGCGCAGTTCATCCGCGGTCACATCGCCGTTCATGAGCAGTTTGCCCGTCGGACCAATGGAGGCGAATACGCGGGCGCGCCCGGCCGCGGCCTGGAGTGAAATCTCCACCCCCCGCGCATTGATCTCCCCTGCCCTATCCGCCGCGGCCTGCTCGCCCAGGCGGATGCGATTGGCGCCGAAAGTGTTGGTGAGAATCACCTGGCTGCCGGCCGCGACGTATGCCGCGGCAACCGCTCCTACGCTCTCCGGGTGGGTCAGGTTCCAAAGGTCGGGGAACTCGCCCACGCCCAGGCCACGCGCCTGCAGTTCGGTGCCCCACGCGCCGTCGGTAATCACCGGCCCGCGGGAAATGAGTTGTTGGATGAGCGGGGACATGGCCGGCAGGCCCGCGGCGCGGGGTCCGCTAGGACGCGGCCACAGCCTTCTTGGCCAGCGCCACCGCGCCGACGGCATTCTCACTATAGCCGTCCGCGCCGATTTCGTCGGCGTATTTCTGCGTGATCGGCGCGCCGCCGATGAGGACTTTGACCTTATTGCGCACGCCCGCTTGTTTCAGCGCGTCAATGGTGGTCTTCATGGACGGCATGGTGGTGGTAAGCAAGGCGGACATGGCCACAATGTTTGCCTGTTTGGCGTTGACGGTCTCGATGAACTTCTCCGGGGACACATTGACGCCGAGGTCAATGACCTCGAAGCCGCCGCCCTCGAGCAGCGAGGCGACGAGGTTCTTGCCGATGTCGTGCAAATCGCCTTTGACGGTGCCGATGGCAACGCGGCCGACGGGTTTGTCGCCGCGGGCGACGAGCAGCGGGCGGATGAGTTCGAGGGCGGCCTTCATCGCGCGAGCCGAGATGAGCAGTTCGGGCACGAAGTATTCGTTGGCCTCGAAGCGGCGGCCCACTTCGTCCATGGCGGGAACCATATGTTCGTTGACCAGCTTGAGGGGGTCAACGCCCGCGGCCAGGGCTTCTTTGGTAATCGCCTGGGTGGTCTTGGCGTCGCCGCTGACCACCGCGTCATAGAGCTTCTTCAGATCCGGCATAGGGTTTCCTTTATTACGCTAATACAGTTTGCACACGTTATGCGTGGAGACTAAGCAAGGGCTCGCAACCAGGTCAACGGCGAATTTCGCCCCTCGTCTGCAGCGAGCGGCTTTGGGACTCAGCCGCCCTTCACCCGTGGCCGGCTGCCAGCGCCCCGGGCCGCAGCCGCGCACACGTCACGACCCCAGGTACTTGGCCACCGCTTCGCCGCGGGAATGGACATGGAGCTTGCCGTAGATGCCTTTGATGTGCACCCGAACCGTGTCAATGCTCACGGACAGAAGCGAGGCGATCTCCTTGTATGGCATTCCCTGCGCCAGGCGTTCGAGAACTTCCCGCTCCCGGCTTGACAGTTTCTCGACTTCCGAGCCGGCGCCGCCTCGCTGGTTGAAATACTGAACCACCTTGCGGGCAATGTGACCAGTCATCGGCGAGTTGCCGCGGTGGACTTCGGCAATCGCCTCCAGGATTTCCGCCTGCGGCGTCCGCTTCAACAAGTAGCCGCTCGCCCCCGCCAGAAGCGAGTTGAAGATTTTGTCGCTGTCCTCATACACGGTCAGCATCAGGATTTGCGCGGAGGGGGTCAGCGCTTTGAGCTGCCGGACACATTCGATGCCGTTCATTTTCGGCAGGTTGATGTCCATCAGGATTACATCCGGCATGAGCCCGGGAACTTTGGCGACGGCTTCCTCACCGGTCCGGTAGGCGCCGGCGCAGGCAAAGCCTTGGGCTTGTCCGATCCGGCTGGCCAGATTCTCGCGAATCCAGTCGTCGTCTTCAATGATGGAAACCCTGATGGCCATACTCAATCGCGCAGGGGATTATGCCCTTTCCTCAGCCCGGCTGCAATCGCATGAATATGTTCATGGCGGGACGCTCTCCTCACGCCGCTTCCGCCTCCATCCGGATGCGGGTGCCCCGGCCCGGCTCGCTTTCCAGGACGAGATGTCCGCCGATTTGCTCCAGCCTGTGGCGCATGTTATCCAGGCCATTGCCTTTACCCCGGGCCTGTCCGACCGGAAAGCCCCGGCCGTTATCGGTGATGGCGATCGTCATCCGCCGGTCCGTCACGCCCAAGCCGATGCGCACTTCGGTGGCGTGGGCATGCTTGAGCGCATTGTTCAGGGCTTCCTTCACCGCCATAAACAGGTTGTGCCGCACCTCGGTGGACACGGGCCGGTCCGGCAGTTGGGCGGGCAGATCCAGCCGGCAGCTCACGCCGGTGTCCTGGAAATACTCCTGGGCATATTGGAAGATGTAGTTGGCCAGGTGATCCAGCGTGTCGTTCTGGGGATTAATCGTCCAAACGATTTCGTCCATCGCCCGGGTGATCTCGCGGACGGTCCTGAAGATATTGCGAATATGGGGCTTGTTGGGGTGGTCCTCCTTCGTCTCCCGGTCCACCAACTCGGTCAGCATGCCCACCTTCGTCAGTCGCGCGCCCACGTCGTCATGCAGGTTGGCGGCAATTTGAATTCGCAGGCGCTCAATGTCCCGGAGCCGCCCGACGCGCAACCGATACAACAGCGTCAGCAACAGGACGGTGAGGGCCCCGAGAGCCACCTTGAACCACCAAGTCTGCCAGTATTGCGGCACGAACTCCAGCAGGAGCGTCGCCCCGGTTTCATTCCACACCCCGTCATTGTTGCAGGCGATCACCTGAAAGCGGTACTTGCCCGGGGCAATGGTCTCATAAAAGGCGGAGCGGTGGCTGCCGGCATCAACCCAGGCGGAATCAATGGCTCCCAGTCGGTACCGGAAATGGTTCTTCTCGGGTGCCTGGTAGCTCAGGGCCGTGTAATGAATCTCGACGCGGCCCTGGCCCGGCGGCACCCGGAGGCTCAACGAATCGCTCGCCGCCAGCGGAGCCGACAGCAGTGATCGGCCATTAGCGATAACCTCCTCGATATAGACCGGGGGCGGCCGCAGGTTGGGCCTGATTCCGGGCTCGACGGCCACCACACCGCGGATGGTCGGAAACCACAGCCGCCCGTCGCGGCTCTTCCAACCGGCCGGTTTGGACACGCCATTGCACTGGATGCTCGGCAACCCGTCCGCCCGGCCAAAGGCGGTGCAGGACAGCACCCGCGCCCCGCCCCGGTCCAGGTTGTCCAGTTGCTTGCGGCTCACCCGGAAAATGCCTTTCCGGCAGCTCATCCAAAAATAGCCTTCGTTGTCTTCGAGGATTTCGTAAATCTCGTCGCTGAACAGCCCCTGCCGCGTGGTGTAAGCCGTGAACTTGCCTCCTTTGAGCCGGTACAGACCCCCACCCCGGGTTCCCACCCATAACGTATGCTCGCCGTCCAGGTACAGGGCGTTAACCCAGCAGGTGGACGGTCCTCCCGGCAGGGCGACGACGGCAGCCTTGCCGAGCTCCATGCGGCTCAAGCCTCCATCAGTCCCAATCCACAAACCGCCGCCCGGCTCCTGACAGAGCGCGAGCACCATGTTTCCCGCCAACCCGTTGGCCGTCGTGTAGCTCTGGAACTTGCCCGCCCGCAGGACGTTCAATCCCAGGCTCGTACCCAGCCAAAGCGCCCCCTCCCGGTCCTCGTGGATTACCCGGATTGCGGCGTCGAATTGGCCGGGCTGGTGGGCAAATACGCTCTCGCTTCGGTCCTTGAGCCGAACCAGCCCGCCACCATGATCCAGCCCTACCCACAGACTCCCCTCCCGCCCTTCGTGTAATGCCAGCACTTCCCCCTGCGTCAGCGCGCGCGACTCGGAATAGACACTGACCTTGTCATCCTTCAGCAGGTTCAAGCCCCCGCCCCAGGTCCCAATCCAGATCGTGCCCGCGCTGTCCTCGCAGACGGACATGGCATTGTCCCGCGCCAACCCCTCTTGTGTGGTGTAGGCGGTGAAGCGCGCCGGGGCCAGGCGATACAGACCATCGCGTCCGCCGACCCAGAGGTTGCCCTCGCGATCCTCAAATATGGTGTAGATCCAATCGCCAAATGCCCCTTCCCGCTTGGCCCGGCGCACGAACTTTCCCTGGACCATCCTCGCGATTCCATGATAGGTGCCCACCCACAATTGGCCGCGCCGATCTTCCCAGGCCGTATTGACAATCCTGTCCGGCAGCCCCGCCTCCACGCCGTAGGTCGCCACCGTGGTGCCGTCCACGCAGTTCAGGCCTTCATTCGATCCCGTCCAGATTCGGCCCTGCTTGTCTTTGCAGACAAACTTCAACGCGTTGGCGGTGGTTCCGGCTTTGATGTCAAAGTTGCGGATGGTGTCATTCTTGTCCAGGGTGCAAAGCCCCCGCAGCGTGGCAATGCGCAGGCCCCCCCCCGGCTGATCCTCGCATAGACCCCGGACAGAATTGGCCGCCAAGCCGTTCTTTTCCGTGAAATTGCTGAACTTCCCATTGCGGTACCGCGTCAGCCCCCCTTCGCTGCCGATCCACAGTGTCCCATCCCCGCTCTCCAGCAAGCACCGGATTTGGTTGCTCACCAGGCCGTCCGCTTCCGAGAACCGTGTGAGGCTGCCCTCCTTCCAACGCGCCAACCCGTATCCCTCGCATCCGATCCACAAGCTCCCATCGCCACTGGCGCAGAGCGTGGTGATTGACCCGTGGCGCAGCTCCTGCGGCGCCTTTTCGTCCAGCGCCACGAATCGCACCCCATCGAACCGCGCCAGCCCCTCGCGCGTGCCGACCCAGAGATACCCGTCGGCCGTCTGCGCAATCGCCTGCACCGAATTCTGCGGCAGCCCCTCATCGGTCTGCCAGGTGCGAACGCTGTAGGATGCCGTCACGTTGGTCGAATCCGTCACCGGGCTCGCGGTTGCACACCAGGCCGCTCCGGCGGCCAGGCTCAGCCTGACCGCCCAGCCGGCCAATCTACGCGACCTCACATGCCTGTCGTGATCCATGCAGCGTGGCCCCCAGCCTAACACCCCGGCCGCCTCACCGTAAAAGCAATTCTCCCGCCTGCTCTTCACCCCTCGACGCCCGCCCGCCGCGCTATTCCAGCCGGACCGGCGGCTCACCGGAGCCGGGTCCGGCAGCCGGCGGCAACGCCCCAAGCAACTGCAACACCGTCGCGGTTTGGCCCGGCAGAATCAGGTCCGGCAGGATTTCGCTCAACGGCTGCAGCACAAAGCGCCGCCGATGCGCCCGCGGGTGGGGCAGCGTCAACGCCTTGCCGGCGCGGGTCTCGTTTCCAAAGGCAATCAGGTCCAGGTCCAGCAGGCGGGGTTCGTTCAGCACTTGCTTCGGCTTCCGCCCAAACTCCCTTTCAATCCGCTGCAAGCTGCCCAGCACCGATTCCGGGGTGGCCCCTCGCCGCGGCACCAGCGCCACCACCGCGTTCACGAAGACCGGCGAGCCGGCTGGACAATCCACGGGCGCGGTTTGCCACAGCGACGACTTGAGCAGGCGATGCGCTGAAAGCGCCTGCAATTGTTCCATCGCCCGCCGCACATTCCGGGGCGGGTCACCCAGATTTGAGCCCAGCGCTACGATCGCCCACTCTGCACTCCCGGCCTTCACTTGAGCCCCAGCACATCCTGCATGTCGTAAAGCCCGGGCTTTTGCCTGGCCACCCACAGTGCCGCGCGCAGGGCGCCGTTCGCGAAGGTCTCGCGCGTCGAAGCCTTGTGCGTGAGCTCCACACGCTCGCCCAGCCCGGCGAAGATGACCGTGTGGTCGCCCACCACGTCGCCGCCGCGCACCGAATGCACGCCGATTTCCTCGGCCGTGCGCTCGCCCACCAGGCCCACGCGCCCATGCCGCGCCACCTGGGTGAGCTGCTGCCCGCGCACTGCGGCCAGGATTTCCGCCAAAGTCCTGGCGGTGCCGCTGGGGGCGTCCCGCTTCAGCCGATGGTGCATCTCAACGATCTCCAGGTCGAAGCCCGGCCCCAGGATCTCGGCCGCCTGGCGCGTCAGCCAGAAGAGCGTGTTCACGCCGGTGGAGAAGTTGGAGGACAGCACGATGGGGATTTGCGATTGGCAGCGCGCGATCTGCTGTTTTTCTTCGTCGGAATGGCCGGTGGTGCCGACGACGATCGCCTTCTGGCGGGCCGCGCACAGGGCCGCAATCGCGGGCGTCGCGCTGTGCGAGCTGAAATCAATCACCACGTCCCCCTGCCCGATCACGGATTCCAGGTCTTCGCCCTGGTCAATCCGGCCGGTGATTTGCAGCTCGGGATGCTGCGGGGCGCAAGCCTCCAGCGCCCTGCCCATGCGGCCTTTGGAACCGGTGATGATGATGTTGGTCATAAGTGCGGTGTGCGTTTGGCGGGGGTGCTGTCCCAATGGCCCAGGCGGTTGGCGGGGATGGTGGCGGTTTCGGGGTAGATTAGGTAAGCGGTGTTTTTGGATTTCTTCCAGGCGTCGGCAACCTTCGCCCGCGCGTAAATCTGCCGGGCGCGCACCTTCCTTCGGACCGATACGCCGGGATTGTTGGTCACCACGTCGCCTTTGTCGGTGAAGCCCACGCAGACGATGAGATGGCCGTTGTCCGGCCCCGTGGCGCGGTCTCGCGACAGGTAGGAAGAAACGGAGATGATCACCGGGATGCCCGCAGCGATCCAATCCTCCAGCTCGGCGATGTCCTCCAACCGGGTCACGTAGGCCTTCAGGCCGGGGTAGTGCCCGGCGTAGGCGGTGTTGAAGGGCCAGTTGCCGGTGTCGGCCTTGGGACCGTCGGCAATGGCGCGGGCGGTTTCGGGAACGGTGTGGTCGAGTTCGGGCCGCTGGAGGCGCTGGCTCCAATAGGCCAGGACCATCGAGAGCGAGGTGGGACTGCACCACCCGCCGCCGCCCTCATACTCGCCCTGGCGCCGCTCCGGGACCTCGATCACCTTGCCCCACGCGGCGCGGTTTGGCGGCAGCGCGCGCGCCGGCACGGTGCTGTTGCAAAAAGAGAGGCCGAGGAACTTGAGCGCGTCCCGGCCACCGGCACCGCCCACGGTGATGCGGAGCTGCACCTTGCGCACGGTGTTGCTTAGGATGAGCGTGTCGGTGCGGACGGTGCCATCTGGGTCCCGTTGCCGCGGGATGCTTGCGCGCGGGAATTGCTGCGGATCATCGGACCACAGGCCCAGGGTGTAGTATTGCGTGGCGTGATCCGGGTAGAGGGCCCGCGCCTCGGCCTTCAGGTGGACTTCGGACGGGACATTCCAGGAGACGACCAGCTCGTTCCACTCGATCGGGGCCGTGATTTCGGGTGAGAGGAAGATTGTATCGTTGGCCGCCGTACCGGGGCTCCTAGTGAAGGCGGCGAAGTCGCTGATGCCGACAAAGGCACAGCGGCTGGCATTCGCGGCGGCGGCGGCCCGGATCGGGCCCGGACTTGCCAGCACCAAGGCGGTTATCAGCAGATAATCAGAGCGCACGACTGCCATGAATTCCCATCTGCGCATCTTTAAGCAAGCCCTATTTTGGGCGTTGTTTCAAAGCACAGCTTTGGACACTATTGGCAGCACTGAATCCATGAGCTCTGCGAAACGCAACTTTGACAAGGAATCGGCCACCTGGGAGCAGGAACCCCGGCGGGTGAAATTGGCCGGCGATATTGCCCGGGCCATATCGGAGGCGATCAAGCCGAATCGTAATCTGGATGTGCTGGATTTCGGCTGCGGCACGGGCCTGCTGACCCTGGCGCTGCAGCCGGCGGTGCGCTCGGTCACCGGCATTGACAGCTCGGCAGGGATGCTCGACGTGCTCCGGGCAAAGGTCAGAAGCCAGAAGTTGCCTAACGTGAGCACGCATTGGCTGGACCTGGAGAAGGGGGCCACGCTGCCCGGCGCCTACGACGTGGTGGTCAGCAGCATGACCTTGCATCATATCCGGGATATTCGCCCGCTGCTCGGCCAGTTTTCCAGGATATTGCGGCCGGCCGGACAGCTCTGCATTGCCGACCTCGAGCCCGAGGACGGGCAGTTTCACGCCAATAATGACGGCGTCTTCCACTTCGGATTCCCCCAGGCGGAGCTGCGTCAGGCCTTTGTCGAGGCTGGCCTGAGTGAGGTGCGGTATCAAACGGCGGCCACGGTGTCGAAGCCGATTGCCGGCGGCGCGGAGCGGGTGTTCACGGTGTTCCTGATGACGGGGCGCAAGTGAGCAGCCGAGGCGGCAGCCAGCCGCGCGGAACCAGGGCGATTCAGCATTTCGCCGCCTTGCGGCTGAGCAGGTGCTCGAAAAATTCCTGCGCCACCATGTAGCCGACGCAATTGGGCGAGCCGCAACGGCAAGGGTGCTCGCGATAGTCCACCAGGTCGTAGTTGTAATTGAACGTGATCTCCTCCCCCGGCGCAATGTCCCGCGTTGCCACGATCCAGATGCGCCCGTCCTCCATCCGCGCCTCGCAATTGGGCGCGCAACTGTGATTGATCAGGCGCGCCGGGTTCCACGACACGTCGCCGTCCAAATCCTCGTGCGCGGTCAGCGCGAAGATATAGGCATTCTCCCGCTCACATCGCCGCAGCGACTCGCGCTTGCTAATCCGCTCGCCGACGTATTCGATAACCCGTGTGCCCTGGCCGATAGGCTCCCTGGCAAAGGCCCCGCGACCGTGAATGGGAGACGGTCCGAACGCCAGCAGCGTGGTTTCCTCGGGCGCCATGTCGCGTGAGCTCTCCGGTTATCGGGTTAAACCGTTTGGCGGGCGCGCCCGACCACCTCGTTCACCACGTCCCGAGCAGCCTGCGGCTTGCCTAAAGCCCTTGCGGCCCGCGCCATATCCGCCAGCTTCCGGCTCCCGAGCAACTGCTCAATCCGGTAGGGCAAATCCTCCACTCGATTCGCTTTGGCCGCCGCGCCGTGTTCGAGCAGGAAGTCGCTATTAGCCGCCTCCTGACCGGGGATCGGGTTGAGGATGAACAGCGGCTTGCCCATTGCCAGCGCCTCGGAGGACGTCAGCCCGCCCGGCTTGGTAATGATCAGCTCCGCCACCGCCATCAGCTCGTGCATGTTGCTGGCAAATCCCAGCACCTGCGTCGGATGCTTCCGGTCCTGGGTCGCCAGCTCGCGGCGCAGCTCGGCGTTGCGCCCGGTCACCACCACGGTCTGGAATGGGCGGCTGACCTTGTCCAGTTCGGCCAGAATCTGCCCCACCGGTCCCATGCCAAACCCGCCGCTCGGCACCAGCAGCACCGGCAGATCGTCCCGCAGCCCAAGCGCTTTGCGCACCGCTTTGGGATTCAGCTTCGCCGAGAACTTCGCCGAGATCGGTATGCCGGTGACGACGACCTCAGCCAGCGCCGCCCCGCGCGCCACCAGCCGCGCTTTGGTCTCCTCGGCGGCCACACAATACAAGCCCACGCAGGAATCCATCCACAGCGCGTGCGCCTCGAAGTCGGTCACCACGCTCACCGCCATTGGGCGCGGGCCGCCGCGCTTCCGGCGCAGATGGTTGAGCGTCTCCAGCGGGAAATAGTGCGTGCACAGCACGACGTCGGGCCGGAACTGCTTCACGTAGCGCCCCAGCTTGGCCCGGGAGCCGCTGGGAAACATCGCCCGCACACGGTTCATGGCCCGAGCCATCCTCGGCTGGTCAGTCTTGGCGAACATCATGCCCCACAACTCCGGCGCGTGATTGACCAGCTCCACATACCCATCTGAAACCACCTTCCGGTGCAGCGGCGAGAAAAACTTCCCAATGTCAACCTGGTCAACCACGTCGTCAGGCCGCAAAGCGCGCCAAGCCTCGTCCAGGGCCGCCGCTGCCGCCAGGTGTCCGCCGCCTGCTGTTACCGTCGCAATTAATACGCGCATATGCCAACGCCAATTCGCCTCAGCCCGCACGTTGCCCGAAACGGCGTGCGATTGAGAAGCAAAAAGACACCGGTCTGTCGGCCCGCGATGACGGCGAGTATCCGGTGTGTTCCCGGTGAGACCCCGGTGAGTACCCGAGGTGGATCGTGTAAGTGGCTGCGGATGCAGCAGTTATAAGGCATTTTGTGCATTCTGCGTCTTGACTTGTGCACTCCATTGCATAAACCCCGGTTTGCATAGGGATCGAGCGAAGTCCCCTGCTCTGCCGGACAAAAGAGAGGATGGAAAGCGCCTCCGTTGGACGGCACAAGGCTGTGGCACAGGGGTCATCTGCCGCCGCCTGGTAACAGCTTCATCAACAACAGCATGGGCCAGCCCAGGTATCTCTCGGCACGGGGAGAGCGCGCGACCAGGGCGGCATCTGCCGCGTGTTCGCTCAGGTGCTCCGGCGTCAGACCGGCCCGGACGGCGGCCATGAGGTAGTCGGACATCTGGTGCGCGTGGCCGGCGGGGCTGATGCGGCGGCCTGTCCCCGGTTCGATGAAGCGGGCCTGGGCGCCCCGCAAGGACATCGCCGGGTGCATCACCGAGATGATGACGCAGCCCGTGGGCCGGCACAGCCGCCGCAGCTCGGCGAAGAACTTGTCCAACGCCGCGATGTGATCCAGCACCAAGCAGCAGAAGACGCGGTCAAACGCGGCGCTTTCCAACGGGAACGGCTTGGCCAAGTCATGTTGAACGAAGGTAACGGCTTGAGCGCCGGGCTTGGCACGGGCGCGTTCCAGCATGGCTGCCGAGAAATCCACGGCGGTGACGCGCGCGCCGGCAGCGGCCCACCGCAGCGCATGCCGACCGGTGCCGCAGCCGATGTCCGCCACCGCCAACCCCGCTACGTCTCCGGCCAGCGGGCCGATATGCTTCTCTTCCAACATCACCAGCGGGTTATCCTCCCCGTCATAGAACTCCGCCCAGCGGTCATAGCCGGCCTGGGTCGGCACAATGTCCATGTCGGCCACAGCCGGGTCATCGTTGTGCTGGCTTGCGCGCTTCATCTGTTGCGCCCTGTTGTTCCAAAACCGGCGCGACAGGTCGAGCGGAATGTGAGCCCCAACACCGAGATCTGGATCGGTTTTCACCTTGAGGCGTGTGGACAGAAACCTTTAGGGTTGCGGCACAAACAATGAAGCAAGAACCTAAGCCCGGCCAGTGGCTAGCGCCGGAGGACTTTGATAATGTCGTTCGGCTGACGCCGCTGGTGGCCATTGACCTGATTGTGCGTTCGCCCGATGGGCGGATTCTGGTAGGGCGCCGCAAGAATGAACCGGCGAAAGGCTCCTTTTTTGCGCCGGGGGGTCGCATCACCAAGAACGAGACCCTGGCGGCTGCCTTCCGGCGGATCACCCAGGCGGAACTGGGGACGGAGAAGAGGATTGAGGATGCGAAGTTCCTGGGGGTGTATGAGCATTTCTATGCTACGAACAACCACGGGGTGGCCGGGTTCGGCACGCATTACGTGGTGCTGGGTTACCGGTTGGCGGCTGCCGTGGAGGAACTGCGCCTGCCCAAAGACCAGCATGGGGAGTATGCCTGGCTGACGGAGGCGGAGCTGCTCCGCCACACCGATGTCCACGAGAATACGAAGGCCTATTTCACAGCCACTGAGGCTCGTGGTTGAAGCAATCCACCCTGTCTCACAGCGGCATCTCGGAAGTTCGCCACTATGGAGAGAAGTTCGACGACCTCTATCCGGTAAAGGGCTTTGCTTGTCAGGCCCCCAGGGATTGGTAGCTTGGGGCACATGAAGAAGAGTAGCCAATTTCCACGGCGTTCATTCCTCAAGGGACTGGGGCTGGCGGTGCCAGTCACCATGACCGCGCCGGGTCTTGCTTTCGCACAGAGTAACACCGTCTCAGCGCCAGACAGCCGAACGACGAGGGCGTCCACCAGAGAACTGGCGGCGGACCTGGTAGTCATCGGCGGCGGGGTGGGCGGATGCGCGGCGGCGCTGGCGGCGGCGCGCAATGGTCTGCGCGTCATCCTGACTGAGGAGACGGATTGGATCGGCGGCCAGTTGACCGCGCAGGCAGTTCCGCCGGACGAGAACCCGTGGATCGAGACCTTCGGCGGCACGCGCAGCTACCTGAACGTGCGCCAGCAGATTCGGGACTACTATTTGCGCCACTTTCCCCTCACCGCCGAGGCGCGGGCCAGGCCCAATCTGAACCCAGGCAACGGCTGGGTCTCCTGGCTCTGCCACGAGCCGCGCGTGTCCCTGGCGGTGCTCCAGCAGCTCCTGGCGCCTTATGTGAGCGGACGCAAGATCCTGATTTTGCTGCGGCACAAAGCACTGGACGCGCAGACCACCGGCGACCGCGTCGAAGCCGTGCGGGTGCGCAGCCTTGAATCAGGCAACGAGGTAGTCCTCCGCGCGCCATTCTTTGCGGACGCCACCGAGCTGGGCGACCTGCTGCCGCTGACCAGGACGGAATACGTCACAGGGGCGGAATCGCAGAAGGACACAGGCGAACCGCACGCACCAGCGGAGGCGGCACCGCTCAACATGCAGTCGTTTACGTGCTGTTTCGCGATGGACTACCTGCATGGCGAGGACCACACCATTGAGAAGCCGCGCGAGTATGAGTTCTGGCGTGAGTTCGTGCCGCCGATTAAGCCGCCGTGGCCCGGCCGCTTGCTCGCGTGGGAATACGGCGATGCCATCAGCCACAAGGCGACGAAGCTGGAGACCGACCCGGAAAAGGGCACGGGGCTCTGGACATATCGGCGCCTCGCCGACAAGTCGCTCTTCGTCGAGGGCACGTATCCGGGCGACATTTCACTGGTGAACTGGCCGCAGAACGACTACATGCTCGGCAACCTGTGCGAGGTGAGCAGCGAGGAAGCGGCGCGCCATCTGGCTCGCGCCAAGCAGCTCAGCCTGTCTCTGCTCTACTGGCTGCAAACTGAAGCCCCGCGGCTCGACGGTGGCACCGGGTGGAAGGGCATGCGCTTGCGGCCCGACGTGGTCGGCACGGAGGATGGCCTGGCGAAATACCCCTACATCCGCGAGAGCCGGCGCATCCGGGCGGAGTTCACGGTCGTCGAGCAGCACGTCGCGACCGAGTTGCGCATGAAGGAGACCGGCGCAAAGCGCGAGGACGTGAAGGCGGCGGAGTTCAAGGATTCCGTGGGCATCGGCAGTTACCGGATTGATCTGCATCCCAGCACCGGCGGGGACAATGGCATTGACATCAGTTCCCTGCCCTACCAAATCCCGCTGGGCGCGCTGTTACCGCAGCGGGTCGAAAACCTGCTGCCGGCGTGCAAGAATCTCGGCGTCACGCACATCACCAATGGCTGCTACCGGCTGCACCCGGTGGAATGGAACATCGGCGAAACGGTAGGGGCGCTGACGGCGTTCTGCGCGGCGAAGAAGCGCCTGCCGCGTGAAGTGCGCAAACAGGGCGGGCTGCTGAAAGACTTCCAGGGTTTGCTGGCTGACCAGGGTGTGCCGCTGGCGTGGCCGAAGGTGGGGCCGCGGTAGGCACACGATATGAGCGGCATGGTTACACTCGTTAAAGGGTTGCACCCGCTTATGAGTCAAAGGGGTTAAAGCGTTGAGCGATGAGGCGTAATAGCAAGTTTGCAGTAGTGCTGGTGACGGCGCCGGACCTGAAGACGGGGCGCAAGCTGGCAAGGGCGGCGCTGGAAGCACGGCTGGTTGCGTGCGTGAACCTGATGCCCCGGATTGAATCTCATTACTGGTGGCAGGGGATAATTGAACGCGGGGCCGAGGCTCTGCTGGTAATGAAGACCACCACCGCCCGGCTGGCCGCGCTGGAAAAGCTGATTATGGCCAATCACCCGTATAGCACGCCGGAATTCATCGTGCTCCCTATCGCCCGCGGCAACAGGCGCTACCTGGACTGGATGCAGGCATCCCTGCCGTGAATCTTGCGTCACCCGCCCAGTTACAGCACACTTAGCCGAGATCAGTTTGGAAGCTTATGTCAGTCGAAATTGAACTCCAGCGATATCCCAAGGGCATTAGACTCAAAGACGGGTCCAAGTGCAAACTGCGTCCGCTGTGCAAGAAGGACAAGAAGGCCTTGCACGAATTCTTCCTGGCCTTGCCCGAGGCTGAGCGCATGTACATCAAAGACCGCATCGTAGAACGGCAAGTAGTCCGGGACTGGTGCCAGAAGATGGACTTGGGACGAAACCTGCCGCTGCTGGCCTTGATGGACGGCAAGATCGTTGGCAACGCGACGCTCCATCAACGGCTTGGCGGCTGGAAGCGCCACATCGGCCGCATTAACGTGCTGGTCCACCCCAAGTACCGCGGGCGGGGTCTGCCCCGAGCGTTGGTGACTGAGATCGTCAGCCTGGCCCGCCACCTGGGATTGGAAAGAGTGGAAGCGGAATTCATTGGCGAACAGGAAGCCGCTATCAAGCTGTTTGCCTTGCTCGGTTTCAGCAATCTTGTCCGGTTGGAGGATTACGTGAAGGACATGCAGGCCATTTCCCACGATTACGTCCTGATGGGGCTCAATCTGAAAACGGATGAGGAATACGCGGGCGTGGGATGACGCCGCCCGACATTTGCCCCAACTGCGGCGCTGAAGTCCCGCCCAAGGCCCGGGTCTGTCCGGAGTGCGGGTCGGATGAACAGACCGGCTGGTCCGAGTCCGCACGCACGGATGGTTTGGGACTGCCGGACGAGAACTTTGACTACCACGACTTCGTCAAGCGCGAGTTCGGCGGGAAGAGTCCGGTGCCGCGGGGAATCCATTGGTTTTGGTGGCTGATCGCCTTGGTATTGGTGGCGGCTTTCGTCGGCTGGTGGCTGAGATGAACGGCGCGCCCGCAAGAGAGACAACCCACGGCGCTGGTGTCTTGGCTGGCGGACTGTCTCTGGCGCCGGGAGATACTTCAGCGCTTTGTAAGAGCTGGCCCAGCGCACCTTGCCACCAGCATCTTTGGCCTTGAGGTGCCGCGAGCATTGCCCTAAACCTGAGCAAAACTCGGTCGCCTATGCCAATACCCAACCAAGAGCACCTGCACCCGTCCGCCCCAACCAGCCAACGGCTCATGTCCGTGGATGCGCTACGCGGCTTTGACATGTTCTGGATCATTGGCGCGGATTCGCTGGTCTATGCGCTGAATCGCATGACTCAAAGCCGGCCAACCAGCTTCCTGGCGGACCAGCTTGACCACGCCGAGTGGGCCGGCTTCCACTTCTACGATCTGATCTTCCCGCTGTTTGTGTTCATCGTGGGGGTGTCGCTGGTGTTCTCACTGACGAAGACCCTCGAGCAGGCAGGACGGACTGAGGCGCTAAAGCGGGTATTCCGCCGCGGTTTCCTGCTCTTTGTAATTGGCATCCTCTACTCGCGCGGGCTCGCCAATGCCTGGCCCGACATTCGGTTGATGGGCGTGCTCAACCGGATTGCGCTGGCGTATTTCTTTGCCGGGCTGCTGTTTTGCTTCTTCAAGCCGCGAGCGCTGGTGGCGATTTGCGTCGGCATCCTTGCCGGCTACTGGGCGCTGATGACCTTCGCGCCGATTCGCGATATCCAGTTGACCAAGGACAACCTTGCCCAGATGGCGGAACAGATGGGTGACGCCAAAACCGCCGCGCTGTTCAAAGACGAGCGCAACCCTTCCGCCGTCAAGGACAGCCCCGCCTGGGCGGCGGCGGAGAAGATGTTCTACGCCACCACCAACCGGGTCACGGGGAAGTTCGACAAAGGGCTTAACCTGGCCAACCACGTGGACTTCAAGTATCTGCCCGCGCGCAAGTATGACCTGTTCTTCGACCCGGAAGGGTTGCTGAGCACGATCCCCGCAGTAGCGACCTGCCTGCTGGGAGTGTTTGCCGGTCTGCTGCTGCGGAATGCGTCGCTGCCAGGCTCGCAGAAGGTTGTTTGGCTGATTGCGTTTGGCATCGCTGGGGCCGCGCTGGGCTGGCTCTGGGACTGCCAATTCCCCGTCATCAAGAAGATATGGACCTCTTCCTATGTGCTGGTAGCCGGCGGCTACAGTGCTATTCTGCTAGGCCTGTTCTACCTGATCGTGGACATCTGGCAGGCGCGAACCTGGTGCCAGCCATTTGTGTGGATGGGGATGAACTCGATCACCATTTACCTGGCCAGCAATATCATTGGCGGCTTCCGACCCCTGGCAGCGCGCTTTGCCGGGGGCGACGTGAAGATCTTCTGCGACACCCACATTGCCAAGGGCTGCGGCGACATGGTCATCTCGGTTGTCGGCTTGCTGCTGGCCTTCTGGCTGGTCCATTTCCTCTACAAGCGCAAGATCTTCCTGCGGCTCTGAGCGGACTGGCAGCATCAGCCTATTTTCGCATACCGAAAGCAACTGACCAAGTGGTCGTTGACCATGCCCACCGCCTGCATGAAGGCGTAACAAATCGTGGGTCCGACAAACTTGAATCCACGCTGCAATAAGTCCCGGCTCATGGCGTCGGATTCGGGCGTTCGCGCGGGAATCTGGTCCAGTCTCTTCCAGGCGTTCCGAATGGGCCGACCACCCACAAAGCGCCAAACGTAGGCGTCGAAGCTGCCAAATTCCTTCTGGACGGCCAGGAATGCCTTCGCGTTTTGAATAGCGGCGGCGATCTTGAGCCGATTGCGCACTATGCCCACATCGGCGAGAAGCTCCTTCACCTTGCGTGCGTCGTAGCTCGCGATCTTGCGCGGGTTAAAGTGGTCGAAGGCCCGCCGATAATTCTGGCGTTTCTCCAGGATAGTGGACCAGCTCAGGCCAGCCTGGGCACCTTCGAGAACGAGGAACTCGAAGAGGACCCGGTCGTCGTGCCGCGGCACTCCCCATTCGCGGTCGTGGTACTCGATGTCCCGCGGCCTTCTGGCCCAGGCACAGCGCCGGGAGGTGTTCGAAGACTTGGCCAGGCTCATACAATTTGGATAGTAGCCTCGCGACGCCTATACCGCAACTTGACACTCTTTACCGCGATTGTGGAGTATGGAACGCAATGCAAGCGTCGTCGGACACTACGGCTGCGGCCCAACGGGCGACTTTCCCCCCGCCATCTCCGAACGCGGATGCTGAACCCATTACTTTCTACCACTGGCTGGTTGTCTTCTTCGCCTCCTGCGGCTGGCTGTTTGACTGCATGGGCCAACGGATCTTCGTCCTGTCCCGCGAGCCGGCCCTGCGGGAGCTGTTGGGAGCGACAGCGTCCGACCACCAGGTCTACGTCTGGGGAACTGTGGCCACCACACTGATGATGGTCGGCTGGGCCACGGGCGGAATTCTCTTTGGCATGATGAGCGATCACTACGGGCGGGTGAAGGCGATGGTGGCCACGCTCCTGGCCTACACGGTCTTTTCGGGCCTCTCGGGCTTTGCCACGACGGGGCTCGCCTTCCTCGTTTTTCGCTTGCTGTTCGGGCTGGGCGTCGGCGGCATGTTCGGCGCGGCCACCACACTGGTGGCGGAAAGTGTGCCGAAGCATTTCCGGACCCTGGCCCTCGGTTCAATGCAGGCGCTGTCCGCAGTTGGTAACATGGTGGCTTCGGGGTTGAGCCTCCAGATCACTCCCGGCATGGAGAACTTCTGGGGCCACTACAGCGGCTGGCAGGTCTTGTCGTTTGTGAGCGTGTTTCCGGCCCTGTTGGCAGTGCCGATGGTGCTGCTGCTCAAGGAGCCGCAAGCCTGGGTCCGGGCCAAGGCGGAGGCGGCCACGGGCGGTGCCGGCAAAGCGGTCGGCTCGTTTGGTGACCTGTTCCGGCATCCGCGCTGGCGTAAGAGTACGTTCGTCGGCATCTGCCTGGGCGTTGCCGGCATGGTCGGTTTGTGGGGCATCGCCTTCTTCTCGCCCGAGTTGATCACGACGGCCTTCAAGAATCGCCCCTTGCAGCTCAACGAAGTCCTCAAGCCGATGGAGATTTGCATCGCCCTGAAATCCCAGGCCAGCCCGGCCATCGCACACCTCAAAGCCCGGTTGTCGCCCGACGTGGTGAAGCAAGTGGAGGCTGTCGAGCGTGGACAAGAGGTTGCCCCAGCCGCCGTAGAGGCTCTGGTGGCAAACCTGAACCGCCTCATTCAGCAGGACAATCTCTATGACGCAGCAGCCTTCCAATCCGTGCGACTCAAAAAGGGCACCCGCAACCTGATCCGGCTCGTTCAGAATAAGGGCCAGCGGCAGAATATCATCTCCCTCAACCGGCAACTCGTGGAACAGCTCTTTCCGGGCGCCATCCGCGAGCTGCAGAAGACCATTGATAGGACCCGCAGCCGCGGCACGCTCTTGCAGGACGTAGGCTCGCTGCTGGGAATGTTCGCGTTTACTTTCGCTGCCGCGTATTTCAACCGCCGCACCGCCTTCCTGGGGTCGTTTCTCTTGTGTCTTGGCTCCGTGTCGTTTGTCTTCTACTCGCTGAAGACGGCGACAGACGTGCTCTGGATGCTGCCACTGATGGGCTTTGCGACGCTGTCCTGCTTTGCGGGCTATTCGATATACTTCCCGGAGATCTTCCCCACCCGCCTGCGCGGCACCGGCGTTGGTTTCTGCTACAACACCGTCCGCTATCTGGCGGCGCCCTTCCCGTTGCTGCTCGGCTGGCTGATCACGCTGATGCCCTTCCGCACCGTCGCCGTGATCATGTCCTCGATCTACCTCGTCGGCATTCTCGCGCTGATTTGGGCGCCCGAGACCAAGGGCCAGCCTCTGCCGGAGGATTAGCAACAAAATACAGTCCGTCCCTGAGAAACCCTGTCCTGCGCAAATAGTGTCAGGCACCGGGCACGCTCAATCACGTTGTATCAGGGATGAGTCGAGAGGGAGAGTAACGCGCACGACGCCACCTTTACCGGTCTTTGGCGGGAGTATTACCAGCTTGCCATGGTGGTTCTCAATGATCTTAAGCGCAACGGTCAAACCAAGACCCAACCCAACCTCGCGCTTCGTGTAGAATGGCGCAAACGCCTTCTGCGCAACTTCCGGGGTGAAGCCAGGGCCGTTATCTTCCACTTCGATATGCAGTTCCTCGCTGCCGTTGGCGCCGGCTTCCACCTGCCAACGAAGTATAATCTTTGGGTCAGCAGGGTTGGCCTGCAGGGCGTTAAGCAGGACTTCAGCCATCGCGAGCTTCAGGGCTGAGCGATTGCCGACGAGCACAATCGGCTTGTCGGGAGCCTCGTACTTGATCTGGGCGGTCTTGGCAGGTCGGTGTTTACAAGCTTCCTGGAAGGCTTCATCGAGAAACGGGACAAAAGGAAATGCCTCGCGAGAGACGAGCCCGTCCACATTAAGAGAACGCATCTGGCTGACGAGGCGGGAGATGCGCCTGTTGTCGTCCGCCCAGTCGTGAGCCATGAGCTTGAGAAACTCGTGATCAATGGACTTCTTGGCGAGCTTCTCGGCCAGCAGTTGCTGGTAGGTGGAGGGACGCGCCATCGCATTGCCCATTTCATTGGTGAGGCGGTCGGCCATGGACTTGACGAGCCGCAGGTTGGCCGCCTCAATTTCCAGGCGCTGCAATTGTTCGCTCTGCGTGAGGTCTTCGGCCATTAGCAAAGCGGAGGCCGGGAGGTCAGCCTGCTGCCGCTGAAAGGGAACAATGGTTATGTTGTAGACCGTGCCGGACGATTCCTCGGGCTCGTACTTGAAGCGCGGAACCGCTGCCCCGGTCTTGAGCACCTGATAGACCTTGGCGCCGAGGACTTGCGGCAAATCGCCAAACTCCAGTTCGCCGCTGCGCCGCTCCGGGCGGCCGAAGTATCGCCGCGCGGTCTTGTTCGCGTGCAAGACTGCCAAATCCCGACTGACCACAACACACGCGCTGCTGATCTCGCGCAGGATGTCGGCCATCATCTCGTGATTGCTGGCCAGCTGGTCGTGCAGCCAAATGTTCTTGATGGCCAGCCCGAGCTGTTCGAGCAGATGGAAGATCAGTTCCAGCTCCGCATTGACCAGAGATTCACCGGTAATGCGCCCATCAAAGACGGCTACGCCCAGCACCGTCTCACGGTCCAGAATAGGCACGGCCACCTGAGCTCCGAGCAGTTCGAATTCCTTCTGCGTTTCGATATCCCGGAGTGCTACTTCATCCTGACGCCGCAGGATTCGGCCGAGGCGAACGAGGTGTCCGCCAATCCCGGCTTCGAAGGACAACTCGAAATGTTGCAGCAATCCCCGCGATAAACCAATCGCGCAAGCGGCGCGCAAGCGTCGGCTTTCGGCAACCGCCAGGGAATGGCCGAAAGCATCAGAAGGTTGCCGCAGAAATATCGCTGCACGGTTGATGCCCAGAATCTCACGCAGGAGCTCAAGGAACTGCTTCAGCATTCCTTCGGCATCAAGCGAGTGAGTGAGAATGCTCGAGAAATCGCGCAGCACGCGCAGGGTTTGCGTCGCGCCTGACGCCAGTCCGGCTTCGGCAGGTTTCGTCGCCTCCAGCGGCAGCGACGGCACGAACGACTGGATTGGCCGCGCTTCCGCAGTCGTCAGCCACAGCCGATCCAGAAGCGCCGAAAGCACGCGCCGATGCACCGGCTTGGCCAGAACATGAGTAGCGCCCTGCAAGTAAGCTTCTGCTTCCCACTCCGGCTGTTTGCCACCGGCATAGACAATCACTGGGCACTTAGGCGCCTTACGGCGCAGCCTCTCGATCAGCCATATCCCCTGGATGCCATTCAATTCAACGTCCACGATGCAGGCGTCCGCCAGGCCATGCACCAGCAAAGGCTCCGCTTCATCCAAATTGGCGCGACCAATGACCCGATACAGTTCCGGATTCACTGCGGCACGGACCGCTTCCGCAAAATCTGGATGCTGGGCCACCACCAACAAGCTCTTCATGGCGCGCTGCTCCCGGGCTTTGCAGCCAGTTGCCGGTGGCGGGTCGGCGGGCATAACGAATCCGCGGGAACAGCAAGCGGCGCGTTTCTCCGATGGGCAACCGTTAGATTGCTGCCCCGCTGGAGAACGCTGTCTCTCACTGCCGCCGGCATTGCCAGGTCATTCATAAGCCCGTCGTCTGACAAACTTGATCGTGACCTACAGAACTACCACTTCTGACGACTCGATACAACAACGGGGAATACCGATGCCGGGCTCGGGCAGCTACGTAGTCCGGCCCGGGGATTCTCCGGGGGCCAGAGTCAGGAGACAGGATTCAGGGCAGATTCGCGTAGTCGTGAGTATTAGGCAAAGGACTCACGCCGCAGAGGGTTACACAAAGCCACAATCCCGGGCGCTGTTTCGCTGCCCGGGATTGCCGGCGTCTTATGGACTTGGATGGAGCTACCTGTTAGGGCCCGGTGCTTACGATGCGAAGACCGCTGGGCGCGGCAGGCCGCTGCCGGACGCTCAACTGGAATGCGCTGCTGGCAGTGTCTGTTCCGTCGCTAACAGTGATGGTGATATTGGCAACGCCGGTCTGGCTGGCGGTAGGCATGACCATTACGGTGCGGTTGCTGCCGCTGCCCCCAAAGACGATGGCCGATACCGGCACCAGACTCGTGTTGTCGGAACTCCCAGCGACCGTCAAGCTGGATGCCGCGGTCTCGGCGTCGCTGACGACGAATGAGATCGCCGGGGTTGAAGTGCTCGCCGCAATCATGCGGTTGGTAATGGCGGAGATGGTCGGCGGTTCGTTAACCTGATTGACGGTAACCGTGAAGGTGCGGGAGATGACGTTATTGCTGGCGCCGCCATCATTGACGGTCACCGTGATCGTCGAGGAGCCATAGGCATCGGTAACCGGGGTGAACTTAAGCGAGCCTGTGGTGCCAGGGCTGGTATAGGTAACCGTCGGCGTGGGGATTACTCCGGTGTTACTCGAAGAGGCCGTGACCGTCAGGGTCTGGGACTCGTTGGCCGCCCCGGAGCTGATCCCGGCGAGGCTGACAGTCTGGAGGCCGGCATTCTCGTTTATCGTGACGTTAGCCAGCGTGTTCAGCGTAGGCGTTTGGTTGACGGAATTGACCGTAACCGTGAAGGTGCGCGAGATGACGTTGTTGCTGGCGCCGCCATCATTGACGGTCACCGTGATGGTCGAGGAGCCATTGGCATTGGCCAGCGGGGTGAAGTTGATGGAGCCGGTGGCCGCAGGGCTGGTATAGGTGACCGTCGGCGTGGGGATTACTCCGGTGTTACTCGAAGAGGCCGTGACCGTCAGGGTCTGGGACTCGTTGGCCGCCCCGGAGCTGATCCCGGCGAGGCTGACAGTCTGGAGGCCGGCATTCTCGTCTATCGTAACGTTGGCCAGCGTGTTCAGCGTAGGCGTCTGGTTGACGGAATTCACCGTGACGGTAAAGGTGCGCGAGATGACGTTGTTGCTGGCGCCGCCATCGTTCACGGTCACCGTGATGACCGAGGAGCCATTGGCATTGGCCAGCGGGGTGAAGCTGATCGAGCCGGTGGCCGCCGGACTGGTATAAGTGACCGTCGGCGTGGGGATTACTCCCGTATTACTCGAAGCGGCCGTGACCGTCAGGGTCTGGGACTCGTTGGCAGCCCCGGAGCTGATCCCGGCGAGGCTGACAGTCTGGAGGCCGGCATTCTCGTTTATCGTGACGTTAGCCAGCGTGTTCAGCGTAGGCGTTTGGTTGACGGAATTGACCGTAACCGTGAAGGTGCGCGAGATGACGTTGTTGCTGGCGCCGCCATCATTGACGGTGACCGTGATCGTAGAGGAGCCATTGGCATTGGCCAGCGGGGTGAAGTTGATGGAACCGGTGGCCGCAGGGCTGGTATAGGTGACCGTCGGCGTGGGGATTACTCCCGTATTACTCGAAGCGGCCGTGACCGTCAGGGTCTGGGACTCGTTGGCAGCCCCGGAGCTGATCCCGGCGAGGCTGACAGTCTGGAGGCCGGCATTCTCGTTTATCGTGACGTTAGCCAGCGTGTTCAGCGTAGGCGTTTGGTTGACGGAATTGACCGTGACGGTAAAGGTGCGCGAGATGACGTTGTTACTACTGCCGCCATCGTTCACGGTCACAGTGATGACCGAGGAGCCATTGGCATTGGCCAGCGGGGTAAAGCTGATGGAACCGGTGGCCGCCGGACTGGTATAAGTGACCGTCGGCGTGGGGATTACTCCCGTATTACTCGAAGTGGCGGTAACCGTCAGGGTCTGGGATTCGTTGGTGGCACCCGAGGAGATGCCCGACAGGCTGACGGTTTGCAGACCGGCATTCTCGTTTATCGTGACGTTGGCCAGCGCGTTCAAGGTCGGCGGCTGGTTGGTCAGTTTAACGGGAATCAGGGTTGAGACTTCAGTGGAGTAGTCACTCTCCAGCCCGACGCTGTCCACTGCCGTGGCGGCGAAGTAATAGGTTACGCCCTCAACCAGGTTCGAGATAGACACCGTAGTGTTTGTGCCAGCCGCAGCCGTGTTAGTGTAGGTGGCGCTGGCAATGCCATAATACACATTGTAATTGGCGATGACGTTGGTGCCTTGGCTTGCATCCCAAGCCAGAGTAACGCTCCCGGCAGCAAAACCAGGAAGTGGTGTCAGGGCACACAGGATGCCCAAGATTAGAGTTACGAGAGCCGCGCGCCTCCCACAGTGAGAAGATACCGTAAACAACATATATCGCCCCGACCTTCGCATAAACGTTGCCAACCCCGCCGCAGTCACCCTTGGGCCACCCTAACTCGGGTCAGGCAGAGAGCAGCAAATGACAGGCCTCTCGCACAAGTACCTCGGTATTCTGCGGATTTACAGCACTTAGCCCCTGCCCCCAGGCACCCCGTCAGCCGAAAAGATCTCAAGCCGTCTCCAAGTTCCCTGCCCTATTCTGAGAACTCATCGGACAGGATGTCCCGGAAAAGAACAGGCACCGCCAGCCCGGGTAGGCATGAACTGCCAGCGGTTCCACGGGTGACGATTCTCCGAGGTGAACGCTCGGGACAAAGTCAGGTCGGCTATCCCTGGTAATGTTCCGCATTAGGCCAGGTCAAATCGCACCGTGCGAATTGAACATGCTTCTCCCCCGGCGTATCTTGTGGCAGGCTTAGATAAAGGTCCTGGAATACCGGGACGTGAATACCTAACTTGCACCTGGGAGCAAAGAGCAGTTATGGACATACAACATGGACTGGAACGATGTCGGACGTTCATCGACACCCAATTGCAGCCTGCAAGCCGGGCGTTCACCTCTGACACGAGCGGAAAAAGCCGACGGGCCGTGACAATTTCTCGCCTGACTGGTTCGGGCGCGCACATCGTGGCGGAGAACCTCGCAAACTACCTCCAGGAGCACGGCCCCAAAGACTCCTGTCCCTGGGCGGTGTTTGACCACAATTTAACCTCAAAAATGCACCTTGGAGAAGCAGCTTTGTTAGATTTCGAGGAAATG
>CAZDOO010000076.1:0-26903 GCA_964507045.1 uncultured Verrucomicrobiota bacterium | reverse complement strand
GCCCCCATTGGCTGGATGAGTTCGACGGAGGTTTGGAGGACGCTTTCCGGCAAAGCGTCGAGCTGGGGCGGGCCGCAGGTGATGTTCTCCGGGCGGAGGCCCAGTACCACAGGCTTGCCGAGGTAAGCCCGAAGCGGTTGGGCGAGCGAAGGGATTACCCCGAGCACGAGAGGGGCTGGCGCGGCCGCGTGGTCGCGGGCGGCTTCCTGGAACACAAGTGCCGCGCCTTTCTCCCGCACGGTGCCCTCGAAGAAGTTCATCGGCGGGGAACCGATAAACCCGGCCACAAAGAGGTTGGCCGGATGCTGGTACAGAGTGAGGGGCGCGGCGACCTGTTGGATGGCGCCATCCTTCATGACCGCGACGCGGTGGCCGAGGGTCAGGGCTTCGACCTGGTCATGAGTGACGTAGATCATCGTCGAGCCGAAACGGGTCTGGAGCCGGGCGATTTCGGCGCGCATCTGGAGGCGGCTGGGGGCGTCGAGATTGGAGAGGGGCTCGTCGAGGAGGAGCAAGCCGGGGCGGCGGACGAGGGCGCGGCCAAGCGCGACGCGTTGCCGCTGGCCGCCGGACAGGGCCGCGGGCCGGCGGTCGAGACAAGCGGCGAGCCCGAGGATTTGCGCGGCGTCCTGCACGCGCCGATCGGTTTCCGCGCGGGGGAAATGCCGGAGCTTCAGGCCAAAGGCCAGGTTGTCATAGACCGACATGTGCGGATAGAGGGCAAAGCTCTGGAAGACCATCGCCACATCGCGGTCTTTGGGGGGCAGGTGGTTGACGGGTTGGCCGGCGATGGTGATGGTGCCGTCGCCGGGTTCTTCGAGGCCGGCAATCAGGCGCAGGGTGGTGGTCTTGCCGCAGCCCGAGGGGCCCACCAGCGCGAGCAGTTCCCGGTCGCGAACTTCGAGACGGGCAATGTCCACGGCGCGAAGGCTCTCGCCCGCCGGGCCCGTGAAGACTTTGCTCAGATGCTCCAGGAGAACCTGTGCCATGTGGCGAGTCTTGGAGCGCACCGGTTGAAAGTCGAGGCCGAATCGCGTTGACGGCGGCGGCGGATTGCTTCCATCATACGGCCAAGTTGAATATGAACCTGGATACACTTTTTTCGGAACTGACTCTCAAGCCCAACGCCAAGCTGGCGCTGGTGGTAATGGACGGCGTGGGCGACATCGCGACGCGCGAGCAAGGCTATATGACGCCGCTGGAAGCGGCGGCGACCCCGAACCTGGACGCGCTGGCCAAAGACTCCGCGCAGGGACGCATGATCCCGATTGCGCCGGGCATCACGCCGGGCAGCGGGCCGGGGCACCTGGGCCTCTTCGGCTACGACCCGCTGGAATTCCAGGTGGGCCGCGGCGTGATCGAGGCGCTGGGCCTGGGCCTGGAGTTGAAGGCGGGCGACGTGGCGGCGCGGGCCAACTTCTGCACGCTGGATGCCAAAGGCATCGTCACCGACCGGCGCGCGGGCCGCATTGACACGTCCGTCTGCGAGGAGTTGTGCGCGCTGCTGGCGCAGAAGGTGAAGAAAGTGGGCGACGCCGAGGTGATCATCAAGGCAGGCAAGGGGCACCGGTTTGTGGTAGTGTTCCGCGGCAAAGGGCTGGAGGGTCCGCTGACCGATGCCGACCCGCACCGCGAGGGGTTGCCGATTCCCGCGGCCAAGCCGGTAGATCCCAAGTCCGCCAAAGCCAAGAAAGCGGCCAAGCTGGTGGCGGAGTTTTTCAAAGCCGCGTTGCCGGTGATTGCCCAGAAGAAGCCGGCCAACGGTTTCCTGATGCGCGGGATTGCCCACCAGCCGCATATTCCGTTGTTCCAGGACCGGTACGGGCTGCGGCCGGCGTGCATCGCGGTTTACCCGATGTACAAGGGTTTGGCGCAGTTGGTGGGGATGACCAAGCTGGAAGGGTCGCAGACCATCGCCCAGGAATTCGAGCGCTACCTGGCCGAGTACGACAACTACGACTATTTCTTCATCCACTTCAAGTACACCGACATGTATGGCGAAGACGGCAACTTCGCGGCGAAGAAGAAGGCGATTGAAGAGTTTGACGCCGCGCTGCCGATCCTGCTGCGCCGGAAGCCCGACGTGATCGCCATTACCGGGGACCACTCGACGCCGTGCGCGATGAAGGGGCATTCCTGGCATCCGCAGCCGGTGATGCTGCACTCCGCGTGCTCGGGCTCGGACAAGCTGGAGCGGTTCACCGAAACCGGCGCCAACACCGGGTCGCTGGGACTGTTTGAGGCCAAGTACCTCATTCGCCTGATGCAGGCGAACGCCAAGATGCTGGATAAATTCGGCGCGTAATGGCCAAGCTGGTCTTCGATATCGAGACCTCCGCGCTGCCGCTGGAGCAGTTCGACGAAGCGCAGCAGGAATACCTGTTCCGCGAGTGCGAGAAGATTGCCGACGAGACGGCGCGCGCCACGCGCCGCGCGGAGATCGAGAAGCAGTTCAGCCTGTGGCCCTTTACGGCGCAGGTGGTCTGTGTCGCGATGCTCAACGCCGAAACCTCCCGCGGCCAGGTGCTGTTTACGGCGGAGGATTACGAGGAGGAAGCCGACGAGGCCGGGCCGGTGGAGTTCATGGCGTGCGTGGACGAGGTCGAGCTGTTGACGGCGTTCTGGGACGTGGCAAAGCATTATGAGACGATCGTCACGTTCAACGGGCGCGGGTTCGACGTGCCCTTCATCTATCTCCGGTCGGCGCTGCTCAATGTGCCGATCACGCGGAAGGATTGGCTGGGCTACCGCTTTCAGACCGAGCCGCATTGCGATCTGGCCGAGCAGTTGACGTTCTACGGCGTGAGCGGCCGGGAGGGGGCGGCGCGGCGGTTCAACCTGGACTTTTACTGCAAGGCGTTTGGCATCGAGTCGCCCAAGAGCCACGGGGTGACCGGCTCGGATATGAACACGCTGGTGGCTGCGGGCCGCTACCGTGAGATTGCGGAGTATTGCCTGGGGGATGTGAAAGCCACCGTGTTGCTGTATCACATTTGGCGGGAGCGCCTGGCGGGCATTAAGTGAAGGCCGAAACCCGAAACACGAAGGCCGATGGAAGTCCGAAGCCCGAAAGCCGAAAGGTCTTGGTGTGTTTTGCGGTCAAGGAGGAGGCGCGGGCCTTTGAGAATTTGCGGGTGGAGCGCAGCATCGTCAGCGTCATACTCGTGGGGATGGGGAAGCGCAATGCCGAGCAGGCGATCCGTGCCGCCCTGGCGAAGGAACGGCCGCAGTTGGTGCTGACCTGCGGGTTCGCGGGGGGATTGCGGCCAGAGTTGACGATGGGCACGGTGGTCTTCGCCGCCGATCCAGAAACAGGGTTGGAATCGGTGCTGCGGGCGGCAGGGGCGCAACCGGCGTGCTTCCATTGCGCGGAGCGGGTGGCGGCGACTGCGGTGGAGAAGCGGGCGCTGCGCGAGGCGACGGGCGCGGATGCAGTGGAGATGGAGTCGCAAAGCATTTGCGCCGTCTGCCGCGAGCAGAGCATCCCCTGCGCGACGGTGCGGGTGATTCTGGATACGGCCGCAGAAGACCTGCCGCTGGATTTCAACCAGGTGATAACGGCGGAACAAAGGGTGAGTTATGGGAAGCTGATCCTGGCCCTGATGAAGTCGCCGGGGAAATGCGGGGCCTTGCTGCGCATGCAGAAGCGCGCGGCGTTGGCGGCAGGAAAGCTGGCCGAGGTTCTGGCCAGGATTACGGCGACGTAGGTCCCGGCTCCAGGGCCGCCGGGGGGGGTGATGGTTTGGGCTTGGCGTGCTCGCTGTAACTAATGAGCGCGGCGCCGACCATGATAAACACAACGCCGGCCCAGCGAAGCCCGGAGACGCGTTCCCCCAGGAAAATCAGCGCCGCGAAGGTGGTCATCACAAAACTGAGCGCCGTCAGCGGCCAGAGGAAGCTGATGTCGCTCTCCGACATCAAGACCAGCAGGCAGGCAAAGAACAGCGCCTCGAAGAACACGCCGAGCAGCACGCTGGGACTGGTAACGCCGGCTTTGATGACGCGGACAATTTCCGCAGCACTGACCTGCTTAACCTCGCCGATTTGTGTAATGCCCTTCTTGAGGCAGACCACGCCGGCAGCTTCAAAGACCAGCCCGATGATGAGGATGAGTAGCAATTTGGCCATATCACAAATCCTGGTAGCGAATGAGTTTAATGCCCAGCCGTGTAACCTCTTCCCGCACCTGGGGGCTGATTAAGGCAGCAAACTCATGCTTAAACTCGTCAAGCGAGGGGTGGGAGTAAAGCTCCGAATCGCCCGCCGGGAGTTGCGGGAGCAACCGGGCGACATACTCTTCGTTCACCCGGGCGTTCTGCAGCAGCCCAAAGACCGCGCCGGTATGCCGGATGCCGTGCCGGGCCAGAACCGGCCGGGCGCGTGCCGCGAGCGGATGGAAGATGGCGGCGTGCAGTGCGCGATAGCCAAGATGGCCGGACGCCAGGCGCAGGTTCAGGCGGAATGGGTCACAGGTCAGGCGCAGGTATTTGATCCCGAGTGGTTCCACGTTCGCCATCAGGATGCCGAACACAGCGGGATGCAGGTGCAGGTGTAAATGCCCGTTGACGTGGTCGAGAGGTAAACCGGCGCTGCGAAACCTGGCAAATTGGGCGTGGATTTCCCGCCGCAACTGGTCGTGGAGACTGCGCTGAAAGAAATAGCGGAACCCGGTGGCAGCCGGGTTGCTGCTGAATTCACCCCTTGCGTTTACGAGCCCGGGGATTTCTTTGGCCGGCAAGGCGGAATGACCGCACAGCAGGGTCAGGTGCAACCCCACCCCCAGCCGCGGGTTCTGGCGGGCCAGGGTCACGGCTTCCTCAAACGCGGGCTCGTTCACCATCAGGCTGGCGGTCGTCAGAATGCCTTCCCGATGAGCCCGGATGACGGCCTGGTTGATGGCGGCAGAGCGGCCAAAGTCGTCAGCATTGACGATGAGTCGGCGGGGCGCCGAGGCGGGATCAGGCTGCCTAGGCGCCATAATTTGGGGCGGGGGAGTTGAAAGCAGAACGCCGCCAGGTGCGCAGGATCAGCAGCGCCTTTTGCCCCTTGTTCAAGCGCGTTAACTCGGGACCGAATACATTGAAGCGTTGCCGCTCCAGCTTGCACAGCAGGCGCCAATAGACCGAGCCCATTAACTCGGCCGCCAGCATGGAACGGCGGTCGGTGGCGGGCAGAGTCTTGCGCGCCAGGGAATAAAAGTGTCGGGCGCGCTGGGCGACGCTCTGGGCAAGATCACAATAACGAGGCGAGTATTCCCCGCGCAGGATTTCTTCAGGCGACACCTTGAACCGGGCCAGCTCGGACAGTGGCAGGTAGATGCGCCCGCGCGCGGCATCGGAGCGCACATCGCGCAGGATGTTGGTGAGCTGGAGCGCTTTGCCGAGGTAGATCGCGTAGTCGCGGCAGGCCGGGCTTTGGTAACCGAACACCTCGATGCTCAGCAAGCCGACTACTGAAGCGACGCGGTAGCAGTAGAGCTCCAGCCGCTCGTAGTCCTCGTAGCGGTTAATATCGAGGTCCATCTCCACGCCTTGCAGCAGGGCGTCGAAATGCTCAAATGGCAAATGATACTGGTGGATGACCGGCTGCAACTCGCGGTTGACCGGGAAGCCCGGCCGTTCCGTGCCACAGGCTTTGCGAACATCGGCGCGCCAGGCGGCCAGTTGCTCGCGCCGCTGCGCGGCGGGCTGGGAGTCGTTGTCGGCCACATCATCCACCTCGCGGCAGAACGCGTAGAGAGCGGACATGGCGTCGCGCTTTGGCCGAGGCAGGAGCACGAAGGCCAGGGCCAGATTGGACGCGCTTTTCCGCGTGATCATCCGGCTCTCTTGCATGGCTTAAGCCTGGGGTGCGGATGGGGTGTCGGAACGGATAGGCGGCAATCCCCCGGTTTCGGCAAGGGTGGGATTGCGAGGGCGGTGTCGCCGCCGTGAGCGCCGCCAGCGGCGACGTCCATGCGGCAATGAGGAAGCGCCTTCTCTGGCCGGGGCATTCTGCGGCGAATCGGCAAGAGCGGCTGAACGCTGATGTGAATGATGGTGGGACCGATGCTTTCGCTTAGCGCTCCGAAAGAAAGCCGCCCATATCAGGACCAGCAGGGTGATTAGTCCGATTGCGCCGACCACAATCAAAGCATGCAGAGTGGAAGGGTCTATCGAATGCCACGACGAGACCACGTCTTGAATCTCCATTTCAGCCAGCAGAACTGGAAGCGGGCTCATGGCAGAGAGTCCTTTCCCTCGGCGGCGTTCGGGTCTTCCTCGGATTCGGTTCCAGTGGCGACATTGAGCCGCTGCATCCGGTACCGCAAGGCGTGCCGGCTGATGCGCAACTGTTCAGCCGTCTTGGTCAGGCTGTAGTGGTTTTGTTCCAACATGGCGGTAATGAGTTCTCGTTCAAAGTTGGCCATCCGGTCGTCGAGCGACTCGAGGCCGGCGAGCCGGGGCGCGGCCGTTTTATGCAGCTGCCCCTCAAGCTGGAAATCCGGCAGGCTTCCCGCCTGAATCTCCGTGGAGGTTTCCAGGATCAGAGCGCGTTCGATCACGTTGCGCAGCTCGCGGACGTTGCCGGGCCAATGGTGCGACAGCAGCTTCTGCCGGGCCGTGCGCGAGACCGTTCGAGTCTTCTTGTTCATGGAAACGCCGAAGCTTCGCAGGAAATAGTCAGCGAGCAGCAGCACGTCTCCGTCCCGCTCCCGCAGCGGCGGCAAGCGGAATTGCACCACGTTGAGCCGGTGAAACAGGTCCTCCCGGAACTGGCCCTGGCGAATCGCCTCCACGATATCGCGGTTGGTGGCGGCGATCAGCCGGACGTTGACCCGCAGCTCCACCGTGCCGCCCACGCGCATGAAGGTGCCGTCCTCCAGGAATCGGAGCAGCTTGGCCTGGAGGGGACGGCTCATGTCCGCGATCTCGTCCAGGAAGATCGTGCCGCCATCGGCTTCTTCGACGCGCCCGGGCTTTTGTCTCAAGGCGCCCGTGAAGGCTCCTTTCTCGTGGCCGAACAATTCGCTCTCTAGGAGTGTTTCCGGGATAGCGGCGCAATTAATTCGTATGTAGGCGGCTTGGGAGCGTTGACTCAGGCTGTGCAGCGCGCCCGCCACCAACTCCTTGCCGGTGCCGCTCTCGCCGAGCACCAGCACCCGGGCGTCGGTGGGGGCGACCGTCTGGATAAGTTGGCGCAATTCGCGCATTTTGGGGCATTCGCCGATGATCTGATCGAGCCGCCAGATTTCTGTCGCGCGAGCGCGCAGGGAAGCGTTTTCGCGCAGCAGGCGATAGCGTTCCGCACAACGGGCCACAGCGTGCAGCAATTCCTCCGGCGCAAAGGGCTTGGCCAGGTAATCCATCGCGCCAGCCTTAATGGCCTCGACGGCCAGTTTCGGCGTGGCGTAGGCGGTGATCATCAGGATCGGCAGCTCCGGCCACTGCGCGCGAGCCTTGGCCAGAAACTCGTAGCCGCTTATTCCGCCGAGCCGGGCATCGGTGATGACCATGAGGAACTCTTCCCGCTCCAGGAGGCTCAGGGCTTCTTCGGCGGATTCAACCGCCCGCACGGAGTACCGTTCGTCCGCCAGCACCGTCTTGAGCGACAGGCGCATGTTCTTTTCGTCGTCCACCAATAGGACTGGCGGCAGCCGGCCATTCATAACACCCCCCTCGCGCCGCGGCGCGTTGCCCTTCTGTCTTTGTCTTCAGGTGTTCTCAATGCTGTTTGGCCAGTTTAATCAAGGCCTTAGCGGGGAATACTAGAACAAATTGGGATCCCTTTCCAAGGGCAGAATCCACCCGGACGCTTCCGCCGTAGAGTTCGACGTTGTGTTTGACGGTGGCCAAACCCAAGCCCGTGCCCTTTTCCTTGGTCGTGTAGTAGGCCTCGAATATTTTCTCCTGCTTTTCGGCGGGGATGCCGGGGCCGTTGTCGCGAACGGCAACCTCGACCGAAAGATCGCTGTGGCACTTTGCGCTGACAGTAATGTTGCCGCCCGCATCACCCAGGGCTTCACGCGCATTCTGCAGCAGATTCACGACGGCATCCACCAGGTGGCGGCGCTGCATGAACAAAGGCGGGAATTCACCGGCATAGTCGCGCCGGATTCGGATCGGGTAACCCGCCGCCGGCGGCAGCACCTGGGCGATGGCCTTGTCCAGCTCTTCCGCCACGTTCAGCTTCTCCACATGCCCCTCGCTCAACTGCGCGTAGCCCATGATTTGCGTAATGATCCGATCCGAATGCTCGACTTCCTCCTGGATGATCTGGACTTGTTCCGCCGAAATCGCCTTGCCTTGCTTGAGCGCCCGCTGCAGCGAAAAGGCGGCATTGTTGATAATGGCAAGCGGGTTCTTCATCTGGTGGGTGAACTCAGCCGCCACACGCCCGGCGGAGCGCAACTGGCCTTCGCGCATGGCAAATTCGCGCTCCTCTTCCACGGCCCGCCGCTGCCGCTCCAGCAGCACCTGCACCCCGTAACAGCAGACCGTCATGAGCAACAGCAGCGCCAGGCGCAGCGTCAGCGTTTGCGTTGGATTCTCGGACGAGACATAGAATCCCAGGTTTTCCCTCGACGGCTCATCCAGGTCTTCAGGGGGCCGAATGCGGCTGCGGGGGGTGGATTCAGCCGGCGCGGCGTGGCCGGGGTCTTTTGGCGCCGCAGCGGCCTCGGGCCTGCCGGGCACGGGCAACTCGATTCTAACCGGAGGCGCATTGGAACTCCGCAGTTGACGGAGCGGTCCCTGCCATGCGGCCTGCGCCAAGTGTTCCTCTTCGAGGGTGCGATTGATGGAGATATTAATAACTCCGGCCATTACATAGCAGACGGTCAGCGTCAGGTTGAGCAGCAGCTGCGAGGTCGCGCGCGGAACGCTCATCGCCCCGCGCACAATCAGCCCCAGGAATAGCCAGTAGAGGATGCTGTCGTAACCGCCGGTGACGACGACCAGTGCCGAGAGGAAGATCCCATCCACCAGGCTCATGGCGAACACGGCCCACTGGACCAACAGCAGGGGCACCCGGCGCATGGCCAGCAGCAACCCCGCCACCACGACATTGGCGGCAATATAGACCCAGAGAAAGAACTGCGTCGCCTCCACGGTGATTTCCAGCGTCCCCAACTCCTTTACCCCCACCCAGGACCGCTTGAAGTAGAAGGAGTAAAGCAGCATGGCGATCCCGGCCGCCTTGATGGGCAGGACGAGATCCCGCTCCATGGTGGTGATGCGGTCCAAGAGCTTTGCCGCATCCGGCGCGGGGATTCTCAACAACTCGACCGCGTGACCCGGGAGCCGCCAAAGAGCCGCTGCCAGCTCCTGGGGGCTGTAGTGTCTAAGTCGTTGCCACAGACCAACGTTCATAATCAAGCCAGCCCCCCGTATTGGGCGCGCGCCCCGGGAGGATTCAGCCCGGCCGCTTGGCCGGTTTGCGCCGCCGGAGCAGCGCCAGCGCGCGGTCGGCGACCTGGTCCACCGGCCAGAGCCGGCCTAATCCTTCATAACCGCACGAGAGCAAGCCCTTTTCCGGGCCGATGAATTCCACGCCGCGCGACTTCAGTGCCGCCACGTTCTGTTGTGTGGCCGGATGCAGCCACATCTTGCCGTTCATGGCGGGAGCCACCAGGACCTTGGCTTGGGGGTTCAGGGCCAGCGCTATGCAGCTCAAGGCGTCGTCGGCCAGACCCAGCGCCAGCCGGGCAATCGTGTGCGCCGTCGCCGGGGCGATCAGCAGTAAATCGGCCTCGTCCGCCAGCTTGATGTGCGTCGGCTGCCAGCCTTCCTCGGCGTCGTACAGGTCCGTTACCACTGCATGACGCGACAGGGTCTTGAAGGTTACCGGCGTGACAAACCGCTGCGCATCCGCGGTCATCACCACGCGCACGCGGCAATCCTGCTTTGTCAGCAGGCTGGCCAGCTCGGCGGCTTTGTAGGCCGCAATCGAACCGGTCACGCCCAATACGATGTTTCTTCCGGGGTTCATCGGTTTCAAAAATCCGGCGCCTGCACCCGCGCCGACCGCAGTTTCTCCGCCTCGACAATCGCCAGCATCCGCCGCAAGTCCTCGGGAATGGTGCTGCTCAGCAGCAGGTAATCAAAGTTCTTCCACTGGGCGATCTCCTGCCGCGCGACGCTCAGCCGTTTCTGAATCACGGCTTCCGCGTCTGTGCCGCGCCGGCGCAGGCGCCCCTCCACGATCTCCATCGAGGGCGGCGTGAGAAATACGGACACCAGCGCCCGCTGCAACTCCGGGTCCTCCTGCGCCTTTTCGCGAATGGTCGCCGCCCCCTGCACGTCCACATTGAGCAGCACATCCTTGCCCTGCCGCAACTTGCCGAGCACTTCCGCCTTGAGAATGCCGTAGCTGTGGCCGTAAACCGTCGCGTGCTCCAGGAAGTTGCCGGCCTGCAGCCGCTTGAGGAATGAGGCCGCGTCCAGGAAATAATAGTCAATGCCATCCTGCTCGCCCTGCCGCGGCGGGCGGGTGGTGCAGGTCACCGCTCGCGTCATTTGCGGCCGCGCCCCGAGCAGTTGCTGGCACAGCGTCGTCTTGCCGCCGCCGGAGGGCGCGGAGATCACCACCAGCAACGGGCTGGGTGACGGTCCGGTCGCGGCTTGGCTGTCGCAACCGGCCGCTTTGCTCTCGGCGCTGGTCTTTGGTTCTCGGGTTTGGGCTTTCATCACTCCACATTCTGCGCCTGCTCGCGGAACTTTTCCAACTCTGCTTTCAGCGTTACCACCTCGTGCGAAATCAGGCTGTCGTTGGCCTTCGAGCCGATGGTGTTGATCTCGCGGTTCATTTCCTGCGCCAGAAAGTCCAGCATCCGGCCCACGGGCTCTTTCGATTTCCGGCCGTCCGCGAACTGCTGGAAATGGCTTTGCAGCCGTGTCAGCTCCTCCGTGATGTCCGAACGGTCGGCAAAGTAGACCACTTCCTTCAGCAGCCGCTCATCCTCGACGCTGGGCGCCTGCAGGCCGGCGCTCTTGATCCGCTCGATCAGTTGCTGGCGATAGTGTTCCGCGACCGTCGGCGCGTGCTTCGCGATTTGCGCCGCCGCTTTCCGCATGATCTCGATCCGTTTGGCAAGGTCCTGCGCGAGGTGAGCCCCTTCCCGTTCCCGCATCGTCACCATCTGCGACAGGGCCTTTTGCAGCGCCTTCTCCACCGCCGGCCAGAAATCTTCCTCGACCGCCATTTCCTCATCGGTCTGGAGCACCCCCGGCGCCCGCGACACCTGGTCCAGCGTCACCGGCCCCGGCAGCCGGAGCTGCTTCGAGAGGCGGGTCAACTCGCGCGCATAAGCCTTCGCCAACGGCACGTTCAAATGCATCCGCGCCGACGCCTTGCCGATTCCCGCGTGCAGCGACACCCGCACCGTCACCCGGCCGCGCGCGATGTAGCGGTTGATCACGTCCCGGATCTGCGCCTCCAGCAACTCCATCTGACGCGGCAGGTTCACGGAGATTTCCGTCTGCTTCCGGTTCACCGAGCTGACCTCCACGGTCACCTTGAAGCCGTCCTTCGCGCAATCCCCGCGGCCATAACCCGTCATTGATTTCATCCGGTCGGAGTATGAGGAATGCTCGCCCCTCAGGCCAATCAATTCTATCCTCTCAAACGGGCCGCGCGGGCGACGGAATTCCCCGCAGCCGGGATGGCGCCAAAGCCTTCGGCGCTTCCGCGACGCCAACGGCGTCCTTCATCCTGATTCCGCTAATCCGTCCCGCCAGCAGCGACAAGGGGCAACCCATCAGGCAACCCGAGCCGCCTGAGCCCCCACAGAGCTCTCCGAACGCTATGTACAAGGGGTGTACAAAGGATGCTCACCGGGTGCACGCCGGTCTGACCCCTGTGCGTCCCTCGTACATCCGGTGTGCTCCCCTTGTACACGCTTGGAGACACTGAAGAAGAGGCCTCGACTGGGGCGGAATCTGACGTTGGCGTGGCCGTGGTCGCCGCCGCCTTGGTCTTCGTTGCTTTGTTCCTTTGCTGTTCCCCCGGTGCCGGCGGGGGCGGGACGATGGCGCTGAACACGTGGTCCTGGGCCTTCCAGCCGTTCTTGGTCTGGCAGGTGACGATAAAGACCTTCTTTCCAGGGGGGAGTGGGCCGAATTTGGCGGCGTAGAGGCCGGTGATGTCGGCCTGGCCGTTGGTGACGGCGCCCGCCAGGCCCAGGTAATAGACGCGGCGATGCTTCATCCGGCCCGCGCTGCACGGCGGCTGGCCGAAGACCATGATGTCCTCGCTCACCGTCCCGACGCTCAGCAGCAGCCGCGCGCCGGCTTCCGTCGGAACGGCTTCCAGGGCGGTCACGGGGTTGGCGGAGAAAACTACCGGCTCGGGCGGAGTGAGGGTGACCTGCTGCCCGGTGAGGAGGCGGGTCATGTTCAGCTTCACTTCAAGCTGCTGGCCGCTCAGATTACCGTAGCGGCCCAGGAAACCGTGGGTCGGCGCGGTGAGCGCGGCGGCGATCCATTGCTCGCGCTCCGGATCGGTCAGCTTCAGGCTGAACAAGCCCGAGGTGTAGGTCAGCAAGGCTCGAACCTTGCTCTGACCGGGAGTGCGATCATTCTTAGGTATGACCTTGAGGCGGCAGAACTGCCGTCCGAATCGGTCCGCGTAGAAGACATGGGGGCCCAGTTTTCCCCGGCGTGGTGTATCCAATAACTGCATGGTGTGTCCTTTCAGTTTGCTCCGCGTGAAGGGCGGCCCGGTCGCAGGGTTGCCCTGCCGGCTGGGCCGCAATACCTCCGCGGCCGCAAGTTAAAGCCTACCGGAAGGGGCCATGGCGTCAAGGATAAATGAAGGGGAACATCCAACATCCAACCCACAACGCCCAACCCACTGCGCCGCCCCGCCATTGGAGGCTGGGCCTTGGATGTTGGGCGTTGGATGTTGGATGTTCGCCTCTTACAGGCAATCCAGCGGACTCTTCATCCCGGTGCGGATCGAGTAATGCTTCAGGCGCATTATCTCGCGCACTTGATCCAGCAGTTTGAGTTTGGGATTAGGGACAATGACATCCGAGCCCGCCCCCCCGGCGCCGGTCCCAGCCCTGGGCCCTTCGGCCTTGAATCTTCTGATGGCCTTCCATACCCTGTTTAAGTATGCTAATGGAGCTAGGAATTCTTTCCCAGTTTGTCCACCATTATCCAATAACTAGGAATTCTTTCCTAGTAATTAAATAGTTCGCCATAACATGTTTCGGCTTCTATCATTTTGCTGCTTGCTAGTCTCTCTGGCTGCTATTGCCATCACGACTCTGAATTACGTTGATCCCCCAGTCACCGATCCCCTGGTCTTCGGGTTTGTAAAGAGCGACAAGTATCTGCCGGCCAAGGATACCATTAGTCGTGTGGAGCTGTATTCTCCGGTTCAGAAGCTCTTGGCTGAGGACCGGCGTGCTTACACGCGTGTATTGTGGCTGTCCGGGGTGGCCGTGCTTTGTGCTCTGGGCCTGTTCCTGTCGAGCCGCAGCAGGAAGGGCGAACAAGCCGCTTCACCGAATGGCGACCCGGGGGAGCGGCTTGGGAATTCGGGCATCGGTGGCGGGCCGCCATCGGTGAGCTAACCGTTCGGCGAAGCTATGCTATATGAAAACAAACATTAGTACTGTTCTGGCAATTGCCGGTCTTCTGTGGGCTTGTGGACTCTCTGCTGCGCCAGCCATCCAATTCGCCCCGGTCACGCACTACACAAACACCCTAGGCGGCGTCGAGGGCGTCTCCACAGGTGATTTCAACAGGGACGGTCACCCGGACCTCGTCACCACGGACAACGGGGGCATCACGGTCTGGACCAACGACGGCGCAGGGGGCTTTGCCCTAAGAACCAATTGTGCGGCCTGGGAGGGACCGCGCGTCGTGGTGGTCGGGGACCTGAATAACGACCAGCAGCCGGATTTGCTGACGGCGAACTATAACAGCTATGGTGCGTTGAGCGCTTTCCTCGGCAGTGGCGACGGCACTTTCAGCCGCGTGGATACCATCGTTCATGTTAACGATAGCATGCCCGGCTTGGCGCTGGGGGACTTCAACGGCGATGGCAAATTAGACGCCGCCCTGGCTACTTACGGAATCAGCATCCTGCTGGGAGAGGGCGACGGTAGATTTTCTTCGTTTACGAATTACTCTGGAGGCGTCGCCTATGCGGTGGCCGTTGCCGACTTCAACGGCGACCACAAACTGGACCTGGTGACCGCCAACTACTCCTACAGCAGCATGAGTGTTTATTTCGGAAACGGAGACGGCACGTTCGCGCCTGGGGTCAACTACGGCGGAGATTTCTCCGAGTACCACTACGCAGTCGCCGTCGGCGACTTCAACAACGATGGTAAACCGGACCTGACGACAGTTAATTCTTACAACAGCTCAGTCAGCGTGCGTCTCAATAACGGCGACGGCACGTTCGGGCCCGAAACCAAGTATAAGGCCGAGTTCGGACCGCAATCCGTGGCCGTGGGGGATTTCGACCACGACGGCAACCTCGACATCGTCACTGGCCTGACCAGTGGCGCGAACGGGAACGGGCTTGCGATTCTGTTGGGCAACGGCACCGGCACGTTCGGTGCGGCCCTGACCAACTTCCCCGGCGTGGGCGGGTCTTACCGCCTTGCGGTGGCAGACTTCGATGGAGACGGACTGGTCGACCTTGCGACCACGAGCGTAGCGAACGGAGCCGTCTGCCTCAACCAGACCGCTGCCTTAGTGAAAATTGAGCTTTTGTCTTCCCAAATCAAACTGAGTTGGCCCAATTGGACCGGCTACCTGCTCGAAAGCAGCATCAACCTGCCGGATACAAACGGTTGGATCACTGTTACCAATACGCCCGCACTGGTCGGCAACCAGAAAGTCCTTACAAATGCGACCACCAGCGGTAGTGAGTTCTACCGGCTACGCAAGCCAGCGCCCTAGCTCCCTGCAGGCGGTTAACCCGGAAGCGTAAGTCCGATATGCGAGAACGAAGAGCCGAACTTGTTCTTGTTGGGTCTTCTACTCACCGTGGTGATTCACAGCCTATTCTCCTTGACCCTATGAAGCAGTACACAGCCGCATTGGCGCTTTGGGTATTGTCGGCAGTGGGTCCGGCACTGGCCGAGCCTCCCGAAGGCCATGTTGAACCTGCCTATCAAGGCCAGCCCCTCAGCCATTGGGTCGAGGTTTTGGGCGGGTCGGAGGGGCCGCTAGACCTCTTATCTTCAAAGGGGGCGACCCAAACCAAGGACCTTCGTGGAGGGGCTGAGGCCCAGACCGCCTTGGAGCACATCGGCACCAATGCAATCCCCTTCCTCGTTCGCTGGATTGAAGGTGACCTACTGATTACGACTTCCGAACACGGAACACTGGAGTTGCTTTCCCCTGTGAACCTGAAGCGAGCCGATGCCGCCTGGGCCGAGGTCTTTCGAGCCCCGGGCGCAGTGCGGGCCTTCGGGGTCCTTGGCCCTGCGGCGCGCTCGGCCATCCCGGAGCTTCTGCGGTTGGCTACGAACCAGCTCGGCGCTTGGGCGAACCCGTCTGCGGTCGGCCGCCGGGCCGTCGAGCCGCCCCGCTCCTCTTGGCTGGCGCTACAGGCCTTGGGAGCAATCGGACCAGATTCGGCGCCCGTGCTCTTGGCTATAGCAACCAACAAGGCATGCGCCTCTGGCGGCCGTATAGGAGCACTCTTGGCGCTGGGGACGAATGTCCCGGCGGCCGCCCTGTCTGCCCTGCTCCAGTGCGCCAAAGAGAGCGACGAGGGGGTTGCCCAGCGGGCTGTGTGGTCACTCAGGGCCTTTGGACAGGACGACCCACGGATCTTCGCCACGCTGACCAACGTCGCGCATCACTCAGCAAAGAGTGTGCGGTCCGCCGCCCTCGAGGCGCTGCGGCCGTTTGGGGCAAAATCCTTGCCCGCCTTCTTGTATGCTCTTACCGACCGCAGCCTCGGCGTGCGCTACAGCGGGCTGCGTGCGCTCATCGAGGTTGCGCCTCAGGCACTCACAAACACCTCTGTCCTAGCCACCGCCGCACAAAGCTTACAATCCGGGGACTCGGGCGCACGGTTCTGGGGGGCCAAGGTGCTTCGGGCGGCCGGGCAACAAGCTCGTGGCGAGAGGCCTGATTTGGAGGGCCCCGTGCCTGATTCGGAGGCGCTTTACCTTGACGCAACTAATGTGCTTCGGCGCTTCGCGCCAGACCTTCTGAGCCGGAGGCCGGGAGCCCTTCCCAAAGCATCGGAACCAACAACAAATTGAAAGACAGCACTATGAAGCACAACACGCATCAAATACTCGTTATCTTGACGTATGCTGGATTGGTCGCCATCGGTAGGGGCGCCAGCCCCCAGAATACAAACCAGCTAGGTGTTTCTTCACCCGCGCAGCGCTCAGTACAGGCGGGCACGGTAAAAGCAAATCTATCACTTTATCACTAACACCCTGGCGTATGCGGGACGGCGGGAGGATTGAGCCGTTCATTCTGCTGGCCATTACACTGCAAACACGCATGAATAGAGCAGGTTCCGTCACACTCGTCTCGCGAATCTTCTTGCGCGGGCTTCCCGCGCTCGCGCTCTGCCTGCTGCTGCCGCTCGCCGCCGGCAGCGCGCCGGCGCCTGAGAACCGCGTCGTGCTCGATATCGAGGCTACCAAGGAGAATCCGCGCAACTCCGAGGGGGCCTTCATCACGCTCAAATCCGGGCGCATCCTCTTCCTCTACACCCAGTTCTACGGCGGGGGGGCGGATGAAAGCCCGGCCAGGATTGTCTCCATCAGCTCCGATGACGCCGGGCGGACGTGGAGCCGGGAGCCACGGGTGGTGGTGGAGAACACCGGGCACCAGAACGTCATGAGCGTCTCGCTGCTGCGGCTCCAGAGCGGGAAGATCGCGCTATTCTACCTGATCAAGAACAGCCTGCACGATTGCCGGCCCTGGATGCGGGTTTCGACGGACGAGGCCCAAACCTGGTCGGCGCCCAAACTGGTGGTGGATGCTCCCGGCTATTTCGTGCTGAATAACGACCGCGTCATCCAGCTCAGCACGGGCCGGCTGATTGCGCCGGTGGCGTTTCACCGGGCGCGGCGGTCCGACCCGCAGGATCATCGGTCCTTCGATAGCCGCGCCCTCGATCTCTGGTATCTGTCGGACGATGAAGGCAAAACCTGGCGCGAGGCCAATGACTGGTGGGCCGCGCCGCTCCCCAGCCGCAGCGGTTTGCAGGAGCCGGGCGTGGTCGAGTTGGCCGACGGGCGAGTGTTCACCTGGGCGCGGACTGATCTCGGCGCCCAGTGGGGCTGCGTCTCGACCAACGCCGGCTTGTCGTGGCCGGCGCCGGCCGCGACTTCACTCCAGTCGCCGGTCTCACCGGCCAGCCTCAAGCGCTTGCCCGGCACCGCCGATTTGCTGGCCGTCTTCAATGATCACTCCGGCGCCTTCCCGTTCCCGAAGGGCAAGCGCACGCCGCTGGTAGCCGCGATCTCATCCGACGGGGGCGGGACCTGGCCCGTTCGCAAAGTTCTGGAGGACGATGCGAAGGGCGTTTACTGCTACACGGCAATTCATTTCGTGGACGGCGCGGCCCTGCTAAGCTATTTGGATTTCCGAGGTCTGGGAGCGCAGGGTTCAAACCGGCTCCGCCTGCGGCGCGTCGGCCTCGATTGGCTGCGAACTGCCGCCCCGGCCCACTGAGGCTGTCCCTCGCAGCGGCGACTCGGCAACGCGCCGCGGTCTGGGGCGCCCGGGAACCGGAGCCGCCGCCGCCGCGCAAGACAACATTGAATGTGGCGCCCAATGGGCCATAATACAGGCAGTGACATGAAAGATTCGGCTGATCTGCGCCAGGTCCTGAAGAGCTGGCCTTACGATCCGGAAAACGACGCCCGCTTGGTGCGCGGCGATGACGGCCGGGATATTCTTCAGGTGCGGACACCGCTGGGCATCGAGCAATACGAACTGGACGGCCGGCCCGACGGTCTGCGTCCGCACGGGATGGACTCCGCCCTGGACTATTACCTGCAGCGGCTCAACCAGGCCAAGTTCTCCGGGCGCGAAGAGGAGTTTGGACTGGGGCCGCAGGAATGCGGCGAGCTGTTCCACGAGGGCACGCTTTTCTACTTCCGCTATGTGCGGTTGTTTCAGCTCAAAGATTGGCCCCGCACGATTCGAGACACGGCACGCAACCTGCGCGCGTTCGATTTCCTGCACCGTTACGCCCGGCGCGAGGAGGACCAGCAGTTCCTGGAGAAATGGCGCCCCTACATCCTGCACGTCAACGCCAACGCCACCATCATGCAGTTGGTGGAGAAGGGCGGCTACGACGAGGCCCTGCGGAGCGCCCAGGCCGCCATCCGGAAGATCGAAGGGCTGGAAGAGCTGAACGACGAGACTTTCAAGGTGGAGCAGGAGCGCTCGATCATGGCCCTGCGCGAGCTGGAGTCCCAGATTCAGAAGAATCGTCCGCTCTCAGAGCTGGAGCAGTTGGAGCATCAACTGCGCCGCGCCATTGAGCGGCAGGAGTTCGAGCGCGCCGCCAAGCTGCGCGACCGCATCCGGGAACTCCGGCAACAGCACGTTTGCTGAGCGCTCAAGTGAGGGCGAGCGTTCACGTGCGACCCGCCGCCCGGGCTTACTTCGACAGGGTGTGGCCGGGAATGTTGCAGATTGGCGCGAGGCCCACCGGGTTGAGGGTATAGACCCCGCCCGCCGGGCAGGTCGGCACGGTCCGGTTTGGGAGATAAGGCGCGATATCCGCCGGGGTGAACAGGGCTCCCGCCGACTTCTGCTTTTCCAGGGCCCACTGCTGCTTGGCGCCGTCAATCATCCGCAGGTTGTTGAGGCAGAGATTGAGTTTGTCCTGGTCCGAGATGGGCGCCGCCACGCCGGAACGCGCCCGCTGAGCGGCGGCCGGGTCCGCTTGTCCCGGAGCCGCCGGCGGCGCGGCATTGGCGCGCAGCGCCTGCACTTGTTCCTGCGCGCCCAGGGCTTGGGCCTGGGCCGTCTGGACCTGGGTGGCGAGCTGTTGCTTCTCGCCGCGCAGTTGGCGGGCTTCATTGCGCAGCCGCAGCAATTCGTCGTGCTCTCGGCGCAAGCGGGTCAACTCGTCGCTCTCGGCTTGCGCGCGGGCGTTCTTAGTCTCCTCCAGCTCGGCGCGCAGCGTCTGCAATTGCTGGCTGTCCTGGCGCAGCGCCGCCAGCTCCGCGTCCTTCTTCTGGCCGGCGGAGTAGAGCCAGCCCACGCCCGCCAGCAGTCCCGCCACAAGTATCCAAGGCAATAGTTTCATCTTTGCTCCTCTTGCTTAAGGTTTAGAACGGCACGTCGTTGGCGGCGTTGGGTTGGTGCCGCACGGCCGCCATGCGGGCGTGCCACTGCCGCAGGCGGGTGTGGGCTCGCGGCAGCCGGTAATGCCCCGAATAGAGGAAGTTGCCCAGGATGCCGTAGAGATCGAAGTCCACGAACCGCGGCGCGTAATCCAGCAGGAATGGCCGGCCCAGCAGCATCTCCTCGAAGGGTATCAGCCGCTGTTCCAATTGCGCCAGCAGGTCCTTTTGCCGCGCCCGCCATTGCTCGAGGCAGCCGCGGCCGAACTTGCGCTCCTTGTGCCGCAGAAACGCCAGCCGATCGGCGGCGGGCACCACCTCGCGCCAGTAAATATCGTTGAGCTTGAAGCCGACGCCTTCGACCTCGTTCTCAATGTAATGCCAGATCAGGGACTGCACGCCCTCCTGGTCCCACGGAAACAGCCCGAGCCCGAGCTTGGTGTCGAGGTACTTGGCGATGACCTGTGAATCCTCGCTCACCTCAAAGATAACGGACTTGCCGTGCCGGATGATCGGCACGCTGTAGTAGCGCTGCCGGGTTAACTTCCATACCAGCGAACGGTCGCCGTTGGGGATGTTGGTAAGCTTGAAACGCGCGCCCGCGAATTCGAGGATGCGGCGCTGAACAATACAGAATGGGCTCCAGGGAAACTGAATCAGTTCGATCATGATGCGTGTATCACTTCACCACCCGGCCACTTTAAGGCGGGTCAGCGAGTCCTGACAAGGGGAAATGAATCTCATTCCGCACCTGCGCGCCGGTCGCCACCCCTCTGCCACGCGTCACTGACGCAGCCTGAAGCCCCGGAAACCGGCGATGGTCCGGCTGCTGATTCGCGCGTCGCGGCCGGTGTCGTTACTCGCGGGCCGTCTGCAGCGGCAGCGCGGAGAGCGGGCAATGCCGGTTCGTCTCGCCGAAGTAATTCGCCGACCATTCATTCGGAAACAGCACAACGGGATTGTGGCCAACATCATAGGCGAGGCGCGCGCCGGTGGGCAGCGAGAGGGCGTCGAGGTCGTCTTCGCCAATGCCGGCGGGCAGCCAGCGCACTACGGTCCACGGGGCGGATTCGAGGCGGGAAGCGGCGCCGTATTCGTTCTCCAGTCGGAACTGCACCACCTCGAACTGCAAGGGGCCGACTGCGGCGAGCAGCGGGGTTCTCACCGAGGAGTGGCGCAGGTAGAGTGTCTGGATCACGCCCTCCTGCAGCAACTGGTCAAGCCCCTGGCGGAATTGCTTAAACTTCGCCGTGTTCGGGTTGTGCAGGTAGCTGAAGGCTTCGGGCGTGAAGCGCGGGATTTCCTGGTAGAGGATCCCCGGGTCGGTCGTCAGCGTGTCGCCGATGCCGAAGCCGTCGTGGCCGACCAGGCCGATGACGTCGCCGGGGAACGCCTCATCCACGGTTTCGCGTTCGTTGCCGAAGATCTTGTGCGAGCTGGAGAGGCGCACTTTCCTGGCGGAGCGCGAGTGATGCACCGTCATGTCGCGCTCGAACTTGCCGGAGCAGACGCGGACGAACGCAATGCGGTCGCGATGCTTCGCGTCCATGTTCGCCTGGATTTTGAAGATGAATCCGGAGAAGGCGGGATGCTCTGGGGCGATGAACACCGGGCCGGCGTCGCGCCGGTCTCCGGCGCCGTGAGAGATTCCGGTTTGCGGCGCGGGTCCGGCGGCGGCGGACGAATGGCGCCCGCGCGGACCGGGCGCGTGCTTCAGAAACCCATCCAGCAGGAGCTGCACGCCGAAGTTGTTGATGGCGCTGCCAAAGAACACCGGGGTGGTCTTGTCGGCCAGCACCGCGGCATCGTCCCAATGGTGCCCGGCATGGTCGAGCAGTTCCAGCTCTTCCACCGTCTTGTGAAAGGTTACCTCGTCGAGCCGGCCGCGGATGAGATCATCGTGCAAGCCGCCCACCTGCACCGGCGCGCGGTATTGTCCGCCAACCGTGCGCTCAAACAGGTGCATCTGCCGGGTCTGGCGATCAAAGACGCCCTGGAACTCGAAGCCGTTGCCGATGGGCCAGTTCACCGGGAACGCGCCGATGCCCAGCACGTGCTCCAGTTCATCCAGCAGGGCGATCGGTTCTTTCATCGGCCGGTCGCACTTGTTGATAAACGTAAAGATCGGCACGCCGCGCTGACGGCACACCTCGAAGAGCTTGCGCGTCTGCGGCTCGATGCCCTTGGCGGCGTCAATAACCATCACCACCGAATCCACGGCGGTGAGCACGCGATAGGTGTCTTCGGAGAAATCCTTGTGGCCCGGGGTGTCGAGCAGGTTGAGGCGGTAGCCGGCGTAATCGAATTGCAGCACGGTGGAGCTGATGGAGATGCCGCGCTTCTTCTCCAGCTCCATCCAGTCGGAGGTCGTCGCGCGCTGGTTCTTGCGCGCGGTGACCGAGCCGGCCAGTTGCACCGCGCCGCCATAAAGCAGGAGCTTCTCCGTCAACGTGGTCTTACCCGCGTCCGGATGAGAGATGATGGCGAAGGTGCGCCGGGTCTGAACTTCTCTAATCAATTCCACAAAGGCGGCAACGATAGCAGGGAATGACGCCGGGACAAGCCGGGAAAGCAGGCAAGGAACGCCGGGGCCGCGGGGGGTGAAGCAAGAAAAGCCTCGCGCCGGCGCCGGGTCCACCCAACAATTGGGCGGATGAACCGGGATTTGGACACCGAGACGGCGCCGGCCGACGCGCCGCGCGCCGCCGTTTCCGACGCCGATCTGGATTTGCCCATCCGGGGCTTCCAGGGCACGCCGGAGGAAATCGAGCGCCAGTGGTTCGAGAAGATCTACACCGGGCGCGGCGACAGCCAGAAGCAGTTGACGCTGCGCGCGGTGCTGATGGGCGGCGTGCTGGGGATGTTTATGTCCATCTCCAACCTCTATACCACGCTCAAGCTCAGTTGGGCCTTCGGGGTGGCGATCACGGCGTGCGTGCTGTCGTATGTGATCTGGAATGCCCTGCGCGCCCTTTCGGGGGGCAGGCTCAGCCAGATGTCCATCCTGGAGAACAACTGCATGCAGTCCACGGCGTCGGCGGCGGGCTATTCCACGGGCGGCACGATTGGCACGGCCTTTGGCGCCCTGCTGCTGATCGAGGGGATGCATCGGCCCTGGTATGTGGTGGCGCCGTTTGTGTTGTTCACCGCCGCGCTGGGGGTCTTTCTGGCCATCCCCATGAAGCGCCAGATGGTGAACCAGGAGCAATTGAAGTTCCCCAGCGGCATCGCGGCCGCCGAGACGCTCCGCAGCCTTTATTCCAAAGGCCAGGAGGCGATCCGGAAGGCCTACGCGCTGGTCATCGCGCTGGCGGCGGGGGGCCTCGTGGGAATGTTGCGCAGCTACGGCACACTGGCGGAGCAGCTCCGGAATACCGGCCGGCCCCAGGTCTGGCTGGAGAAGCTGCAACGGGTGCTATTCATCCCGGAAGCGCTCAATGTGCCGCAATGGCTCAACCCGATTCCGCGGGGCCAGATGGCGGGGTTGGGATTCGAGCCCAGCGTCCTGCTGATCGGGGCCGGGATGATTACGGGCCTGCGGGTTTTGCTGTCCATGCTGGCGGGCTCGGTGCTGCTTTACTTCGTCGTCGCGCCGCGGTTGGTGGTCCTGGACCTCAGCCACTTCGGGCAGGCGGGTTACGTGCCCTCGTTCAGCTTCAAGCCCAACTGGGATTTCAACCCCGTCCGCTGGGCGTTGTGGGGCGGCACGGCGATCATGGTCTTTTCGAGCCTGGCCACCGTGGCGCTGGAGTGGCGCACCCTGGCGCGCGCTTTCAGCCTGTTTCGGAAGAAGGATCGCGGCGCCCACAGTGCCGCCATGGACGCCATTGAAGTGCCAATCTCCTGGCTGATCGCCGGGCTGGTTCCTATCACGATCGGCATGGTCATTGTTCAATACCTAGCCTTCCACATCTCGATCCCCCTGGGGTTGATTGCCGTTGCGCTGGCTTTCGTGGTCTCACTGGTTTGCTGCCGGGCCACCGGCGAGACGGACACCACGCCCGTCGGCCCGATGGGCAAAGTGCCCCAGTTGCTGTATGCCGTCCTGCCGGGCGCCCGGGGGGTGGCATCCATCAATCTCATGGCGGCGGGGGCCACCTCGGCGGCGGGGGGCGCGGCGGCCGATTTGCTCACCGACCTGAAGAGCGGCTACATCCTCGGGGCCAATCCGCGCAAGCAGTTCATCGCGCAATTCGCAGGCATCTTCTTCGGCACCCTGGCCATCGTGCCCGCGTGGTATGCCATGGTGCCGGACAAGAGAGCCCTGGAAGCCTTCAACCCGCCCGCCACCTACATGTGGAAAGCGGTGGCGGACTTGCTCACGCAGGGGATTCACATGCTGCCGGCCACGGCTATTTGGGCCATTGTCCTCGGCGCCATCATCGGCGTGGCGCTGCCCTTGACGGCCAAGCTGCTGCCGCGCACCCGTCCCTATCTGCCTTCGGCGATGGGTCTGGGGCTGGCGTGGGTGATGCCCTTCTCGAACAGCCTCTCGTTTGCCATCGGGGCGGTGCTGGTGGCGGGCTGGAGCAAACTGAGCAAGAAGGCCTCGGACCTTTACTATGTGCCGGTCGCCTCGGGCCTGATCGCGGGCGAATCGCTGGTTGCCGCGCTCATTGCCATCGCGTGCACGGTGGTGGGCTTCCTGGCGGCAAAGTAAGATCAGCGCCTGGCCTGGTCCTTCAGCGGCGTCACTGGGTCCATCGCCAGCCAGCAGACCGCGCCCAGCAAGTAGGCGCCGGCGGTGACGTAGAACGCCAGGTTCCAGTTGCCGGTCTGCCTGACGAGGTAGCCGCAGGCAATCGGCGAGACGAACCCCCCGATGTTGCCCATCATGTTCATCGTGCCGGAGAGCGTGGCGACGGCGTCCCCGCCCACGTCCATGCACGACGCCCAGGCGCCGGGCAACTGGATGTCGTTGCAGAAACCCACCAGCGCAATCGCCGCCACCGCGAGATAGGGATTGGCCAGCCAGGTCGGGACGATCAGCAGGCAGGCGGCGCCGACACATCCGGCCGCGCCCAGACCCCGGCGCGCCTTGCCCGCGCCCCCCGGGCGCCGGCCAAGCACAGACGCAAGCCAGCCGGCAAAGAGAGAACCGCCCGCCCCCAGCAGCAACGGCATGCCCGCCAGCAGCGATCCTTTCCCAATCTCGAAGTGCCGCGCCTCCATCAGGTAAGTCGGGAACCAGGTGATGAAGAAATAGAAACTGTAGCTGCACGCGAAGTACTGGCCGTAGAGACACCAGGCGCTGCGCGAGGTGAACAGCAGCTTCCAGGGCGCTTTGAAATGGCGCCCCGGCTCGGGCCCTGCCGGCAGCAACGCCGCCTCGGCCGCGTTGACCTGCTTCACGGCGCGCGGGTCATCACGATACCACCAGAAGAAGACGATGGCCCAGGCGATGCCGAGCAGGCCGAAGAGCAGGAACGCCCGGCGCCAGGTCACATATTGCAGGCACAGGAACACCAGCGCCGGCGTGAACGCCCCGCCCAGCCGCGCGCTCATCCACATCACCCCCTGCGCCCGCGCGCGCTCGTGCAGCGGCAGCCACCGGTGAAAGGCCTTCGTGAGATTCGGAAACGCCCCCGCCTCCCCCGCGCCGAACAGGAAACGCGTGACCAGCAGCGACACCCAGTTCCACACCCAGCCCGTGGCCACGGTGAAGAACGACCACCAGAGCACAATCCGCAGCAGCACCTTGCGCGGCCCAATCCGGTCGCCCAGGTAGCCGGCGGGAATCTCGAACAGCGCGTAAGCCAGCGTGAACGCCGAGAACACCCAGCCCATCTGCCACTTGTTGAGGCCCAGATCCCCCGAAATCAGCGGCGCCGCCTGCGAAATGCAGACGCGGTCAACGTATTGAATGACCGCCAGCGCGACCGCGAACACGATCACCCAGTAACGGGCACGGGTCGGCCGCAGCGAAGTCGGCGCGGCCGCCTGCGGCGGGGATGGGTTGATCGAAGCCGGCTCAGCCATTACGCCCGGCATGGTGGAAGAGCGGCGGCAACCCGGCAACCTGTTTCGGAGCAGCTTCTGGGGGGATTAGCGCAGACTGAACATCCCGCCCCGAGGTCCGCTAAACGGAAGCACAAAGACCTTCCGTTAAGTATTACTGTTGCCTATTGACGGCGCGGGCTTGATAGCAGGGGTTCGTCGCTCGGAACCGGACCCATTCGAACGCGCCAGCCAGCCTCCTTCCAGAGCTCGATTTCCCGCCCATCGTAGGCGATCTCCGCCGGGGCCGGAACTGGGCCAACTCCCGGCGGCGCGGTCAGGGTAACCCAATAGTAGTCTTTGACGCTTTGCGTTCCCCGGTACTCGATCCTGGCTGAGCACTCCGGTCCACCCTCGCCCTCCTTGAGAGTGCCCACGTAGTGGCAGCGGGAGCGTTCATCCCATTTAAGCCCCTCAAGTTGGGGTTGAGTTACAGATCGCCCCACACCCTTTTCAATAACGACCTGCATGTTAGTGTGAACCCGTTGGAAGCTGCGGGACTCATTGGATGGCGACTTCGAACATCCGCTAAGAGCCAGCCCCAGAACCACTGTTAAAGGCAATGTTTTCATTTAATTGAAGGCGAACGTCGCGCCCCACCTGCCGCCGCCGGGGAAGCAGGTGGAGCGCGGAAATGATGCTCGAATGCACCCAAAGCAGCGAGCGGAAAGGGCGGGCGGCGGTTAGGTGCAGGCGCATGGTTAGGCGGCATCGGTTTCATCCACTAATTCGACTTCTCGACAGCGGTCAGCGCTTGCTTGATCACGGTCCAATTGGTCGTCCAAGGATACGTTTCGCAGTGACCTCTCCGGCGGCAATCCTCGCTCAAGACCCTGGCCTTCTCCTGTGCGACGACTAATGCGCTCTGCAACTGAGCAACCATGTTCGTGGAATCTGAAAACTCCTCCAAATACTGCTTAATCATCAAGACCTGGCCATCAGCCTGAACGGCAGCGCCGCCGTTGCAACCCTCTACCATCTGAAAACCCTGAGCCTTATATTCCCTGACTGCTGCAGCCCGACGATACGACAACAAACCAACCCCAACAGCGACAGCTAGTGCGCCAATAGCTCCGACTGCCACCACCACAATGATCAATTTCTTCACGGTGCGCATAACCGCCTAACAACCGCGGTGAGTGGCACCGGGCCAATCGCGGAACAGATGCGAACGGAGCGTGCGCCCAGCGTCCACTCCACCGCGCTTGGGCGCTACATTGTTGGTGCCTCCGCCCTGCCTGTGGCGGGGTGTGCTGGGAGCCGGGATCAAAAGCAAGGTCATGAAGAGTGCGCATGCGAACCACAAGCAATGAGCGATGGGGTGCCTCACGATATATGCACGAACTCGGCGGGAGAATAGTGCCCAGACGATCTCGACAATCGCGGCCACGGGAAAGAAGGCAATTACTCCCAACACGAGCCAAAGGGGATGTCCGTTATCGTTCATCACGCCCAACGACGCAGATCAGTGGCGCGGCGCCCACAGCAACCCACATGGAACAGAGGCGCAATCGCCGCGTCCACTGAATCTGCCTGGTGTGCGCCTGACATGGGCGTGAACTGATGGGGTAAAAGTCCCCTATGTGTGAACACGGTTGTCGGGCCTCTCATAACGAGGGGCACGATG
>CAZDOO010000075.1:0-27505 GCA_964507045.1 uncultured Verrucomicrobiota bacterium | reverse complement strand
GTGAACACCCAAAGCTTACTATGACCAAAGTGCAGAACTTGACGCACACAACTGGAAGGGTGGCCAAATGGTTAGAGGCACCTGACTTGGCATTCAAAGAGGCGTCCGGCCCCCAGTGGAATCACGCGCACTTTGGGGAACTCCTGTTTCCGACCTCTCCAGTACCGGGGCCCGTGTGAAACTCTCTTGAGCTCTGCGCGGCAGGCCAAGACCGGGCGTAGCGAAATGCGCCGGTTCCTTTGATTGCCTTGGGGATACAAAACAGCTAGACTGACTGCATCGTATGAAGCTGTACCACGCGTATTGGGCAACGGCGATGGGAGCTGTTGCAGGGTTTGGTCTTGCCTTGAATCCCCTTTCCACACCCGCGGCGCTGCTGGCTTATGAGCCCTTCACCAATGCGCCCGGCACGGCGATCATAGGATCCAGCGATGGTTCGGGCTTCTCCGGGGCGTGGCAAACCAACAGCAGCGGAGGGGTGGCCACCAACACCGGCTACGGCTTGGCTTACGTGGACGGCGCCAGCAATAAGCTGGTGACGGCGGGCGGGGCGGGGCTGTTCCAGGGATTAACCACGGCAAACACTTCGATGCAGTGCTACCGGCTCTTCAATTTCAGCCGCGGCACCAACGGGACCGACGCCGCCACGACCTGGCTGAGCTTCATGGTGGCACGTCAGGGGCCGACCGGCGCGTTAACGGGCAATCCCTACGGGCGTGGGGCCAACATTGCCCACGACCTCGATGCCGGCGTCATTCAGAAGCTGGCGGTGGGCAACAGCAGCGGTGTGGCCACCAATACCGTCGGGCTGATTCCGCTGGGAGATTCCGGCAACCTCCTGTCCTCGACCAGCACTTTCGGCAATTTCACCAACTTTGTCGTGGTGCGCATTGACCATGTCAGCGGCGGCAACGACAACGCTTGGCTGTTTGTAAACCCGAATCTGGCGGCCGAGCCGTCCACCAATGCTCCCGGCGCCAGTTCGCTGGGCGGGTTTGACTTCTCGTTCAACCGCGTCCGCATGTTTGCCGGCGGCAGCAACGACCTGACCCAACCTTACGCCGAAATGGTGGTGGATGAGTATCGCGTGGGCGAAACTTACGCCGACGTGACACCCCATACCACTTGGACTCCGCCCACGCCGGCGGGGCCGATCGTCATCACCAACACCGTGCTCGTGGCCGGCCATCTCGTTCTGTCGGGCACCGGCGGCACGGCCAACGGCACCTATTACGTGATCACCGTCACCAATTTGGCCGTTTCCGTCACCAACTGGCCGGCCATTGCCACCAACAGTTTTGACGCCAGTGGCAATTTCAACTGGACCAATTTGCTGGCGCCGATCGAAGAGTGGCAGTTCTACCGGGTGATGGCAGACGGCACGCCGCCGGTGGCTCCAGTTGCGCCCTTCATCACCCTGCAGCCCCAAAACCAGTCGGTGACGGAAGGTGAGATTGCCACTTTCACCGTGGCCGCCGACGGAGATGCCACGCTGCATTACCAGTGGTATTTCAACACCAACACAACGCTGGCCAATGCCACCAACACCACGTTGACGATTACCAACGCCCAATACACCAACGCCGGGGCCTACTTCGTCCGCGTTACCAACGCCGCCGGCTCCGCCACCAGTGCCGCCGCCACGCTCACCGTCAACCCGGCCGTCGTCACGAACGGCTATTACTTTGCTTCACCTTCAGGCAGCGATACCAACAGCGGCACCATTGATAAGCCATTCCTGACGATTACCAACGGGTTGAGAGTCATCGGCAACGGCGGGTTGCTCTACCTGCGTGGCGGCACCTATGTTCAGGCTTACAAGATGAGCCTTACGAACACGGCCAGCCCCGCCAACCGCATCCGCCTCTGGGCTTATCCGGGCGAGACGCCGGTGATTGACAACACGGGCATCGGCGGCAGCATTGACGGCATCTTCATCAGCGGCCATTGGTATCACCTCAAGGGCATCGAGCAGAAGCGCGCGACCCACAATGGCATTAGCATTTCCGGCAACTCCAACATCGTGGAAACCTGCACCGTGCACGACAACGGCAACACCGGCCTCCACATCACGGGCGGCAGTTCCGGCTCCACCTACCCAGCCAACAATCTCATTCTGAACTGCGATGCGTATCTCAATTACGATCCGCCCGACGGCCAAGACGCCGACGGCTTCAGTGCGAAGTGGAACCTGGGAGCCGGCAACGTGTTCAGCGGGTGCCGCGCGTGGTTGAATTCCGACGACGGTTGGGATTTGTGGATGGGGAATGCGCCGGTGACCATCACCAACTGCTGGGCGTTCTGGTCCGGCTCAAATTACTGGAACAGCCCCGCCTTCACTGGCAACGGCAACGGCTTCAAGCTCGGCGGCAACAATGTGGGCGCGGCGCATCGCCTGGTGCGCTCAGCGGCGTTCCGCAACCTAAAACACGGCATTGACCAGAACAACAACACCGCCGGCCTCACGGTGGACCAAAACACCTCGTGGGCCAACGGCAGCAAGAATTTCTATCTCGACCACGGCGCCAACACCACGCCGCACGTCGTGCGCAACAACCTTTCGTTCGACGGCGTCAAAGACGACACCTTCACCAGCGGCACGCTGGCAACCAGCAACAGTTGGCAGGTGATTTCGCCCGTTCCCACCACCAACGATGTCCAGAGCGTGAATGTCTCCTATGCTCTGGCGCCGCGTCAGGCCGATGGCAGCCTGCCGGGCAATCCGTTCCTCCGACCGGTGTCGGGCGGGCGGCTGATTGACAAGGGGGTCAACCTGGGCGAGCCGTATTCCGGCGCGGCCCCCGACCTCGGCGCGTTTGAAAATGTGCCGTAATCGGGAACGACTTTCCTGACGATCCGATCGGGCGCTGAAACCTGGCGTGCTGCGAATTCCAATTGGGGTGATCGGGGCCGGCAAGGAGCTGCCCGGAAAAGGTGTTCAAGCCGGGCGATTCAAAGAAGGGCAAGAGTGCACAAATTTCAACTAACTGTGCATAAGATAGGGTTTCTGCATTGAAGCAGACGGGGTAGACTGTGAGTTTGACTGACAACAACTCGTGACATGGCTGAGATTCTGACAATTGAAAGGTATTCCCTGGGGGTCGGTGATCGTTTTGCGCGGCAAGCCAGAGCCCAGCTTCGTGCCTGCATGCTGGCGGCGGAGCAAGGCGTCGAGGTTATCCCGGTCTGGAACAAGTCCAACCGTGAGCATCTGATCATCGGCTCTGAACCGGCCAGCACCCGTGCCGCCGCAGACGCCGCGGTCAAGGCCCTGGGCTGGAGGAAACCTTATCACGTTGATGCCGATCATATTGGGCTCCAGACCGTGGACCGGTTTGTCCCGCAGGCGGATTTCTACACGCTGGATGTGGCCGACTGGATCGGTAAACCCGCCGAGGCCAAAGCGGTGCACGCTTTTGCCGAACGGCATCCCGAACTGGTTGGGGTTATCTCGATCCCCGGCATTGAACAGCCCATTAATACCACTCGCGCACAGGTCACAGCAATTGCTGGCAAGTATCTACTGGCAGTCCAACAGGCGGGCAAAATTTACCGTCACATCGCGCAGGCCAAGGGAGAGGGAAAGTTCATTACCGAGGTGTCCATGGACGAGACCGACACCCCACAGACTCCGCCCGAACTGCTGGTCATACTGGCGGCGCTGGCCGACGAGGGTATTCCGGCGCAGACCATCGCGCCCAAATTCACCGGCCGGTTCAACAAGGGCGTTGATTACGTGGGTGATGTTGCGCGGTTTGAGCGGGAGTTCAACGACGACCTGGCGATGATTGCTCTTGGCGTCAGGCAATACCGCCTTCCGGCCACACTGAAGCTGAGTGTTCATTCAGGCAGTGACAAGTTCTCGCTTTACGGGCCAATGCGGCGCGGGCTGCGGCGCTTTAACGCGGGCTTGCACGTCAAAACGGCGGGCACAACATGGCTGGAAGAGGTCATCGGCCTGGCCGAAAGCAATGGCAAGGGTCTGGCTGTAGCCAAGGAGATTTACGCCGGGGCTTTGGCGCATAGTGAGGAGCTATGTGCGCCTTACGCCACGGTCATTGACATAGACCACCGGAAGCTGCCCGCGTCCGCAGTGGTCAACGGATGGACAGCCGAACAGTTTGTCTCGGCACTGCGGCACGACCGCCAATGTAAGGACTACAATCCGCACCTGCGGCAATTGCTGCATGTCGGGTACAAGGTTGCCGCCAGCATGGGCGCTCGTTACTTGGAAGCGCTCGAAGCCTGTGAAGCGGTCGTTGCGAAGAACGTGACCGCCAATCTTTACGAACGGCATCTGAAGCCCCTGTTTCTCGATGCGGCATGATCGTGAGCCTCTCCGCCGAATGAAAACCAAGACCTGGCTGTCCCCCCAGCCAGCACCTGAACAGCGCCTGTTTCCGGCATCGCTGCTGCGGTCATCCCTGCCGCTTGCCCTAGTGATCAACCTGGCTGCCTGTGCCGCGGACTCATTGCCCGCTCAAGCGTCGGCACCCGCCAGAGTTTTCGATGTCCGCCAGTTCGGCGGCCGGGGCGATGGCAGGACGGTTGACACGGCGGCAATACAGAGGGCCCTCGACGAGTGTGGCAAGGCCGGAGGTGGAATTGTCCGCCTGTCGGCGGGCGCCTACTTGAGCCAGCCGATCTCCTTGTACAGCAAGACCACCTTGCTGCTCGAGCAGGGCGCAACGCTCAAAGCCACAGACGATCCGAGAGATTATCTGCCGTCGAGCGTGACCTGGGACGATGTTCTCCAGGGACGCTCGAAGGGGCCATTCGTCAATTTCGTAAACGGCAAGAACCTGACGGATGTCACCATTACCGGCAAAGGCACGATTGACGGCGCAGGGGCGCGCTGGTGGGTGCCGGCAGAGGAGGCTCGGCGCAAAGCCTCGGGCTATACCCTGCCCCGGCCCAACCTGATCCGCATCACGGGTTGCCGGCGCCTGACCGTCAGCGGCGTCACGCTCCGAAACTCGCCCAAGTTTCACCCGGTGCCGGAGGACTGCGAAGATGTGCTGATCGAGGGGGTGACAATCCTGGCGCCCGAAGGTGCGGCGAACACCGACGCCATTGACCCGAGCGTGTGCCGGCGGGTAACCATCACCCAATGCCTGATTGACGTGGGAGACGACAATGTCGCCATCGAATCCGGCAAGAAAATGCCAGGCCGTGAGTTCGCCTGCGAGGACCTGACCATTACGGACTGCGTTTTCAAGCACGGTCATGGGTTGTCTATCGGCAGTGAAACGGCGGGCGGGGTGCGCAATCGCACAGTCAAGCGTTGCCGCTTTGAAGATACCCAAAACGGCATCCGCATCAAATCACCACGCGGCAAGGGCGGGAAGATTGAAAACCTTGTTTATGAGGACATCACGATGAAGAACGTTAAAGGGGCGATCACTTTTACCTGCTATTACCCGAAGATTCCCAAGACCGATACGGCGCAGCCAGTCACCGCCGAAACGCCGAGCTTTTGCCATATCCGCATTCGTAATCTTACGGCGACGAGCACCTCTGCGGCTGGGGTCATCGTCGGTTTACCGGAAAGCCCGGTGTCGAATGTCACCCTGGAGAATGTCCACATCACCGCGGCTACCACCGGCTTGGCCATCCGGAATGCTAAAGCTGTTCAATTTAGGAACGTACACGTAACCGCCAGGGAAGGCCCTCTGTTCGTGGTCGAGCGCGCACAAGTTGAGGGCTTGGAGCAGGCCGGTTCAAAATGAACGCAGGAACGAGAGCGCTCGGCTTCGCGCTATTCGGCGTGGCGCCGGCGTTTTGTCTCGCAGCGACCGACCAACTGACGGTCAAAGCGACCAACAGGCTGGCGCTGGCCAGACCCAGCCAAACCATCGAATTGTCAGCCCGTGATCTGGCGCCGCTTGCAGGCGCGGATCCGCAGAAGCTTCACGTCAGAGATGCTGCTGGGAAAGAAATCCCCTGTCAGGCGGTAGATACCGACTTCGACGCTCGCCGCCAGCCCGACATGGTCATATTCCAGGCCGACTTCGCGCCTCAGGAAACAAAGACTTTCACGGTTTCGTCCGGTCCTAAACCGACTTACACCAAGACGCAGTTTCGAGCGCATGGCCGATTTGTGCGGGAACGGTTTGATGATTTCGCCTGGGAAAATGACCGAATTGCGCATCGGATGTATGGCAAAGTTCTGGAAACCTGGGCCGGCGAGCCCTTGACCAGCAGCACGGTGGACATTTGGTCGAAGCGCACGCCGGAAATGGTGATTGACGAATGGTACATGGTGGACAATTACCACACCGACAGCGGGCAGGGCGGAGACTTCTATTCCGCCGGCCTGAGTCGTGGTTGCGGCGGCAATGGATTATGGGCCGACGGCAAGCTCTGGGTGTCGAGGAATTTTGTGGACTCGCGGGTGCTGGCAAACGGTCCGCTCCGCGTGATGTTTGAGCTGGTCTATGAAGACTTCGATGTGAATGGTGTGAAGGTTTCGGAGGTGAAGCGCATCACGCTGGATGCCGGCAGCAACCTTGACCATTTCCAGAGTCTTTACAAAGTGCAAGCGGGGCTTGGGCCGCTGACATCGGCGGTCGGCCTCAAGAAGGTTGGCGGGGAAACCAAACAGTTCAGCGCCGAGCGGGGCTGGATGGCAATCTGGGAGAAGATGGAGAAGAACCAGGGCCTGCAGGGCGTGGCAGTGGTCGTGGATCCCAAGGCGCTGGAGAAAGAAACCGAAGACTCCCTCAACCACCTGCTGCTGGTGAAAGTGGGGCCGGATAACAGGGTGTCGTATTGGGCCGGATTCGGCTGGGACAAGAGCGGCCAGTTTGCCGATGGCGAGGCATGGAAGACCTACGTGGACTGCTTCGCACGTGGCTTGCAGTCGCCTATCGAAATCAGTGTTTCAGTGGAGCAGAAATAGAACAGCGTCCGACAAGATGACGGGCCCGAATACCTCCTTGCTATGAAAACCCTCCTGCGTTTCTTCTGCCTGACCGCGCTGATAGCGGTCCCGGCGCTTTGCTCGGCGGATACGCCGGAGCGGGGCGAGTTTGCGGGAAGCACCCCGCTGCAGTGGGCGGTGCGCCTCGCTGATTCCGAAATGGCACGGCGTGGAGACCGGTTGGCTTGGAAACAAGGCGGCAGCGCCAAATGGGACTACACCACGGGCTTATTCACACTGTCCCTTCTTAAGCTCAACGACGTTGTGCGCGATCCCCGCTACGCCAGGTTTGCCGAGACCGCCATCGGCTCATTCATCACCCCGGACGGGAAGATTCAAGGCTACACGGCGGCGGATTACAACATGGATAACATCAATCCGGGCAAGACTGTGCTGGCGCTTTACCAAATTACAAAAGAAGCACGCTACCAGAAGGCGGCCGGATTGCTGCGAAGCCAACTCGCCGCTCAGCCGCGCACGGGCGAGGGCGGGTTCTGGCACAAACAACGGTATCCCCACCAGATGTGGCTCGACGGTCTTTACATGGGCGCGCCCTTCTATGCCCAATACGCCAGCCTTCTCAACGAGCCGGCAGCCTCGTTCGATGATGTTGCGAAGCAAATCCGCATCGTGGGCACGCACACCTATGACCCGGCCAGCGGGCTCTTCTATCACGGATGGGACGAGAGCAAGCAGCAGGGTTGGGCCAACCAGACCACCGGCACTTCTTCGAACTTCTGGGGGCGCGCCATCGGGTGGTACGGGATGGCGATGGTGGACGTGCTGGACTTCTTCCCCACTAACCATCCTGCGCGGCCTGAGATTGTCGCCCGGTTGCAGAAGCTCTGTGCGGGCGTGGTCAGGCATCAAGACCCGGCGAGCGGCCTCTGGTATCAGATCGTGGACCAGGGCGGTCGCCCGGGAAACTACTTGGAGGCGACGGCTTCGAGCATGTTCGTTTATACCCTTGCCAAGGGCATCAACCACGGCTACCTCACGCGCGACTCCCTGCCCGCAGTGCTCCGGGGATACCGTGGCATTGTCGAAAGGCTGATCAAAGCCGACAGCAGGGGCCAGATTTCACTGGCCCAATGCTGTTCCGTGGCGGGCTTGGGCTATGGCCGCGACGGTTCATACGAGTATTACCTCAAAGAACCGGTGGTTGATAATGATCTCAAAGGCGTTGGCCCCTTCATCCTGTCCGGGATCGAACTGCAAAGACTGCTTGGCCTGCCAATGTCCGTTCCCGCCTCCGCGAGCAAACAGGCAGCGGTCCTGCCACTAGCCGCAACGAATTCAATGGCGCCGGAGTGGGCGTTAGTCCCCGAGATCCTGGCGCGCATCCAAGCCCCGGTATGGCCGGCCCGGGAATTCCCTATCACCGATTTCGGGGCGGAAACAGACGGCAAGGCCGATTGCACGGAGGCTATCCGCCAAGCTATCGAAGCTTGCGTCAAGGCAGGTGGCGGACGGGTGGTCGTGCCTGTCGGCGAGTTCCTAACCGGGCCCATACACCTGAAGAGCAACATCGAGCTTCACCTCGACAGCGGAGCCACACTCAAGTTCAAGACCGATCCCGGGGCATATCTCCCGACAGTGCTCACCCGGTTCGAGGGCATGGAATGTTACAACTACTCGCCGCTCATTTATGCCTTTGGGCAGGAGAACGTCGCCCTGACGGGTGATGGCCTGCTGGATGGACAGGCTGACGACAACAACTGGTGGGCATGGAAGGGAAAAAAGCCGGTTCGGGAAGGCGCGCCAACTCAAGCCGCCGCCCGGGAGCGGCTGGCGAAAATGGTTAATGAGAATGTCGCCGTGGAAGCACGCCGGTTTGGAGCGGGGTCCTGCCTCCGCCCGAGCTTCGTCGAGTTCTACCGCTGCCGCAATGTCCTGATCCAGGGGGTGCGCCTACGCCGCTCGCCCATGTGGGAGCTCCATCCCACCCTCTGCACCAACGTCATCGTGCGCGGCGTCAATATCCTGTCTCACGGCCCCAATAACGACGGCTGTAATCCCGAGTGTTGCCGCGACGTGCTCATCGAGGATTGCCTATTCGACACCGGTGATGATTGCATCGCGATCAAGTCCGGGCGCAACAACGACGGCCGCCGCGTCGGCACCCCTTCCGAGAACATCATCATCCGCCGCTGCACCATGAAGGACGGCCACGGCGGCGTGACCATTGGCAGCGAGGTCTCCGGCGGCTGCCGCCATGTCTTCGCCGAGGACTGCCAAATGGACAGCCCAAACCTGGAGCGCGTCCTGCGCCTCAAATCAAACGCGGTGCGTGGCGGCGTGATCGAGAACATCTTCATGTGCAATATCACGGTCGGCCGCGTGACCGATGCCGTCCTGCAAATTGACTTCGTTTATGAAGAAGGCGCCCGGGGGCCTTACCCGCCGGTCGCCCGTAACATCATCATGGAAAACGTTACCGTCCGCGAGACCCCGCGCGTGCTCAATGTCGTGGGTTTCCCGGCGGCGGAGATCACCGCCGTGCGCGTTTACAACTCGACCTTCAAAAAGGTTCGGTCTGGAGACGTCATCAAAGATGCCGGTGATGTCAAACTGGTGGACTGCGTCGTTGAACCAGAACCGTGACAGTTTACTTCGACACCGCCCCGAACCCGCCACCGGCACACCAGCGATACACACCGTCCCCTCACCGTCTACACACCGGGTACACACCGTAGGTTCAAATGCATAACCCACAATAAACCATTAACTTACGCAAATTGACCCCTCCACCCGCGCCCCAAACCCGCATAACCTATTGCCGTTTATGCCACTTATACCCATTTAACCAGCCAACCAGCACCTCAGTGCGTTAAGCTGTCTCCTTGATCCATCCACGCCACCCCCGCCCGCGACAATTTCGAAGCGGGTTAGCTTGACACTCCAGGAATAGGCGTTTCCGTTGGCTGGCAATAAGTTCTTTGAAGGAAACCAGCCGCCATCGCCCTCCGCCGCCACTGCCCAAATTTCACACTGATTTGCAAAAAACGAGTGCTGACAGAGTCCCGCGGTATGGTATATTACTAAGGCGTAAACTCGCGGTCGTACGTGCAATCATGAAATCTTGCTCCGATATGAAGAACTCGGATTCTACCAGAAACATGCCTCGGCAGAGGGCCACCGTTGCGAAGCCAAGCCAGGGTTTCACCCTTATTGAACTGCTGGTGGTTATTGCCATTATTGCCATTCTGGCGGCGCTCTTGCTGCCCGCGCTGGCCAATGCCAAACAGAAAGCCCTGAAGATCGCCTGCACCTCGAATCTCAAGCAGGTCGGCACCGCCCTCTACATGTACACCAACGACTCCAATGACTGGCTCCCGCCGGGCCCGAATGCGAACCCCTCCTGGTCGGCGCTGGACCTCACCCAGCGCGCCGGCTACCAGGACAGCACCTCGGACCACCGGATGTTGCCCTACTACCTGTGGACCTACCTGGCATGCCCGGCGCCGAACTCCACCACGACGAATGTGTGCAAGGTCTTCTTCTGTCCGGCCTTTTCGCAAGCCTCGAAAGCAGGGATGATGAACGCCTATATGGAGTATTACAGCTACAGCCTGACGCGGACCAACAACATTCTTCAAGCCAACGGAACCGTGGGCCTTCCCTGGTACCCCTTTGGCAAACGGCCCGACCAGGGACCCAACAAACTGACCGCTCTCGCGGCGGTCGTGCCGCTGTCTTCCTGTTGGGCGATAGCGGACATTGACCAGCAGGCGCTCGACGGCACCAGCAGCGGCAACACCGGCGCGTCCTGGTGGAATTTCATTCCCACCGCCCCGGTGCACGGCAAGGTCCGCAATTACCTCTACTTCGACAATCACGTCGGCACCAAGGCAGTCAAGGGAAACAAGTATTACTGAAGGCCCGGCGTCCGGCTCGGGCGGCGGCAGGAAAAGCCCGCTGGACAAAACACTCCTTGCGTCCGCCAGCCCAGACGCCGGCGCGGCACCTTGAAAGATACCTATGCAGCCCCATTATCGAATTATGCATCTCCCCGCCTTATTCCGCAGCTTTGCCGCCTTCCCCGCGCTGGCGTTCCTTCTTCTCGCCGGCGCGCTCCAAACCTTGGGCGCGTCACCAGTGTTTGATGTCCGCCAGTTCGGCGCCAAAGGCGATGGCCGGACACTCGACACCGCCGCCATCCAGAAAGCCCTGGACGCCTGCGGCAAGGCGGCGGGCGGCACGGTGAGGTTCTCGCCGGGATGTTACCTGAGCCAGCCGCTCACTCTCCGCACCAAAACCACGGTGCGGCTCGAGGCCGGGGCGACCCTGCTGGCCTGCACCAACCAAAGTGATTTCATGAAGGTGCCCGGTGACTGGCTCAAGGCGAAAAGCGGCAGCGATTTCATCCCGTTCATCAGCGGCAAGGGCTTGACGGACGTCACCCTCACCGGCGGAGGCACCATTGACGGCAATGGCGCGGTGTGGTGGGAGGAGGCCGAAAAGGCCCGCCAGAAGGTCTCCGGCTTCACGCTGCCGCGGCCCAACCTCATCGTCTTCAACCGTTGCAAGAACCTCCGCCTGGCCGGCATCAAGCTCATCAACGCCCCCAAATTCCACTTCGTGCCGTCGGAGTGCGAGCAGGTTGCGGTTGAAGATGTCACGGTCATTGCCCCTGCCGGCGCCGCCAACACCGACGCCATTGACCCGAGCAACTGTCGCCAGGTCACCATTACCCGCTGTCTGCTCGACGTGGGCGACGACAACATTGCGATCAAATCCGGCAACAAGGTCCCGGGCCGCGAATTCGGCTGTGAAGACATCACTGTGACCGATTGCACCTTTCTGCACGGCCACGGCCTGTCCATTGGCAGTGAAACCGTCGGCGGGGTCCGCAATCTGGTGGTGAAGAACTGCCGGTTTGATGGCACCGAAAACGGCATCCGCATCAAGTCCCGCCGTGGCCGGGGCGGGGTGGTCCAGGACCTGAGCTATTCGGACCTCACGATGACCAACGTCTGTCCGGCCATCTCCTTCGCCTGCTACTACCAGGACAGTTCCCAGGCGAAATACCCCAAGGACGATCCCGCCCAGCCGAAGACCGATACCACGCCGGTCATTCGCAACATTCGCATCTCCAACCTGACCGCCACTTCTACCAAGAACGCCGGCCTCATTGTGGGCTTGCCGGAAAGCGAGGTGTCTAATGTCGTGCTGGAGAACGTTCGCATCACCGCCGAAACGGGGCTGACCATTGCCAACGCCAAAGGAATAAAGCTCAAGAACGTGCAAGTGTCCGTCAAAAGCGGGCCGCCGCTTACCACCGACAAGGCGCAGGTGGAAGGCTCGCCAACGGCAAACGAAAAGCCCTAACTGATAATTTGACCCCGGGCGAGCGTCCCCGCGAGCCCTCCCGGGAACGTATTATCAGACAGGCGCTAAGTGCCCAAATTTCAAACTTCTTTGCAGAAAAGAAGGAGTGACACCTGTCGGCAAATGTGATATTCTAACATGCAGTCTAACGTGCCCAATGTGTTATCTGTCTGGGGTAGTCGGGGTGCCGTCGGGTGCGAACATGTTTGAACGACTCGCAACTGAAAACTGCAGCATAACCGAAATCGTATGAAGCGCTTACACCAACTCATGCTCGCCCTTGTGGCTTTGTTCGGCTTTGCCCTGCTGGGCCACGCCACCGTTATCGTGGACAACACCTGGGCCAGCGGCACACGCACCAACTGGAACCTCCCCGCCGAGTCGCCTTGGTACTCCTGGACCTCGGGCACGACCGCTTACATCGGCGCTGAGCCGGGTTCATTGTACTGTACCAACCAGGCGGGTATAACCCGATACTTCTGGACGTATTTCACCAGCAACGCTCCGGATTTGATGATTCCCTATATGCCGCCTGGCTCCCTCCCCGGGTCCTCAAACCAAAACTCCATTAGCGCCAGCTCCAACTGTTTCTATGGGTATCCCGTCGCCCTGAGCGTAGGCCAGATGATCCAGGTCACCGCGACCTTCGTCCTGGGCGATGTGCTCATCGCCAGCGGCACCAGCCCGGTGCGGTTTGGCCTGATGGGGTATGGCACCAATGATGTGACGGGCGCCTGGCAGGGCCGCGTCATCCGGGATACTTCCAACATCACCAAGAGCGGGACCAACGTCATCGGCTACCGGCTCGACATTCCGATCTTCCAGAGCTTTGCGAACCAGCCCTTGCTCGGCCTTCGGTCGCGCATGAACATTATCGGCGACGCGAACGCCGTGGACCCGCTCGGAAAGGCCTCCGTATGGAACTTCCTGGGCGCTGGCCCCGAGATGACCAACTGGACCGGATTCCAGGCCAATACCCCTTACACGCTGGGGCTGTCGGTGGCACGGTATGCCAGCTCGAATGTGCTCACCGCCACCCTCTCCGGCGCCCCCTTCACCAACCTCGATACCAGCGAAGTGGCCACAAACTTCTCCTACACGGCGGTGGACACCTCCGGCAGCAATTACTTTGCCTTTGATAACTTCATGCTGCGGGTAGATACTGCCACCGTCCCCACCAGCTTACTCATCTTCAAGAGATTCAAGGTCGAGGTGCTGCCGGTAAACTTCCCGATCACGGTGGTGGACAAGTTCAATTCCGATTCATGCCGGCTCAAGTGGAACACCATCAAAGGCCAGAATTACGAGATCCAATGCAAAACCAATCTGGCCGATGCTAGTTGGTCATCCATTGAGACGGTCACTGCTACCACGACCACTCTTACCTGGACCAACACCGGCTTGACCGGTATCGGGCAACGGTTCTACCGCGTCGTCAACACGCCCTGAACGTGGCCGCCGGGGCAAGTTGTCTGTTCCTCGCGCGTGTTAACTTGGCGGGTGCTCCCGTGTCCGTGCAGAGTTTCACATCCATCGCCCGCAGTAGTAATCCTTAGCCGCCGTGAACACGCCAGCGGCGGTTGCTGGCATGCAGATTATGAAAAAACAACTCTCGTTTCTCGCCCTTGGCCTCCTTGTCTTTCAAAGCATCCAGGCCGCCCCTTGGATGGAAGATGCCATAACCAATGCTGCGGTGGGCGGCAATCTCGGCTCGGCGACGCCCTGGGCCAGCAGCTCCCCCCAGGTCAAGGTCGCCAGCGGTAACCTCACAAACTCCGATTTGCTGGCCCTGTCCCCGGCCGGGAACATGGCGAACATCTTGGGCACTGGTGGCGGCTCCAGTTACCGGAACTTCAACAGCACCGCCGTCTCCAGTGGGGCTATCTATTACTCCTTCCTGGTTCAGTGCACTTCGCTGCCGGGCAGCGGCGACAAGTATCTCACGGGCTTCCTGCCGAGCGGAACCGACGGGCCGGGCGGCAGCAGCGATCCGCTGGCGGTTTATGCCAAGGTCAGCGGCGCGGGTTACCAAATGGGCATTCGCAAGAATGCCGGGTCCACCACTTACGCCTCGACCGTGCTGGCGCTTAACAACACCAACTTCGTGGTGGCCAAATACACCTTTGGCTCCGGGGCGGGGGACGATGTCGTGAGCCTGTTCATCAACCCCACTCCGGGCGCGAGTGAGCCGGCGGCTCCTGCCGCTGCCCTCACCAATGGAACGGATGCCGCCAGTCTGCAAAGGGTTTACCTCAAATCCAGCAGCGGCTATGGCATCTGGAACCTCGATACGCTGCGGGTCGGTCCCGCCTGGGTGGACGTGACGCCTTCTTCCACCACTACGCCCCTTTCGACTCAGCCCCGCATTACTCAAGTGTTGATGGCCCCGGGCGGCTTGGTGCTCCGCGGCACCAACGGCACTCCTTCCACGGCCTATCAAGTCCTCGGCTCCGCCTCGCTGGCCGCCCCGCGGGCCCAATGGTCGTTGGTCGCAACCAACAGTTTCGACCTCCTTGGCAAATTCGATATCACCAATCCAGTGTCACCCTCGGACGAACAGAGCTTCTACTGTCTGCTGGTGGGCGGGCAGGTGCCTCCGGTTGGCGTAGCCCCGGCCATCACCAACCAGCCCGTGGACCAGACAATCGCGGCTGGCCAAACCGCCACGTTTACGGTCGGGGCCGGTGGCACGGACCCGTTGAGCTACCAGTGGTATTTCAACACCAACACGCTGCTGGGCGGTGCGGCCAGCAGCTCCCTGGAAATCGTCAACGCGCAAACCATTGACGAGGGCGGCTACTCGGTGGTGGTAAGCAACGCGTATGGGGCCGCCACCAGCGCGGTCGCCCGGCTGACTATCCTCGGCGCCGCGCCCGTGATCCTCACGCCGCCCGCGGATCAAACCGTTATGGTCGGGCAGGATGCTACGTTTACCGTGGGGGCCAGCGGCACGGCGCCGCTCGCCTACCAGTGGTATTACAACACCAACACTTTGTTGGCCGGCCGCACCAACAGCTCGCTGGCAATCACCAACGCGCAAACTGAGGATACGGGGGCCTACCTGGTGATCGTGACCAATTCCCTCGGCTCCGCGACCAGCGCCGTGGCCAACCTGACGGTTTCAAGCACGGTGTTGCTCAGCGCCTACAATCTGGCCGGGTTCGGCCACGCCACCACCGGCGGCGGAGTGCTGGTCGATACGGACGCCGGCTATTGCAAGGTGTATAATGCCGTGGATTTGGCCGTCGCGCTCAACGACAAGAATGGCGTTATCAAGGTCATCGAGATCATGAATGACCTCAACCTGGGCTATAACGAAATCCCCGCCGACGCCAAGACCAACAGCGAGCCGTTCCGCCAGCATGCCACCCCGCTGCTGCACCCGGTCCTGCTGACCAGCGGCGTCAGCCTGATTGATATCCAGAAGAAGTACGGCCTCACGATCTTCTCCGCCAATGGCGCCACCATCCGCCACGCCACTTTCAACATCAAGAGCGCCGGCAACATCATCGTCCGGAACCTGAAGTTCGACGAAATGTGGGAATGGGACGAGAGCACCAAGGGCGATTACGACCGGAATGATTGGGACTTCATTGATCTCGGCAACTCCGGCACGGTGAGCAACATCTGGATTGATCACTGCACCTTTACCAAGGCCTACGATGGCATCACCGACATCAAGAAGGGCAGCTACAACATCACCTTCTCCTGGTGCAAATACACCGGCGACGACGGCGCTACCAATCCCAATAGCTGGGTCCGGCAGCAGATCGCCGTGCTGGAAGCCAACAAGTCCAGCTACGCGATGTACAGTTTCCTGCGCAACAACGGCTTCAGCGTCGAGGACATCGTCACGATCATCCAGGGACACTGCAAGACGCACCTGATCGGCGCGACCACCGATGCCATCAACGCGCAGCACACGGTTACCTTCCATCACGATTGGTTCATCAATCCCTGGGACCGGCTGCCGCGGCTGCGCGCTGGCAATGTGCACAATTACAACATCTACGTGGACGATACTCTCGGCCTGGCCGCCCGTCGCCTGCGTGATACCCGCGAGGCCGCTATGAGCACGACCAGCTCGAACACGCTGAATTACACCTACAGTTTCAAGCCGTTTCTTAACGGCACAATTTCGACCGAGGGCGGTGCCATCCTGGTGGAGAAATCATTCTACATTGATTGCCTCACGCCGCTGCGAAACAACCAGACCGACCCTTTGGACCCCACCTATACGGGTAAGATCGAGGCGCTCGACACCATCTACCAGATGGACAGCACAGCCATCCGCGGCAACAGCACTGATACCAACAACCCGCTGGGTCCGTTTCAGGCGACTATCATTCCGTTCTCGTGGAATCTGTCTGGCAACCAACTGCCGTATTCCTACTCTATGGACGACCCGAGCCAGCTTCCAGCCATCGTTACCGACCCCAACTTTGGCGCCGGGGCTGGCGTACTAACCTGGGCGAAAACGAATTGGCTGAAAACGGCTTATTGAATTCGGCGAGTTGGGATGGAGCGGAGCAAGAGCCCGGAAGCCAGCCCCCCGGCATGATTTCAGCAAGGTGCTGGTGTTCCACTTGGCACCCTGTCCGGTAAAGGTGCTTCCGCCGAGCCTTCGCATTGTTTTCCGCCCAGGCCATGAACTTGAGTGCGGCTTTTTGTGGGGCAGTGCTGGACGAGTGCCAGATATTCAATACGCCCTGCATGAAATGAGGGGTGACAGAATGGAGCAACTTTGATAGTATCCAGCTGATGTGTCAGGATTAGGTGTCTGAGGACCTCCGGCGCACGATTATCGGTTGCGCCCGCAGCCACGAGCCCTGATACCAAAGAAAGCAAGCTAATATGAAGAAACCTTTGATTTGTCTGACTCTCGCAGCCGCCTTCGGCGTGGTTTCATCCGTCCGCGGTGATTACCCCTATCTCGTTAACGATACGTGGCTGGACGGCACCCGCACCGATCCCGCGTCGCCAACATACGCCGAGAACAATGGGCTTTGGGGCAGCGACGCTGACGGGGATGGTAATCTTGAATCCTTGTGGTACCGGGGCGGTACCGGTACAACGCTCGCGCCCGTTGCGGCTGGCGGTCCCTTGAGGGCAGTCATGGGTAGTAGTTCGGGCTCGTTTACCACCTATTTCACCCCCACCGCTACGCCGGTGACTCTTGCTAATCCCGGAAACAAACTGACGATTACGTGGGTCTTTACCCCCACGGGCGTCAGCGTGGCCAACACGAGCCAAGCCTTCGATTTGGCGGTCGTCCTCACACCCTCGGCCTCGAGGCTGACAGCGGAAAACAGCCCGGGCAGCGCCGCCTATCTCGGCTATGCCATGTACATGAACATGGCCCAAACCTTGGGGAATTCCAACCCGTTCCAACTCAGGCGATGGGCGAGTCCCGGGAGTGCAAACAATCTTCTTAGCACAAGCAGCGCTTGGACTGGTGTGGGGAATGGTGCCACGTCGGGTAACCCCGGGTACAGCAGTGGTACACAGTATACGTATCGAATGACCTTGACACGAAATGGGGCCGGGGGGCTCGACGTCGTCTCCACCATGACCGGCGGAAGCCTCAACGGCACAGGAACCGCTACGGTCTCATACACCGACACCACCGCGAGCCAGGGTTTCTCGTTCGACACATTTGCCCTTCGCCCGAACAGCGCCGCCAACTCCGCTAGCCAGTTCGATACCAGCCTGTTCCAGGTCGAATTTGTTCCAGAACCTTCCACGCTTGCGCTGGCAGGCGTAGGTGTGCTCGGCTTGGCCCTCTGGCGCCGGGTTCGCCGCTAGACCCACCATAGTCTCATTTGCGGTTTTGCCAAACCGCTCACGTTTGCCGCTGAGATGCTCTCAGCGGCGTTTTCTCTTGACGGCAATGGCCGCCGTGGGGCCTCTTGGTGTTCCTTGGTCTGGACAAGTCAGACTTGGGATGCTTTGCTTTGGCAGTTGGCTGGCAACCGCGCCAGCAGCCGCTGTACGTGAGAAAGAAACAACGACGAGTTCTCCTTGCCCTCGGCTGGTATGATTACCGGGTCCACCGGGGCATTGAACGTTATGCCCAGGAGCACTCATGGTTTCTCTCTGCCAATCTTGCGCGGGAGAAAGTCATTCCCTGGGGTTGGATGGGCAATGGCATCTTGGCTTGGCTGGGCGCATGGGATGAGTTGGCGGAGTTCGTGGAACGCGAGAACAAACCAACCGTGGACTTCAGCTTCCGCCGCCCCCACCTGCATTTTCCCCGCGTGCTCGAAGATCACGCCCATGCCGCTCAATTAGTCGCCGATCACTTTCTCTCTCGCGGTTTCTCGAACTTTGCCTTCTACAGCGATGCCGTCAATTGGTCCTACGATGAGCGGGGGATGGGCTTTATTGCCGCTTTGGGCAAGACGGGCCATACCTGTACCTGGTTGAAATGGCACGAGTCGCCCGCGTATTGCACGGACCGGGAACAATGGAAACACAAGCGAGACTGGCTTGCGCTCCAGCTGAAACAAGCGCCTAAACCGCTGGCCCTTTTTACTGCCAACGACCAGCACGCCTTGGATGTGCTTGAATCCGCGGAGAAGGGGGGCCTGGTTGTTCCCGACCAAGTGGCGGTTGTCGGAGCGGAGAATAATCTTCTGGCGCCGGACGCAATGCATGTGCCTATTTCGAGCGTGGATACCAATCTGGAAGAGCTCGGGTACCGCGGCGCCGAGCTGCTGGATGGGCTGATGAATGGCAAGCCGCCTCCCAAAGAGCCGATACGAATTCCCGCCGCAGAACTGATCATCCGTAAAAGCAGCGACCTGCTGGCGGTCCCCCACCCGGGCGTGGCCCGGAGCCTGCGTTTCATTTGGGAGCATTGCCATGAGCCGATCAGCGTGAAAGATCTGGTGGGCGTTGCCGCCATGTCGCGGCGCGGTTTGCAGAAGGCGTTCCAGGACTACCTCAACCGAAGCCCAGGACATGAACTGCACCGGGTTCGGATTGAACGCGCCAAGAAGCTGCTTCGTGAATCGGCCTGCAAGGTCGAGGTGCTGGCTCAAATGTGCGGCTATCGGAGCGCCAACAGCTTCACCATTGCCTTTAAGCAGAGCACCAACATGTCCCCCGCCCAGTTTCGCAACCAGTTGCGGCATTAAGTCGCAAGCGAGTTTACGCTGTAAAGACGGCCGCACAGACCTTTCAGTTTACGTCCGTGCGCTTAAGCACGGTTGCATTCCTGCGCGCATTTGTGCTTTCGTGAATCGCCTTGCTGCGGAGCTGAATTCTGTCATAGTAGGTAAGCAGTTTGGCGGAAACTGGCCTAAGTGCTTTAGATTAGTCGGTTGGAAGGGTGGCTGAGTGGTTAAAGGCACCTGACTCGAAATCAGGCGTAGGCGTAAGCCTACCGGAGGTTCGAATCCTCTCCCTTCCGCCAATTTAATTAGCCAGGGCGAAATAGCCGCCCGGCCCGCGCGTTTTGGCCCTGCTTGGTCAAGTCAGGGCAGATTGCAGAGCGCGGCCAGGTAGCCGTCCCAGCTTTTCATAGCGTGGCTGGCCGCTTTTTATGCCAGCGTCTCCCGTTTTCCCGGGGTTGCTTGTGGCGCCACGGCCCACTGGCCGTTGATCATGCTGGCCGCCACAGTGCCGGTATGATGCAGCACGCTTTCGTAAACGTCCGCAACCTTCCCGGCGATTGGGAGGGCAATCAGGTCGGCGAAGGCCCCGGCGGAGAGTTCGCCAATCTGCCCGCCCAGGCCAAGGGCCCGGGCGCCGTTAAGGGTGGCCAGGGGCAAGATCTTCCGGGGCGAAAGCCAGGGCGCATTTCTGGCCAGTGCCCGCATCTCCTCAAACAGGTTCAACTCAACGTGCTGGCGCCGGGCTCTATAGACACTGGCCAGGCTGTCAGTGCCAAGGCAAACATTGACTCCCGCCTTCAGCAAACGGCGCAGCGGGAAAGGATCGTGGCGGAAATAGAAGTGGCAGCGCGGGCAATGGACAACGTGCACTCCACGCCGGGCCAGCAGGGGCGCATCGCGCCTCCCCAAATAGTTCGCGTGGGCGGCCAGCAAGCGGCGGCTCAGCGCGCCGCAGCGTTCCAGATGTTGCACGGGCGAGCCCAGGCCGCAGTCCGTCATATCGCGCCCGCTGCGCTGGAACCAGTCGAACATGCCGCCGCGGCCACGGGTGAACATCTCGTATTCCAGGGCGGATTCCGCAACGTGCGTGGCCAGAGGCCAGTGGTGCCGCCGCGCGGTCCGGGCGCATAAGCGCATCAGCTCCGGCACAGTCGAGTACGGCGCATGGGGTGAAAGACCGCCGCCACAGCGGGAATGCTTCAACTCCTCGAGTCGCGCAACGGCCTCCTGCACCCGGTCCTGTGGCTGGCGATGGCCCTTGATGCCGATCAGCTCCAGGAAGGAAAAGACCCGCAATGGCGTCGCGTGCCAGACCTCCGGCAGCAGTTGCGGCACCGCTTCCATGTCCGCCACCGTGGTGGTGCCGGTGCGGACGAGCATGCGCGCGCCTTTCAACCAGGACGCGAGGTAGTCCGCGCGGTCCCAGCCGGACTTGATCTCGGTGATCAGCTTCAGCCAGTCGCTAAATACTTTGGGCGGCGGCAGCTGGCCCGCCATATCGGTGTAATCCAAATGGCAGTGGGCGTTGACAAGGCCGGGCAGGAGCACCGCCTCGCCGAAGTCTACCGTGTGCTTTGGGGCCCGGGTGGCCAGGTCGCGCCAGCGTCCGACCGCGGCGATGCGCCGGCCCGAAATCAGCACCGCGCCATCGGGAATGGGCGGCCCGGACACCGGGAGGACAACCCGCGCGCGCAGGAGGAGTCGAGAGCGGGTAGGATTCCGAGCAGACGGCGGATGGCCGCGCGGGCGAGCGTTAGGCGGCGCCGTCATCCAGCGGTCAGCTCCGGCTCTCCATCAACCAGGGCCTAGCCCTCTCTTTCCTGGCGAGTGCGCTTGCCGCGCGCCGCCACCTTGTGCTTGCGGGCCTTGTACTTGCTGTGCCGCTTGCGGATTTGCTGTTCGATCTTCTTGGCGACCAGGTCAATGGCGGCATAGAGATCACTCTCGACATCTTCGGCAAACAGGTCCGGCCCCGGCACCTCCAGGCGCATCGAGCAGGAGAACTGCCGCTCCGGCGCCTTGGTCTTGTCGTGCTCCAGCGTCACGCGCGCGTTGATGGCAAACCGTTCGAGGTGCTCTAGCTTCTGGACCCGAATGACAATGTGCTCCTCGATGGCTTTGGTCAAAGTCACGTTATGCGTCGAAAGGATCAAGTTCATAAGTGTATGATGCAGCCAAACGGGAAGAAAATCCAGCGAAACTGTCTTGGCACCCGCGGAAAAGACACTCGCCTGCCGCCGCGAAGGCTTGAATCGGCGCTCGCACTCCGGTAAACCTCCGGCGTGCCAACCAAAGTTATCGCCGTCGCCAACCAGAAAGGCGGGGTCGGCAAGACCACCACCGCGGTTAACCTGGCCGCCTGCGTCGCCGCCGTCGGCCGGCGCGTGCTGCTTTTCGACCTCGATCCGCAGGCTAACGCGACCAGCGGCGTGGGCTTGGAAAAGAAGCCGGGCGCCAGCGCCTACCTGGCGCTGCTGGGCCACAACGGCCTGCTGGAGAAGATACAAGCCTCCCCCTTCGAGCGGCTGGCAGTCATCCCCAGCGAGATGGATTTGTGCGGCGCGGACATCGAGTTGGCGCGCTCCGACAACCACCTGCGGCGCGTTAAGCAGGCCTTGCAGCCCGTGCTGGAGTCGCAGCGATTCGACGTGATCTTCGTGGATTGCCCCCCCTCCCTGGGCATTCTCACGCTCAACGCCTTTGCCGCCGCGGACGGCGTGCTGGTGCCGCTCCAGTGCGAGTATTACGCCCTCGAAGGCATCTCGATGCTCAACCGCATCATGTCCCAGTTGCATGACAGCGGCGTGAACCTCCGGCTGGAGTTGACCGGGGTAGTCATGACCATGTATGACAGCCGCACCAAGCTTTCGCAGCAGGTCGTGAGCGAAGTGCGCCAGCATTTCGGCGAGCGGGTGTTCGAGACCATGATCCCGCGCAGTACCCGGCTCGCCGAGGCCCCGAGTTTCGGCAAGCCCATCATCCATTACGACAAATACAGCAGCGGCGCGGCGGCCTATGAGTTGCTGGCCCAGGAGTTTCTGGCACGACTGGACAAGGGAACTGAGCTAAAGGGTTAAGAGGGCTCAAAGGTTAAAGTCGGGCCGCCGGGCAGAAGCGCCAGCCGGGCAATGCGATGCAGTGTCGGGTGCCGCCTCAGGACACGCCGCCTGCAAGGGATTGCCGGTGACGAGTCCTGACGCAGCGGAACGTTCGTTGTCACATATGAAGACCATGAGCCAGAACCTCAAATGGGGAGTGATCGGTTGCGGCGGCATTGCCGCGCGGCGCACCATCCCGGAATTCAAGAAGATGGTTTCCAACGCCGAGCTGGTGTCGGTTATGGACATCAACCCGCAGCGGGCCAAGGAGGTCGCCGCCCAATTCGACGTGCCCCACGCCTGCGCGACCGAGTCCGCGTTGCTTGCGCAGGATGTGCAGGCGGTCTACATCGCCACCCCGCCCAACGTCCATTGCCGCCAAACCGTGCAGGCCGCCCAGGCCGGGAAGCACATCCTATGCGAGAAGCCGGTTGCTGTCAGCGTTGAGGAAGTGGACCGGATGGAAGCCGCCTGTGCGCAAGCCGGCGTAAAGTTCATGCTTGCCTGGTGCATGCGGCAGAACGTCTATCACCGGAAAGCTCGCGAGCTGGTGCAGGCCGGCGCCCTCGGCCGAATGGTCATGGGCCGCGCCCAGCTTACCTGCTGGTACCCGCCCATCCCCGGCGCCTGGCGCCAGGACGCCGCCATCAGCCACGGCGGGGCGCTGCTGGACATGGGCACCCACTGCCTCGACCTGCTGGAGTGGATCATGGACTCGCCCATCATTGAAGTCGCCGGTTTCACCGATCTGCTTGTCCACAAGTATGCCACGAGCGTCGAGGACACCTCGACCATCCTCGCCCGTTTCCGCAACGGCGCCCACGGCATCATTGACAACTACTTCAATATCCCCGATGCCGCCGCGCAGAACGCGCTCGAACTCTTCGGCACCGAAGGCTCGATCATTGCCCGCGGCACCATCGGCCAGGATCCAACCGGCCAGATGTTCAGTATTCTGCAGGCGCAGGAGACCGGCTACGACGCCAGGCAGGTGCGCGGCAACCCTTCCAACCGCCAGGAATACCAACTCGAAGGCATCGGCATCTATGGCCAGATGATTACCCTGTTCACGGACTGCGTCCTCTATGACCGCCAGCCGCCAACTTCGCTGGCCGAGGGCCGGCACTCGGTCAAGCTGGTCAACGCCATCTACCAGGCCGCCCGCGAACGCCGCGTGGTGGAAGTGCCAGCCTGACGACCGCTGCCGGTATCCAAGGGCCAGCTTACCGAGCTGCCGGGAGCAGTTTGCGGGCTTGCTGCTTCGTCGTGTCGTTCGCCGTCTTCTCAACCACCTTCTGCAGTGCCTTGCGCCGCTGTTCCTCGGGCACGTCTGGCGCGGATGACTCCGCGAGCCTGACGATCGCCGAGCAGGCGTCCTCGACAAGGTCTGGTTCCGCCGCATAGGTCGCCAGCATCTCCAGCGCGCGGGCGTTGGGGACGGTGCCGATAGCCGCGATCGCCTGACGCTTCTCCTCCGGCCGCTTGATGAGGGGCCAAACCTCGCTGATCTTGCCCAGCTTCTCGTCGCCCTTCAATTGCTTATCCCCCTGGAGGCATTGCAGGTAGCCCCGCACAGCCAGCACCTGGTGGGAGGTCTTGGCGCCCGACCGGGCCAGGGTCAGAAGTGGTTGCGCCACACGGTTGTCCTCGGGCCAATTGTTGGGCCAGGTCGCCAGGGTGCGCACGGCTTCATCCTGCACCGTTTCGTCCTTGTCCTGGACCGCCGACTGAACAGCCGCCAGGGCATCGGGCCCGCCGGCGGAGGCCAGCAAGCGCAGCGCGATGATCCGCATCGCGGCGTCGGTGTTGTGCCCGAGCGGGAGCAAGGCTGGCACGGAACGCGCGCCGGTGCGGCCGATGATGGAGAGGAGGGCCATCTCGAAGTCACCGCGCTCCTTGGCCGTGGGGGCTTCCTGCAACAGCCCGACCATGTGTGCGACGTGAGCGTCGTTGCCGAGAATGCCCATGGTCTGGATGGCGGCGCTGCGCACACCCGCATCCGGGTTTTGGAGGTCGGCAAAGATGGCGGGCAGGGCACGGTCAATGTGCCGCTGGCCGGCCAGGGTGATGAGGACCTGCCGGTTCTTGCCCTTGGCGGCGGGAAGACGGGCCAAGAGGTCGGCATCCACGTCGTTGCCCGGCAGCCGCGTGAGGGCGCCCAGGGCGGCTTGCGCCACTTCGGCATCGCTACCAGCCGCGGCCTTTAGCAGCACGGGTGCGCTGGACAGGGTGCCTTGGCGGTCGAGCACGCCGATGGCGGTGAGGCGCAGCTTCTGGGAGCCACTGCCGGCGGCTTCCAAAACGGCGGGCATAACCGCCGTATCACTGCGGTCGGCCAGGGCCAGCAGCAGATACGGCTGGCGCTCCGGCTTGCAGCGGTGCAGCTCGGCGGCCAGCGCCTCAGTCACCGCGCTGCCGGGAAGCTCGCGGGCCGTGCGCAGGCCGATGCCGAACAGGGCCTTGTCCGGCGAGCGCAATTGTTCGAGCAAGAGGGGCAGGCCGGCCGATTGCCGGGCCAGAATCGCCCCGCGGATTGCTTCAAGCTGCTTCTGCCGGGGCACGTTCGCCGCGCGCACAGCGTCGTAAAGCTTCACGGCTTCAGCGGACTTCCCCTGGGCGAGAAACCTCTCCGCGCACAGGATGCAGCCCTCGGCCACTGCCGGTCGAATCGCGCCCGGCGCGGTCGCCAGCAACTGGTTCAGCGCCTTGGCGGCCTTGGCACCGTCAATGCGGCCCAGCGCGGCAGCCGCGGCGGAGGCGACCTCGGGGTCCTTATCCTTCAGACGCTTCACGAGGCCGCTGACGGCCTTCGAATCGCGTCGCACGCTAATCGAGTTGATAACCCCGACGAGCAACTGGCCTTGCAGCTTGCCCAGCGCGCGCCGCAAGGCGACATCCGCAGCGGAACCGGGAATCACCTCCAGCGCTATTCGCGCCCACGAGGCCAGGTGCGGCTCCGACAATAAGGCCGCCAGGGCGGGAACGGCGTCTTTGGTGCCGCAGATGGCCAATAGCTTGCAAGCGAGCGCCTTCTCGGCCTCCGGGGCATTGGATTTGAGCAGATGGATCAGCTCGCGCTCGTTCGCGGCGGGGGCGGCCTGGCCGTCGGCAGCGGCCGCGCGGACCGGACTGGCAGCCAGAGCGAGCAACAGCGCGGCGGCAAGCGGAACTAGAATCGCGGCTCGGGGCAGGGGTAACTGAGTGAGTGTCATAGTATTAAAACTGTTAAGCTTGGATCGGCTCTCAGATTTCGGGTCCGCTCAGATTCGCCACGGTTCGCGCATCGCTTCGGATCGGAGCCGGTTGGCCTCCTCGTCGCCGATGAACTCGTTTTTAACGGGGTCGTATTTGACCTTGCGGCCGAGGAACAGGGCGATGTTGGCCGCATGACAGGCAATGTGCGCCTGGCAGGCCGCATCCGCGTTGGCGCGCGTCTGGCCCCGTGAACGGACACAATCCAGGAAGTCGCGGACATGGAAATTGGCTGGGTAGCCGGAAATCTTGGCCCGCTTGCCGATCAGCAAAGCGTCGGCGCTCGCCACCATCTCGCCGTCATCACCCGTCTCGATCCAGCCGGTGTCACCTTCAAAGCGGACCGGGCAGGAGCCCAGCTTGAGCCAGCCGTCGTTGCGCATGATGAGTTTCACGCCGTTGGCGTAGCGGGCATGCAACTGGTCCCCCTGCGGCTCATACTCAACCGGGGCGGTGCGGTCGGCGTCATTGGCCCACTGGCAGAGGTCCACGCAGTGGGAACCCCACTCCAGGCAACCGCCGCCGGTCAAGCCGCCGCCCTTCTCGAAGTTAAAGCCATCGAGCAGTTTCTTGTTGTAGGGCCGCCAGGCGGCGGGGCCGAGATATAAGTCCCAATCCACTTGCTCCTTGTCGGGCGCGGCTTCGGGCTCCAGCCAACCGCTGGTGGCGGCTTTCAGTCCGCCCGGATGGGCGTGCAGAGTCTGGAGCCGGCCCAGCTTTCCGCGCCGGGCCAGGTCCACGGCGAAGATGAAATTAGGCAGGCTGCGGCGCTGGGTGCCGGCCTGGAAGACGCGGCCGGTGCGGCGGAAGGTTTCGGCCAGCGCGAGGCTCTGGGCGATGTTCTTGGTGCAGGGCTTCTCGCAATACACGTCCTTGCCGGCCTTGGCCGCCAGGATCGAGGCCGTGGCATGCCAGTTCGGGCCGGTGGCAATAAGCACGGCGTCAATGTCGCTGCGTTCCAGCAACTCGCGCAGGTCGCGGTACATGGCGCAATCCCGGTTGCCGTACTTGTCATCGGCCTTCTGCTTGATGGCCTCCCGGCGCGCGGCCTTCACGTCGCAAATAGCGACAAAGTGCACGTCGGGCTCCTCCATAAAACAGCCCAGCACGTAAGTGCCGCGGCCACCGATGCCGATGGCGCCCAGCACAATGCGTTCGCTGGGGGCGACGCCGCCGTCCCGGCCGAGCACCGCGCCGCGCACCACTTGCGGCGCCGCCAGCAAGACGCCCGCCTGCAGGGCCGTCTTAAGAAACCGGCGGCGATTGAGACCCTCTCCCGGTGGGCAAACAAGGGGGGACGGGTTCGGCAGGAGCTCAGTATTCACAGGGGCGAGACGTTTCATAGCGTTATTCTCAGATTCCGGGCACAAACGATTCAAGGATATGAGTTTGAACGAAACCATAGACGTCTGTCCATGCCGCTTTCATCAAAGATTCTTCGCTCGGCCACCGCACTCCATATCCTTGCTTTTAGTAGGAGGTGATCCGCAGGCGGTAGTAGCGGGGGGTGCTGGTGCGCGCGGTTGAGACCTGAATGGGAGCGCCGGTGCCCCAGACATATTTCGGCAGTGGCGTCCAGCCCGACGCGGTGAGGTTGGTGCAATACTCGACTGAATAGAACCAGCCCGGCGCGGTGCCGAAGGAGAGGATAAGGCTGCCGGGACTGGTGGACGGGGCCACAGTCAGCTTGGGGAAAGAAAGGGCCTGCGGGCTGGTGACGGGCACATTATAGAAGGCAAGCAGGCCGACTCCGGAGACGTTGGCGACCCAGGGCGCAACGTTGG
>CAZDOO010000074.1:0-27526 GCA_964507045.1 uncultured Verrucomicrobiota bacterium | reverse complement strand
AGCGCGGGCGCGTGTTCGGCTTTTGGTCCACGAACTACGCGCTGGGCGGCATGATGGCGAGTGCGTTTGCCGGCTACATGGCGCTCTATTTTGGAAGCTGGCGCTATGCTTTCACCCTGCCCGCACTCGTGCTGCTGAGCATCGCCGTGCTATTCTTCTTCCTGCAACGCAATCGTCCCCAGGACGTAGGCTTGCCGCCGGTGGCGCAGTATCGCCGCGAGCCGGGGGGAGAAACCGGAACCGCCGCCGCTCCGCGGGCTCCCCGTAAAGGCGCGCTGAACATGGTGAAGGAGGTGCTCGCAAACCCCATGATTGTGCGGCTCGGCGCAGTTTACTTCGTGCTCAAACCAATCCGCTATACGCTGCTGTTCTGGGGTCCGCTGATCGTTCACGAGCGCATGAATACGAATATCGGCGAAAGTGCCCTCATCACCTCCTTCTTCGAAGCCGCCGGGCCGGTCGGCGTGATACTTGCGGGCTTCGCCTCGGACAAACTGTTTCAGTCTCGGCGCATCCCGGTGATCGTGTGCGGCCTCTTTGCGCTTTCCCTGTTGTTGTTTAGCTTCAATACGATCACCGCGACCGGGAGCAAGTGGACGATGATCTTGGCCCTCGCGGCGGTTGGTTGTCTCTTGTTTGGGCCCGACTCGCTTGTAAGCTCGACGTGTGCGGTTGATTTCGGCCAGAAGGATGGCGCCGGCTCTGCGGCCGGCTTCATTAATGGCATCGGATCCATCGGCGAGATCCTGGGTCTCGCGCTGCCCGGATGGATTGCCCAACACTACGGCTGGAATGTGCTGTTCAGCGGCATGGGCTGCTTCGTTCTGCTGGCGGTTCTGGTCCTCGCCCCGAAATGGAACGCGGTCCCATCGATCGCAGCCAGCAAGCCCTCTGCGCAAACCGAGTGAACGCCGCGCTTAACCCAGCCGAGCAGCAATATCCTTCGCGTGGCACCCCAATTCGCTTCAACACCTGCCCGCGACAAATACACATTCTCTGTAGATAACTATGAATCCTCCCATGACCCCAACCGGCGTTCGCGCTGTGGTTTTTGACATCTCCGGCACCACGCTTGACTACGGCAGCATCGGACCGGTCGTAGCCTTTGTGGAACTCTTCCGCCGTCACGGCGTTATCGTAACCAACGATGAGGCGCGCCGCCCGATGGGAATGCACAAGAAAGACCACATCTGGACGATGCTTACAGAACCCGGCATTTCCGCCCGTTGGGAGAAAGCCAAGGGCCAAAAGCCGACGCCCGACTTGCTGGACGCGCTGTACAAGGAGTTCGCGCCGCTGCAAATGGAAGTGCTCCCGCGCCACTGCGACGTGATTCCCGGCGTGCCTGAAGTCGTGCAGGAGCTGCGCGCTCGTGGCCTCAAGATTGCCAACACGACCGGCTTCGACACCGGGATGATGAAGGATCTCATCCGGCTGGCCAAGGAAGGGGGCTATGAACCCGATCTCTGGGTTTGTCCTGATGAAGTGGGCCAAGGCCGCCCGGCGCCATGGATGATCTTCCATGCCGCGCGAAAACTCGAGGTGTATCCCTTGAGCACCTTCGTAAAGGTGGGGGACACCGTGGCCGACGTGGCGGAAGCCCGCGCCGCCGGCGTGTGGGCCGTGTCCATCATTCGTTCCGGAAACGAGATCGGTCTGTCACAGAAGGAGCAGGCCGCGCTGCCGGCCGACGCGCTGAAGGCCAGAATCGCCAGAGCCCGGGCGCGCCTGGCGGCATGCGGGCCTCACTATCTGATTGACACGGTGACTGACCTGTTGCCGGTCATTGATGACCTCTCCGCCCGCATCGCCCGCGGCGACCGACCTTGAAGGCCAAGCTGCCAGACGGCGATTCCGCCGCGCCCCGGGCGCGCTCCCGGAGTCTCGCTGAACAACTCGCCTACTACCGGGCACGTGCGCCGGAGTACGACGAGTGGTGGCTGCGCAAGGGACGCTACGACCGCGGGCCTGAGAACAATGCCGTGTGGTTCGCCGAAAGCGCGGAAGTGGCCGCCGCATTGGAGGCGTTTCGTCCACGGGGTCGGGTTTTAGAGCTCGCCTGCGGCACCGGCATCTGGACCGAGCGACTGTGGCCGTTGGCTTCTGAGCTTACGGCACTTGACGGCTCGCCGGAAGTCATTGCGCTCAATGCCGCCCGGTTGGGATCCAGGCGCGTGCGCTATATCACCGCCAATATCTTTGAGTGGAAGCCCGCCGCGCAGTTCGATACGGTCTTTTTCAGCTTCTGGCTCTCGCACGTGCCGCCCGAACAGTTTGTCGCGTTCTGGGAACTGGTCCGCCAGTGCCTGGCGCCCGGGGGCCGGGTGTTCTTCGTTGACTCGCGCCGGGATTCGGCCTCAACGGCGAGGGGTGACACGCTGCCCGAACAAAGCACAACCACTATGCTCCGTCGGCTTAACGACAGACGCCAGTTTCACATCTACAAAATCTATTTCGATGCGGCGGAACTGTCCGCGCGCCTGCGTGAACTCGGCTGGCATTTTGAAATCCGGCCGACGCGGCGCTACTTCCTCCACGGTGCCGGCGCCCCGCGAGCTCTGCTCCATGAATAGCCCAACCGCACATAAATACTCCTCGCCGCGTTTTGCCCGCACGGCTATACTAGCTGACATAATCATGAAGCGACGCGCCACCATCTGCGCGGGCCACCGTCAATTCACGGGGAGGCTGCGTGTTTTCTGAGTCTCTCGTCACAACCATAAGGTCCCGGCTGCTCGTTCCCGCGGACGAGCCGGAGGAAGGGTTTTCTTTTTGGACGCGCCCGGACGGCCAGCTTTGCCTCCAGCACGTGCGCGTCGCCGAGGACACGCTTTACCGCACTCATTCACATCCCGAGTACGGCATTGTTATCTGCCTTAAAGGCGAGGTGACGAAGGCCCAGCTCGGGAGCACATACGTTATTGGCCCCGGCGAAGTGTTGATGAGCAACTCCGGCGTCGAGCATGCGAGCGGCTACCTTGCCGGCACGAAAGGCTGCGAGGCGATCTGTCTTACGGTGGAACGGCGCGCGCTGGCCGGCCTGCTCCCGGGTTTCAAGCTGCCGCCGTTGACCGAGAAGGCATCTCCTGTTTTCACCGGCAAGATCCGAAACGACTTGCTGCGGGACTGCGCCCTAGACATTGTGCGCGAGATCGAGAACCGCGAGCTGGGCCATGAACTCGTCATCGAAGGGTTGGCCACGCGCTTATTGATCGAGACCTTGCGGACCTGGCCGCGCGCGGAGATCGCCTGCGGCCGAGTGGACCTCAGGCCAAACCTGCCGCGGCGCGATTTCGTGCGCGCCTATGATTTCATGCGCTGGTGCAAGAAGGACGCATTTCGGCTGCAACACCTGTGCCGGTTTCTCGGCAGCAGCGAGGAGCGTTTCACGCGGCTGTTCCTCGCGGCCACGCACAGCACCCCGGCGCATTTCTACAACCAGTTGCTGATGGAACGCGCCCGCGAGTTACTGTGCGAAGGAAATGTAGCCGTCAAGGAAATCAGCTATGAACTCGGCTTCAAGACAAGCAGCCACTTCATCGTTGCCTTCCGCCGCCAGTTCGGCCTCCCGCCGCGGGAATATCGCGCCCGGCACGAGCGGCAACGGGCCTGAGGCGCCCTGCCGACCGCCTGCGGATGATCCAAAACCGTCACGGCAGACGCTACTGATGCGGGAAGCGGACACGCCCCCGCCTTGAGCCCGAAACCGCCCACGCGTAGTCTGGCCGCATGCCAGTCATACCCATGCAGCAGATTCTAAAGGACGCCTTCCAGAAACGCTACGGCGTGGCGGCCTTCAACATCGTCAACGACCTTACGATGAGCGCCGTGCTGGCTGCGGCCGCCGAGACGCGCTCGCCGGTCATCATTCAAGTTTCGGTCAAGACCGTGAAACAGATGGGCGCCAGGCTGCTTCAACTCATGTTCGCCGATCTGGCGTCCCGGGTGCCGATTCCCGCCGCGCTGCACCTTGACCATTGTCCCGACCGGAAGCTCATCGAGGAATGCATTCACGCCAGATGGAGTTCGGTGCTTTTTGACGCCTCGAACCTGAATTACGAAGACAACCTTGCGCAGACCACCGCGGTTGTGAAGCTCGCGCACGAACACGGCGTGGCGGTTGAAGGCGAGCTCGAAGCGGTCCGCGGTGTCGAGGACGGCATGGGGTCCGAAGAGGGAAGCGCGGAAGTTCCCCTCGACAAGGCGCTGGCCTTTGTGCGCTCGACTAAGATTGACAGCTTCGCCCCCGCTATCGGCACGGCCCACGGCGTTTACAAAGCCGAGCCGAAGATCAACTTTCAACGTGTTGCGGACATCGTCGCGGCGGAGCCCATTCCCATCGTGCTGCATGGTGGCACGGGCTTGAAGGATGAGGTTTTCACGGAACTCATTCGCCGGGGTGCGGTAAAGGTGAATATCTCCACTCACCTCAAAATCGTTTATACCGACGGCCTGCGAGATCACCTTAACGCCAACCCGGTGCAACACGACCCCGCCAAGCTGCACGATGCGGTGAAAAGGAAGGTGCAGGGCATGGCCGCGGACTACCTGCGACTGTTCGGCTCCGCCAACAAAGCCCCATGAAGAAAGCGCTCATTTTCGATTGCGACGGCGTGCTCGGCGACACCGAGCAACACGGCCACCTCGTTGCCTTCAACCAGATGTGGCGCGAGCTGGGCGTGCCGTGGCAGTGGTCGGTCGAGGAATACGGGCGCAAGTTGAAGATCGGCGGCGGCAAAGAGAGAATGATGAGCCTGTTTGCCGACTCAGACTTTCTCAAAGCCTTCACCCCTCCGCCTGCCGAAGCGGAGCGCAAGGATCTCATTACGGCGTGGCACAAGCGCAAGAGCGCCATCTATAGTGAAATCGTGAACTCGGGCCGGATTCCGCCGCGCTCGGGCGTCAAACGACTGGCAGAAGAAGCCCTGGCCCGCGGCTGGCTATTAGCGGTCGCTTCAACGTCCGCTCAGGAATCAGTCGAAGCAGTGCTTCTTCGTGCCATGGGCCAAGAAACAGCGTCCCGCTTTTCATCGGTCCTCGCCGGAGATGTGGTCAAGTCCAAGAAGCCAGCGCCCGACATTTATCTCCTCGCTGCAGAGCGGCTGGGGGTATCTCCGGCAAACTGCGTAGTAATTGAGGATTCGAACAATGGAGTCATCGCGGCAACGTCAGCCGGGATGAAATGCGTAGTTACGGTTAGCAGCTACACGCAGGAAGAGAATTTCTCCCGCGCCGACATCGTACTGACGTGTCTGGGTGATCCGGCGGGGGAAACCTGCCGCGTTCTGGCGAATCAATCTGAAGCACGTCCACAGACCTGTTTCACCGCAGATGACTTGGAGAAGGTGCTGCCCGGGTTACGGGCTTCCTGAATTCCAGACGAGCAGCTTCCTCTCCTGCGGGCACGACTAAGTGCCTCGCTTTGGATGAATTACCCGCTTCAACTACAAAGTGCCCGCAGGACGCTGAGTCACATCCCAAACCACCACTGGACGAGGCGTTTCCCGCCGAAGAGCCAGATCGCGGTGGCCAGCGCGATGTAGGGGCCGTAGGGCAGGCGCGAAGACCATTCGCGCCGGTGGAGCACGATCAAGGTGACGCCCACCACCGACCCGATCATCGAGCTGATCATCAGGGAGAAAACCACCGCCGGCCATCCCAGAAACGCGCCGATGGCGGCCATGAACTTCACGTCGCCCAGGCCCATCGCCTCGCGCGGCAGAACGATCTCCGCGCAGACCGCCTCCAGGTGCGGCACATCCTCCGGGTTCAGTTTCTCCTCGCCAATGAGCAACGTGTCCGGCGTCAGCCGCACGCGGACATCCCGGTAGCCGCGATCCACCAGCTCCAGCGTGCGCGCCTGGAACGCGATTACGTCCGACCGCCGGTAGAAGAGCTCCTCGTAGGGAATGTCCCGGTCCGGCAGGTGCACCGCCGTTTCGCTGAAGATGACCTTCGTCTCGGCGGGCAGCGCCACTCGCTGCCGACCGAAGAGCAGTTTGCCCGCGCGCAAAATGAGATAGACAATCCCCGCGCCGACGCCCATGCCCAGGAGGCTTTGCCGCAGACCGCCGGACGGGGAAATCTGACCGTGCAGCGCCGGCAACAGAAACGAGCAGAGGAATCCCGCCACCATGCCGCCAATGGTGATCTCATCGGGAATGATGAAGTGCTCGAAGTCAATAAACGTGGCGGCAATCAAGCCGGCCAGAAACAGCGCGTACACCAGCGCGAGGGCGGCGGACTGCGCGCCGAACGCCAGCCAGCAGCAGAGAAAGGTCACCGCCGTCAGCAGCTCGACCAGGAAATAGCGCACGGAGATAGGCGCGCCGCAATTCCGGCATTTGCCCTGCAGATACAGCCAGGTAAACAGGGGGACATTGAGATACCAGGGGATGGCATACTTGCAGTGCGGACAATGGGAGGGCGGGGAAACGATGCTTTGCCCCAACGGCAGCCGGTAAATGCAGACATTGAGGAAGCTCCCCACCATGGAGCCGAACGCAAAGAACACCACCGACCAGAAATGGAAGGGCACAGCCGCCCAGATGTTGGGATCAAAGTTGGGGGTGAGCATGAGCGGTGATTCAGCCGTACACGTTCTTCTCCAGCGCCCGGCGCATAATCTCGACCGGGGCCCTCTGTCCGGTCCATAACTCCAACGCTGCGGCGCCCTGGTAAAGCAACATGCCCAGTCCGTTGGCGGTGCGGCAGCCGGCGGCCTTGGCCGCCCTGAGCAAGGCGGTTTCAGCCGGCCGGTAAACCATGTCATAGACCGCGCCTGCCCGGCACAGGGAAAACTGCGCCTCCTCGCAAGGCAGCGCATCGTCCGGCTTCAGGCCGAGCGACGTCGCGTTCAACACCAGGTCCACGGGCCCCGGCGGATAACCCAGGATCACCTTGACCCCGGGACGGCGCTCGCGGATTTCGCCCGCCACGGCTTCGGCCTTGCTGCGCGTGCGATTGACCAGGAAAAGCTCGGCGACGCCTTCGGCAGCGAGCTTCAGCGCGGCGGTCCGCCCGGCGCCACCAACGCCCAGCAGCAGAACTTTCGCCCCGCTCAGCTCCAATCCCAAATCCTCGCGCAGCGCGCGCGCAATCGCGCTGGCATCGGTGTTGAACCCATGCGACCGGGTTTCACGAGGGGCGTCGGCAAACTCCCGGAGCGGCCGCCAGACCCCGCGCTCGTCCCGGCCCTCGAAGCGGATGGTATTGACCGCGCCCCAGGCTTTGGCCGTCTCGTCCAGCGCGTCCACCCTCTCCAGCGCCAGCACTTTGTGCGGAATGGTAAGGTTGAGCCCGATATAGTGCATCGCCTGCGCTCCGTAGATGGCGTCGCGAAGATCGTCCGGATGCACGGGGAACGCCAGGTAGCGCCAGTTGAGGCCCAGCGCGGCCAGCCCGGCGTTTTGCATGGCGGGCGAGGCCGAGTGTTTGACGGGATGCCCGTAGACCGCGCAATAGCGCGTGCTGGCATCGATGGCTTGTGCGAACGGCCCGGACACGCGCTGTTTATAGGCAAGCCCGGGCCAAGTTCAAAGGCGAAAGTTTGCCCCCGGCACGACCTCGGACGCGACTTCAGGTGCGGCTTGCCCGCGCTGGAACGGCCACTTACCTTCTGGCACCGGAACTTCTACTATGTCAAATGAACTGCAGGCGGTCCGACGCTCCCTGGGGCTGGAGAAATATCGGCGCCATATTTTCCTGTGCGCCGACCAGACCGAGCCGAAGTGCGCGCACAAGGCAAGCGGGCTGGAGTCGTGGGAGTACTTGAAGCGGCGGCTCAAGGAACTCAATCTCGTCGGCCCCGAGCCGCTGGTCTATCGGAGCAAAGTCAATTGCCTGCGCGTTTGCATCCAGGGGCCCATTGCGGTCGTTTATCCTGAGGGCGTTTGGTATCACTCCTGCACGCCAGAGGTGCTGGAACAGATCATCCAGCAGCACCTGGTCCACGGCAAGGTGGTGGAGGAATATGCCTTCGCGCGGAACCCGCTGGCATTGTCAACGCGCTAGCTGGTCGGCTTTGGCGGCGAACACGAAATCACTCTCCGTCAGGCCGTTGACCTTGTGGGTCCAGAGGGTGAGCTTCACCTTGCCCCACGCCAGGTAGATGTCCGGATGGTGTCCCTGCGCCTCAGCCAATTCGCCCACCCGGTTGGTGAAGGCCAGCGCCTCGCGGAAGTTCGTGAATGGGTATTCCTTCTCGAGGTGCTGCCCCGCCACAACCCGCCAGCCGCCGTCCAGTTCCGCCGCCAGCCTCGCCAGCTCCGGCCCAGCCAGGGGCAGCGCCCCGAGTTTGCAGGGGACACATTCTTTCGCAACTAATGCCCTCATACGTTCATGCTCCGTCGCCTGCCAATCATGGCACACCCCAATCTAGCACATGGCCAGCCGGGCGCGCGCCCCAATCCGGCCCGGGGCGGCATCGTCCTCTGTAGGGGAATCCCTTACAAGCTCAAGGCCGTTTCATCTGACTTGCAGGCCTTCCACGTTTGAGGGCAAAATGGGCCCGTGCATTGCCGGGCCATCATCTTCGGCGTGTGGCTGGGCGGCGATAAACATGATTCACGAGATTCTACCGTCGGATATCGAGCATGCCCGGGGCATGCTGGAAGCGGGTCATTCCGACACCGAGATCTGCGTCAACCTGACGTCCCGGGGCGTCCAACCCGCCAAAGCCGCCGCCGTGGTGGAGGATTTGCGCCATGGCCGGTCGCCGAGTGTTCCCTTGCCCGACAGCCTCGTCCCGCCGCACCGCTCCCGCAGGGGTGAGCCCCACGCAGCCGCGCACCCCGCGCCTAAGAAGCCGGACTCCCGGCACAAGCACTCGCACCGGCGGAACCACCAGCGCGCTCTCATACCGTGGTGGTTTGTGCTCCTGGTGCTGGCCTTCCTCCTGGCGCTCGGGTATGCCATGTTCTTAGCGGGGCGCGAGGTCACCCACCGGGGCATTCAACAGGAGAAACACGCCATCCCGACTCCTCCGGGCAAGTAATCGCGACCGCGGCAGCCGCCCTCCGAACCGTCTCAGTTCGTCCCGCCACGGATGAACGCCAACTGCCGCAACAAGCTCTCGCGCACGGCGCGCTCGATGCCGGGCGCGAAGGGCGCCGGCGTGCTCTCCCGCCCCTGGTTGGATTCCAACACCTCGTAGCCGCCTTCCGGCAGCATGGACTCCACCGGCAGGTAGGACCTGGCCTCCTGGCTGTAGCCCCAGGTCACGATCGGCAGCGGCGCCAGCCACTGCGACATCTTAGCCCGCCACTCGATGCACGGCTCGCCGCCGGAATGCACCACCCACTGGTTCGCCGCCAGCCGAATCAGGCCCAGCGGCCACGCGTCGCCGCGCGCGAACCCCTCGCCCGAGTCGTAGCGCTTGAGCCAGTAATCCGCCACTGCCAGCCGGTAGGCATTGGTCTCGGCCAGCGCGTTAGCCCGCATCTTCTCATATCGCTCGCGCGGCGGCGCCTGGCCCCGTGGCAGGAAGGGCCGGTCGCCGGCTCCCGCCAGGTCCAGGGTCAATCTCTCGCCCGGCGTCTTCAACGCCGCCAGCACCGCCTCGGACAACTCGTGTGCCGCGCGCTCCAGATCCGCGGGCTTCGACTTGCGGAAACGGCCTCCCTCCAGGTCCGCCAGGAGGCGCGGGCGGATGTCGCCGGCGAATCCTTGCACGAATTGGGCGTGCGCCTCCGGCCCGAGCGCCGCGCGCAGGCGCTGGCGCGCCGCCCCGGGGAAGTCGGCGGACAACGCCGCGTAGTCGAAGCCGTACGCAATCACCGCGTGGCAGGCGCAGGAAAACACCACTGCCGGCGCCCCGCCCTGCTCAGGCGTCACCTTCATCACCCAGACCTTCTCGTCGCGCGGTCCGTTGGCGTCCGGGAGCATTCCGGCGTTCCGGCCCTGTTTGTTCTTGCCGCGCCGATTGATGCCGATCTCCGTGCTGCCCGGGAACACCTCGACCCGCGCCGGCTGCATGGCCCGGTCCGCGGCGCGCGCGGCAGCGATCAGCTTCGCTTCGAGCGTCCGGAAGTAATCCACCTCGACCTGCGGCGCCGGGCCGAGGCCGGCCATCAGGCTGCGCAGCATATAGGGCCCGCTGTGCGTGTGCGACGCGTTCAACACCACCAGGTTCCACTCCACTCCCAGCTCCTGCACGAGCCGCGCGCGAAGGCGGTCGCTTAAGTCATGGGGCAGGCCGATCACGTCGAACGAGGCCAGGACAAAGCCGTTTCCATGTCCGTCCCGCAGGCAAAGCACCTGCGCGAACAGCGGGTCGAGCACCTTGTTCGCAGCCGTCTCCGCCCCGCCCCGCCCCCCCAGCGCAATGCCCAGCGGCGGCGTGATGTCAACCTCGGCCCAGCCGGCCGTGGCGGCAGCGACCGCCGCCGCCCCCGGCGCGAGGCACAATCCCAATCCCAGCACGGCGGACACCACGAGTGGAAATCTCAGGACTGCGAAGGCAAGTCTCATACGCCCTAGCTTTCCAAAACCACCGCCTGCCGCGCAACCACATTTGCGGCGGCGCCGACGCCTCCGGCACATCTCACTTGCCTGCAAGAGCAGGGGCAGGTTCGCGTCGGAACTCCTGCCCGGGCCGACTGGAATACAGGCGTTTGTTACAGGCCGAACTGCCCGCCGCACCCCTTGAGGGCCAGGATCGGCTCGCAGCCCGGCTGGCCCCAAAGGCCGGTAACCCGCCCATCCGGGTCATATGCCGCTCCCCCCTGGCCTACTTCACCGTCACCTCACCGTTACCCCTCCCTAGCACCTCTCATAATTTATGAGAGGTGCTAGGGAGGGGTAACGGTGAGGTGACGGTGAGGCAATGGAGGGGAGCTGGCGCAGGGATGGGTTCAGGCAATGGATTTCCCGAACCGGGCCTACCGCGCTTTGAACCCCTGAACTCGTGGGCGTAGCGGCGTCTCGACCGAGCGCCGCAAACCTCTCTCTCCAGACAGCGGCGCTCTGCCGCGACGCCGCTACGTGAGGCGGGTTCAGGGAAAGAGGGAGCCCGGACGCATCTTGAGGGGGGTGTCGCCCAAACCTTCTGGCGGGAGGGCGGGCGTCCACGCGAGCCCTGATTATCTCAGAGCTTCAAAAGATATTTGGGCTCGCGTGGACGCTCGCCCTCCCATGGAGCGGGTTGGGCAACCGGCCCTCAAGATACGCCCCGACGCCCGCGGCCCACATAATGTTATGGACATCCGGCGCGTGGTGGCATATCTCCGCAAGCACTGGAAGGCACAAGCATGGCCAGGCTAGTCGTCAGATTTGCGGGGACGGAAACCCGGGTGATAGAACTCAACCTGGGCGTCAACCGATTAGGGCGCAGCTCGGACAACGATTTCCCCATCGAGCACCCCACCATCTCCGCCACCCACTGCGAACTGATCCTGGCGGAGGACGGGGTGCGGGTGCGCGATTGCGCCTCGACCAATGGAACCTTCGTTGACGGTCAGCCAGTCAAAGAGGCCGCGCTGTCGGCGGGCCAGACTCTGCGGCTGGGCGACGTGGAACTGCTCGTGGAGACGACCGAGGTTAACATCGCCATTCCTAAATTCGACGCGACCCAGCGCGGGCATCTCCTCACACTCACCGGTAAACCTGTCAGTTGTTCCCGACACCAGCAAACCCAAGCCACGCACCGTTGCACTAAATGTCAGGAAGCTCTTTGCTCGGCCTGCGTGCGTCGCGTTCGCCGCCGCGGCAACTGGATTGTAAGGATCTGTCCGTTCTGCGGCGGACTTTGTGAGCTGCTCTGTGCCCGCCATTACGGGGCGCGAGCCACGCACGTCTGCACAAGTTGCCAAACAGTGTTTTGCGACGCTTGCCTCCGCAAGCTGCGCCGAAAAGGTGGCAAGGTGTTAAAGCTTTGCCCCATTTGCAGCCAGGAATGCGTGCTAATTTGTCCGCGCCATCCGCAGGCGCGCGCCAACTACCGGTGCACCATGTGCGGTGTCGCTTTCTGCGACCACTGCGCTCGTCGTTCGCGCCGCCGGGGGGCTGGGCCCCGGAGAATCTGTCCTTTGTGTGGACACCAATGCGAATTAGTCTGCTCGCGCCACCCGGAAGCACGAGCCACTTACCAGTGCATCCACTGTCAAGATTTCCTATGCGACGCCTGCGTGCAACATCTGCGCAGCAAGAGCGGAAAGGCATTGAAGTTCTGCGGCGTCTGCAGCCAGCCCTGTGAGCCACTTGAAGGCAGCAAGCCTAAGAAGGAATCGCTCCTGGAGCGCTTGCAGGACACGATTCAACAGCCCTTTGCCCGCAGGGCGAAGACCAAGCGCACCTCGTAGTATTACCCAGACAGGACAGGAGACTTTGGATTACAACCGCACCACTCTTGGCTCGCTTTAGCTCGACAGGCCCCGGCGGGCCGATGACTATCGCCGCCGCTTTATGCCGCTTCAGAAGACAGCGCGACTGTGTTGGGTGATCCCGCTCCTGGCCGGCCTGGCCGGCGCGGCTCAGGAGGTCCTCCCGGACACCCAGCCACTGACGTTCCAGGGGGACTTGTCCGCCCAAATGGTTGCCGGCATAGACCGGTTCTTCACCCGCGAGATCGAGCGTTCCATCGCCGGACGGAAGCGCTACTGGCAGCGCGATTTCTCCTCCCTAGCCGCCTATCACGCCTCCGTCCGCACCAACCGCGAGCGGTTGCGCACAATCACCGGCGCCGTGGACCCGCGTCTGCCTATCGGCGCGCTCGTTTCCGAAAGCAGCCCTGCCAGGATTGCGGAGACGGACGCCTTCACCGTCAAGGCCGCGCGCTGGCCGGTGTTTGCGGGCGTCTGGGGCGAAGGTTTGCTCCTGGCACCCAAGGGCTCGCCGACCGCGTATGTCGTCGCGATCCCTGATGCCGACCAGACGCCGGAAATGCTGGCCGGGCTCGCTCCCGGCCTGGCGCCCGAACGCCAGTTCGCGCGGCGCCTGGCCGAACACGGCTGCGAAGTCCTGGTGCCGGTATTGATCAATCGGCGGGACACCGGGTCCGGCAACCCGAGCGTTAACCGGCAGACCAACCTGCCGCACCGCGAGTGGATTTACCGCCAAGCCTACCCCTTGGGCCGGCACCTCATCGGCTACGAGGTGCAGAAGGTGCTCGCCGGAGTAGATTGGTTCGACCACGAGACCGCACGCACCACGCAACCCGCAGCACGCGGCCCTAAAATCGGCGTCGCCGGATACGGCGAGGGCGGGCTGATCGCCTTCTACGCCGCCGCGCTGGACCCGCGGCTGGCCGCGGCGCTGGTGAGCGGCTACTTCGATTCGCGCCAGCGCCTCTGGGAGGAGCCCATCTACCGGAATCTGTTCGGGCTGCTGGCGGAGTTTGGCGATGCGGAAATCGCCACGCTCATCGCGCCGCGCGCCTTGATTATCGAGCACAGTGAGGCGCCCAAAGTGGACGGCCCGCCCCAGCCGCGCTCGGGCCGGGGCGAGGCGGCACCCGGGAGAATCACGACACCGGATTACGCGACGGTGGAAGCCGAGTTCGAGCGCGCGCGGGCGCTGCTCAAAGGCGGCGACCCGAAGGTCTTCGACCGGCACCAGCTCATCACCGGCGCCGAAGGCATGACCACCGGGCCCGGCGCGGACCGCGCCCTGGCGGCCCTGCTGAGCGAACTGGGCGTGTTAACCAGGAAGTTGAAGCCGCCCGGCGAGCTGCCCGGCAACCCGGGTCCGGCGTGCGATCCCGGGCCACGGCAGCAGCGCCAGGTTAAGGAGCTGGAAGACTACACCCAGAAGCTTCTGGGCGAATCGGAGCGCGCGCGCGCCGACTTCTTCTGGAACAAACTGCAGGCCGGTTCGGCGGACAACTGGAGTACCTCCTCCCTGCCCTTCAAGCAATTCCTCGGGGAGGAAGTCACCGGACGGCTGCCCGCCCCTGCCCTCCCGGCCAATGCCCGCGCCCGCCGCATCGAACCCGCCACGGCCAGGACCTGGGCGGCGCACGAGGTGGTGCTCGACGTGTATCCGGACGTGTTTGCCTGGGGCATTCTGCTCGTGCCCAAGGACCTTAAGCCCGGCGAACGCCGGCCCGTGGTGGTGTGCCAGCACGGGCTGGAGGGACTGCCCGCGGATGTCATTAACGAAGACTCCGGGAGCGAGGCATTCCGCTATTACAAGGGATTGGGAGCGCGCCTGGCCGACCGCGGCTTGGTCGTGTTTGCGCCGCACAATCCTTACCGCGGCGGAGATAAGTTCCGCCAGTTGCAGCGCAAGGCCAACCCGCTCAAAGCCTCCCTCTTCTCGGTCATCATCGCGCAGCATGAGCGCATCCTCGACTGGCTGGGCACGCTGCCGTTCGTGGACGCCAGCCGCATCGGCTTCTACGGCCTATCCTACGGCGGCACGACAGCCCTGCGCGTGCCCGCTGTGCTGGACCGCTACGCACTGTCCATCTGCTCCGGCAGTTTCAACGACTGGACCCGCAAGAATGTGTCTCTGGAAGTCCCCACCAGCTACATGTTCCACGGCGAATATGAGATGGCCGACTTCGGCCTGGGGGAAACCTTCGGCCACGCCGAGATGGCGGCATTGATCGCGCCCCGGCCTTTCATGGTCGAGCGCGGCCATAGCGACAGCGTGGGCGTGGATGAATGGGTTGCCGGCGAGTATGCCAAGGTGCGGCGGCTTTATCGCCAACTGGGCATAGAGGACCGCACGGCCATTGAGTTCTTCGACGGCGGCCACACCATCAACGGCGTGGGCACGTTCGACTTCCTACACCAACATCTGAACTGGCCGAAGCCCTGAAGGGGAATTCTCCAGCCTACAAAAGCCCCTGGTAGGCCAGCCAGAGCCCCCGGTAGTATTTCATCACCCGCACCGGGTCGGGGCTGGCCGGAATCTCCGCCAGGCAGAAGCCCGTGAAGTTGATCTCGTTAAGGCGCGTGAGCAGTTTGCGGAAGGGATAGTCCTCAATGAACAGGTCGCGCATGTGGACGAGGAGGATCTTGTCCTTGAGCAGGTCGAAGTTGTGGTCCCAGCCTTCGCCGTCGAGATCGGTTGGGTTGGAGTTCCAGCATGCTCCGACGCTGGGATGGTCTGCCGTGTCGAGTATGGTCTTGATGTGCGGCGGGAAGGCAGTGCCGGAGCCGTGGACTTCGAGCCGGATGACCTGCCCGTGGTCGCGGGCGAAGGCGCCCAGTTCGCGCAGCGCGCGCCCGATTTGGTCCAGGGTCTTCTCCACCGGAGCTTCTTTGGGCAGCGCATTGGGCCGCACCTTGATCCCGCTGGCACCGACATCCTGGGCTAGCATGATGTATTCCCGCGTCGCCTCGATGTCCTTGCGGAGCTTGGCCTGGTCGGGCGTGTGGTAATCGAACGTGCTGCCCAGGCCGACCAGTTGGACCTTCGAGTCCTGGAACCGCTTCCTGACATCCTTGCGCTGCTCGGGCGTGAGGTTGACCTCGACCTTGTGGGCGTGGCTGGTGCGGAGTTCCACCCCCTCGAACTGCGCCTCTTCACAGTTCTTGAGGATGGTGGGGATGTCCCAGTCCTGGGCCAGGCTGTAGGTCACCAGGCCCAAATGCATCTTCGGCGGCCGGACGAGAAAGTTGGCGGGCTGGGAAGCCGCCGCGCCGCGAGAGAGAGTCGGCGCCAAAGTCATAGCGCCCAGAGCGAAGCTGCTGGTCTTGATGAATTGCCGGCGATTGATCTTCATGCGTGCGGGTTGTAGCACAAAAGGGCTCGCGTGCAATGCCTTTCCCGCAGCCGGCGAACCAGGGCGAAAAGGTTTTAACCCTTTCGCAGAAAGGCCCGCAGTTCGTCGTGGCTCATGACGTCATAGGCCAGAAGACTGCCGTGCTGGTGAAGCAGGACGATTCTCAGCGGCAGATCAATGCGGCACTCGTAGTAATCACCGGCGAGCTTTCGCAAGCCCGTCCCGGCATGACGATGTGGTTGGCCAAAGGTCTTACTGACCTCCCCTAGAACAGACTCTGCCTTGGCCCGCTGCTCGGGTGTAAGTCTGGCGAGGGACTTGATGCACTTCCGGCTTAGGAAGATGCGAATCATGGAAGCTTTCCCTTGAACTCGACCATGCGGCCGGCTCTTCGTTCACGCTCCAGATACGCCGTGGCTTTGGCTAATGCGGATTCTGCCTGAGCCGGCGTCACACCATATTCCTCCAGGACGGGAAAGGCGGAAGGACGGAAGGGAAGTCCTCCCAGTCTGACCATCTGGCCAAAGAACATGGACACCGCTTGCGTGGGGCTGACGTTCAGTTCGCGGCAAACCCGGTTGACCTGCCTAATCAGTTCCTTGTCAATCCGGTAACGCACTTGCTCAGTCATGCCTCAATTGTGCCACCGCACCTTTCCACTGTCAACCTGCCCTTGGTCAGCGGAAGAACTCGCCGAGCACATGCTTGGCCCCGTGGGCATCGCAGGTAATGAACCTAAGCTCGGGAGGGCGAGCGTCCCCGCGAGCCCCGATTTCGACCCATTGCCTGAGATGTATGGGCTCGCGGGGACGCTCGCCCTCCCGGACAGGAAATCTCAATCTCACTCATGGCTGCTCCGCACATGGTAATACACTATGGCCGAGCCGGGCAAACTCGGAATCTCAATCGGCAGAGCCGACAACGCGGTGCCGGAAAGCGTTCGCTGGTCCGGCGTGTCTTCGAAGCTGACCAGGTAGCTGCGTTTCGGCGCAACCGCATGGAGCCGCACAGGCAGCTTCGCGTCTTGGCTCTTCCCTCGACGGAACAGGATAGCCGCGCCGGCGTTCAGGTCGGGACGGTGAAACTGGTAGCCGAACCAGGCCTCCTCGCTGTCGCTGTGCGGAAACAAGGGGTAGAAATCACCCGTCATGTAAGGACGGAGCTTCCGATAGATGGCCACCGTGCGGCGCACGGCCTCTTCCGTCTCCGGGTCCGCGGTGCTCAGCCGGCCCCGGGCATTGCCGGCCACAAGGATGTTGCCGGTGGTCATGGCGCTGCGGAAAGCGTAGTCCGGTTCGTAGGCGAAGTTGCCACAGCCGTGCATCGGCACCCAGCGCCAAAGGCCGGCGTTCTGTAGCTGGTCGGCCGCCAGGCCCGGCTTGCCGCTGCACTGCATGTCACTGTGCCAGAGGGGCACGCCGCGCATGAGCGATTCGAGGTCAATGCGGCGACCGCCGCTGGCGCACAGGTCAATCACCAGCCCCGGATGCCGCGCCCGCAGCTCGTCCCACATGGCGTAAAGCCCATCAAGGTAGCGGATTTCGGTGATGCCCTGCCGGTCGGGCGCATCGTTGCGACGCCAGAAGCCGAGCGGCTCGATGTTGAAGTCCCAGCGCAGCCACGCCAGCCGCGCGATGGCAATCTGCACATCTATGTAATCGGTCAGCCAGCGCCGGGCCGCCTCGTCGTGCAGACAGAAAAGCTGGCTCCATTCCTTCTTGCGCGGCATGACCCACTCGGGATGCTCACGGTCAATACGGCTGCCGGGATGGACGCGCTCAGGCTCGAACCAGAGCAGGTAATCCAGCCCAGCCGCGCGCGCGGCGTCTCCAATCGGTTTAAGTCCATGCGGGTACTTGGCGGCGTCGGGCTCCCAGGTGCCGGTGCCCTCCGGAAAACCCTTGGGATACCACTGTTGCGGGTCCATATCCGACCAGAAGACCTCGATGCCACGCTGCGCCAGCGGCTTCATGACGCTCACGTGCGGCTCCTCGTAAGACCCGTCTGGGGCCGCCCAGTTCACGCTGGCGCAGATCGGCGCCAGCACCAGTTCCCCCTTGCGGTGTGGCAGATAATGCGCCATCAGCATCTGCCGGAAAAGGTTGTTCCCGCGGATGGGCTCGCTGCCCTCCCAGAAAACCAGCAGCATGCGCGGCGTGCGGATGCTCTCGCCCGGATGCAGCGTGCAGTGCACAAGCTGCTGGCCGGCCTGCGCCGCGAGGGCACCTGCGGGCGAGCGCCGAAAGTGCGCCTCCCACTGCCCGGACCAGCCAACCGCCAACGCAGCGCCGCCGCCGCGCCACGCCAGGTTGAAGAACGGCATGACGCCGTCGGAAGACCGCCCGCCAATGGGCGCGAACACCAGCGTATTCGCGCTTTGCGGCGCCAGCAGGTCTTCCACGGGCGCGAAGCTCTGCGCCGAATTCTTTTCGCCCACCGAGTGATGAACCACAACGCTTGATTCTGCCGCGGCCTTCAGCTCGACGGCTAAAGGCAGAATCTTCTCCAGGATGGGCGTGTCCTGCGTGCCACGGTTCTCGAAATGCAGCACCCATTCGACGGCGGGGAAGTCGTCATACTCGGTGACCTCACAGCGCACGCGCAGCCCGGTTGCGGGGTCCATGCAGACAAGCGTCCGCAGCGTTCGGCCAGCCAGCGGCTTCGCCCGCTCGCGCTCCAGCTTCCAGGTCGGGAGCAGCTCCGCGGCAGAGCGTCCGCCGTAGGTGAAGGTGAAAGGGAACGTGGCGGCTTTGCCATCGAAGTGCTGCGCTACCCAGTGGCGCCGCAGTCTGAGCTCCGCGCGCGTGGCGGGCTCCGCGTGGGTTTGGAAGAGGCCCCCCGCCAAAATCAGCACTGCCAGGCCAGTCGCAAGGCTTCTCCCTGCGTTGCGTCTGGCAGCTTGGGACGGCAGTAAAGCGTGGTTGCTGGCACGTTGTTCAGAATGACCGGGTTGCATTGGTCAAGGAAAGTGAACCGAGCCGCACTTCGAGTAAAGCCCGGGTATCCGATTATCGGCGACAGAGGTTTCCGTTCCGACAGACTTCACCTGGCCGGCAAAGTCAGCAGGCTCACAACCTGGCAGGTTGGACGAGCGAGATGACTAGCGCATCGGGCAGAAGATACTTCCGCGCGACAGCTTTGAGCTGGTCGAGGGTGACGGCTTCGTAGCGGGCGTCTTCGCTATCGGTGTAGGCATAGCCGAGGCCGTAAAGTTCGTCCAGGGCGGTGGAGGTGGCGAAGCTTCCCAGGTCCTGACGCGAAATCTTCCGCTGACCGATGATCTTGGCCTTGGCGCGCCTGAGTTCATCGGCGCTGAGCCCTTCGGCGCGCAGGAGTTCCGCTTCCTTGACAAGCTCAGTCTCCACCCGCGCGGCATTGTCGGGCGCGGTGCCGGCATAGAACGCGAAGTAGCCAGGCGCAAGGCCGACAACATTCTGCGCGCCGACGTAGTAAGCCAAACCCAGCTCCTCGCGGATGCGCAGGAAGAGGCGCGAGCCCAGGTCGCTGCAAGCTTCGTGCAGCAGGTCCAGCGGGTAGCGGTCGGCGTCGCGCACGGTCGTGCCCCGGTAGCCGATGACCAGCACGGCCTGCTTCTTGTCGCGGGTTTCACTGACACGCTGGACCGAGTGCGGAGTGCGGAGTGCGGAATGCGGAGTGTCGGACGGCAGCGCGGAATTCGCCTTCCAGGCGGCGAAGGCATGCTCCACGGCCGCTTTGACCTGGTCGGTTTCGATGTCGCCGTAGATGGCCAGGACGCAGTTGTTGGGGCGGGCGAGCTGGTCGTGGAAGGCCTTGAGGTCGGCGACCCGGATGTTCTGGACACTGGCCTCGGTGCCGAGGGCGTCGAGGCCGTAGCCGGACGGGCCGAACAAGGCGCGGCGCATGGCGAGCGCGGCGCTCTGGAGCAGGTGGTCCTTCTGATCGCGAATGGCGGCCAACTGGACCTCGCGCTCGCGGTCCAATGCCGGGGCGGGAAAGGCGGGGTTCAGAAGCACGTCGGCCAGCAGGTCCAGGCCCGTGTGGAAATCGTCGCTGAGGACCTCGGCATTGACGCCGAAGCTGTTGTTGCCGCCGTAGCTGTCGAGGCTGCCGCCGACGGACTCGATCTCGCGGGCGATGTCCTCGGCGGAGCGGCGCGCGGTGCCTTTGAGCAGCAGCTTGCCGGTCAACTGGGTGACGCCGTTGTTGTCCGCCGTCTCGGCCAGCACGCCGCCTTTGAACACGGCGCGGAACTCGACGAACGGCAGGCGGTGGTCTTCCTTAATCAGCAGGCGCAGGCCGTTGGCCAGCTCGAACTTCTGCACCGACTGCTCGCGGAAGGTTTCCCCCGCGACGACCGGCTTGGGCGCGGTGCCGGCGGGCAGGAGCGAGTAGAGGGTGCGATTCTCCGGCGTCAGGTATTCGCGGGCGACGCGCTGGAGGTCGGCGGGAGTGACACGCTTGACGGCAGCGAGATAGCGCTCGGAGAAGTTCAGGTCGTTGGCGGCGAGCCAGCTTCCGCCAAGGTCCTGCGCCTGGCCTTGCATAGTCTTGCGCGAGGCGAGCGTGCCGGAGATGAATTGCTTCACGGCTTTGCCCAGCTCGTCTGCTGCCACCGGGGCCGCTTTCATCTTCTCGACTTCGTCCAGCATGGCGTCGCGCGCGGCAGCGAACTTGCCCGGGTCCACCATGGCGCTCAGGCCGAAGAGCCCGGGCTGGCCGGGGCTGTAGGTCCAAGCATCAACCGAGTGGACGAGGCCCTTCTTCTCGCGCACGGACTGGTAGAGCCGCGAGCTGCGGCCATGCCCAAGCAGCGCGGCCAGCACGTCGAGAACCGGCATGTCCGGGTGAAGCAAGTCGGGGATATGCCACGCGACGTGAAAATGGCCCAGCTCGATGGGCGCCTCCTCGATGATCTCGCGCGGAGCAGTCTGCTTCGGTTCCTCGGGCAGCACGACGGGTGGCAGGGCGCGGGCTTTGGTCTTCGCGTAAGCCTCGCGCACCTGTGCAATCACTTCATCAGGCTTCACATCGCCCGCCACGACGTAGAAGACGTTGTTGGGGGCGTATTTCTCGTGGTAGTAGCCGTGGATGTCCTCCGGCTTAAGCTCGTTGAAGATGTCCGGGTAGCCGATGACGGTGAAGCGATAAGGGCTGCGGGTGTAAGCAGTCTCGAACAGGCGGCGGCCGGCGCGGCGGCCGGGGTCGTCGGTGTTCATGTCCATCTCGCGCCGGATGACTTGCTGCTCCTTGGCCAGCTCGTCCGGCGGCAAGGTCGCGTGCTGCATGATGTCGCACAGGACATCGAGCGCAACCTTCGCGCCGGTGTTGGGCACGTCAATGTGGAAGACAGTGCGGTCGAAGGAGGTGTAGGCGTTCATGTAGCCGCCGGCCTCCTGGACCTCCTGATCAATGCGGCTGCCGGGGCGGGTGGTGGTGCCTTTGAAAAGCATGTGCTCAAGCACGTGCGACAGGCCCGCGCCCAGCCATTTGCCCTCGTGAACGCTGCCGGCCATGCACCAAGCCTGCGCCGAGACCACCGGCGCGCTGTGGTCCTCGCGGACGATGATGGTCAGCCCGTTATCGAGGGTAGTCAGCGTCACGCCGGGCGGAACGGCGGGGATGGGCACCGGGCTGGATGGGTTAATCGGCATCCAGAGGCGCGGCTAAATTTTGACCTCGGGCGCCTGGACAGGTTGCTTGCTCTTAGGCAGAAACGGTTTAACGAACGCCTCGTCAAAGTCGTAGCCGCCCGCAAAGTCGGTCCGGCTGTCCTTGCTGGTCTTGGCCAGCCAGCCCACCCCGATCATGTTGAAGACAATCTCGCCGAAGTCCTCGCCCCGGGTTATACCCCACTCGGCGAGCACCGTCTTGGTCATCGGCCCAAACTGCTCCAGCGCATAATCGCGGATGCCGGCCAGCAGCTCCTGGCCCGTGACGTGCCGGATGCGGCCCCGGGGATCCTTGGCGATGGTCTTCTGGGTATGCTCCAGCGCCTCCCGCACAAAGAGGTACCCGTCCCGCTGGTAACGCGGGTCTTTGGCCTGAATCTCGGCCAGTGCTTCGTCGAAACTGACTTCTTGCATGTTACGGTTGTGACATCTCAGCGGCCTGAACCGGCGGATGTGCCGTCCGGTATGCTTTGACGGCCCAACCGACCAGCAGCAAGCCTACAACGGCACAAAGCACCATTTGCTCCTGCTTAGTCAAGCGGTTCACGCGAGGCAATATACTGCCGCAAACGAGGCCGTCAATCGTGGCGTGGCTCTAACCGGCCACAATATTCACCAGCTTCTTCGGCAGCACGATCACTTTCCGGATGGTCTTGCCCTCCAGGAATGGCTTCGCCTTCTCGGAGGCCCTGGCGGCCGCTTCAAGGTCGGCCTGCGATGCGTTGGCTGGCACCCGGATGACGTCGCGCAGCTTGCCGTTCACCTGGACGGGGATTTCGAGCGTGTCCTCGACCAGCAAGGCCGGGTCGAACTTCGGCCACGGGGCGTAGCTCAGTGCGGAGTGCGGAGTGCGGAGTGCGGAGTGGAGCTTGCTCCAAAGCTCTTCGGCGATATGCGGCGCGAAGGGCTGGAGCAGAATGAGGAAGTCGCGCAGGACGGCCACTGGCTTCGCGTCCCAGGTCATCGCCTCGTTGATGAAGACCATCAGGGCGGAGATGGCCGTGTTGAAGCGCAGGCCGTCCAGGTCCTCGGTCACCTTCTTGATGCACGCATGCAGCGCCTTGAGTTGGGCGGCGGTCGGCTGGCTGTCGGCGATGCCCTGGGCAAGGCGAATGCCTTCCAGCAACTCCGGTCCGCGGTGCGGCTCGGTGGTGAGGCTCTGCTCAAAGTCGGTTTCGCTCTGCTCGTCCACAAAGAGGCGCCATACGCGCCCCAGGAAACGATAAACGCCCTCCACGCCCTGGGTGCTCCAGGGCTTTACCATCTCCAGCGGCCCCATGAACATCTCGTATAGGCGGAAGGCGTCGGCTCCATACTCGACAAGGATATCGTCCGGGTTGATGACGTTGCCGCGGGACTTGGACATCTTCTGGCCGTCCTCGCCCAGGATCAGGCCCTGGTTGACGAGCTTGAAGAACGGCTCGGGCGTGGACACGTGGCCGAGATCATAGAGCACCTTGTGCCAGAAACGGGCGTAGAGGAGGTGCAGCACCGCGTGCTCGGTGCCGCCGACGTATAGATCAACGCCGGGAGTGGGTTTGGTTCCGGGTTGTGTGGTGCGTGGTGCGCGGGTGCCCATCCAATAGCTCTCGGCCTCGGCACCGCAAAAGGCGCGTTCGTTTTGGGTGTCCAGATAGCGGAGGTAATACCAGCAACTGCCGGCCCATTGCGGCATGGTATTGGTCTCGCGCGTCGAGCCATCGGGCAGGTTCAGCCACTCCTTCGCCCGCGCCAGCGGAGGTTGGCCATCAGGTGTCGGCTTGTAATCTTCGAGCGGCGGCGGCAGCAGCGGCAGCGCGGATTCGGGAAGCGCTTCGTGGTATGCCTGGCCATCCGGCCCCGTCTTCCAGATGATCGGGAACGGCTCGCCCCAATAGCGCTGACGGCTGAAGAGCCAGTCGCGGAGCTTGTAGTTGATGGTCTTCTTGCCAAGCTGCTTCGATTCCAGCCAGGCGGTGATCTTGCGCTTAGCCTCGGGCGTGGGCAGGCCGCTGATTGAAATGTCGGCGCCGGCGGAGTTCACGGAGACACCATCTTCGACGTAGCCGTGCCAATCAACGCCTGCCGGCGGTTCGACGACCTGCACTACAGGCAGATTGAACTTCGTGGCGAACTCGAAGTCGCGCGTGTCGTGCCCCGGCACAGCCATGATGGCGCCGGTGCCGTAACTGATCAGCACATAGTCAGCAATCCAGATGGGGATTTTCTCCCCGTTCACCGGGTTAAGGGCGTAGCCGCCGGTGAAGACGCCGGTCTTCTCCTTGGCCAGCTCGGTGCGTTCGAGGTCGCTCTTCTTCGAGACTTCGACCTTGTAGGCCTCAACTTGCGGCCGCTGCGCCGGGGTGGTGACTAAGTCCACCAGTTTGTGTTCGGGCGCCAGCACCATGTAGGTCGCGCCGAACAGCGTATCCGGCCGGGTCGTGAACACGCGGATACCTTTCTGGCACTCCGCACTCCGCACTCCGCACTCCGCAATCGCAAAGTCCACCTCCGCCCCTTCCGAGCGCCCAATCCAGTTGCGCTGCATCTCCTTGAGCGAGCTGCTCCAGTCAATGCTCTCCAGGTCTTGCAGCATGCGCTCCGCGTAAGCAGTAATGCGCAACATCCATTGGCGCATCGGCTTGCGAGTGACAGGAAAGCCGCCCACCTCGCTCTTGCCATCTACTACTTCCTCGTTGGCGAGCACGGTGCCGAGCTGCTCGCACCACCAGACTGGGGCTTCCGTCACGTAGGCGAGGCGCCTGGAGTCGCGGTAGGCGCGGCGCTTCTGCTCAAGGTCTGCAGGCGAGACGCCTGCCCCACTTTGCAGCTCCCGCGGGTAAGGGAGGGTTGCGATTGGCTCAGCCTTGTTGGTCTGAGGATTGAACCACGAGTTGTAGAGCTGGAGGAATATCCACTGCGTCCACCTGAAATACTGCGGGTCAGTGGTGTCAACTTCACGGGTCCAATCGTAGCTGAAGCCCAGGCTCTTAATCTGGCGCTTGAAGGTCGCAATGTTCTTCTCGGTGGTCTTGCGCGGATGCTGGCCGGTCTTGATGGCGTATTGCTCGGCGGGCAGACCGAAGGCGTCCCAGCCGATCGGGTGCAGGACATTGTAGCCGAGCGCGCGGCGATAACGGGCGAGAATATCCGTGGCGGTGTAGCCCTCCGGGTGCCCGACATGCAGCCCCGCGCCCGACGGATAGGGGAACATATCGAGGATGTAGAACTTGGGCAGTTGCTCCGGCCCGGCGCCGGGGTGGCGCTGGGCAAAGGGATGACCTGCGGGGACCTTCTCCCCCGGATTCCATGCGCGAAATGCCTGCTGTTGGTCCCATTGGCTCTGCCACTTGGGCTCGATCAGGTGAAACGGATACTGTTTACGTCCAGATGCCATGAGGAAGAGACTATTACGAAAGCGGCCCCGGGAGACAATGACGGAGTTGACAGGCGACAGGAAAGTCCTGGAATACGAGGAGGCCCGCTAATCACGCGAAACATGCGAAAGAGCGAGTGTGGGGGGAAGCGGGATGAACAACAAAGGCGCGAAGAGACGAAGCGCGAACTTAACCACGGATGACACGGCCTTCAGGGTACAGCAACAAAATGCGCGGGTTGCCGCCGGAGCTCGTTGTCCACCGCCCCGGTGTTTCCCCGCCCCTGACTATGAAAATGTGCCGACCGACTGAGCCAGGCTACGGTGGGTCTCTTGGCCGACGGACGGGGGGCGCGCCCCGTGACGGCCATTGCAGGCATGCCCGGCTGCCGGGCTGGCCCACAACCGGGCGGAACTGCGGAAGAACGAGGAAAAGCCAGGTGTTGAAATCCCCGCCCCGCTCGACCAACATCGCGCCATGCCTGGTCAGCCCGAAAACCAATTCACCCTCACCCGTGCGCCGCGGAGCACGACCCGCGCGAGAAAGCGATTTCTTATCAACCTTTTGCCGGTGGCGTTGATCGCCGTCGCCGCGGTTGCCGGTTTGACCGGATCCGCCGTGACGGGCGCGCCGTCTCCTGCCGGCGCGGCGGTTCAAGCTCCGTCGCCGCCCAACTGGGAGCCCTTCCTCACGCGCGAGGGGGCGCTCGAATCCAAACACGGACACGTGCAGGGCATGTGCGTCGCGTCGAACGCAGTCTACATGACGCTCCACAACGGCGTCTACAAGTTCGACTGGAAGGGGAATCTTCTGAAGAAAATCCCCGCCGACATCCATCAGGGGGACATCTGCCGGCACGGCGGCAAACTCTACGTTGCGGTGGACGTTTCGGGACAAGTGCCGCTCAAGGGCCGGATCGACGTCTACGACGAGGATTTGAACTTCGTCAAGCGGACTTCCTTCAAGCGCGCGGCGGACGGCATCGTCTGTCTGGACGGCATCCTTTACGTGGGCCTCGGACCGGCGCGCATTCCCGGCAAACCCTTCCGCGGCAATTACTTCGGCAAGTTTGACGCGGAGACACTCGAGTCGTTGTGCGAACCGTTCCTCGTTGACCACGGCTACGATTGCAGCGCAGGCGTGCAGAACCTCGCAACGGACGGTGTCCGCATCTACGCGAACTTCTACACGCCCGAGCCGGATACACCGTGTTTCATCGTCTTCGACCGCAATTTCAACGTGCTCGACGCGCACGTGTTCGGCTGGCGGCACGGCTTGGACGTCGTCAGCGGCGGCGAGGGGGGGGCGGTGTGTTTCGCCTATCTCACCACGATCGGCTGGATGGGGCAGAAGGAGAAGGGCACCCCGCCGCCGCAGGCGCTCGTGCGCTACGCCGAATTGCAGGACGCCAAGATGCGCGACATATCGCAATTCATCTCGTTCCCGCGGTCGAAGAAGAACGCGGCGACGCGCGCCCCCGAAACAGGAAAGGCGGTGGCAACAATAAAGGTTCATCACGAAATTCCGGGGAACGCCCAGACCACTCGGTCGTTACTATCCTCCATGCGGGTGCGGACGCCCGACGCCCGCGAATAACCCGGCCTTGATTTAGCCTCTCCGCATGGGATGTCTCCCGCTCTGCAAGGGGCGCCCTGTCCTATTTTGAGACAGGGAGGGTTCTTCAGCCTCACTCCTGCCGGTCCCCTCGGCGCTTCCTGTCCCCTACCGTCTCCACGTCATTACCACACCCTATCCTCAGGCTCACTCCACCGTCTCCTCACCGTCACCTCACCGTATCCTCACCGTTGAACCTCTGCAAGGTTTGCAGAGGTTCAACGGTGAGGATACGGTGAGGATACGGTGAGGCTAGGGAGTGGAGAGGGTGTTGGTGCGAGCCCAGAAACCTGCTGGTTCGTGGCTGCCGAGCCGAACCGATGACGAAATTTCGTCGGCGGTCCCCGGAAACCCGGGATAAGCCTGTATTTCGTCGTGCGCACTACGTGAGCCGAGCGGCTGGCACGTCTCCTTGCGGCTGTCCCAAGGCGGATACTTCACACCCTCGGACGCCGCGTGAGGGCACGCGGCCGACAGGATCGGGGCAGTGCGGTTGCAGGCGGCGTGCCCTCACATGGCGCTCTGTGGGCGGATTCATCGGAGTGGGAAACATGCGAGCTGGGGCCAGGCACAAGGCAGGGTGGCGCCCAGCCGCTTTCTTCCTGGGCAATCCTCACACCTGAGCTTGCTGTGACGGACAGGGCCGGGTATACCAACGCTGCATGCAACGCCGGAATTTTGTGAAACCCGCGGCGGCCTCCGCCGCCGTGACCTGCTCTGTCGTACACGGCAGCCGCGGGGGCGTGCCGGCGCCAAGGAACTGATCGAGGGGCGTAAGCAATGGGAGAATGCAGCTCGCGTGTGGCCGCTGTCGGCATGGTGGCGGCCTTGACGCTGGCCGGCGGCGCAAGATCCGCGGAAGGCAGCCCCAACTGCTGCGTGAAGACGCACAACGGCGCGCCGACGATCTTCATTGAGGGCCGGCCGTTCGACGGCCAGGTGTTCAACTCGATGCCGGCGAATCCGTCCGAGATCAAGCTCTTCGTCAACGCGGGGATTTCCGTCTTCTCCTTCACGAGCACAGCCACGGCCGGCGCCGGGGCGTTCCCGGGAAACGATCCGGCATGGAAGGCGCCGGGTGAATTCGATTTCAAGTCGTTCGACGACAAGGCGCGCAACGTGCTGTCGCAGAAGCCGGACGCGTATTTCTTCCCCCGGCTGGATCTTTCGGCGCCGGAATGGTGGATGAAGGAGCATCCCGACGACATTGTCCTCGAACGCAACGCACGTGGCGG
>CAZDOO010000073.1:0-27719 GCA_964507045.1 uncultured Verrucomicrobiota bacterium | reverse complement strand
GTATGTATTCATTTGCTGGTGGACGTAGCACCTTGGTTGCGCGTCCGCCAGCATTCATGCCATCTATCAGTCCTTACCTTGACCGCCGCCTCTCACGGGACCGACCATGACCACCAGCAACTACGTTCACGGCTACTCCCAACGCGAGCAGCAACGGTTGCACGACCAGTCTCAGACCCTGGCCGACCTGCTGCACCATGACACGATCTACCCTGCCGGCAGCCAGGTGTTGGAGGCGGGCTGCGGCGTGGGCGCCCAAACGGTCATTCTTGCAAAGAATAATCCGCAGGCGCGTTTCATCTCGATGGATGCTTCGCCGGCCTCGATCGCCGCCGCGCGCGCCCTGGTCGGAGACGCGGGCTTGGGCAATGTGACCTTCCAGGAGGCCGACATCTTCCAGTTGCCATTTCCGGAAGCGACCTTCGACCATGTCTTTGTGTGCTTCGTGCTAGAGCACCTGCCGCAGCCGGGCGAGGCGTTGCAGCGCCTGCGGACGGTGCTTAAACCTGGAGGGACGTTGACGGTCATCGAAGGCGACCACGGCTCGACGTTCTTCCACCCGCGGAGCGACGCCGCGTGGCAAACCATCCAGTGCCTCATTGACGTACAGGCGGCGATGGGGGGGAACGCGCTGATTGGCCGCGAGCTCTACCCGTTGCTGCTTGGGGCCGGGTTCCGGGAGGTCGCGGTGTCGCCGCGCTTTGTCTATGTGGATGCGAGCCGTCCCGCCTGGGTGGAAGGGTTTACGCGGAACACCTACATCGCGATGGTCGAGGGCGTGCGGGAGCAGGCGCTGGCGACTGGGCGCATCTCGCGCGGGGCCTGGGATAAGGGCATCGCCGACCTCAGAACCAGCGCTGGCCCCAACGGCACCTTCTGTTACACGTTCTTCAAAGCCGTAGCTGTGAAGCCGTGAGCGGAGGCCCGGATTGGCCAAGTGAATTCGGTTGCCAAGATGCCGATTGGCCGCCGCGTCAACGGCGTCTCACCCGCACAGCGCTGAGTGAGCGCGGCGCGCAAAAGCGATTTCATCCCGGATGAATCAGAACGCGCGAGAACGCCCGTCCTCCCGGGATGTGCGCCTGGGAAGCGCCGCTCGCAACACAACACAGGTGCCGAGCTTCAGTCCCAGGGCTCTTTCTGCCGAACCGCCGTTCACGGCGATCTCCACGAAACCGCTCGATCCCACCAGCGCAACCAGGCTTCCCGGTGACACCGCCTGGTAACAGGTTTTCAGCGGGCAGACCCGGCGGCCTCGGCCGCGGATTTCGCACACGACCGGCTCCAAACCCCGTAACAGCCCGCCCTCCAGGTTCGTGATCGCATTGCCGAAGCGGTCAATGTAAATCACCTCGCCAGCGGTTGTGCCCCGCTGCTTCCGTGGCTCCGGCCAATCCAGGCGCACCAAGTCCGCCAGCGCCGGGCCCAGCTTGCCGATGGGCAGACCGCGGCTCAAATGGGCTGCGACCGGAGCGAAGATATCCCGCCCGTGGAAAGTCTGACTGACCGGTTGCCGGAAGAAAGCCTCGTTCTCCAACGCGTGAATCGCCCTGATCTTCTGCTTTGCCAGCGCCCAGGACAACACGCCGTTGTCCGGCCCAACGAAAAGAGCTTCCGCCGTCTGCACCGCAATGGCTTGGCGCGTGGTGCCAACGCCCGGGTCCACCACCACCACGTGAACCGTGCCCTTGGGAAAGAACCGGCACCCCGCTGCCAGCGCGAAGGCGGCGCCACGAATGTCGCCCGCGGGAATACCCTGCGTGATATCCACCACCGTGGCCCGGGGCTGGATGCCGAGAATAACCCCTTTCATGGTGCCGACATACCAGTCGGCCGCGCCGAAATCCGTGGTCAGTGTAATGACGCTCATGGTCCGGAGGGTAGCTAGAACCGGGGACGGGGGAAACAGCGAATCCCGCCAGCGCTGCGGCCAAAGGCCTTGCTTGACGTGCCCGGGGCGGGTTGAGAGAATACCACAACGATGAGTGGGACCAGCCACCAGTTCTGCCCCAGCTCCGCGACGTTGAGGAACAGTGGCCCGTCTCAAAGGTAATCTCATATCAGTTGAAACCAAGTAACCAGAAGGAACTCCCTGAAAATGACAAAGCATAATTCTAATTGGACGAGGCTGATCCTCGCCCCTGTTCTGTTGCTCAGCGTTTTGGCTGCTGGCGGCGCCCCACCGCGGCTCGAACGATTGCCTCAAGGCAAATGGCCCGAACTGACACGCGGCAATATCCCAGACGTCGAGGTGGTGGGGAACCGCGCATATGTGGCCTTAGGGTACGGCGGGCTGGAAATCGTTGACGTGAGCAATCCGGCCAACCCGGTGCGGTTGGGCGGTTGTGACACCGGCGGACATGCGTGGGGCGTGGCAGTGTCGGGTACGGTCGCGTACGTGGCGGATAGGGATGCGGGGTTGGTAATCATTGACGTGAGCAATCCGGCCAGCCCGGCGCGGTTAGGCGGCTATAACACCAGTGGGTATACCTGGAGTGTGGCGGTGTCGGGCACCATCGCCTACGTGGCGGATGCTGGTCCTGGGCTGCAAATCATTGATGTGAGCAATCCGGCCAACCCGGCGCGGTTGGGGGTCTATAACACCAGTGGAGATGCACGAGATGTGGCAGTGTCGGGCACGGTAGCCTATGTGGCGGATTACGACGCGGGACTGCAGATCATTGATGTGAGCAATCCGGCCAGCCCGGTGCGATTGGGCGGCTATGACACCACCGGACAGGCGCGGAGAGTGGCGGTGTCGGGCACCATTGCCTACGTGGCGGATTCCGGTACGGGGCTGCAAATCATTGACGTGAGCAATCCGGCCAGTCCGCTGCGTCTGGGCGGCTATGACACCAGCGGGTCTGCCTATGGCGTGGCGGTGTCGGGCACGGTAGCCTATGTGGCGGATTATGGCGCGGGACTGCAGGTCATTGATGTGAGCAATCCGGCCAACCCGGTGCGGCTCGGGGGCTATGACACCAGCGGGAGTGCGTGGGGGGTGGCGGTGTCGGGCACGGCAGCCTATGTGGCGGATTACGAGGCTGGGCTGCAAATCATTGATGTGAGCAATCCGGCCAGTCCGCTGCGACTGGGTGGCTATGACACCAGCGGGTCTGCTTTTGGGGTGGCAGTGTCGGGCGCGGTGGCCTACGTGGCGGATTACGGTGCGGGGCTGCAGATCATTGATGTGAGCAATCCGGCCAACCCAGTGCGGTTGGGCAGATATGACACCAGCGGTTTGTCACAGGGGGTGGCGGTGTCCGGCATGGTGGCTTACGTAGCGGATGGCTCTGCCGGCCTACAAATCATTGACGTGAACAATCCGACCAACCCGGTGCGACTAGGCGGCTATAACACCAGCGGCAATGCGTATGGCGTGGCGGTGTCGGGCAGTATCGCCTACGTGGGGGACCAGTCTGCCGGGCTGCAAATCATTGATGTGAGCAATCCGGCCAGTCCAGTGCGACTGGGTGGCTATGACACCAGCGGGTCTGCCTATGGCGTGGCGGTGTCGGGCAGCGTGGCCTACGTGGCGGATTACGGCGCGGGCCTGCAGATCATTGATGTGAGCAATCCGGCCAGCCCGGTGCGATTGGGTGGCTATGACACCAGCGGGAATGCGTGGGGCGTGGTGGTGTTGGGCACGGTGGCCTACGTGGCAGATGACTCTGCCGGGTTGCAGATCATTGACGTGAGCAATCCGGCGAGTCCGGTCCGATTGGGCGGCTATAACACCAGCGGGTATGCGTTTGGCGTGGCGGTGTCGGGCGGCGTGGCCTACGTGGCGGATTTGTATGCCGGGCTGCAAGTCATTGATGTGAGCAATCCGGCCAATACGGTGCGATTGGGCGGTTGTGACACCAGTGGAGAGGCGTGGGGCGTGGCGGCGGCCGGGAACCGCATCTACGTGGCGGACTACGAGAAGGGCTTGAAGGTCTTTTGCACACTGCCGAACGTGCAATACATGATGCGCGTGGACGAGGGCACGTTGGGCACACCGTACACGATTGAGGCGGCTACTAACCTGACCGAACCGGTCGCGTGGACACCGCTGTTCACCACCAACCCGGTGTCCCTGCCGTTCGAGTTCACAGACTTCGACGTGCGGCACGAGGCGTACACGCAGAAGTATTATCGGGTGTGCCAGCCGTGACGATGGCAGGGCGCGCTGTCCTCAGCGCGCCGTCCCGGCCCGGACAAGGACCTGGAATCAGAGCCCCCGCACACACCGAAAACCAACGACGTAGAACGCGGCCGTGGCTGGGCTGCTCAGCCGCAGCGCGCACCGCGCGTTGCCGACACTGAAGTACCAGGAAGCGCCCCGCAGCGCGCGTTCACTCCCTGAACTCGGGCCGCGCGGGTCCGTCCCGGGCGAAACACTGTAGTACCCGCTGTCATACCAATCCCAACACCACTGCCAGACGTTTCCGGCCATATCATAAAGCCCGTAGCCGTTGGGTGCAAAGTAGCCCACCGGACTGGTGTAGGGCACGCCATTGACGGTAAATGTCGGGTGCGGCCCCTCTGTTGCGTTGAGGTCGAAAGACCAATACGGATGTCCGTCCACCCAGTAACTGTAGTAGTTCGCCCGGCTTTGCGTGATGGTGTCCGCATCCGACCACGGAAACCGATGCCCGCTGGCTCCGCCCCGTGCCGCCTTCTCCCACTCCGCCTCGGTCGGCAACCGGTATCCCGCGGTCCACTTCACCCAGGCGTTCTCCACATTGGTTTGCCCTGTCCGATAAACGTTGGTCTGGCCAGCCGACGTATAATAAGCCGGAGTTAAATGTTCCTTCTCCGACCGCGCATTGGACCACTTGACGACGTCGTACCAACTGACCGACTGCACCGGGTGATTGGTCACCTTGCCCGAGCCGGCAAAGTCAAAGTCGTAGCCGTTATTCGTCCCCCATTGATACACCTCTTGCCAGAGCGTGTAGCTTACCAGGTTGGTGTCCATGTAAAAGGCGCCTGTGGAAACCGCATGCAACGGCAATTCATCCGAGTATCCCTCGGCCGGGTCCATGCAATTGCCCATCGTGAAACCGCCGGCGGGAATGTAGGTCATGCCCGCCGGTGCCGGGAGGTTCGCGGGAATGGCCACGACCCGGAAGAAACGCCGCGGCGCCGGCGCCGCGGTGACATCCACGAAGTCGTATGGGCTCTGCGCCACCAACAGGTTCGTGAGCACGGTCCAGTTGCTTTGCGTCAGGCTGCTCCGCCACTGGATTTGATTGGTGACGCGGACATCGCTCTGAATAGTCAGGCGGGGATTGGCGCCAATCATTGTGACCTTCGTTATCGTCAGCGCCGCAACTGGCGCCGCCGCCACCCAAAGTGCGATACCGCAAGCGAACAGCAACCGAAAGAATCTTGAGGATTGGGTCTTCATAATACTACGGGGGGATCTGGTTTGAATCTGAAGCTATCGCCGCCCGGCGCGCAGCTTGAGGCGGGCAAAGTCTTCGAGGAACTGGGCACGGTCGCCTTTGAGATAGTGGTCGGGCAAATAGCGCTTGTCCGAACAAGCCAGAACGGCAGCCAGTTCCTGCAAGGCGAGCAGCTCCGGGTCAAGCGGGTCAATGAATGAGTTCACCGCCTCCTCCAAGTCGCCGCGCTGCACATCGTCATCGCGCTTCGCCAGCACCGCCCGCTCTTTGGCGCGAATCAGGATGGACTCCACGTCGCTGCCCGTCAGCGGTCGCGAGCCGAGGTTCTCCCGGATGTAGGCCAGGATGGGCTGGGCGAGGGCGATCTTCTTAACCTTGGCCACGGTGGTGAACAGTTCAACGACATCCTCCGCGCCCTGGGCCGGGAATAGTGGAATGCACAGGCCGAACCGGCCCTGGCGCTTCATGTCAATGGAGAGCAAATCGGGCCGCGAGGTCATCGCCACCCACAGCTCGCGCCCGCGCAACGTGGAATCACCAATGTGCGCCGCGAAGGCCGCAAAGACGCGCCCGGAGACGCCGCTGTCGCCGTCGGCTTCGCGCGTGCCGAACACCGCGTCAGCCTCGTCCACCACCACAATGACCGGGCCGAGGGCGCGAATGGTCATGAGAATGCGGGCCTGCTGGCGCTCGGTGTCGCCCACCCACTTGGAACGGAACTCGCCCATCTCCATGACCGGCAGGGCGCACTCGCTGGCGAAGCAGTCAATGAGGAAGGATTTGCCGACGCCAACGCGGCCGGGGACGAGGACGCCGCGCTCGAGCACATCGGTCTTGCCGTTCTTGATAAGCCAGGCCAGCTCGCGCAGCCGCTTCTTGGCCGCCGCATGCGTGGCTACCAGGTCGAGACTCACGCCTGCCTTCGGGTCCTTGAAGCGCACCAAACCCTGGCAGTATTCTTCGATCAACCGCTTCTTGCTAGTGGTTAGATGCTCCTGCGTGACACGGATGCTGTTGCGGATGGCCTCGGCCAGGAAATGGCGGATGCGCAGCAGATTCAGCCCCGAGGTGCGCGCGGCCAGCTGTTCGGCGGTGAAATCGCTCCAGTTGGCAAAGGCCTTGCCGTCGGCCATCTCCTCGGCCCAGCCGGATTGGAGAAAGCGGAGTCGCTCGTCGGCGTCCGGCAGCTCAATGCGCACCTGGGCGACATAGGGGTTCTGGAGCAGGTTGGCGCTCAGCTCGTCGGCCGACTCGGTGACCAGCACGACTCCGATGTCCAGCCGTGCCAGTTCCGGCGCGGCAGCCCACTTGAGGAAGGTAACGAGGTTCATCCGTTCCTCCATGCTGGCGTTGGCTTCCTCGCAGGCGGGGATAAGCTTCTCCGGGAAATCAATCACCAGGGTGATGCCCCGCCATTTCTCCTTTTCCTCGGCGACGCGCAGAAAGAAGCGGCGGAGAAGCGGCGCCAGGTGCAGCAGGTCCCGCGGCGGGCCGGAGGCGTGATAATTGGTGTTCTCGACGCTGTCATAGACTTCCAGCCACTCAAAGAAGCGCTTCTGCATGTCGGCGGAGCCGAAGGTCAGACCGTCGCTGATGTCGTAGAACAGGAGACAGGCGCGCTCCGGGAACAGGCGCCGGACGAGGAAGGTCTTGAGCGGCACATAGCTGACCTTCCCATCGTCTTGGACGGGAAAGAGATCAAAGATGTTGCCGTGGAGGATGAACAGCGAGTAAGTGCCGCCATTCCACCGGCGCGCCAGTTCGAGCGCCCAGCCTTTCAAGGGCAGGCGTGACGGAGTGGCGGTTGCCGCAAGGGAGGCAGAGGGGACTGAGGTGTCAGATTTCATCCGGTTCATCAGGCTTGGCGCTGACGGTCGGGATAGCGCTTCTTGAATGGCACACCCTGAATGATGGGCGGCGGCGCAGCCATGGCAGCAGGTAAGGGCGTAGCTGCCGCCTGGTAACCAACCCGGAGTTCAGTCGAGGGCATGTCGCCCACCAGGTCCTTGAACTCATCCATCTCCGAGAGCCATTTATTGGTCTGGTCCAGGTGCTCGACGGTCGCGTCAATGCGGGCGGTGAGCGCCTCCGCGTTCTTGGTGGCAACGGCGTCGGCGCGAATGAGCTTGATCTGCTGGTCGAGGCGCTCCTGCTCGGAGACGACCAGGGCCAGGTTGGCCTCGGCCTGCTCGCTGCGCTGCTGGCGCTTGCGCAGCACTTCCAACCGCTCCAGGCGAGAGCCCAGATAGCGCTGCTTGGTGTCCACGGCGGCGCCGTTGCCTTTGGCTTTGAGAGCCTCCACTTCCGTGTTGAGGCGGGTCGCTTCGGACTCAGCATCCTTCAAGAGGGCCGGCAGATTCTCGCTCCGCTCGGTCTCTAGGAATTGCTCCAGCGATTGCTGGATGCTTAGCAGCCGCAGGTAGGTCCACATCAGCTCGTCCAGCTTGCGCAGGCGCGGGTCGGTGGCGGGATCGGCGGAGGCGAGCAGATTGTCGGCGCTGGCGGTCTCGATGTCCTGACAGACGGCGGCGAGGCGGATATAGCATTCGCGGCGTACGGGCAAGAGGGAAGCAATGAGGGCATCCCGGCGTTGGACAAAGGCGGCGACTTTCTGCGCCTCCTCCGCCCGTTTGGCGGCCTCGCGGCGGCGGTCCACCCAGCGGCGGAAGAACGGCAGGTCGGGAAGGTAAATCCACCCCAACGTGTAGCAGGTCGCGCCGGCGATGAGCGGCAGCGCCAGACCGCTCATGAAACCCGCCCCTAGCGTCAGCAGCCCCAGCACTGCGTGCTGGGGGCTTTTCAAGAACTCCCGGCGATAATTGGGCGCTTGCTCGTCCATGCGGTTCGACGCGGACAGTTTAGAGCATGCAAAGATTCTGGAACATACAAAAGTTCCGAATCTACACCTTCACCCCCGGCGGCGCGGGGGATTCTTCTTCGAGCCGCCGCAGCAAGCCCTGGCAGAAGCTGACAAACCACGGCTTGCGCCGGCTCTCCTCGGGCGGCTCGGCAGGGCGCGGCACCTTGATGATCTCAAGCAGCCGCCCCGGGTTGGGAGCCATCAGGAACACCCGGTCGCCCAGGTACACCGCCTCCTCGACCGAGTGCGTCACCAGAAACACGGTGCTTTGCTGTTCGTTCCACAGTTGGATGAGCAATTCCTGCATCCGCAGGCGGATCCCGGGGTCCAGGGCCCCGAACGGCTCATCCATGAGCAGGATGCGAGGCTGGAGAATGAGCGTGGCGGCGATGGCCACCCGCTGCTGCATGCCGCCGGAGAGCTCGGACGGAAACTTATTCTCCGCACCCTCCAGGCCGACCTTCTTCACCCACTCCGCGGCCCGATCCAGGCGTTCGGAACGCGCTACGCCACGCAACTTCAGACCGAAGGCAACATTCTCGATCACATGCAGGTGCGGCAACAGCGAGTATTTCTGGTCCACCAGGCCGCGATCCGGCCCTGGCTCCGTGACCGGCTTGCCCAGCACCAGCACCTCCCCTTCGGTCGGCGGGTAGTGCGGTTTTAACCCGGCCAGGATGCGCAGCAGGGTGGACTTCCCGCAGCCCGAGGGGCCCACAATGGCGATCAACTCACCGACATGAGGCAGGTCTTCGATCGAAAAGTTAATATTCTGCAAGGCGAGCTTGGCCCCAGGGCCGTCGCCGAAGCTCTTGCTGACCTGCTTGAAGGTCACGACATCCAGGCGCTTGAGCAGCCGCGGTTCGGATGCAGCCACGGGCGAACCCTCCGGCTGGCCGCGCGGCTCATTATTGGGCGCGGCATTCTCGCTGGGATGACTGGCTTCCGGCATACGTTACTTGGTTGTCTTGCGGTAGGGAAAAAGCAGCTCGCCGCCCAGGCGCCATAGCTGGTCACACGCCAGGGCGATCAGCACGATAACGATGATGACGGCAAAGATTGAGGCCGTCTGGCTCCGCCGCTCCGACACGCCGATCAAGGCCCCCAGCCCGTACTCGGGCCGCACATAGACTTCGGCCATGATAATCCAGCCCCAGCCAACGCCATACACGCCGCGCAGATGGTCCCAGATGTTGGCCTGCGCGACCGGAAACAACACATGCCGCACCAGCTGCCATTGTGAGGCGCCCTTGGTAACCGCCACGTCCAGGAACGCCGACGGCACGTCCGCGATGTCTTTGATAACCAGCGGCAGGAGCGCGACAAAGCAGCCGATGAACAGAAACCCAATCTTCTGGGTCTCTCCCGTGCCGAACCACGTGAGGCTGAGCGGGATAAAGACGACGATCGGCACATAGGCCCCGGTCAGGGCGAGCGGGCGGAAGAAAGCCGCGACGGAGCGGAACGTGGCCATGTAGATACCAAGCGGCAACGCAACGATGGCGGCGAGCGCGAAGCCCGTCGTCACCCGCAGCCAGGAGGTTAAAGCACTGCGCACCAGGCCCTGTTCGAGGTGCAGGGGTACGAACGACCGCAACACCTCGGCGGGGCTGGGCAGAATGAGCGGCTGCACGATGCGCTCCCCCATCTCGCCGCGCGTCAGAAACCACCACCCCGCCAGCACCACCCCCACGAACAGCGCCGTTAGCCCCAGCGCACGGGAGTAGTCCATATCTCCCCGAACACGAAGACGGGCCAGGCGCACCACCAGGGTGAGCAGCGTGACAAAAGCCAGGGCGAAGATCAGAAAGCCAAGCATGTGAACCTAAATGAGTTACGCCGATTCGATACGTTTAGTGCAGTTCCCCGGTCGCACGGCGCCCCTGCCCGCGGCACCGTGCCGCCTCGCCAGCACCCCAGGCAGCCATCGCCCTGGAGCGGCCAAACCAGGCTCGTCCAGCCTATGAGCCGGACTCGAGCGGGAAGACTTTGACCTCAACGCGGCGGTTCTTCTTATTGTTCTCAGAGTTGCTGGGGTCGGTGCAACCGGGCAGCGGATTGTCCCAGCCGTTGCCGACCACTTTGAACTTATTCGGATCGAATTGGTACTTTTCCATGATGGCCTTGCGCACGGCGTCGGCGCGGTCGTAGGAGAGTTGGCGGACGAGGTCGGTGGGAACGATGCCCTTGCGGCTGGCATCGGTGTTGCCCTCGATGATGATATAGGCGTTGCCGAACCGGCCGGCGAGCTTGCCGATTTCCTCCAGCGTAGCCGGGATAGTCGTATCGTACTCCGGGTTGAGCACTGATTTGTTAGGTTCAAAAGAGATCAGGACGGCCTTGGTCAGAATCTGGCCGGCTCCCGCCTCCGCGCTCATCTTCATCAGCGCGTCGGGTTTGAAGGTCGGCTGCGAAAGGTCGCGCACGTCCTTGTAGGCTTCACTCATGGCCGCCAGCACGGTCGCCGCCTTGACTTTCGCCGCCGGCACGGAACTGCTGATCGTGCCCAGGGACTTGTAGATCGTGGAAGAGCTGTTCCAAATGACCTCGAAGTTCGCCGGGTTAAAGGGATCCAGGAAGAACTTCGCGTTTTCGCGGTAGTTGGTGAGGTGGGCGTCACCCTCCGTAATGCCGCCGTCCTTGCCGACCATGCTCTTGCAGTCCTCGACCGGCAGGCTGAACGCGGTCGCCAGGGCTTGGGCCGCCCGGGCGGGATCGTGGCGCACCATATCCATTCCTTCAAAGATGCCGCGCACCAGGCCTGACACGATCTCCGGATGGTCGCGGTAGAAGTCGTTGCGCACGGCCCACACGTCGGCGATCAGGTGGTTGGCGGTGCCCGTCGTCACCACCAGGCGCGAGCCCTTCAGCTTGTCCGTCACGTTATAGATGTCCGGCGACCAGCCCACGAACGCATCGAAGCTCGGATCCTGCACGAAGATCTTCGCCGCCGAAGGCGCGTCGGCTGACCACTTGAAATCAATGTCCCCCGGGTCAATGCCCGCATCAATCAGCAGCGACATGATGAGGTAATGGCTGGGCGAATTCTGGGCCAGCACCACCTTCTTGCGTTTGCCATCCTTGATCCGGAGGTCGTTGATGCTGCGGATCTCGCCCCGGGCAACAATGCCATCGCCGCCCGAAGAGAAGTCAATCTGCTGGCACACCACCGGGACGGTGCGCGAATCCTTGACCAGTTCGGGCGCAAACAGGGCGATCATGTCCAGCGTACCCCAGAGGATATGGCTTTGGCCGCTGGCGAACAGGTCGCGCGCCTTCACCGGGTCGTCCACAATCGCCAGTCGCACGTAGAACCCATACTTCTTCGCAAAGACGCTCTGGTCATTGGGCTCCATGCCGGCGTTGGCCATGATAATGGGCGCCCAGCCGGGCCAGACATTGATGGGGAATTCGACCACCACCTTGCCGTCCTTCAGATCCGTCTTGTAGTCGCTGACCCCGCTCACGGAGGGAATGCCGGAGCGCTCGATCAGCGTGGCGACGTTGGTACCCGCCAACAGGGGAATATCCGCTGGCACGGCTTTGGCCTTGGCGATTTCCTCCTTCACCTTGGCGACGTCCACCGAAACATTCTGCGACTTGCTGTGGGGCGCGATCTTGTCCCACCAGCGGTACATCCCGAAGCCGACCACGGCCAAGAGGATGACGGTTAATACAATCTTTCCACGTGTTGTCATAGTGTTAAGGGGATTGCGGCGCCGGAGTAATGGAGTGATAGAGTGATGGGAATGATCCCAGAACTCCGACACCCCACGGCTCCAACATCAGGTTCATTTGTCCGTGCATTATTCCACTACTGCATTACTCCGTTTTTGCTTCTCACTGCTCCGGAATCTTCTGCCGTTCCGGTTGTGCCGTGGGCGCCTTTGTGGTCGCCGCCGCCGCTTCCGGCTGCACCATGCCCATCTTCTTCTTGTATTCCTGGAACAGCGCGGCGCCGCGGAGCTTGCGGGCTTCCTGCTGGCGCGAAATGCCCGAGCCCATTTCCTTGGCCAGGTCGAGCGTCGCACGCATCTGGCCTTCGCCGGCGGCGGCGGATTGCCGGAGCTGCTGCATGGACTGGCCCATCTCGCCGCCCATCATGCCCTGCAGCTCGGTGATCGAGCTCTTCATCATGCCCGCCAGGCTGTCCAGCGAGCGCCCGATGGCGACCTTGGCTTTGACGGCCTCGAACTCGCGCTGGAACCGCTGAATCTCGCGCAGGCTCTCGGCGATGATCTCCGTGTTCTGCTTGTAAAGCTGTTCCAGGCTGTCCGCCTGCGCCTTGTTGTCGTTCAGGTCCGCCTCGAGCGTCGCCAGCTCCTCGGCGTAATGCGCGCCGTTGGCCTCGTCATTGGCCGCGGCGGCCGCCTGGAGCAAGCTTTGCAGCTCCTCCCGCTGGCGCTCCTGCTTCTTGATCTGGTCCTTGAGCAGCGCAATCTGCCCGGCGAGCTGGCCGTTGGCATAATGCGCCTTGTCGGCCTTGGCTTTCGAGTCGCGGATACCGCGCTCCACCACCGCCTGGTTAATGGCGTCGGTCTCCGTGGCCTTCTCGGCCATCAGACCCATCCATATAAACAACCGTTTGATTGCTCTGAACATAGGATTCCTTTGTTTTGGGTGCTGGCTACTGTTTCTTCACTGGCTCCTCTTCTTCGAGGAGAATCTTGCGCTGGAGCACGTACTCCAATTGCGTGTTAAGCTGCTTCTCATCCGACGCGCTGACCACGGTCGCACCGAGCTTCTTGACCGAGTCAAAGACCTTGGCGTTCACGTCGAAGGCCACAAAGTGAACCGACAGCGTCGTCTGCGTCTCCTGCGCCTGCTGCTGGAGCCGGGGCAGCACTGCCGCCGGCGTCGGTCCCGCCGTATTCATGCCGTCGGTGATGATCAGCACGTGCCTGCGGGAGAGGGGTGATTTCAAGACCGTGCGCGCCGCCGCGCTCAAAGCGTTGCCCAGCGGGGTATTGCCGTCGGGACGGTCAAAAGCCGCAGCGAAGTGCTGCAGCTTCTTCGCGTCGAACGGCCCGAAGGGGACTTCCATGCGGGCGCCGTCCCCGCTGAACACGAACAAGCCGGCCTGGACATTGCGAGGCGCGCCACCCGTCGGGCCGGCGGCAAAAGCCTGAATCTGCTTCGCCATGGCCATCAAGGCGCGGTTGGCAATCAGGTACTTGGGCGAACGGCCGCCCGCGCTGTTGCGAACCGGATCGTGCATGCTGCCGGAGGTGTCGTAGATGATGGCCAGCGCGACGCCGTCCTCATCGGCAGCCCGGCAAGTGGTGCCCTGCCCTGGCGCCACCAGGGCAGCCATGACAGCGAGCGATAGAATGATCTTCATATTCCGTCTGAGCCTTTCTCCCACTGCTAACCGCACGCAACATGGCACGGTTAGCAATTTCGTGATACGCTGTCAACATATCCCTGTTTCTGCCGCGCCTGGCATCTATAAAAGCGCCGGGCGTTTGTAACTCCCTGCCCCGCCCAAGTTTATCGAGGGCCGTTCAAAGCTTCACTTGTCCAACCCGCGGGCAACGAGCCTGCCACGCGCCTTGGAGGAAACGCGCGCCGCCTCAGGCGGCGGCGCCCAACTGCAGGCGCGGGTCGGAGTCCAGCAGGGTGGTGAGATTGGGCCATTCCTGCTCGTTCATCTCGTTGAAGGCGTGGAGGTAGACGGCAACCGTCTCCGGCGGATACTTGGCCAGGAGGGCATCCACGGCAGCCTTAAGCTTGGCGTCGTCCATCGCCGGGGGCAACTCCTCCACGACGCCGTCCTCATGCTTGATGGCCAGGGCGTTCAGGAAGTCGGTGAGCATGGCTTTGTGCTTCTTGAGAAGCCAGGCGCGGATGAGGCCGTTGGCCACCGCTTCGAGGGCTGGGCGCGACAGGGAGGCCAGCATGGTCGCGTGGCGCTGGGGCTTGGGCTGGCGTTCGAGGAAGACGGGCCGCAGCTTACGGGCCTCGGCGACGGCGCCCAGGGTGGCACGGTAGACGGGTTTATCGTTCTCGTAGGTGTAGGTCAGGATGTCCAGCGCCAGGGGCGGCGACATGAAGCCGAGCAGTTCGTGAGAGGTGAGCATGGACGGGGGTTAAGTGGGTTAAAGGGATTGAAGAGATTAACTGGCTTACAAAGTCAGGAAGGGTAAATGGTCTGGTTCAGTCATTATGAGCGGCGGGCGCTAGCCAATAGTCGTTACGGCGATCTTATGCTTGCCGGCAATGCGTTCGCAAGTTTCTTGTTCCAGGACGAGGGACCGCCCAGCTTCGAAGGCGAGAACGGCGATGCGGGCGGCGGCACAGGTTTCGAGGGTCTGCGGGCCAAGACAGGGGATGTCGAACCGGAAGTCGTGGCGCTCCTTGGCGACTTTGACGGCCACCGCGCCGCCGGCCGACCCGGCCAGTTCTCCGCCACGGGCGAGGCACTTGTCGGTGCCTTCAAACCCCTCGACCGCCAGCACGGTGCCGTCTTTGACGAGGACGGTTTGGCCGATTTCCAGGCGGGAGATCTCTTTGGCAATGCGGAAGCCGAATTCCACGTCCGCGCGCTGCGCCTCGGAGAGCTTGGGCCCGAGCCGGAAGCCGGCCCCCGGCATGAGAGGTTCCAGCCACGGGATGGCCTCGATAAGCTCGACGCCCTCGCGTTTCAGCTCTTCGGCAATCGCGCCAAAGATGGTGTGAGCGTTCTTTTCGCGCAGGCGCAGCAGCAGGCCCATGGCGCGGAGATCGGGGCGAAGGTCGAACAGGTTCCGGGGAGCGATCTGGCCGGCCATCACGCACTGCTTAACGCCGCGCTCGGTGAAGGCGGCGATCATCTTCGAGAGCTGGCCCACTCGGAGCCAGATGATGTCGTCCACCAGCGAGGCGAGCGCAGGGTCGGTCTCGCCTTCCACCGCCACCGCGACGAGGCGTTTGACGCCCTGGCGGCGGGCTTCCCGGGCCAGGAGGAGAGGCAGCGACCGATTGCCGGCAATAATGCCCAGAATGTCCGGCGCGCTGGTGGTCTCAGTCATTTCCCTAGTTAAGGACAAAGGCGGCGCCATGTAAACCCGGATACCGCGAGGCCTGCGGTTTGGCGGGCTTATCCTCCGCCGGGGGTTTGGGCGGGGGCGGGGACAAGCGGAGGATCTCGGCCTGGTACTTCTCGGCATCGGCCTTCCGGTCCAGTTTCTGCGCCAGGGGCAATAGCTTCTTGTAAAGGCCGAGCTTATCCGGGTAACCCGGGAATGCCTCCAGCAGCTCTTGGTAAGCTTCGCAGGCTTCCGGGACGCGATCCAGGGCGGCCAGCCTTTCGCCCAGGGCGAGCAGGAGCCGGATTCGCTGCTGGGGCGTTGGATCAAGCTGCAGCGCCTGGCGATACGTGTGAACGGCGGACGAGGGCTTGCCCTGCGCGGCGTAGAGGTCGGCGAGCTTCTCCCTGAGCACGGCACTCTGCCGGGTTGCTTCCACTTGCTCCAGCAACGCCACGACATCGTTCACCGGCTTGCCCACGGCCAGGTTAGCATTGGCCAGGCGCAGCCAGGACCAGGCGATCAGCTTGCTGCCACGCGACTGGAGTTCCCGGTGCAGCCGGTCCGCATCTTTCCCGAAGGGCCGGTACAGGGGGTCCCCCACGACCGTCGTTTGCCAGGACAACACCGGCTGTGCCGCGTAAGCCGCTTCGCCAAATGTCAAGCCGTGGAAGATCAGGCGCGCCGTGAAGACGGCCACGTCGGGCGTGCCGGAAAGGTAAGGCTCGCACACCGAGCCCATCGTGATGGTAGCGCCTTTGGCCAGCAATGGCCCGGCCCAGTGCTGGTTGGTGCTGCGCAAGGTGGCGGCGCTGGTCGAATGCAGGTGGTAGGCGAACGCGCCGGGCATGAACTCGACGGTGGGCTGCGCGAAGGGCCCCGACACATTCTCGTCGTACCAGCCGACGTAAATAGCGATCTGGCTCAGGGGAAAGCCGGCGGGAAAGGTGCCGGACTTCTCGTCCACCACGGTCTCGAAGCCCAGGTGCCGGCAGATCTCCGCCGCGCCGCGAATCCATTCGTCGCCCGCCTTGTAGCCGGGATCGGTCGTGTTGCGCACATCGAAGTAGGCGCGCCCCCAGAGGCCATCCGCCTCGGCCTGGAGCGCCTTATCCACCAGGCCGCGCGCAACGCCGGGCGTCGGGCCATCGAGCCGCGCCACCAGCAGCACGCCGTTGGTGGGGTGCAGCATCGCAGCGTTGGTCGTCGTATAGGCGGAGTTTCGCCACGGCCCGAACAACGGGGGCTTCTCCTCGATATACGGCAGCAAGGCCAGTTCGTTGTCCACTGCCGCCTCGTCGCGGCGCAATTCCGGCCGCAGGTTGTCACCGGTCGCTTCCTTGAGCAGCGGATCGTGCTGGATGCGCAAGGGCACGCCGTAACAGAGCACGGCATAGCGGATTTTGGAGGCGACGGGCCGCCATTCCACGCGGCCCGATTGATTGGTGGAGGCGCTGACGATGTGCGGGCCGATCTCCCACAGCTTCTGTTTCTTGAGCGCCTGCGCCAGCGGCTCGGCCAGGGCATCGCGATACTCCGCCCGCGACATGTCCTCGTTGGTGGAGAGCGCAAAGCCGAAGATCTGGCTGGCGGGCACCAGGCGCCGCGCGGCATAATAGTCGGCCACTTCCCGGGATGCCGGCATGCGGGTATTATAGACGATGACTACCTCGTCGCCCGGGTTGGCCGCGCGCAAGCCGCACACCCCCGCGCCGGCAAGGACCGCCAGCAGCAGGATTCCTTTCACGCTAAACTCCGCTATGGTTCGCACCGCACGCTTCACGTTCCGCATTCAACTCTTAACCCATCATACGCCAACTCCACGCCGGGTGGAAGCCCCGCCTGCGCCACGTCATGGTCGTAGTCGTGCGTCAGGTGCGTGAAGTAGGTCCGGCCTGCGCCGATGCGCCGCGCCGTCGCCAGGGCCTCATCCAGGCACATGTGCGTCGGGTGCGGCCGGGGCCGCAGCGCGTCCATCACGGCCACCTCCACACCGCGGACCTGTTCCGATGCCGGCGGCGGCACTTCCTTGCAGTCGCTCAGGTACGCCAGGCGCTTCCGGCCCTGTTGGACGAACAGATACCCCACCGACTCCGCCGCGCCGTGCGGCAGCGACAGCGGCGTTACGTGCAGGTCGCCCAGCGTAAAGGGACCGGTAATGATGCGGGGGTCGGGGATAAAGTAGCCCTTGGGCCGCGGGCCCTCGTGAAAGGCGTAACGGAAGACGCGTTTCAGGTCATTCATGGTCGGCTCGCTCGCATAGATGGGCAGCGGCTGGCCGCCGCGCAGGTCGCACACACGGCGGCAATCGTCCAGCCCCATGATATGATCGGCGTGGGAATGCGTGAACAGCACGGCGTCCAGCCAGCCGATCTTCTCCCGCAGCATCTGGATCCGGAACTCAGGCGTGGTATCAATCACCAGCCGGGTCTGATCGGTCGCCACATAGACCGAGGGCCGCGTGCGATGGTTCTTCGGGTTGGCCAAGAACGCGGGCGGGTAGTCCTTGCCGATAATCGGCACGCCCTGCGAAGTGCCCGAGCCTAGAAAGATTAAGCTAAAAGCCATTACAGCGTTTAGGTTAGCCAAACCGGCCCGTTCCCGCAACCAGCCGCGACGCCGCTCCAACAGGCTTTACAATGACGTCGGTGCTTGCGATGAAGGCGGTGTCGTTGCTTCGCTCGGCCACCGCACTCCGGGACGCTGGGGCGGTCAACTTTTGCTTTGCCCCTGGGGGGCATTACCGCCAAATTCACCCGGACAACTGCCGCATGCTGACGACCCTGCGCATCAAGAACCTCGCCCTCGTGGCCGACCTGACGCTGGAGCTGCAGCCCGGCTACAACGTCATTACCGGCGAGACCGGCGCGGGCAAGTCCATCCTCATCGGCGCCTTGAACCTGGCCATGGGTGAGCGCGCCGACCGCACGCTTATCCGCAGCGGCAGCGACAGTTGCTCGGTCGAGGCGGTGTTCGACATGTCCCGGCTCAAGGCCCCGCTGGCGTCGTTTCTGGAGGAGAACGGACTGGAGCCTTGCGAGGACCATCAGCTTGTCTTGAAGCGCGCTTTTACCAGCGCCGGGGCCAACCGCCAGTTCATCAACGGCTCCCCCACCACCCTGGCCATTCTTGCGACTCTCGGGGAGTGGCTGGTGGACATCCACGGGCCGCATGAGCATCAGTCCCTGCTGCACCCGGCGCGGCAGCTTGCTATCCTGGACGCCTTCGGTGGGCTGGATGCCGAGCGTGAGGCCTTCGCCGAACTCGTCCGCCGCCACGCGGCTCTCGAAGCGGAGAAGGTCGCGCTGGTAGTGGATGAGAAAACCTACGCCCAGCAGCTCGACCTGCTCCGCTTCCAGGCCCAGGAAATTGCCGCCGCCGGCCTGCTGCCCGATGAAGACGCGCAAGTGGAGCAGGATTACCGCCGGGCCAGCAATGCCGCCAGGCTCGTGCAGCTCAGCCAAGCCGCGCTCGACCTGCTGAGCGAGAGCGAGACTTCGCTGCTCACCCAAGCCGGCAGCCTGGGCCGCACCTTGCAGGAATTGCAGCGGGTGGACGCCGCCGCCGCGCCGTTGCTGGCCCAGCACGAGCAGGCGGTGGCGGCGTTGCGCGACTTGCAGGCGGAGATTTCCCATTACACCGACAAGGCTGATATTGATCCCGCGCGCCTGCAGCAGCTCGAGGAGCGCCTGAACCTGCTGCACTCCCTCAAGCGCAAGTACGGGGCGACCGTGGCCGAAGTCATCGCCTTTGGCAACGAAGCGCGGCGCAAGCTGCAAAGCCTCGAGCAGCGCGACGCGGAGCTGGCCCGGCTCAACGCCGAGCTGCAGCAGCTTGAAGCCGAACTGTGGTGCGCCGGCCAGGCGCTCTCCGCCCGGCGCCGCAAGGTGATTCCCCGCCTCGCCAAGGCCGCCGAAAAGCAGCTTGCCGACCTGGGCTTCAAACAGAGCCGTCTCGATATTGCCCTCACCACCCTCGACGAGACCGCTTTCACGCAACACGCACCCCGTCTCACACTCCAGGGCCTCGACACCATCGAGTTCCAGTTCGCCCCGAATCCCGGCGAGCCGGCCCGCCCGTTGCGCGCCATTGCCTCGTCGGGCGAGCTGGCGCGCGTGATGCTGGCGCTCAAGACCGTCTTGGCCGCCGAGGACCAGATACCGGTGCTGGTGTTCGATGAAGTGGACGCCAACGTGGGCGGCGAGACGGCCAACGCCGTGGGCGAGAAGATGCAGCAGATTGCCCGGCAGCGGCAGGTCCTGTGCATCACCCACCTGCCGCAGGTGGCCGCGACGGCCTCCGCCCATTACGTGGCCACCAAACAGGTCAAGAACGGCCGCACTATTTCCGAGATCACCCGGCTCGACGCCAAGGCACGCGTGACCGAGTTGGCCCGCATGTTCGGCGGCCAGACCGACGTGGCCCGCAAGCACGCCGAAGCGCTGCTCAAGGGCTGAGGCCCGGCAATCAGCCGCCCCCCAGCCGAAGGCGGTTGCTCCCGGCTCGCTTGTTTCCGGGGCCAATTTCCGCTACGTTCGGCAGGTGATTAACGACGCGTCATTGGACGACTTGCTGCAGAAGGTCTGGGACGGGCAGCGCATCAGCCAGGCTGAGGCGCTGCGGCTCTACCACCTGCCGTTGGAGGAACTGGGCGCGCTGGCGGACCGGCGGCGCCAGCTTGCCCGCGCCGGCGCCTACGAAGGGCGCGGCAACCAGATCGTCACGTATATCGTTGATCGGAATATCAACTACACCAACGTCTGCAACGTGTACTGCAAGTTCTGCGCTTTCTACCGCACCGAGAAAGACGCCGATGCCTATGTCATCACGCTGAAGGAGCTGGACAAGAAGATCGAGGAAACGATGGCGCTGGGCGGGACGCAGATATTGCTGCAAGGCGGCCATCACCCCAAGCTGGGCAAGCAGTGGTATCTGGACCTGCTGGCGCACATGAAGGGCAAGTTTCCTCAGGTCAATGTGCACGGTTTCAGCCCGAGCGAGTTCGTCCACTTCCGCGAGGTATTCGGCGAGCCGCTGGAGAAGATCATTGGCGACTTCAAAGCGGCGGGCCTGGGCTCGATCCCGGGCGGCGGCGGGGAGATCCTGGTGGACCGGGTGCGCCAGCGGGTGTCGCCGCTGAAGGCCACCAGCGACGATTGGCTGGAGGTGATGGATGTGGCCCACCGGCTGGGGCTGAGCACATCGGCGACCATGATGTTCGGCCATGTGGAGACGGTCGAGGACCGGGTCGAACATCTCGAGCGGGTGCGGGCGCAGCAGGACAAGTCCAAGGGGTTCACGGCGTTCATCGGCTGGACCTTCCAGCCGGAGCACACGAAGCTGCGCGCGCCGACGGCCGGCGCGCATGAGTATTTGCGCACGCAGGCGCTGGCGCGCATTTACCTGGACAACTTCCCGAGCGTGCAGAGCTCGTGGGTGACGCAAGGCCAGGCCATCGGCCAGATCGCCTTGAAGTTCGGCGCGAACGACCTGGGCAGCATCATGATCGAGGAGAACGTCGTCTCGCAGGCCGGGACGAGCTTCCGCATGGATGTGGCCGACATGCGCCGGCTCATCGCGGACCTCGGCTACGAGCCGCACCAGCGGGACAACTGGTACCGGCTGCTGAATTGACGACCTGCGGATTAGGCTGACCGGGGCGCGCCCAGGCCGCGTTCAACGGCCGGCGCCAAACACGTTTTCCAGGATGACTTCCTTGGTCTTCCAGAGCAGGGCCATGGTCATGGCCAGGGGCAGCAGGACCAGCAGAATCAGCAACCAGAAGCCGCCCCGCTCGATCACGGCCGCCACCAGCCCCAGCCAGAGCGGCAGGGACGGGAACTGCCCCAGCGCGACATAAACCAGCGCCAGCAGGAGGGTGGCGGCCAGCAGGTTGAGGTTCAGAGCGGTGAATTGCCGGGTCTCCACGCGGAGCGCTTCGTCGGGCAGCATGGCGCCGAGCCGGCGCAGGACCACGTTCAGGCTGGCCAGAAACGCCAGGCCGGACAGGGCCATGAACAGCACCGCCGCCAGGAAGAAGGTGCTGGCGGGGACCTTGTTCCACCAATAGAGAAAAGGACTGAGGCCAAGATTGATCAGGCCGAACACGCGGGCGCGATCAAGCGCGGCGCGCCAGACGCGCTCCTGCTTTTGGAAATCGCCCAGTTGCCACAAGCCGAAAGCCAGCAAACCGGTGGTCACCAGCGGGGGCACGATGCCGAAGGATTTGAGCGAGTCGGCTTTGGCGGTGTGGAAACACACGATGAGCGCGAGCGGCAGCCCCCAGAACAAAGCCGACAGCCCGCGCACCAGCCGGCCGAGCGAGCGCAACAGTTCGGGGTTGGGGGCGGGATCGGGCATGCGGCGGCGGGTCCGGGCAGTCGGCTAAAAGCTCAGGTAGGTGTACTGCTTGAGCCCGCGCTCGTAATCGTCCAGCAGGCGCATGGCTTCGGAAGGCTTCATGCGGTCGGACTTGATGGCCTCGTCAATCTGCGCCTTCATCTGCCGCTTCAACTCGTTCTCGTCGTACTGCACCGAGGCGAGGCACTGGCCAATCGTGCTGCCCTCGATGATCTCCTCGACGTAGTAGCCGGTCGGCTCATCCGGTTCGAGGAAAACGTGCACCTCGTTGACGCGCCCGAACAGGTTGTGCAGGTCCCCCATGATGTCCTGGTAGGCGCCCATCAGGAAGAAGCCCAGGTGGTAGGGCTCGATCTGGCCGTTGCCGTTGGCGTTGAGCCGGTGCAACGGCAGCGTGTCGCGCACGTCGCGCAGGTCAATGAACTTGTTGACCTGGCCGTCGGAATCGCAGGTGATGTCCACCAGCGTGGCTTCGCGCGTGGGGCGTTCGTCCAGGCGGCTGATGGGCATGATCGGAAACAACTGGTCGAGCGCCCAGTGATCCAGCAGCGACTGGAACACCGAAAAGTTGCAGAGAAACTGGTCGCCGAGGCTGTCTTCGAGCTTGCGAATCTCCTCCGGCACATAGGCCTGGCCTTTGAAACTCTCGACGACCTCGCGGCCGATCTCCCAGTAAAGCTCCTCGATCTTGGCCTTTTCCGGCAGGTCCATCATGCCCAGCGTGAACATGTGCTGGGCGTCTTCCTTGCGCTCCAGCGCATCGTGATACGCCTCCAGCTTGTTCAGCTTCGCCAGATTCTTGTGGATGTCCAACAGCTCGCCCACCAGCGGGCTCTCGTTTTCGCCATACACGGCGCGCTCGCCCAGCCGGACCTTCCCGATCGCGCCGAAGACTTCCACGATCAGCACACTGTGGTGGGCGACAATCGCCCGCCCGCTCTCGCTGATAATCTCGGGATGCGGCACCTTCTCCGCGTCGCAGACATCGCCGATGTAATAGACGATGTCGTTGGCGTATTCCTGGAGCGTGTAGTTGGTGGAGCTGTCGAATGCGGACCGGCTGCCATCGTAATCCACACCCAGCCCGCCGCCCACATCGAGGTATTCGATCTGAAAGCCCATCTTGTGGAGCTTGGCATAGAACCGCGAGGCTTCCTGGACCGCCTTCTTGACGATGAGAATGTCCGGAACCTGCGAGCCGATATGGAAATGCAGCAGCTTGAGGCAGTGGGCCAGGTTCTCGGCCTTGAGCATTTCCGTGGCGGCCAGCAGCTCGCCGGTACTGAGCCCGAACTTGGCGTTCTCGCCGGCGCTCTCCGCCCACTTGCCCGTGCCGCGGCTCAAGAGGCGCAGCCGGATGCCGATGATGGGCTCCACGCCGAACTGCCGGGACAGGGCGATGATCTGGCGCAACTCCTCGAGCTTCTCCACGACCAGGATCACCTTCTTGTTCAACTTAATGCCCAGCAGCGCCATGCGGATGAACTCGGCATCCTTGTAGCCGTTGCAGACAATCAGGCTGCCGAGCTGGTCCTGGAGCGCCAGGCCCGCAAACAGCTCCGGCTTGCTGCCCACTTCCAGGCCGAACTCGAACGGCTTGCCGGCATCCAGGATCTCCTCCACCACCTCGCGCAACTGGTTCACCTTGATGGGAAAAACGCCGCGGTACTTGCCCCGGTAGTTGAACTCGGTGATGGCGTTGCGGAACGCCAGGTTGATGGACTCGACCCGGTGGCGCAGGATATCCTGAAACCGAATCAGCAGCGGAAACTTCAAGCCGCGGCCCTTGGCCTCCTCGATCACATCCGTCAGGTCCACGGTCGCGCCCGCCTCGCGCAGCGGCTTGGCCACGACGTGCCCGGCGTCGTTGATATCAAAGTACTTCGCGCCCCAGCGATGAATGTTGTACAGATTGCGAGCGTCCTGGATATTCCAGGAATCGCGACCATCGGTTGAGTTACTCATTTCCGCAATTTCAGAACGAGGCGCACTATAGAACTCTGCCGGGGGAATTCAATAGGCGTGTGCAAAATAATTTCGGGCGGGAACCGCCGGAGGGGAGGCGTGGGGCGTGAAGCCTGAAGCGGCCTCCCCACCCCTCGCCTCCACGCAACACGCAACACGCAACACGTTCCACTTCCCCCTTTGCAGCCGCGCCCGGTTTTGCTTTCATCGCCGTATGTCTAAAGCCTCACTGGCAGCCATCGTCCGGTACTGCGACCGCCTGCTGGGCACCGCCAAAGTTAAGGATTACGAGCGCGCGGCCAACGGTCTGCAAGTCGAGAATCGCGGCACCATCACCCGGATCGCCGCGGCGGTGGATGCGAGCCTGGCGACCGCACGGCTGGCGGCGGCAGCGAAGGCAGATTTGTTGCTGGTGCATCACGGGCTTTTCTGGGCTCCAGCGCACCCGTGGACGGGGAGCCGCTACGAGCTGCTGCGCTGCCTGCTGGATCACAACCTGGCGGTTTATAGCTCGCACCTGCCGCTGGACGCGCATCCCCGCCTGGGCAACAACGCCCGGCTCTGCGCGGCGCTCGGCCTCAAGAGGCTGCGCCCGTTCTTCTTCACCCACGGCTTGTTCATCGGGTTTCAGACGAGAGCCAATATCGCGCGGGCGGACCTGGCCATGCGCTTGCAGCGCGCAACGGGCAGCCGGCCCCAGGTCATCCCGGCCGGCCCGGCGGTGTGCCGCCGGATCGGCGTTGTGAGCGGAGGCGCGGGTGAAGATCTCAAACTGGCGGCAGCCGAAGGGGTGGATACCTTTGTGACCGGCGAGGGCCCGCATTGGACGTATGCCCTGGCGGAGGAATTGCGGGTGAACGTGCTTTACGGCGGGCATTACGCGACCGAGACGTTTGGCGTCAAGGCGCTGGCGACGCACCTCTCCAAGCAGTTCAAAGTGCCCTGGATCTTCCTGGACCACCCAACGGGCCTGTGAGCCGGAGCGGCGCTACTTCGCGCCGCGGCGGCCCTTTTCAGTCAGGCCCACCAGCAAACGCCTGCCGTCGTTGGCGACCATGCCCAGGAACCGGAACAGCCGCCGGGCGGCGTTATGCTCGGGCCACGCGGCCAGCAGGTCCTTTTCCAGCCGGTCGGCCTCGGCGTTCCGGCCCAACTTCCGGAGGCATTCCGCCTGAAGGAACTGCGCTTGCCGGAGGCGCAAATCGGACAAGTGCGTGGCATCGAGAAATTCCATCGCCTCGGAAAACCTGCCGGCCTGGAAGTGCTGCTCGGCAAAACTGACCAGCCGAGTAATGGCAGCCGCTTCGCGCCCGACATACTTCGGATCGAAGGTCTTTCTCTCCTCCGGAGTCAGATCGCTGTGGCGCTCTTCCTGAAAGACCGCGTAGAGATCCGAGAAGGTGCCTTCCTCTTTGAGCAGAGCGGCGGCAACCGCTTCGATCTTCCCCAGCGCCGCTTCCCTGGCCGCGGCGTCGGTCGGATGGATGGCCTGGATTAACTTGCGGGCCGTGTCTTTGCGCTCCTCCAGCATGAGTTGGAAGAAGCGAGCCCAGAACGGCAGGTTGCGCATCCGCCGGGTGCGGCCTTTGCCGCGGATTGGATAAAGCAGGATCGGCAGCTTGACGTACCTGTCGGCCAATCGCGCAACCTGGCTGACCCATCGGTCATCATACCAATAAGGAAAGTGACCGGGAAAGAACCGCCGCAGCGTGGCCAGCCAGCCCCAGCCGAAAAGCGGGTAGGTGGCCGTATCAGCCGTCATCGGATCGTGGGGAAAAGCCAGCAGCACGCCGTCCGGGTATTGAGCGAACGCCGTGCGCACGATCTCATCCCAGCCGGCGGTATCGAAGCGCATGTCATCCCCCGACACCATATACACCTCGGACGACCGCCCGGAAGCGGCCCACAGCGCGTCATGCGTGTCTCCCAAGCAGGCAGTTTGCGGGCCGAAGTGCCAGTGGACGGGCAAATCCATCTCGGGTAACTGCTTCGCTTCGATTGCCCGCCGGGTCACCTGGTCGTCCTCATCAACATAGAGCCACACGGAAACCTTGTCCTTGCGCGCCGTATTGGCTTTCAAGGAAGCGAATACCTCCGCCAGTATCTCCGGGCGGGCGCGGGTGGCAATCAGGATGCTGACTTGGCCGGGATTGATTCGGATGTCCGGCACGGATTCCCGCGTTCCCATTGGGTTGCTCATAGCTTCATGGACGTACACGTTTCTATTACCGAATCGCAACCCGATGTGCAATGCCGGTCTGGCCGCGGGGGGTCTGACCGCGAACTGGTATTGGGCAATTCCTCCCTCCCAGGGCCGCCAACGCATTTGTAACCTCGAGATACCGCGGCGCGAAAAGGTGCTGTTTTGCCTAAGGTCTGTGATTACAGCAGTTTATGCAGGCAAGCCTGCGGCATATGCCCGGTGTGCTGACGGTGTGTGCCCGGTGACACCCCGGTACCCCGCGTGCAGGCAGACCGCACAGGCGTTTGTTACATAAAACCAGGCTAAGCACCTCTCCCGGTTTGCGCGCTCCTTGATACCCACACGCGCCCCGAGCGTTATAGCGCGGATTTGCTATCCGCCGGCCTTGGGCGTAAACCTCTGGAACAATCAATATGGGCGTTTATGTCATAGTGGATGTTTCGATTCGGGATAAAGCGGCCAAGGCGGATTACGCCAAGTATGTCCAGAAGGTCCGGCCCATCGTGGAGCAGCACAGCGGACGCTATCTGGTTCGAGGCGGCAAGGTGGCGACTATTGCCGGCGACTGGGAACCGGAACGACTTGTTCTTATTGAGTTCCCGTCGGCGGACCATGTGCGGCAATGGTGGAATTCGCCGGAATACAGGGCCATCGCTCCTTTGCGGGAAAACTCCGCGACAGCCAGGGCGATCCTGGTGGAAGGTTGCAAACAGCCGGACCCAGGTTCCGCTGCGAAGCCGGGCAAGGCTCGAAAGGAGGCCCTATGACCCGACCGCCGGTTTGGCAATGGAATGAAATCCAGCAGGTTGGCACCGATTACTCGGATGTTGGGGAAGTCGAGCGCTATGAACGGCGCATGGGTGAATTCCGCGACCTGCCAGCCGAAGACGCCGCCATCCTGGCAGCTCTCGCGCTGCCTGACAATTCACGACTCCTGGAGATTGGCACAGGGTCGGGCCATTTCGCCCGAGCGGCGGCGAGAGCCGGGCATCGCGTCATGGCAATTGACGTTTCCCCCGCCATGCTCCGCTATGCCGAGCAACGGGCAGAAGCCGAAGGGCTGTCCGGCATCGAGTTCCAGCATGCCGGATTCCTCACCTTCTCCGCCTCGTCGCCGGGGTTTGACGCCGCAGTCTCAGTCGTGGCGTTGCATCACCTGCCCGATCTGTGGAAAGCCACCGCCTTGCGCAATATTCACCGCGCCCTGAAGCCAGGCGGACAATTCCTGCTTGGCGACGTTGTGTTCTCCTCGAAAGGCAGCGATCTGGCCATGCAATTCGATGCCTTTGTCAACGCCATGCCGGAACCGGTGCGCAATGGAGCCATTGGCCATGTTGCCAGGGAATACAGCACGTTCGACTGGATCATGGAAGGGCTGCTGACACGAGCCGGGTTCCGCATCGAACGCACCGAAAAGTCCAAGGCCCCGTTGATTCAGTACCTGTGCAGGGCTTGAAAGCCGGCAGACTGCGGGTAACTGCGGCGTACTTGTCCCGGTGAACGCGGCGCCGAGTTAGAGCCTGTTTAAAAACCCAAACACTCTTCCACTGAAATGAATCAGGGCTCGCGAGGTCGCTCGCCCTCCCAACCCTGGCGGCCCGGCCTCACCCTCTCCTCCGCCGCATCGCTCCACGGGCCGTTCCGCGCGTCGGCCCCCTGGGCGCACAGGCGCCGCCACACCTTGCCGCCGGCAACCCGCTGACCGTGGGGCTACGCCGGGCGGACCCGGGCGCTGAAGGTCTGCCGACGGTCCTGCCAGCCGTTGATCTGCTGGATCGTCTGGATAAAGACGCGTTTGCCGGCGGGCGGCGCGCCAAATTTGGCTGCGTAGAGCGCCGTGATGTCCGCCTCTTCTCCGGCTGCCTCCGGCAGCACGCCCAGAAACGGGTAATGGTCCACATAGGTAACCCCCGGGTTCTGCGGGCGGGCGC
>CAZDOO010000072.1:0-27892 GCA_964507045.1 uncultured Verrucomicrobiota bacterium | reverse complement strand
CAGGATGTGGAAGATCACTTCGTGCTTGCGCATCGTCCCAAAGTTCTCCACCCCCAGATCGCGCGCCATCTGATTGAGGTCGGGCATAGACATCGCCTGCAGCTTGGCAATGTTAATCGAGGATGCCGCCACACGGGCCTGATCGTTTTCGGCCCCCTTCCTGGACTGGGGCTTTTCGGCTTCAGGAGTCTCGATCGGGGCGGTTGGCGGCGGCGCTGGCGCCGGCGGTTCCACTACGGTTGTAGGCGTCGGCACGGCTTCGGCGACGCCGCTGCTTGCTTGCGCGCTCTCACTCTGCTTGGCCACTTTCTTTGTTTTGGCCTTCTTAGTCGGTCTTGGCATAGCTCAGTAAAATTGGATCAAAATAGCATCTTCGGGTGAGACCACTACGGGGCTGGTCTGTCAGACTAACTCCTGCTTAGACGGCTAACGACTCGATAAATTCAACATGGAATAGCTGTCAATCAGGAGCGCTATACAAGAGTCTCGCCTATCCCCCGACACGGCAAGGAAAATCTTGTACTAACTTCGACGGAGCCTGGCACAGGTTCCTTCCGATGTCAAGGCTCCGCTTGGGCCATCCAAACGCCCGCCAGGTCTAAATTCAATACGGCAGCGGGAAACGCTCGGTCAACTCGCGGACCCGCTGACGAACTTTGCCAACGGCCTCAGTGTTCTTGAGCTCCAGCAACACCTCGCTGATCATGTCGGCAATTGCCGCCATCTCCGGTTCGGCCATGCCGCGTGTCGTCACCGCCGGCGTGCCCAGCCGGATCCCGCTCGCCTGAAAAGGCGATCGCGTCTCGAATGGAATCGTGTTCTTGTTCACCGTGATGCCTGCCGCGTCCAGCGCGATCTGGCATTCCTTGCCCGTCACCCCGCGGGCGCCCACGTCCACCAGCATCAGGTGATTGTCTGTGCCCCCGCTCACCAGCCGGAAGCCGTTGCGCTTCATCCCCTCGGCCAGCGCCGCGGCGTTCTTTACGATTTGCTTCTGGTAAACCTTAAACGACGGCTGCAACGCCTCCTGCAGGCAAACCGCCTTGGCGGCGATCACGTGCATCAGCGGCCCGCCCTGGATGCCCGGAAACGTCTGCGAGTCTATCTCCTTCGCGTACTTTTCCTTGCACAGCACCAGGCCGCCGCGCGGCCCGCGCAACGTCTTGTGGGTCGTCGTCGTCACGAAATCCGCGTGTGGCACCGGGCTGGGGTGCAGGCCGGCCGCCACCAGCCCCGCGATGTGCGCAATGTCCGCCAGCAGAAACGCCCCGACCTCACGCGCAATCTGGCCCATTCGTTCGAAATCAATCGTCCGCGGGTAAGCGCTGGCCCCGACCGTGATCATCTTCGGCTTGTGCTCGCGCGCCATGTGCGCCAGTTGATCGTAGTCAATTCGCTCGTCATCCTTGCGCACCCCGTAGTGGACGATCTCGAAAAACTTGCCCGAGAAATTAGCCTTGTTGCCGTGTGTCAAGTGGCCGCCATGGGTCAGGTCCATGGTCAGCATCCTATCCCCTGGTTTGAGGAACGCGAAATACACCGCCATGTTTGCTCCGCTTCCGGAGTGCGGCTGCACATTGGCATGCTCGGCTCCAAACAGCTTCTTGGCCCGGTCAATTGCCAGTTGCTCGACGACATCCACGTTCTCGCAGCCGCCATACCACCGCTTCTTCGGATAGCCCTCGGCGTACTTGTTGGTCAGCACCGAGCCCTGCGCCTCCAGCACGGCGGGGCTGGTGAAGTTCTCGCTCGCGATCAGCTCGATGTTTTCCTGCTGCCGCTGCACTTCGTGTTCGATCGCCGCCGCAACTTCCGGGTCAACCGTTCGCAGCCGATAGTCAGTGGGTATAATACGTTTCTCCATAGTTGTGCTCTTTGGTCCGTGCGCATCGGCGCCCGCTCCACTCGCTGCCGTCGCCCTCGGCTCGATGAAGCCCAGGAGCGATGCGATCCCCTGCTCGATTTGGTCGCGGCAGTTCAAATACACTTGATAGGAACCTCCGATTGGATCGCTGATGTCTTTCTCAAACGAATCCAGCGTGTCATCGAATTCCCGCAGCAGGAAGGTCTTCTCCGCAGCTTGCGGGTAAAGCGTCGCCACCATGTCAATGTGGCTGCGCGTCATGCCAAAAATGTAATCGGCTTGCTGCACCAGCTTTGCCGTCAGCATCCGGCTGCGCAGGCCCGAGATGTCTATGCCCAGCTCCTTGACCGCATTGACCGCGTGCGGCGTCGGCGCCAGCCCCTCGGCCGCTCCCAGGCCGGCTGACAATACCTGATACTCTCCCCGTCCCTGCACGGTTTTGCGGAAGAGGCCCTCCGCCATCGGGCTTCGGCACACGTTCCCGGTGCAAACAAACAAAATCGTCTTCATTCAGCCATGCGTTGGGCGCCTCAACCTCGGTAGGGCTATTTCACTCGTGAATCGCGACATCAGGGCCGCGCCTGCCGGACCAGTGCCAACCCCCGCAACAAGTCCAGCGCTCGCGCCAGGGCGGGGTCCTGGACCACCGGCTTCTCCGGCTCACGGTCCCTCATGACCGTCACGTCCGCCTCGCTGATGCCCTCGCGTCGCTCGCGCACCAGTTCCGCCTCATTTAGCCGTATACGCCGTCCCGTCCGATTCGTCCCGGCCCCCTGGTTGGAAACGGCCAAACTGCTGCCTGCCATCAAGTCTGTGCGCTCGGGCGCTTTGAAGGCATCCTCGTAATAGCCTCGCTCTTCGTCCGGTCTGACCGCCACCGCGATATCCGGCTTAAGTCCCTGCTCCGGCATCGCCGAGCCGTCCCCTAACTGCACCGGCGCGGTCGCGATCCGCAACCGATCCCCATTCTTCAGCAAAAACTCCTGCGCCACCATGGCCAGCCCCGCCGTCCGCCCGCCCAAAACCAAAGCCGCCCCCGCTTCCCGCAACATCGCCGCCAGCGCCTCAGCCGCCCCAGCCGTCGCCCCGTTTACCAGCACTGCCACTGGCACTCCGATCGCATCGCTCTTGGCTTTCGACCGCGCGACCCCGTTGCCCCAGCTCAAAAGCGGCTGCTCCTTCTTCACGAACAAATCCGCCGCTGCCACCGCCGCCGCGTAGTCATCTCCACCAGCATAGCGCAAATCCAGCACCACACCCTTAAGCTTGTTCGTCGTGTCCGGCTTGGCATTGGCGGCGGAGACTGCATCCGCCAGCCCCTCTGCCACCCGCCCAATCCGCACGCAGAGTATGTCGCCCTCGAACACAGTTGACTTGATCACCAGCGGTCCCTCTGCCGCCCCTTTGGCCGCCGCGCCGTTCGTCACCAATGTCACCCGCGGGCTCAACGCCGACACCAGCCCCCGAGCCGCCGCGTCGTTCAACTGCGCCTCACTCATCCCCGCCAGATGGGTCCGTACCAGGTCATAGACTTCCTTAAAATCCGGCCCGCTGGCAGCTTCAGCCTTCGGCTCCGCCAGCAACAAACCCGCCTGCCCGCCGGACAATACCAGCCAGGCCGCCACTAGAGACTTGATCCCTATTCGCATCATGTTCGGGTATAATGCCCTCTCCCACCTCCGAAGTAAAGCCGCCGTAAGCCCCGCTGCCTGCGACCTGCGATACCGACATGAAACCTGCCGCCACCCCAAGCCTGCAGTGGCTTGAGAACTGACCGGCCCTATGATTAAGCCGCGCACAGCGGGCCAGCCTTACCCGCGAAGCCCTTTGGTCCCCACGCCCTTTCCGCCCGACCTCACCAGCGAACGCAGCGTGGCCAGATTCTGCACATCCTCATGGAGGTCCTCGGACTTGGGCGTCTCCAGGCATCCCGGATGCCGCCGAAACCGCACATCGTTAACAATATGACGGAAGCCTTCCTTCCCAATCAGCCCCTTGCCGATGTGCTCATGTCGGTCCACGCGCGACCCCAACCCAACCTTGGAATCATTCAGATGGAAAGCCAGAATCTGCGTGCGCCCAATCAATGAATCAACCTCACCGATGGCTGCATCCCAGCCCTGGGCCGTGCGGATATCGTAGCCGGCGGCAAAGAAATGCGCTGTATCAAGGCACAAGCCAAGCCGTTCCGGCTTCTTCACCCGTTCGAACACCGCGGCGAGATGCTCCACCCGGTTCCCCAGGCACGTCCCCTGCCCCGCCGTGTTCTCCAGCGCGATGCGCACCGGCGACTTCTTTGTCGCCGCAAACACCTCGTCGAGTCCCGCCACGATCTGCTGGATGCCCGCCGCCTCGCCCGCCCCGAGATGCGCGCCCGGATGCAGCACCAGAAACGGAAGCCCAAGCTCCGTCCCCAACTCAATCTCTTGAATCAGCGACTGGATTGAGCGGTCTCGGTTCTCCGACGCCGCGGCACCGAGGTTGATGAGGTAACCGGTGTGGCCAAAAACACACCCAAAATCGCTCGCACTCAACTCCTTGGCATACAACGCGGCATCCGCCGGCGCAATCGGCTTGCCGAACCACTGCATGTTGTTCTTGACGAAGATTTGGCACACATCACCGCCAATCTGCCGGCATCGCTGCAAAGCGGTCCAGACCCCGCCTGCGGTTGAACAATGTGCGCCGAATCTCATACTGCCCAGCTTGCCATACAAATTAACCGATAGCACCTCCTTCCGCTCGTGCCCCAAACACCCACAGCGCCGCCCACTTCCGCAGAGCCACCCGCAAGCCGTGTACAAGAGGAGTACCAGGGATGCTCACCGGTTGCATACCGGGATTGCCCCTGTGCATCCCTCGTGCAGCCGGTGTGCTCCTCTTGTACACAACGAGAGACAACGAAGAAACGGGTCCGGCGGAAGCGGTTTTCGACTCCGGCTGCGCCGACGCCGCAGGCATCTTTCCCTCTGTTTCCTGGTTGCTTCGTTGTTTTCCCGCTGGCGGCGGGGGCGGGATGACCGCCTTGAACACGCTGTCCTGAGCCTTCCAGCCGTCCTTGGTCTGGCAGGTGACGATGAAGATCTTCTTGCCGGGGGCGGGGGCGCCGAACTTGGCGGTGTAGAGGTCGGTGATGTCGGCCTGGCCGTTGGCGACGGCACCCAAGAGGCCCAGGTAATAGACCCGCCGGGGCTTCATCCGGCCGGCGCTGCACGGCGGCTGGCCAAACACCATGATGTCCTCGCTCACCGTCCCGACGCTCAGCCGCAGCCGCACGCCGGCTTCCGGGTCCTGAACGGCGTCCAGGGCGGTGACGGGGTTGGGCGCAAAGGCGACGGGCTCTGGGGGTGTGAGCACCAGGGGTTTGCCGGTGCAGGCCAGGGTAAGATTGATTTTGATTTCAAGCTGTTGCCCGCTCAGATGGGTGTAGCGGCCCAGCCAGGGATGGCTGGGGGCGTTGAGGGCGGCGGCAATCCACTGCTCGCGCTGCGGATCGGTCAGCTTCAGGCTCCAGAGGCCCGAGGCGTGGGCCATCAACGCCCGCATCTTGCTTTGCGCGGGCGAGCGCGGGTCGGCGGGAATGGCGCGGGTCCGGCAGAACTGTCGTTGGCCGGAAGTGTCGGTGTAGAAGACGTGCGGGCCTAGCTTTCCCGTACGGGGTGTGTCGAGTAGTTGCATATGAGTGTTAGTTTTTCCGGCGTGGAGGGCTGCCCGGTCGCAGGGTTGCCAAGGGCCTGCCGGCTGGGCCGCAATACCTCCGCGGCCGCAAGTTAAAGGCTAACGGAAGGGGCAAAGGCGTCAATGCCAAAGGGAGGGTAAAACATCCAACACCCAACATCCAACACTATATGCACTTAACTGAACTGGGCACCAGCAGGTAGTCTCGGGTGAGGGTGCGGCGGGACACCTCCAGCTCACGCGTGAAATGGCCGCAGTTGGGCAGTAAGCCGGCGCGGGTACCCGAGAATCGTGCATTCTGAGCAAGGTTTTGGTGCAAGCACAGAAGACTCACAGAATTATGGTCGGACAGAATCATATAGGAAGAGGCAGGATCATAGTGGCTCTGCCCATGATTCTGTCCTACCACGATTCTGTCTCTTTGGTTGCGGCTTTGCCGCGCTATGTCTTCTGCGCCTTTTCGCGGCAGGAGATTCCACCTCCAGGCGGTGGCGGGACCTGATCTTGCGGGTCTGGCATGTTGACCCGCTCCGCTGCCCCGTTTTCCAGAACTCGATGCGCGCCACCGCCGTCATTGATTACCCCAACGTGGCGGAAAAGATTCTCCGCCACCTGGGCGCCTGGCATGACCCGCCTCCCAGACCTCCTCCGCAGCGGGTGCCGGGTCCTTACACCTACGAACCGTGTGAGGACGTGGACCCGACACCTGATTGCGAAAACGTGCTCACCGACTGAAAAGGCCACCTCCTCGGGTTGGCTGACGGCGGGATGCGCCGTCCGCCGGCCCGCTCCGACCGGACCTGAGCACCGCGACATCCCTCGCGCCCAAACCCTCCGGCAACGGGCACGAGTTGACTCACGGATAAATGTTACCCGGGGCGGGGGACCGTCAGGCAAGAATTGCCGCAAAAAAAGTGTCTTGACGCCCGGGTCGGCTCCTGACAGGCTCGGCACATGCTTGGTGAGCCCAAAAACCAATTCTCCCTCACCCGCGTAGCGTCCAGTACATGCGGGCGCGCAAAAGCAAATTCTTATCAAGAATAATATCAATTAATACGTGCTGTAGGGCCTCTACCAGCGTGCCTCACCGTCTTGGAATGCGGGCTGGACCGGGTCTAAGCCCAGTTGTCGAGGCAGTGCTTTGGAAATGGCTTGTAACCCCCCCCGGTAGGAGTCCATAGTTGCCGAAAGGTCATGAGATGGATTTGCTTAGCGCTCTTTGCTGGCGCTGCTTCGCTGGTCGCGTTTACCGCGCAGGCAACCACGCTTACCTTCAAGTCCGGCGCAACATTCAAGGGTGATGTGGTGGAGGTCAAAGGCACCAATTCGGTAGTCGTCCGCAGCGACAAGGACGGGAAGCTCTGCACAATCATGCTCTCGCATCTGACCGACGAGGACCGGTTTCTCGTCACCGGCCAGTTTCCGCCCGTAACGCTTGTGGACGACGGGACAGCCGCTCGCGCTGCGCGGCAGAGGGTCGAAGAGGCCAAGATTCTGCCGGAGCAGCCGGAAGACCCGGCCAGTGCCTCCGGTCAGATTGTCGGTGCTTTTGGATTGAAGCTGGGGCAACGCTTCGACCCGAAGTACGCGGTCAGCACAAACACGTTCAGAGACAGCTTTACAACGAAAGGCGAGCCTGTCTATGTGGACATGACCAGCTACTGCTTCAAGCCAAGGAATTCCCTGCCGCACTTCACGAGCTATGATGTTGAGGTTACACCCCGCTCCAATTTCGTTTACAGCATCAGCGCCATGACCAGCGCTCTCAATTCCCTAACCTCGCCTTCCCCTTTTGGGGAGGAGCGCGATAAGCTGTTAGCTGTCTTGCAGCAAAAGTACGGCAAGGCGGTTGCCAAGCTATCTGGGGATTGCATCTGGCACACGATTAAGCAGGACACGCGGGAGGTGACGCTGACCTTTTCGCATTCGACCAACAGTATTCCTTGCCTCAGCATACGCTACACGGACACCGCCCTGAGCCGTCAGGCAAGGTCGGAGCAGGCAGAGATAGACGCTGCTGACCCTGCGCGACAACTGGAGCGGTTGAAGCTAAAGCAGCAGCTCTAGATTTGGCACCGAACGGAACAGGTGGCAGCAGATAATGCTTGAAGCCTGGACCCTGCAATCCGGCCCAAACAGAGGCAGAGCCGACAAAGAACCCGGCGAGGGGTTTCTTGCGTCTCCCGCTCGCTGGGTCGTTGGCCTCAGTAGGGTCGCAATCTACCTTGGCCAAAAACAAGAGGGACAGCCGCTATGCGTGAACGGCTGCCCCTCACCCGCGTAGCGTCCAGTACATGCGGGCGCGCAAAAGCAAATTCTTATCAATAATTTATCAATCCCGAGCCGAGAGAGATGCCCACAGCTCCAGTTCCAACCTCCGTGACCCTTTCCGCCCTGACGTCGGCGGCTACTGCTAGCTACTCGATGCCGAGCAGCTCAACCTCGAAGACAAGGGTGCTGTTGGGCGGGATGTCAGGACTGGGGCTGGCCTCGCCGTAGGCCAGATTGGGGGGAATCTCGAACTTGAACTTGTCCCCGACCTTCATGAGCTGGAGGCCCTCGGTCCAGCCGGCGATGACGCCGTTCAACGGGAAGCTGATCGGCACTCCACGTTGGACAGAGCTGTCGAACACAGTGCCATTGAGCAGTGTGCCGTGGTAATGCACCTTCACGGTGTCCGTGGCCTTGGGTGAAACGGTGCCGGCGCCCTGCTTGAGCACCTGGTATTTGAGTCCGCTGGCAGTGGTTTTCATTTCATTCTGTTGACCGCTCGCCGCGCTCGCCGAGGCATCGGGAGCGTTGGTGGCGGCATTGTTGTCGCTGGTGGTTTGCGCCGGCTTATTGCAGCCCAGGAGGCAGACAGCCGCCGCCAATGTCGCTGAGAGTCGTAAAATCATAGTATCAGAATCGCCGCGCACCGTAGTCCATGCCGGGCACCGGGGTCAAGCCCGTTGGATGCGGGATTTGCCATCCGTCCACAGCGAGAGCCCTCTCTATGAAGGAAACAGCACCGAGGCTAATTGCAGCCCTTGCCAATTACAGCTTCTCGGGGCTGGCCAGCAACTGGGCTACGCGCGCCAGCAGCCGGCCGGCGGCGCCGCCGTCCAGCACGCGGTGATCGAAACTCAGCGTGACGTTCGCTTCCATCACTGGCACGAACTGGCCTTTGGCCGCGTCCCAGCTCGGCACGCGCCGGGCCGCGCCCATGCCCAGCACCAGCGTCTGCTCCGGCAGCGGAATGGGCGTCGCCCATGTCAGTCCGAAGGTGCCGAAGTTGGTGACGGTGGCGATGGAGCCGCCCGTCGCATCCGGCGGCAGCTTGCGCTGGTGCGCCAGCCGAATAAGCTCATCGTAGGGTTGGGCCAGGTCCTTGAGCAGCCGCGTGTCGGCGTTGCGGATTACAGGCACCAGCACCCCATCTTCGGCTTCGACCGCAAAGCCGACATCAATGGAGGAAGGGTGCACGATTTTGTTGCCGATCAGGCGTCCGGCCGGGGCGCTGTTCTCGGCCAGGGCCAGGGCCAGGGCCCGCAAGGCATACAGTGCGGGACCGGGCTTGGGGTCGCACGTCTTGCGGTGATTCAGCAGCCCATCGAAGCACACGGGCAACGCCACCGTCGCCAGCGGCCGGGTCCAACTGCGCCGCATGGCATCGGCCACGGCCACGCGCATGGAGGAGGCCTGGCTGAGCCGGTGCCGCTCCAGATTGGCAATGAACCGTTCAAAGTCCTGGATAGTCACGCGGCCGGCTGCGCCGCTGCCGGGCAGGCCGGCCAGGTCCGCCGCATGGAGCCCCAGCTCCACCATGCGCGCCTTCATGCGCGGCGACATGTAGCTGGCGCCCTCGGCATTTGCTGGGACGGGCAGGCCGCGCACGGTCGGCTGCACGCGCTTCTGCGCCCCGCCGGTCTGCGTGCCGGCGGAGTGCGGGTGTCCTTCGCTCTCCTCGCCGTTTCGGGCGGGCGCCGGCACATCCAGCCCCAGGCGCGCCGCATCCTCCGCGCTGGCTTGCAGGTAACCCAGCACCGTCCCGACGGGATAGCTCTGGCCCGGCTTGACCAGGAACTTCTCCACCCGGCCCGGGCAGGGCGAAGCCACGTTCATCGTGGCCTTGCTGGTCTCAACTTCGATGATGTCCTGGTCGGTCTGCACCTGGTCACCCACCGGGACCAGCAGGCTGACAACCGTCGCCTCGGCGATGGATTCGCCGAGCTGTGGCATGATGATGGGGATCGAGGGCATGAGATCAGAATGGGATGCTGGAGTGCGGGAGTGATGGAGTAATGGAGTGATGAGGAATACCAGACGGCCGGCACTGCAACACTCCCGCAGTCCAGCACTCCAATACTCCAATTCCCCAAAGCTTTGGTTTCATAACCGCAACAGGCGGCGGGCGGCGGCGGCAATGCTGCCCGCCGTCGGGCGATGCGCCGCCCACAGGTTGGGATGATACGGGACCGGGGTGTCCTTGGCGTTGAGCCGCTGCGGCGGGGCGTCCAGCAGGCCGAAGCCTTCGCTGGCGACGCGCGCGATGACCTCCGCCGTCACCCCGCCCCACGGCCACGCCTCCCCGACGCACAGCAGGCGGCCGGTGCGCGCGACGGAGGCCATGACGGTGTCGGTGTCGAGTGGTTTGACCGAGCGGAGGTCCACCACCTCGATCTCAGTGCCTTCCGACGCCAATTCCTCCGCCACGGCGAGCGCCTCGTGCACCATCGCACTGTAGGCGACCAGCGTCATGTCGCGACCCGCGCGCGCAATGCGCGCTTTGCCCGTCGGCATGGCCTCGGTGGGCAGTTGCTCGGCCTTGAGGTGATAGTAGAGATACTTGTGCTCGCAGAAGATGACCGGATCATCCAGGGCAATGGCTTCGAGCAGCATGCTGTAGGCGTCCTCGACCGTCGCAGGCGTCATCACAACCAAGCCGGGATAGTGCGCATAGATCGCTTCCATGCTTTGGCTGTGAAAGGGGCCGCTGCCGGAGGTGCCGCCGCAGGGCAGCCGCACCGTGATGGGGCAAGGCACCCGGGTTCGCCAGTAGAGCGTCGCCGCCTGATTCACGATCTGGCTGAAAGCGAGCGTCGAGAAATCAGCGAACTGCACCTCAATAACCGGCCGCATCCCCTGGATGGCCGCGCCGACGGCAAGCCCCAGCATGGCGTCCTCGCTGATGGGCGAATCAATCACGCGGCCGGGAAACTTCTGCCCCAGGCCCTTGGTCGCCTTGAACGCCCCGCCGAAGGCGCCCACATCCTGCCCGTAAATGAACACGCGCGGGTCGTCCGCCAGCGCCCGTGCTTGCGCCTCTCGAATCGCGTCCAGGTAGGTAATGCTCATCCGCTTAGCCCTGGCAGTGGCCTTCGGTCAAATGCTTCGAAGCCAGCGCGCACCAATCTTCGCTATACGGATCGGGCCCCGGCTCCCGCTGCACCTTGGCGACGCTCTCTTCGGTCTTCTGCACCGCCTCGTTGCGCCAGTCCGCCAGCGTGGACGCATCGGCCCAGCGCCTCTCCAACAGCACGCTCTCGGCAACTCTCAAGCAATCCCGCCCCACGGGCGACTGCTTGATCTTTGGGTCAATGTAGCCGGCATCATCATGTTCCCCATGGCCGCACAAACGCAGCAGCTCGGCGACGACCATTTGCGGACCGTGCCCCGTCCGCGCCTGGCTGACCGCGTCGCCCACCACCTTCAGACAGGCCGACAGATCGGTGCCGTCCACCGATTGCCCCCGGATTCCGTAGCCGACGGCCTTGTCCAGCAGCGAGCGACAGGCAAACTGCCGCTCGGTGGGAGTGGAGTAGGCGTAATGGTTGTTCGCGACGATCAACACCAGCGGCAGCTTCTCCACAGCCGCTTGGTTGACCGCCTCGTGAAAGGAGCCGGTGGAAGTCGCGCCGTCACCCACACAGGCCGCGCCCACCGTCCCGGCGACACCTTGGAACCGGTGCGCCAGCAGCGCGCCGTTGACGAGGGAAACCATGCTGCCCAGGTGACTGATCATCGCGAACAAGCCTTCCCGAGGCCGGCCCCGGTGGACGTTTCCGTCCCGCGCGTGCATGGGGCCCAGTGAGGATCCCAGATAAGCCCGCACGGCGTCCAGAATGGGCTCCCCAAACGCCAGCCGCCCCGCCCCGTCGCGGATCAGCGGCGCAAAGATATCGCCTTTGCGCAAAGCCAGCCCCACTGAAACGCTCAGCGCCTCCTGCCCGCGGCCAAGGAACACCCCGCCATGGATCTTGCCCATACGATAGAGGCTGGCGAATTTGTCGTCCAGAACACGCGCCAGCAACATCAAGCGGTATGCCTTGATGTATGTCTCACGAAATAATGAAGCTTGGTCAACCGTATCCTGGTTGAGCAGAGCATGAACCATGGGCGGGACTCTACCCGCCCCCCCGTCCTTCTGGCAACCGTTTCTTTGGCGTCCCGAAATTGAACACGTTTGTCCCGATTCAAGTCAGAGACGACGCGCCCGAAACTGCGGTTCCCTGGCCGGGCGGGGCTGCGGTGAGAGAATCCGGTTGGTCTCAAGCCGGGTTTGGTGTTGAATGTGCTCTGTTGGCAGACTCACTAACCTAACAACAATGATCGAGCGCGCCAAACTATGAGCCAGCCTGTATTCCAGGTCCTGTTGGTTGAGGATGATCCGCACATGCCGGAAGTGCTGGCGGGCCTCTTGCTTGATGACCACATCACCCTCACCACCGCCCGCGACGCAGCCACCGGCCTGCGGCTGACGCGCGAGAGGCCCTTCGACTTGATCCTGCTCGACCTTGGCTTGCCTGGCATCAACGGATTCGAGTTGCTGCGCCAGCTCAAGGAGTCTCCCGAGACGCAAGCCATCCCGGTCATCGTCCTGACGGCGTGGAACAGCACCACCGACAAGCTGCGCGGCTTTGAGCTGGGCGCGGTGGATTACCTGACCAAACCATTCGAGTCAGCCGAACTCCGGGCCCGGCTGCGCGCCGTATTGCGCGCCAAACAACTGCAGGATGAGCTGACGCAGACCAATCGGGACTTGGTGGCCGCCCGGCTGGCGGCCGAAGCGGCCGCCCGCGCCAAAGCGGACTTCCTCGCCAACATGAGCCATGAAATCCGCACGCCCATGAACGGGATCATCGCCATGTCCGGCCTGCTCCTGGAAACCCCGCTCAGCCACGAGCAGCGGGGCTACCTGGAAACGATCTATTCGAGCGGCGAGGCCTTGCTCACCATCATCAACGACATCCTCGACTTCTCCAAGATTGAATCTGGCAAGCTCGAGCTGGAGCACCAGCCGTTTGACCTGCGCGCCTGCATTGAGGAGGCGCTCGATCTACTGGCGGCCAAGGCGGCGGAAAAGCAGCTCGATCTGGCGTGCATTCTGGAGGAAGGCATCCCGACGCGCCTGTGCGGCGATGTGACCCGGCTCCGGCAGGTGCTGGTCAACTTGCTGGGCAATGGGATCAAGTTCACCGCCGCCGGTGAGGTGGTAATCGAGGTGGAGGTGCTTTCCGCGCCCAAGAGCGGCCAACGCACAGGGGAGCCGTGGCAGCTTCATTTCCTGGTCCGGGACACCGGTATCGGCATCCCCGTGGACCGCTTGGCTCGGCTTTTCAAGTCCTTCAGCCAGGCCGATGCCTCGACCGCGCGCCATTACGGGGGCACCGGCCTGGGTTTGGCCATCAGCAAACGCCTGGTCGAGTTGATGGGCGGCAAGATGTACGTCGAGAGCGTTCCGCAGCAGGGCTCCACTTTCCACTTCACCCTTCCCTTGCAGGCGGCAGCCGATGAGCCGTGCCAGGCCCACGAAGAGCGGCCGCCGGAACTGGCCGACCGGCGCGTCCTGATCGTGGATGATAACGCCACTGTCTGCCGGGCTCTCTCCGAACTCACCCGCCAGTGGGGGATGCTGCCGCGCGAGACGCAAGACAGCCGGCAGGCCCTGGAATGGTTGCGCGCCGGCGAACATTTCGATCTCGCCATCCTTGACCAGCAAATGCCCGGCCTGGGCGGCGTTGCCTTGGCCGGCGAAATCCGCCAGCTATCCGCGGGAAGCCGCTTGCCGCTCCTGCTGCTGACTTCAATTGGCTTCCGCGCTGACGAGCCGGAGTTGGGCAGCGCCTCGTTTGCCGGCTGTCTGGCCAAACCCATCAAGCTGGCAGCGCTGCGCACGCTCCTGGCGGGCGCCTTGTCCGGTTTTCGTCCTGCGGAGCGCCCCGTCGCCCAGGCCGCCAGCAAGCTGGACCCGACGCTCGCCAGCCGCTTGCCTCTGCGCATCCTGCTGTGCGATGACAATGCGATCAATCAGAAGGTTGCCTTGCGCTTGCTCCAGCAAATGGGCTACCGCGCCGACCTGGCGGCGAACGGCGTGGAAGCCCTGGCGGCGCTTGATCGCCAGCCGTATGACCTGATCTTTATGGACGTGATGATGCCCGAAATGGGCGGTTTGGAGGCCACGCGCATCATTCGCGAGCGCCAGAAGCAGCCGGCGCAATTCCAGAATTGGAAGTCCCCGATTATCATCGTCGCCATGACTGCCAGCGCGATGCAGGGTGATCGTGAGAAATGCCTCGCCGCGGGCATGGATGATTATATTGCCAAGCCCGTAAGGCTGGAAGGCGTGCGCGCAATCGTGGAACGCTGGGGCGAGGCAGCCGTCGGGACCGCGGCAACGAATCCTGAGGTCGCGCCGCCTTCCAGCACGCCGGCCCAAACCACCGCCCCTTGCCCGCCCCGGGACGATGCGCCGGTTGACATGGCTCGCCTGCTCGACTTTACCGATGGGAACCCTGAGAGCCTGCGTGAGCTGGCGACACTCTACCTGGAGCAAACCGCCGACCAGCTTGGGCAGCTCGCGGTCGCGGTGCAAGCCGGCAAGGCCCAGGAAGTGCGACGGTTGGCGCATAGCTGTGCTGGGGCGAGCGCCACGTGCGGGATGCGGCACCTGGTTCCGCTGTTGCGAGAACTGGAGCGGCAGGGCTTCGAGAACAGCCTGACCACTGCCGCGGACCTCTCGCGTCAGGCGGGCGAAGAGTTTCGGCGCATTCAGGTCTTTCTTAACGCCCAGGTTGCCGAGCATACCAGCCGTGCCGCCAAGACCCAACCATGAAGAAGATTCTCATCATAGAAGATGATCAGCTCGTAGCCAACATCTACCGGAACAAGTTCTTGCTTGAAGACTTCCGGGTTGAGACCGCCCTGGATGGCTTGGCCGGGCTCGAGCTGGCCCGCACTTTCCGGCCGGACGTGGTCATCCTCGACCTGATGCTGCCGAAGATGACCGGGGTGGAGCTGCTGAAACAGCTCCGGTCCGAACCCGAGTCTGAGAAGCTGCCCGTGATCGTCTTCTCCAACACCTACCTGACCAATATGGTGCAGGAAGCCTGGAAGGCCGGCGCCACCAAGTGCCTGTCAAAAGCCAGCTCTACCCCCAAACAATTGATTGAAACGGTGCGAAGCCTGCTTCCCCGGAACGGCGCGACGGCCGTTGTCCCCGCCGCCAAAGTCGTTCGCCCGGCTTCAGCTCCCCAACCGGCGTCAGGCCAACCGAAACCCGCCCCGCCCGCAGATCTTCCCGGTGCCAGCGATCCGGATGCGGCATTCCAAGCCGACCTGCGCCGATCCTTTCTCCAGAGCCTGCCGGGCACGCTGGGGGCCATGCGCGCTTCGCTCCAAGGAGCTATCAAGGCCGAAGAGCCGACCGCGCGCAACCAGCCGCTGCATGATTTGTATCGGCGCGCCCACGCTTTGACCGGCAATGCCGGCGTCGCGGGCGTGCTGCACATCGCGCGGGTGTCTGACGCGCTGGAGGCCCTGCTCAAAGAGCTCTACGAGAAGCCCCGGAACATCAATGCCTCCACCCTGCGCACGGTCGCGCTGGCCATTGACTTCCTCGGCACGCTCACCGAGCCGGGTGCATTGCCGCACCTGCGGGAAACGTCGCCGCCCAGGGTCCTGGTGGTGGACGATGAAACCATCTCGCGCCGCGCCGTGGTTTACGCGCTGCAAAAGGCAGCGCTCAAGTCGGTGGAGGTTGAGGACCCGGCCGCGGCTTACGATCTGCTGGCGGAGAACAGATACGACCTCGTCGTGCTAGACATTGACATGCCCGGGATGAGCGGTTTCGAACTGTGTACGAAGCTGCGCGCGTTGCCGGCGCACAAGAAGACGCCCGTGGTATTTGTCACCAGCCTGAGCGATTTTGAGAGCCGCGCCAACTCTTCCATGAGCGGCGGCAACGATTTTATTGGCAAGCCGTTCCTATTCATTGAGCTCGCGGTCAAGGCGCTGGTCTATGTCCTGCGCGGGCGCCTCCCCGCAGCCGCCAGGTGACGGATCGGCAGAGACTCCGCGCTGCCCGCTGTGTGTCTTTCCACGCAGACCGTTTTGACATTACCCGCCGCTTTTACTACCCTCTGGCCATGGAAGCACTGCATGCTCCGTGGCGGATTGAGTATATCCTGGCGCCCAAGCCGCAGGAAAATGGCGGGAGCCTGTTCGCGCGCATCGCCCAGTCCAACGATGACGAGGCCAATCACGTCATAGCCCGTGATCGCACGTGTTTCGCGCTGCTGAACACTTATCCCTACACCGGCGGCCACCTGATGATCGTGCCCTATAAGCAAGCGGCGGACTTGAATGGGCTGACCGACGAGGAACTGGCGGATCTCCTGAAGCTAACGCGGCGCTGCCAGAACGCCCTGACCAAGGTGATGAAGCCGGAGGGATTCAACATCGGTATCAACCTGGGCAAAGTGGCGGGTGCAGGCGTGCTGGGACACTTGCACATTCACATCGTGCCACGATGGCTCGGCGACACGAACTTCATGCCGGTCCTGGCCAATACCGTAGTGGTGCCGGAAGCCTTGCGCGACCTGGCCGCCAAACTTCGCGCCGCCCTGGTCAGCCAGTGAACAGTCGCCCGATCCAACCACGCACCACGCAACACGGCCCAGGTTTTATGCCCCTCTCCCCAAACCATGCCTACTGAGACTCTCCACTTCGAAAACGCCCGCGTCGCCCAACAGCTTTACAATAACGATCCCCGCAACCTGCAGGCAGTTGAAAGCCAGCTCGGCGTCAAGGCCACCTCGCGCGAGGGCTGGATCAAACTGGAAGGTGAGGCGGCCGCTATGGCCCAGGCCAAGCACCTGTTTCTCTTGCTGGAAAGTTCGATCCAAGCCGGGACGCCTGTCCGCAACCGCGAGTTCTCCCATGCTCTGACCATCGTTAAGAACGAGGGCGTTCCTATGCTGAAGGACATCCTCAGCGACCGCATCCAAACCTCCGAGAAGAAGCCCAGCGTGACGGCCAAGACAGTCGGGCAGAAGCGGTATCTGGATGCCATCCGGGGCCATGATGTAACCATCGGCGTTGGCCCCGCCGGCACGGGTAAGACCTATCTCGCGGTTGCCATGGCGCTGGCCGCGCTGCGGGAGGGCAAGGTCTCGCGGATTATTCTGACCCGCCCCGCGGTCGAAGCGGGTGAGGCGCTCGGCTTTCTGCCGGGCGACCTTTACGAAAAGATCATGCCTTACCTGCGTCCGCTGCACGACGCGCTGCATGACATGCTCCCCGCCGAGGAGATCCAAAAGGACACCGAGCGCGGCGTCATCGAGATCGCGCCCCTGGCCTACATGCGCGGCCGCACGTTGAACAACGCCTTTATCATCCTGGACGAGGCGCAGAACTCGACCACCGAGCAGATGTTCATGTTCCTCACGCGGCTGGGCATCAACTCCAAAGCCGTGATCACGGGCGACGAAACCCAGATTGACCTACCGATGCACAAGCAGTCCGGGCTGCTCGAAGCCCACCGCGCCCTCAAACACATCGAAGGCATCGCTATTGTGGAGTTCTCCAAGCGCGATGTGGTCCGGCATCCCTTGGTGCAGCGCATCATCACGGCCTACGAAACCCATCGCAGCCAATCCCAGCCTCCGTCCCATGCGGGAGCGAAGTAACCGGTCAGGAATGGTCGCATGCGCCCGTTGCGGGCTGGGTTGCCAGCGGTCGCTCACTGTGCGTAACTGCCAGCGCCGTCGGCCGGTGAACCTGCGTTTCCTGCGCCAAATCGCGCACGCGCTGCTCAGGGAGACATGGCCGGATGGCCACCTCGATCTGGGCATCTACGTTGTGGCGCAAGCCGAAATGACCCATCTTAATGAGACCTTCCTGCGTCACCAAGGCTCCACGGATGTAATCACCTTCGACTATGCCGAGGAAGCCGCAGCGAAGGCGCGCGAACCCCGATTCCCCGCCCTGCTCCATGGCGAGGTCTTTGTTTGCCTGGACGAAGCGGTGTCCCAAGCCTGCCGCTTCCGCACAACCTGGCAAATTGAGCTGGTCCGCTATGTCGTGCATGGTGTGCTGCACTTGCTTGGCTACGATGATCTAGCTTCCCGGTCGCGCCGGAGAATGAAAGGGGCGGAAAACCGGCTGGTCGGCCAGTTGGCCCGCCAGTTTGACCTCTACGCTCTGGGGCGGTATCGGCTCCTGGCACAGAACTCGCCCCGGAACCGAGAGACAAGGGGCGGGCCGTAAACCGAAACGCATCTTCTCGCAATAGAGTTTAACCCATTGCGGCCTCTGGCAGCCATTTTGCTGTCCTTAAGATGAGAAAACATATGTTGGCACCTACTATGGCATTACCGTGGGACTCTCTGTTTCTGCGATCGAGCCGTTTCCTGGCCGCCGTGTTGTTGGCAGGCTCCTGTTCGGCGGCAACCCTGCCTTTCTACGACGACTTTGAGGGCGGCCTCGCCAACTGGTCGCCTGGCGGCTCGTGGGGGCTCACCTCCGCGCGGTATGGTTCGTCCAGCCACGCCGCCACCGACAGCCCCAGCTCCTCGTACGCTAATAACGTCGATGCGGCGCTCACCCTGGCGGTGTCGCTCGACCTTGCCGGAGTTACCCACCCCGCGCTCGGCTTCCAGCACTCCTACGCCTTCGAAGCCAGCTATGACTTTGGTTCTGTCGAAGTCTCCACAAACGGCGGCAGCACCTGGATCGTGTCGACGCTGGCTGCCTATACTGGGAACCAGGGCACAATATCGCGCGAGCAATTAGACCTCTCAGCTTATGCGGGCGCGACAAACTTGCGCCTGCGCTTCCGGCTGGTCACCGATTCGTCAGTGGTAATGGACGGTTGGTACGTGGACGATGTGCGCGTGGCCGACACGCCGCCGGCGGTGACGCTGCAAGTAATTCAGACCAATCGCAATTCCGTGACGCTGGGATGGGGGGCTTCCACGTCACCGACATTCGCCGCCTATCGCCTCTATCGGTCGTTAAGCCCGGGCGTGGATTGGCATACGGCGCGACTCATCGCCGAGATTGGCAACAGCTCCCTGACAAGCGTTACCGACATCGCTACCAGTCCCAAGACCCGGTATTACTATCGCCTGGCAGTGGTGAACTCCGACGGCATGCTCACGCTGGGCAATGAAGTCGCGGTCACCACATTGGCAGGGATGGATTATCCGTTCGTGGACAATGGCGAGGGCGGCGGGGCGACTTGGACGGCCGACGCGCCGTGGGCGTTGAGCGCAGAGGACGCGGCAAGTCCCGCGCGCGCCTGGTCCGAGTCGCCGGGCGTCAGCTACACCAACGGGATTACATCGCAGTCGCTCACGCTGGCGGCGCCGGTGTTCCTGGCCGGCCAGGCCAAAAACCCGGCGCTGTGCTTCAACCACAAGTATGATTTCGTTGCAGGCGACCTCGCGAACGTGGAAGTCTCGACCAACTTCGGCACGGACTGGACGATGCTGGGCTCCTACACCGGCACCGCTACGAATACCTGGCAGCGCGGGCGGCTCAGCCTGGCCGCCTACACGAACTCCGCGGTCCTGCTGCGATTCCGCATCACCACTGACACCGCCGGGACGGCTGACGGCTGGCATGTGGACGACATCTCGCTGGCCGAATCACCGGACGTAGTCTCCGCCCCTATTCTGGACAACGTCACCTCGCATAGCATTCGTGTTTCCTGGGCACCGAACACAAACGCCCACTTTGCCTATTACGCGGTCTTTCGCTCGCCGGCGACGGGCGTAGGGATCAACTCCCAATTAGTGGCCACTCTTACCAACCAGGCCACTGTTACCTGGACGGACACGGGCCTGGCACTGGACACGCCCTATTACTACCGCGTCTATGCCGTCGGTGCCTACGGCACGCTGTCGGCCGACAGCGCGCTCGAGAGCACGGCCCGCACGCTGAATAACCCCACGCCGTTCGCGGACGGATTTGAGACCGGGCTGTTGAACTGGAACCTAAGCGGCGGTTGGGGCCTGACGACCAACTACAGTCACAACGGGGCCTTTGCTCTAACCGAGTCTCCGCAGGGCAACTATACCAACAGCGTTGACAGCTACGCGTTGACGGCGGTGAACCTGGCGGGGACGACCTGGGCGGTGTTGCGGTTTTGGGACCGGTATCGGGTGGCGGAGGGCGACTGGGGCGCGGTCGAGGTTTCGACTGACGGTTCGAGCTGGCAGGCTCTCTACGGGGTCATGGGCGTGCGCGGTGACTGGGAGCAGCAGGCCATTGATCTATCGCCGTGGAAGGGCCAGGCCAATCTGCGGCTGCGTTTCCATTTCGTTACCGACGGGGGCACCACTGAGGACGGCTGGTATCTTGACGATCTGTCGGTGACCGACAGTCCGGGTGTGGCGAGCCTGCCGCTCTATGAGGGGTTCGAGGGGGGCGTGGGTCAATGGCTGGCGTCGGGCTGGGACCAGACGACCAACCTGGCTTATGCCGGTTCGGCCAGCGCGCGGGTGAGTGTGGGGCCGCGGCTGGCGCCCAATGCGCAGGACGTGTTGGAGCTGGCCGGGGCGTTGGACTTGACCAACGCCGTCAATCCGCAGCTAACCTTCTGGGTGCGCGGGCAGTTGTGGCATTACTCGTCTTTCCGGGTGCAGGTTTCCAGCGACGGCGGGGTAAACTGGACGGAGTTGGGCGGGGCCAACCTGGACACCGGTTTCAGCGCCGACTGGACCCGCAAGCAGGTGTCGCTGCAAAGCTATGTGGGCCGCAGCGTGCGCGTGCGCTTCGCGGTCAGTGGCGACTGGCGCGCCCCCGTCGCCGATATCGCCGTGGATAAGGTGACCCTGGCCGAGATGCCGGCTGGAGTGTATGTGAACCCGCCGGTGCCGCACTTGCGTTCGGTGGACCTCTCCTGGACCAGCTCGACCCTGGGCGCGGCTTTCCGGCGCTACGAGGTCTATCGGGCGACGCATGCCACCGTCACTGTAGCCGACACCCTGGCGGGGACGCTGACCAACCTGACCTCGACGACCTTCACCGACACCGGGTTGTCCATTGGGACCAAGTATTACTACAAAGTGTTCACCGTGGACGCCAACGACATGTATGCGGACTCGAACGAGCCTGCGACGACGACGGTGCCATTGGATTTGCCGGTGGCCGACCCGATGGAGAGCCTGGCGCAATGGGTGAGCACGGGCGCATGGGGTTTGGCCAGCAATTCGGTTCACGGCGGCGGCTTTGCCCTGGCGGACTCCCCCGGCGGGGACTACGCCAACAGCGTTGACAGCTACGCGTTGACGGCGGTGAACCTGGCGGGGACGACCTGGGCGGTGTTGCGGTTTTGGGACCGGTATCGGGTGGCGGAGGGCGACTGGGGCGCGGTCGAGGTTTCGACTGACGGTTCGAGCTGGCAGGCTCTCTACGGGGTCATGGGCGTGCGCGGTGACTGGGAGCAGCAGGCCATTGATCTATCGCCGTGGAAGGGCCAGGCCAATCTGCGGCTGCGTTTCCATTTCGTTACCGACGGGGGCACCACTGAGGACGGCTGGTATCTTGACGATCTGTCGGTGACCGACAGTCCGGGTGTGGCGAGCCTGCCGCTCTATGAGGGGTTCGAGGGGGGCGTGGGTCAATGGCTGGCGTCGGGCTGGGACCAGACGACCAACCTGGCTTATGCCGGTTCGGCCAGCGCGCGGGTGAGTGTGGGGCCGCGGCTGGCGCCCAATGCGCAGGACGTGTTGGAGCTGGCCGGGGCGTTGGACTTGACCAACGCCGTCAATCCGCAGCTAACCTTCTGGGTGCGCGGGCAGTTGTGGCATTACTCGTCTTTCCGGGTGCAGGTTTCCAGCGACGGCGGGGTAAACTGGACGGAGTTGGGCGGGGCCAACCTGGACACCGGTTTCAGCGCCGACTGGACCCGCAAGCAGGTGTCGCTGCAAAGCTATGTGGGCCGCAGCGTGCGCGTGCGCTTCGCGGTCAGTGGCGACTGGCGCGCCCCCGTCGCCGATATCGCCGTGGATAAGGTCTCGATTGAAGAGCCTCCGCCCAGCGTGGTGCTGAATCCGATCTCGGATGTCAGCATCGCCACGCTGCGCCTTACGTGGGTGCCGAGCGGTCTTCCCAACTTCAAGGAATACCGGCTTTACCGGTCGGAGACGACCACCATTGACGAGTCCTCGGTGCTGGTCGCGGTTTTGACCAACAAGACGACGGCGAGCTACACGGACACGGGATTGACCGCCCGCAAAACGTATTACTACCGCCTGTATGTTTATAACACTCACGACACAGGCATCGGCTCCAACCAGGCCTCCGCGATTACGGACGGGGTGGCGCTGGGCTGGACGGACGATTTTGCCACCAACCGCGCCGGCTGGACTTATACCGGGACGTGGACGCTTTGGCCCGGCGCAGGACGTGAGGGCTCGCTGGCGCTGGTGGACTCGCCAGCCGACTACGCCAATTCCTCCGACTCCTCGGCCCAGTTCGGCGTTAATCTTGCCGGCTCGGTCTGGCCCGTGCTGCGTTTCTGGGACCGGCACATCTTCGCAGACGGCGACTATGGCCGCCTGGAGATTTCAACGGATGCCGGCGGTTCCTGGACAGGCATCTACGGCGTTGTGGCCACCCGAAGCACCTTCGCCGAGCAGTCGGTGGACCTGTCACCCTGGAAGAACTACTCCCAAGTCTGGCTCCGGTTCCGCGTCTGCACTGACGGCGGCACCACTGCCGACGGGTGGATTATTGACAACCTCTCCTTGGCCGAGAACACGCCGCGCCCGCCCGTGGGCTACCCGGTGTATGAGGATTTCGAGAATGGCCTGGGCAACTGGCTCCACGCGGGCTGGGCGCTGGATACCAACCAGCCCTTTACGGGCAGCCTGGCCGTTCATGACACCATCGCCAGTCGGTTGCCGCCCGACACGCAGTTAGCGCTGGTCCTGGCCAATGAGCTATCTCTCTCCAATGTCGTCAACCCGTTCCTCACCTTCCGGGTCCGGGGACATCTTTGGCACTATTCATCGTTCCGCGCGCAGGTGTCCACCAATGGCGGGGTGACCTGGATCGAGCAGAGCGTCGCCAATCTCGACACCGGCTTTGATTCGGACTGGACGCGAATGCAAATCTCGCTCCTGCCCTACACCAATGCCAACCTCCGCCTGCGCTTCCTCGTCAGCGGCGACTGGCGCGCGCCGGACGTGGACATCTTCCTGGACGGCATCGGCATTGGCGAGCCGGCGCCGGGCAAGCCGTTCCTCTCCGCCCCGGCCATGCTGGGCAGCGTGAACGTCCCGCGCCCGACCTTGGTGGTGAGCAACGCGTTCGATTACCAAAGCGACCCGTTGACCTATCGCTACGAGGTGTATGCCGACGCCGCCCTCAGCAATCTCGTTGCCCAGGTGCCGGCGGTCGCGGCGGGCGCCGGCGCCACCGCCTGGCCGGTGGATGTGGACCTGCCGAACAATGCCCAATATTGGTGGCGCTGCCAGGCCAGCGATGGCACCAACACCGGTCCCTGGATGGCCACCGCCTCGTTCTATGTCAACCAGGTCAACCACGCTCCCCTGCCCGTCACCCTGGCCGGCCCGCCCAGCGGCACCCTCGTGTCGAATCTCGACGTGGTGCTGTTCTGGTATCCGACCACCGACGCGGACGCGGGGGATGCCGTCGTGTCGTACCACCTGCAAGCGGACGAGAATCCGCTCTTTGCATCGCCGGAGATTAACATGACCAACATCGTGGTAGTCACTGCGCCTGGCGAGGAGGACTGGGCGATCGCGATTCCGCTGAGCGAATTGACTGCGACCTCGAACCTGGTGGCCGGCGCAGTGTACCACTGGCGCGTTCGCGCGGCAGATACGCACGGGGCCTACTCCGCATGGCCGACCGGGGATCACACCTTCCAGTTTGGCAAGGCTCCGCCCGCCCCAGCCACGCTCACCGGGCTGCGCCGCGGCGCCAACGGCACCATGTCCCTGGAATGGCAAGGAGCCGCCGGCGAACTCTACGTCGAGTTCAGCCTCTCGCTCACGACGCCCAACTGGCAAACCATCGCCGGACCGCTGCAGGGTACCAACTGGATCTTCACCCCCGTGCCGGGCAGCCCGTCGGGCTTTTACCGGGTGCGCAGCCAGTAGGCGCCGCTTTGCCTTGAGGAAGCGCCGGGGCTCGCCTAACTTGGCGGGGATGAAGAGTCTTTTCGCGCGCTGGCAGGCCAACTTCTGGGCAGGCCTGGTGATTGTCCTGCCCGCCGTCATATCTCTGGCCGTGCTGCGGTGGCTCTTCGGCACGGTAGCTGTTATCACCGACACGCTGCTGGTTTTCCTGCCGGCTCGGTTGACCCATCAGAACGGGGGCTACGGGCCCATGTATTGGTACTGGAGCCTCGTGGCGCTGCTCGTGGCAATATTCCTGATCGGCACGGTGGGTTTGCTGGCCCGGAATTACTTCGGCCGAAGGATCATCGAGTGGGTGGATTCGGCCTTGCTGCGCGTTCCCCTGCTGAACAAGATTTACGGCACCACCAAGCAGGTTAATGACGCCTTCTCCGCCACCAACAAGACCGCCTTTCGCACGGTCGTGCTGGTCGAGTTCCCGCACCCCGAGATGTGGTCCATTGGCTTCATCACGAGCGAGCAGCAGCAAGAGGTGCAAGCCAAGACCGGCCAGAAGGTGGTTTGCGTGTTTGTTCCCGCCACGCCCAATCCCACCTCCGGTTTCCTGCTGATGGTGCCCGAGGCCAAGGTGATCAAGCTGGACATGTCCGTGCCCAACGCCATCAAGTACATCATCAGCCTGGGCGCGATCCTGCCCGACCAGGCGGCGCTGTCGCGCCAGGCGGGGACCGGCAAGCTGCCGGGCACAAGTCTATAATGATTGAGACCGCCACGGGCCTGGTTTTCCGCACCTGGCCGCTTACTGAGACGAGCCTGATTGTCCACTGGCTTACGGCCGGCCTGGGTCGCCTGGCTACCGTGGCCAAGGGCGTGCGCCGGCTCAAGTCCCCATTCCACGGCAAGCTGGATTTGTTCTACCTGGCGGATTTCAGCTTCAGCCGCAGCCGGCATTCGGAGCTTCACACCTTGCGCGAGGTCACGCTGCGCGAAACCCACTCCAGCCTGCGCCGGGATCTTGCCCTGCTGCGGCAGGCGTCCTATTGCGCCGCGCTGATCGAGCGCGCGACCGAGACGGACACTCCCCTGCCCGGGGTCTTTGACCTGATGCTTGCCCTCCTGCGGCACCTGCCGGGCCAGCCGGCGCAGCCGCAGACGGTGCTGAGCTTTGAGCTGAAGCTGCTGCTTGAATCCGGACTGCAACCCGATCTGGCCAGAAGCCAGTTGAGCCCCGGCGCTCGCCAACTCGTCAATGCGCTCACCGCCAGCGATTGGCCGGTCGTCGCACGGCTAAGGCTGAGCGAAGGGCAGCTTGGAGAGCTGCAGCAATTCCTCCACGGTTTCTTGCTGTATCACTTTGGCAAAGTCGTCAAGGGCCGGACCGAGGCGTTGGGGCGGGAGGTCGAGCGGCCTTCCGGAAAAGGGTTTCCATGACGGCTTTGGCGGCGCGGCGGGGCGCCCCGGGCGATCCCAGGGAGGCGACGACCTGTTCCAGCTTGGCCTTGATACTGGCTCGCCGGGCTTCATCGCGCAGCAGCGCCACCGCGGCTTCGGCGATATTATGCACACTGGCGGCACCCTGAATGAACTCGGGATAGACTTCCTCGCCGGCGAGCAGATTCGGCATGGCCAGGTACTTCACCTTCACGAGGCGCCGCCCGATTTGATACGTGCTCCAGGAGGTCTTGTAGAGAGCCACGGTCGGCACGCCGAAGTAAGCGCACTCGGTCGTAACGGTGCCGGTGGAAGCGACCGCCACGTCGGCCGCGGCCAGTGCGGCGGGCAAGCCCCCGACCCGGACTTCCAGGCTGCCCGGAACGCCCAGGGCCCTTGCTTGCTGAAGCAGCCTGTCGTTGGGCAGGACCATGCGCGCGCGCAGGCCCACCACCTTGGCGCGAATCAGCGCCAGAGCGCCCATCATCACCGGCAGATGGCGCCGGAGTTCTCCGGCGCGGCTGCCCGGGAGCAGCAGCAACATCGGCGCCCCCTTGCCGCCGCGCTTCTCGCCCGTTGTACCGGGCCGCTCCCCATATCGGTCCACAATGGGATGGCCGACAAACTCCACCCGCAATTGCGGCACGCGCCTGGTGTACCAGGCTTTTTCGAATGGGAGTATGCTTAACACCAGGTCGTAGTCGCGCGCGATTTGGTCGGCCCGGCCCTCGCGCGAGGCCCAGACCTGCGGCGAGACATACTGGATAATCTTCGGGCTCCAGGCATGGAACCAATCCGCGCGCAGGCGCGTGTATTGCCGGATAGCGTGGGCGAAACGGCGGTTGAAGCCTGAGAAGTCCACGCAGATGATGGCGTCGGGCTGCCGTTCGAGCGCCAGCCGGAACAGGCGGTGGAAGAGACGGCGGAACTTGAGGTAGTGCCGCAGCGCCTCGGACAAGCCAATCACTGAATGGGCGGTCAGGTCCAGGTCAAGGTCCACGCCCGCGGCAGCCATCTCGGGCCCGCCCGCGCCGAAGAATCGTGGCGCCAGGCTTGTCCCGAGGGGCTGGTAGTCGGTAGTGGGAATGGCTTCCCTTTCGGCGAATTCCTGGCGGATGGCGCGCACCAGTTCCGCCGCCAGCATATCCCCGCTGGCCTCGCCAGCAATCAGCATGAAGGTCGTGGGCTTCACCCGGCTAGCGCCTTTGAGGCTCGGCGTTGAAGCCGGCCGCCTGGATTTGGCGGGTGATCTCGAAGGCCAGGTCCAGCGCCCGTTTGGCGGATTCCCCGCTGACCTTCGGCGTGCGATGCGCCTGCACACACCGGACGAAATCCCGCAGTTCGAGGCGCAGCGGCTCCTCCTTCGCGATCGGCACCGGCTCGCGCACGATGCGCTTGCCACCGAACTCGCTCACAATGGTGGAGTCTTTGGCATGCAGCAGCTTCTTGAGCAGCGAGCTTTCCTCCTCATCGTTCCGGGCAATGCGGTAGATGAATCCTTCCTGCGCGCGGTAATCCAGTGAAATGTAGCTCGTCATCGCCCCGCCGCTGAAGACCCGAATCTTGCGCATCCGCTCCGGGCTGACCCGGCTGGCGGTGAGGTTGGCCACGCAGCCGTTGGCGAAGCGCAGGCGCGCATTGGCGATGTCCTCCGTGCGGCTGAGCACCGGAATGCCCACCGCGTCCACACTCTGCACGGGCGATTTGACGAACGCCAGCACCACGTCCAAGTCGTGGATCATCAGGTCGAGCACCACGCCGATGTCCGTGCTGCGGGCCGGGTAAGGCGAAAGGCGGTGGGTCTCGATGAAACGCGGTTCGGTCGCCACGGTTTCAAGATACTTGAAAACGGGGTTAAATCGCTCGACGTGGCCGACCTGGAGCACGCAACTCTTCTGCTGCGCGAGCTGGACCAGTTCCGTCGCCTGGGCGGCGTTGTCCGTCATCGGCTTTTCCACCAGCACGTGCCGGCCCTGTTCCAGGAAGACCTTGGCCAGCGCGAAATGCGTCGTGGTGGGCGTGACAATGCTCGCGGCGTCGCTGGCCGCCGCTGCCTCGGCCGCCGAGCCAAACGCGCGCACCTGGTATTTCTGGGCGAACCTTTGCGCGGTCTCCGCCACCGTGTCGTACACGCCAGCGAACTCGATCTCGCCGGCGGCAGCCAGCTCGGCGTAGATCCGCGCATGCTCTTTGCCCAGGGAGCCAACCCCCAGGACCGAGACTTTGACTTTGCCCGTAGCTTGCAGTCCGTGTTCCGCACTCATCCGCGCCATTGTGCCATTGACCGGCGCCCGGTGACAACTGGCAATTGCCCACACCGCAATTGGACGCTTGGTCAGCACCAATCCCTCAGGATTCCTGTAACCTCCACAATCCTTCCGCAGTCTGTATTGCACCGGCGTTCGTTGCGGGCTACCACACGGCTCGCTGGCCGAGCTTATGGGGGCGGCGGAGAAGGAGGGGGCGAGAAGCTAGAAAGCTAGGAGCAACGGGTAGTGTCATAAAGGTTCTGCAAAAAGAGCGGGTCATGGTAAGCCACTGGGGT
>CAZDOO010000071.1:0-29016 GCA_964507045.1 uncultured Verrucomicrobiota bacterium | reverse complement strand
GGTAGCCGGACACCGAGCCCTTGCTCACGCCCGCCGCCGCCATGACCTCCTCAGTCTTCTTCCCGTCCATGTAAGCGTCGAAAACCGCCAGCATCCGCTGCTTCTTCTCCGACTCAGGCAGCTTGGCGATAAACTCACTCCCGCGCCGCCGCGCCTCGGTGTCCGACACCTCGGGCAGCGCGTCCCCGGTGGCCTCGACGCCGCCCAGGGCCACCGCCAGCACCTTCTTGACCCGCCAGGTGATGCCATCCGGGTTTTCCTCATACATGGCCGCCTGATCGGGAAACACCAGGTCACCGCCTTTCGCCGGCAAACTGGCCAGCTCGTCCAGCAGCAGGGGGAAGATAGGAATGCTCACGGTCTGGCCAGTCTTGGCCGTCTTCACCGTGATGAACCGCCGCGTCAGGTCAACGTCCTGCCACTTGAGCAGGCAGCAGTCCCCCCGGCGCATGGCGGTGCACATTCCCGTGATGATGATAGGCCGGATAAAGTCATCGTCCTTGGCGGCGTCCAGGATGGCCTTCAGCTCCTCTGGCGTGAACGGCTTGCGGAAGACCGTCTCAGTGTCCTTCGTCACCATGTTGTAGAACGGGTTCACGGCGCCGGCGGGCAGCAGATACTTGAACGTGGCCCGCAGCAGCTTCAGCGTGTCATTCCAGGTCTTGGCGCTGACAGCCCGCTCCGCCTCGGCGTCCATGAAGGCCTGCGCGCCCTTGCGCGTCACCTGTCCGATCTCGACCACCTTCGTATTCTGCGCCTGGACGAACCCCACGAACCGGCCCAGCACAGACTTGCACTGGAACGCGTAGCGCTCATCCAACTCCCGCCGCCGGGGAATGTGCGCCCACTCCTCCTTGAGTTCAGCCAGCTTCACCGACCGGACTTTCTCGCCCGTCTTCATCTCGTGCACCCGCTCCATGAGGTGCGCCGCATCCCGCCTCGACCTGGCCTCCTCGACGATCTGATCGAGCTTCGCTTGAGCCTTGGCGCGGGAGACCTCAAAGGGGATGTTCCCCTCTTCCAGCACGGAGAGAGACGCGGGCGGATCGCCCTCGACCTTCACGCCCAGGTTGACTGTGTAACGCTTCCCGTTAACCTCGTAGCGGGCGTACCAAGTGCCGCGAGGCCGGCCGTCCCGTTGCTTTCTGAGTTCGATAGGCATATTTGATTCTGGTTTTGTTTCAGGCAGCGACCGCTTGCGCCCGGTCGCGCTTTGTTCCCTCCAGAATCCCACACATCCACCCACACAGCAAGCACACAATGCAACTTTCTTTCGGAATTGGCCTATATTTTCAGTAGCTCGCCCGCCTCATAACCTGAAGGTCGCTGGTTCAAATCCAGCCCCCGCAACCAATTTACGGGCCTGAGACTTACGTTTCAGGCCCTTTCTTATTGGATGTCTTTCAAGTATCGGCCGGTGTGGCTTGCCGGGCATTCAGCGACTTGCTCGGGGGTGCCGACCGCCAGCACGCGACCGCCGCGGCTGCCGCCTTCCGGCCCGAGGTCAACTACCCAATCGGCCTGCGCGATGACGTTCAGGTTGTGCTCAATGACGATCACCGAGTTGCCATCGTCTACCAGCCGGTTAAGTATGGCCATAAGGCGGCTGATATCCGCCAAGTGCAGGCCGGTGGTGGGCTCGTCGAGGATGTAGGTTTGACCGGCCTTGCCCAGCTCGGCCGCCAGTTTCAAGCGCTGGCATTCGCCGCCTGATAGGGTCGAGAGCGGCTGGCCCAGGGTCAGGTAGTCCAGGCCCACCTCGCACAGCAGTTGGAGCGCCGCCTTGACGCGCCGCTGGGTGAACGCTTCCGCGGCCTCCTGCGCGGTCATGTTCAGCACTTCGTGGATGTTATGGCCCTGCCAGCGCAGCGCCAGCACCTCGTCCGTGTAGCGCTGCCCACTGCAGGCGGAGCACAGGATGCGGACATCGTCCAGGAAATGCATCTCAACCGCAATGGTGCCCTGCCCTTTGCAGGCCGGGCAGGCGCCTTCGGAATTGTAGCTGAACCAGGAAGCCGGCTTGCCGATGGCGCGCGCAAAGATCTGGCGCACGTCGTCAAACACGCCCAGGAACGTAGCGGGGTTGGCGCGGCTGTTCTTGCCGATGAGGTTCTGGTCCACGACCACCGCGCTGGGGACCATTGGCACGAACACCTCGTGCACAAGGCTGCTCTTGCCGCTGCCAGCCACGCCGGTAACGCACACCAGCACGCGCTGCGGGATGTCCACGTCCACGCCTCTCAAGTTGTTGGCTTGGGCGCCGCGGATCGGCCAGCTCTGGCTCCACGAACGGCGGGGCGCCGCGAGCGGCATGTGCGCCTGGCGCATCAGCGTGGCGGTGCGGCAGTTGGATTTCAGGAAGGCGGCGCGCTCGCCCGCAAAGCAGATTTCGCCACCGTGCCGGCCCGGCCCGGGCCCCACTTCCACGACGTAATCCCCCGCGGCGATGATGGCCGGGTCGTGCTCCACAACCAGCACCGAGTTGCCCTGATCCCGGAGATGACCGAGCATGGCGATGAGCTGGTCAATATCGCGGGCATGCAGGCCGATGGACGGCTCATCCAGGACATACATGAGGCCGATCAGATCGCAATCGAGCTGGCGAGCCATCTTGATACGCTGGCTTTCACCGCCGGAAAGGGTCGCGACAGCCCGGTTGAGCGAGAGGTAACCGACGCCAATGCCGATGAGGTTCGACAGGATGCTGCGCATCTTCTGAACGAGCGGCTCGGCCACCGGGCCGGTGATTGTGCTTAGCCACGCGTCGAGATCGGTTAGCTCCATTTGGACGGCTTCCCCAATGCCCTTGCCAGCCAGCCGGACGGCCAGGCGCGCGGGGCTGAGCCGCAAGCCACCGCAGGCGGAGCACGCGCCGTAGGACAGATACCGGTGGTAGGCATCGCGACGGCTCTCCGAGAGTTCATCCTCAGCCTTGTTGACGTAGAGCCGCTCCAGGCGCCGGGCAATCCCGATCCACGCCTTGGCATAAGTGCCAGCCCCGTGTTTCTTGACGATCGGGATGCCTTCCGCGAACAACAGCCTCTCGAGCTCGGCGGGGGTGAATTCGGACAACGGTTTGTCGGCGTCGAACATGTCAATGCCCACCAGCTCGCGCCAGTTCCAGCCGCCGACCCGGTAATCGGGGTGAGTGATAGCGCCGTCGCGAAGGGACTTGGTCTTGTCCACCATCCGCTCGGTGTCCACCTGGATACGCTTGCCGAGCCCCTTGCAAGCGGGGCACATGCCTTCGGGATGGTTGAAGCCAAAGTGAAAGGAGGCCAAGCCCGGTGTGTCTCCGCAGCGCGAATACAGCAGCCGCAGGTAAGTGTAAACCTCCGTGGCCGTCCCCACCGTGGAGCGCAGGGTGCGGCCCAGGCGATGCTGGTCAATCACGATCGAGGTCGAAAGGTTGTGAATGGCGTCCACTTCAGGCCGCGAGAGCTTGGGCAGCCGCCGCCGGGCGAAAGAGCTGAAGGTCTCGATCAACTGACGCTGGGCCTCGGTATGCAGCGTGTCGAACACCAGTGAAGACTTGCCCGAGCCCGAGAGGCCGGTAAACACCACCACCCGGTCGCGTGGGATGCTTAGGTTGATGCCCTTAAGATTATGCACCCGGGCATTTTCGATTTGGATGGCGTCGCGCATGGTCAGCCCTTTCGCAATTCGGTAATGAAGTCATCTACCCAACGAATCTCCCCCTGAAGCAGGTAGATCGGGCGCCGCGCCACCGCGCAGCGGGGCGCCGGGCATCCGCAGCCTTCCATATACTTCTGCAGGTTGCGGTAGCAGGTGATGCCCTCATTCAGCTTCGCCCGGTAGGCCCGCAGGCAGGCCAGCGCTTCCCGGCGCGGCAGCAGGTCCAGGTTGTAGGTGCCGAGGTCCACGCGCCATTTCTTCGGCTCGGGCTCGGTCAGCAGCTCGCGCACCTTGGCCTTCAGGGCGGCCCGGCCAGCCGGAGTGACGGCATAGACCTTGCGCAGCCGGCCCTGGCCGACCTGCGTCTGGCAGGCAACCAGCTTCGCCCGCTCCAGGGAGCGCAACTGGCTGTAGATGGTCGCCTGGGACAGCTCCGTCCACGACCGCATATCGCGGTGCTGGACGACTTTCTGAATCTGCCAGGGGTGCATGGGCTCCTCGCACAGCAGGCCCAACAGGGCGGTTTCGGCGTTGGACAACGTGGCTCGTGGTTTCATTCTCTTTTTATAATATTCTCGTGCCATAATATAGTAGTGGCACAGGCTGTCAAGGCGCCCCCGGCGGATTTTGCCGCGGCCAGGCGCCCCCCCTGCTCTCCCTGTGAATTCCAGGCCGGCAACGCGCGCCTGCGGATTAAGGCGGCGCCCAGCGGACAGTTCCGGTGTTACAGCGCGAATCCGGACAATAAGGCTGGGAATTGCTCTCGACCTTGGGCACCCACCGCTTCAACCACCGCTGCTTGCGCAGTTTCGGTCACCGCTGCCCCGTGCCAAGTCCATCACTCCCCGACGCGGCGCGTCCGAGTGCGCGGAGCTTTCCCCCGAAGGCTTTTCCGTGAGGTCATCGAGCAGTCGTGGCAAGGTGCAGAATTGGTTCCAATACCGGCGTCGCCTTTCAGGACGCGGTTGTCTGGACAGCTTCGCCCGTTTCGCACAAAGCGTCGCCCATCCGGTCCAGGACAAAATCCACCACCTCGTATCCCGCAATGAGCGGCAGCTTCGTGAGCACCACCGGCGGCGCATCCGGTTTGTAAGACTGCGTGCTGACGTCGAGTCCACGCTCCAGGAGCCGCCCGACAAACGCCGCCGCGACTCGCTTGTCTTTGAACCGCAGGCAGCTCATATGCCGGGAACCGTCCACGCCCGCGAGCGCGCCAGGGAACCGTTCTGCCAGTTCTCGCAAGCAGCGGGCGTAGTAGTCGCCCACGCTTCGCGTCACCTCCATGTTCGCTTCCGCCCAGCGCATCGTCACGAGGTAAGCCAGCGAGGCCAGCTCCTCCTGGCCGTTGGTGACCAGGGCTCCAAATTGAGCCAGGGAATCAAACGCGGCGCTGAACAGGATTCGGGAGGCGGCATATTCGCCGCCCGGGAAACCTTTCCCGAGCGCCACGAAGGAGGGCCGCAGCCCATACTCGCGAAACAGGAACAATCCGGGCGCCCAAAGGCAGGACTGAATCTCGTCCACGACCGCTGGCACATCATGGCTCCGGCACAAGTCATAAGCACGCTGTAAAAACTCCCGCGAGAGCAGCCGCCCGCCGTAGTTCATCATCACGATTTCATGGAAGAAGGCCGCGATCTTGAAACCATCCCGCTCGTAATCCTTGAATGCAGTCTCCAGGTCCGAGATGCAGTTGGGCCGGATGGGAACCACCCGGAAACCCCGTTCCTGCATGCCGGCGAAGAGCTCCGGCCACATGCCGCGCATGATCTGGGTGAGCAGAGTCGTGCCGTGGTAATTGGCTTTCAGGCCGCCATCGTCATTCCCCATGACCAGCAGCACCGGGATGCGGCCGCCGTACTTGGGCTGCGGACCGGTTGCCTCAGAGCGGTAGAAGCGCGCCAGCACCAATTTGAGCGCGGCTTCGGCAGCCAGGCTGCCGGTTTCAAGATTCAAGACCCGGTTCAACACTTCGGGTGAAGAGGAGGCCAGCAGTGCCTTAAGCGCTCCCGCATCGCCGATATCCACGCCATTGGCCCGGCAAACGAGTTCCTCCTCGAGTCGCCGCGTGATAAAACCTCGTGTGTTATTGTGGGTGGCATTCGGAATCCCAAGTTGACGGGCCCGATCAATCAGGCCGTAGCCAGGGAAAGAATGCCCCAGCGGGGCGTGGTAATGTTCACTCTTCGTGATAAGGTATAGTTTCCCATCTTCGCCGATGCGGAAGTAGCCGAGCGCGCCCAGCGGAGCCATGTTGATGTTCGAGTGCTCGGCGAACTGGCGCGTGGTGGCCCCCGCAGGAGTCGCCGCCAGTGGGGTAACCACCTTCTGCCCAACCCGGGCCAGCAACTGGAAGAGGCGCTTTTCGAATGGCTCGGGGAAGAACTCGATGCGACCGGAGGCGATTTGCGCCAGTGCTTCCGGGTCCTGGCCGCTGAGACAGGACCGGTTGGCGCAGAGCGCCTGGATGTACTCCTGGCCGCACAGATCAGCCAACGAGAGCGCAACCCTCTCGAACCGGGGCCTCGCAGGCGTTTTGGATTGCTTGCTGGTTTGCTTAGTCATTGGGGATTATGTCCTGCAGCCTTACGGTTGATGCCTGGGCCTGGGATTCCAGAGCGGCGGTGAACAGCCGGTGACTTGCGGCGGCCTCGGCCGGCGTCACGCATCCGGCGAATTTCCCGCGCGGTTTGCCCTCGGCCAGCTCGCACACAAATGCCGCCCACATTTGGAGGATCGCGTCGCCGAAGCCGAATTCGAAAATCGCGCCGGTCACGGTTTTGAAAGCAGGCTCGTAGCCGATCTGCATTTGTTCCCAGGCTTGGCGGGTGCCGGGAGTGTAGCGCATGGCCTCCAGCACTTGGGGATTCTCGCTGGACCACCGGGCCGATGCCTTTGTGCCCAGCACCTCGGTAAACCAGGTGTTCCGATGCCCCGGCGCCATCCGTTGAAGCTTAAGCGTCCATGGGAACGTGTTACCGTCGGCGCCCGCAGTGGCCTCGATCAGCAGGATTCCGTTGTCCCAGGTGTCACAGGCGACCCTGCCGCCCCGTCCGTCATTGCGCTCTTTGATGATGTTCGACAGAATCGCCCGCACATTGCGAGGCTGCCAGCCGGCGCGGAACGGCACATGCAGCGCATGCATGCCCAGGTCGCCCAGCACACCATATTGACCATTGAATCGCGCGATGCGCTTCCAATTGATTGGCTTGCCGGGATCCAGGTCGCTGGAATGCAGAAAGCCGGTGTTGGCCTCGATGATCTGGCCAAACGCATTCTGCTCGAGCAACTCGCAGAGTTTCTGCATGCAGGGAAAGAAAGGAGACTCGGACGAGCATCGCACGAAGACCTCCGGATGACGCCGAATGGCGGCGGAGATAGCTTCATTGGCGGCGAGATCAATGCCGAATGGCTTTTCGCCCATGAGATGCTTCCCGGCCTCGATGGCCGTGCAGTAGACTTCCTGGTGCAGGTGATGTGGAACTGCCACATAGACAGCATCCACCTCCGGGTTGGCTAACAGGGCACGGTAATCGTCCGTCACCTGGCGCAGACTCTCTATGTTGCTCTGGAACCAGGGGTAAACCGAAGTGTCACGGTCGCAGAGTGCGACGATTTGCGGCCTGGCGTTCACATCCACCAGGTGCAGCCATCGCGCGGCGGCGCTGGCGAATTCGCGCCCCATGAGTCCGCCGCCGATAATGCCAAAACGTATCGTTTTCATGGTTTCCTTCCCTGCAAAAGCCTTGCTTTGTACGCCAAAACCCCATCCATCAACCGGGCGGCGTTGTCGTGAAAAATCATTTCGATCTGCCGCCGGTCGGTCAGACCCAGCTCCGAACAGGCCTGTTTAATGGCATAAATGTCTTCGTACATGTAGAGCGTATATGCGGCCTCGACTTCCGGAGGCTCGCGATCCTTGTTGAAAGCAAACGGATAGCTGGTCCGGTTAACATAAGTGAGACCGCGATACTGGCGGCGCCCGCGCATATAAAAGACCGGGTTGTCCGAGCCGTAGAGAAGCCGTTGCGGCCCGAGATGCTGCAGGGCGACGCGATGGGAGGCCGGATTGAGCACGGCGGAGGTATCGAAATAGAGACCGGGGTCATCGGCAAACTGCGGCAGCGCTTCCAGCGCGTGCGGCTCGGTGTAAGAACGGCCCAGGTGCGCGATGACCATCACGATATCCGGGTAGCGCCTGCGGATTTCACGCACTTCGCGGATATTGTCCGGGTGGCTCAACCGCGCCGCCCGGGGCACATGCAAGGTAATCCACGCGTGGCGCGCGTTTACTACTTCGAGCACGTGGTGAGGCAGAAAATCAAAAATGCTGGCCTCGAGGTGGGCGTCCCGCGTGTCACGGTTCTCGCTGATCAGCGCGTAGTAAGGCTTCACCCCAATAACACCCGGGAGGTCGAGCAACGCCGCAATCTTCTCCTGCGTCCATTGAGGCCGGATGACCACCAGGCTGTGCCAGCCGCGCCGAACGCTCTCCTCCTGCACATAGGCGTTGCCTCCGTCCAAATCGAAATCCAGGCTCGGCTTGCCCAGCGCAATGCAGCTCACCTCCCGGTTCGGAAAGACCGTCCGGTGACAGCGCTCGGCCGAGGTTGCGTCAATGGGCTCCGCGACCTCGTTCACCCAGTATTGCCGGCGCATGGTTTCTGTCATCGGCTCCAGGCGGAACCGCGGGTCCATGATATGCGTGTGCGCGTCTAGAATGCGGGCGGGAAGCCAGGGCTCCAGCTTCTCGTCCCAGAAAGCGCGATCGGTTGCGGTGTAATCGTAAACGTAATGCAGATGGACTGGTTTCATGAAGAGATCGGCTGGGGCAGGGACTGGAGGTATCGCTTGAAATGTTGCCGGTAGAAGGAAGCGCCGGGTCCCGGTTCGACGGGCTGGCTCACGGGCGCCATTTGCCCGGCCAAAACTGTGAGCGGGGTTGTTGATTCGAGCAGTCCCCGCGCCAGAATCGCCGCGCCCAGCGGACTGCCTCCTTCGGGGCCGGCGCACGCCAGCGGCAGCCCGGTCATGGCCGCGAGTACTTGGGGTGTCACCCGGCTGGCTGCCCCTGCCCCGCTCAAAACCAGCCGTTCGACGAGCATCCCCGCGGCGCGCAGGACACTTATATGGCGCGCGAGTTCACAGGCAAGACCTTCAAGCACCGCCCGGACGACATGCCCCGGGCCATGCGCCAGCCGCAGGCCGGACAATCTGCCCGTCATGTCCCCGGCAAACCCGGTTGTGCCGCCGGGGGCGAAAAAGGGCCAGCACTCAAGACCGTCACTTCCCGGCGGAGCAGTCTCGAGCACTTGGTCAATTTCGCCAGGGCTCCTGCTCTCGTGACCGGTCAGCTTCAACGCCCAGGCCAGCGCCGAGCCGCCATTGACCAGTGAAAGGATCTGGCCCCACAGGTTCTCCACCACATGATGGCAGCAGAACCCCCGGTCGCTGACCGGCCGTGACAGGGACTCCGTCACGGCAAGCAACACCCAGACGGTTCCGGTCCCAATCATCGCCGTCCCCGCCTGCACTGCGCCGGTCGCCAGTGCGGCGGCATATTGGTCGTGGATGGCCGCCGAGACGGGGATCCCGGCGCGCAACCCGGTCTCCCGCGCAACCGCCGGCACCAGGCCGCCCACCGGAGAGCGCGAGGAACACAAAGGCGGTAGCTGCTCGGGGGCCACTCCCAGGCGCTGTAATACGTCGGGAGCATACAGGCGCCGCGCCGGGTCATAGAGCGCGGTCAGCCCGCAGGAGGTGCCGTCGTGCCCCGCCTGGCCGCAGAGGCGCTGGACAATCAAGTCTCCAACGAAACCTACGCGATTGGGCGAGGCCACTTGGGAGGGACATTCCTGTCGCAAGCGCAATAACTGCCCAATAGCCAGTCCGGCGCGCGTGCGCCCGATGCGCTGAACGAACCATTCCTCGCCCAATTCGGCCGTAAGAGCGGCATTGAAGCAACGCCCCCGTTGGTCGAGCCAACTGACAACCCGGCCCACAGGTCGGTGGTGCGCGTCGGTGAGTTGAAGCGCGCCGCCCTGGCTGGAAACGCCGACGGCTTGAATTACTGCGGGCTCCACCGATTGGAGGGCTTGCCTGATAGCCAGCAGAGTAGCGGTCCAGATTTCTTCGATATCCTGCTCCACACCGTCCGGGCCCCGGTGCAGCAACCGGACTGAAGACGCACCACGAGCCACGCATCTCCCGGCCAAGTCCGTGACGAGCGCCTTGATGTTCGTTGTGCCCAGGTCCAGTCCAAGCAGCATGGATCAAACCTCGCAATAGTCGGCGCCGATGAGGCTTGCCGCCAGTTGCAGCCTTCGGCGGGCGTCTCCCAAAAGCACGCCGTTGTGATGGGGCCCCCCCGCCTTGGCATACGCGGTCAGGAAATGCCGGACGTCGCCGGAAGACGGCTTGAGTTTGAAATGTGGCACGCAAAAGCCGGGCAAAGGCCCGAAATCCTCGACGGTCATCAGCGAGGCAATAAGCCGCCATTTCGCCCCCGGCCCAAGCGCCAGCGCGGCCAGAGTGGCTGGCCCGGGCTCAAAGCTGGTCACCAGTGCCAGTTGCCGGCCTCGGATGCGGGTGATGGGTTTAGGCCGTGCCACCAACGGCACTTTGCGGTCGCGCCGGGCCATGGCCACGTTCGCCTCGCCCATGTGGCTCAGAAAAAGACTCTCGCCTGCGAAATCAATAGTGAAGATCTCGGAAAAGCTCGCCGGGGGCTGGAGCCAGTTAAAGAACGCCGTCGCTGCCGCGGCAATGAGGTCCCCCTCGCCGCCGAAACCGATTCCCTCCGCCATCAGCCGGCTGGCGGCAACAAATGGCACCGTGGAACTCCGTTCATCGTCCCCGAATGCCGTGAACTGGTAAGTCAAGGCGTCTAGGCGATTCTCGCTGATCATTCCCCGCACCGCTAGTTCCGCTGCGGCCGTGCAGCGCAAGTCTTCGTCGGTGACATCTCCCGCAACCGCGTAGCTGCGACGGTATTCGGCGGCGAGCCGCGAGACTTCCCCGTCGGTCGCAGCTCCCCACCGCCGGACATAATCCTCGACGGTCAGGTTCACCCACGCACATCCCAGCGAGGCGGCTAGGTGTGTCGTGTCCACGGCAAAATCGCCCATGCCCGGGAAAGGGTATCCAATCAGGCCGATCCGCGCGGACCGAAGCCGTTTCACGGCGGCGGCAGCGACGAAGAAGTCGGCTAGTTCCTCGATGCCCCGTGAATCATTGTCCGGGCTGGTCACATAATGGAACGGGACGCCGCTCCGCATAAGCACGTTCGCCAGTTCCTGCGTGCCGTGAACGCCATGATTGTCAATCATGTCGGCTGGCGTAAAGGTTGGGCCCACGGCCCGAAGTTCCTGGGTGTTCCAAAGCAGGATTGGCAGCCGGGTGCGCTGGAGCGCCGGCACGCTCAATTGGCTCGGCGAATAGGTTCCCAGGATCACTAAAAGGGCGTCCGCTCCGGCAGCCTCATACCCCGCAACGGTAGCTTCTATGTCCTCTCGCCGAAAAACGGCCCGCGTGAATAAAACGTCCACCCGGGATTCCAGACCGGCAATGACCTTCGTCCTCAGCCAGGCTTCCCGGGAAGCTCGACGGCCGGGGGACAGGGTCTCGTACAATTCCAGCGTCAGCGCCAGTAGACCAATTCTTGGGCGGCGGGCCGGACCGCCGGTGGCTTGATCGGGCGCCTTTGCTGCGGGACGGTGTTCGACGGGTGACGCGGCGCCGGCGCCTCCGCCTTTCCGGCGGCGCGAGGGGGGCTTCGATGAATCATTGGGTCGAGAGGTCGTCATACTTTGTGGCTTTCGAATTGCACTTCTGCTTCCCATGGGGCGGCAACTAGGGCTTTATCGCGGCGCCCGGCCCCCAGAATTGGAACCAGATAATGAATCCGTACCCGGCCGCGACAATGCCGATATAAATCAACCACCACAAGGCAAAGTTCCGCATGCCGCGGTTTCGCTCACGCTCCGCGGCAGGCAGCTTGGCGGTGGCCGCCGACCAGATAATCCCCTCCACCTGCTCCGGCTTGGGCCGGCGGGTGAGCAGCGACACCGTCACCATCAGAAACATCGAGGTGAGCCACACCACCAGGGTGCGGATGAGCCAATTGTCGTAAGGCATGAGGACCTCGACGCGCTTGAATAAAACATACTCCACAAATGCCGTGTAGGGGAAACCAAACAACAGGACAAAAGTGGCGGCGGTCGCCGTTGCGCGCTTCCACAAAATGCCCAGCAGAAAGACCGCCGCGACCGGGGCCGCCACCCACGCGCCGACATTCTGAATAAGCACAAACACGCCGAGCTTCTGATAACTGAACCAGATGGCCAGCAGGGTCGCGACCGTGAGAATGGTGAAAGCGCTCAGCCGCCCCACCCGCACGAGCGCCTGCTCGGATTTGTTGCGGCCGAGGAATGGCTTGTAAAGATCCATCGTAAAAACGGTGCTGCACGAGTTGAGCACCGAGCTAATGTGGGAAAGCATGCCGCTGGCCAGCCCCGCCATGACGATCCCGCTCAGCCCGACGGGGACCAACTCGCGCACGAGCGACGGAAAGGCTTGATCCTTGTCGGGCAGATTCGGAAAGAGCCGGAAGGCCACAATGCCCGGGATCACGACCAGTAGCGGCAACAGGACCTTCATATACCCCGCAAAGACCACGCCCATGCGCGCGTCCCATTCACTGCGCGCGCCAAGGCAGCGCTGGACAATGAACTGGTTGGTACAGTTGTACCAGATCCCGATGGATACGGAGATCGTGTACACCCCCACCCACGGGAACTCCTTGTCGGTGACGGGAAGGATCATCCTGAACTTCTCGGGCGCGTCCATCATCAGTTGATCCAAACCTCCGACGCGGTGCAGACCGAAGATGGTCACAATCAGTCCACCGAGCATGATCACCACAAACTGCAGGAAATCGGTCCACGCAACCGAGATCAACCCGCCATAAATCGTGTAGCTGCCCGCCAGGACCGCCAGGCAGATAATCGTCACGGTCTCATTCACGCCGAACATGCCCCGCATCGCCTTGGCTCCGGCCAGCATCACCACCGCCATCTGCGCGATGATCCAAAGCACGAGCGAACACACGGCAAAAAGGTACCGGCAGGTGGGGTTGAAGCGCCGCTCTAGGAACTCGGGCATCGTGTAGAGGCCGCCCCGGAGATAGAACGGCAGAAACACCCAGATCAACAGCGAATATGTTAGCCAGACGCCCCACTCCCATTGCGCGACAACAAATCCGACCGCATACGCCACCCCAATCATCCCAATGAAGTGTTCCGTGCTGATATTGGCCGCGATGATGGACCCTCCAATCGCATACCACGGCAACCGGTCCCCGGCCAGAAAGTAGCCGCGCGTGCCGCTCCCCTTGCGCCGCGCCACCCAGAGGCCCAGCAGAATGTTCGCTGCCAGGTACGTGACGAATAAAATGATGTCGATTCTGTGAGTCAAGACGCCCCCTTCGTTTTGGAGTCTGGCGGTCCGGCCGAACGCTCAAACCGATTGCCGCGGCCAGCAATGCGCCTGGGGCTCCCCTTGAAGCAATCGGACCTCACCCAGCCTCCCCTTGGTGGGGCGATGGGACGCGGCAATGCCAGACTAATATTCCCTGGCGACACTTATAGCTTATACTGCGGGATTTTCAGCGTTTCTCCATCTTTCATGGCCGACAGATGGGCATAGTAGCCGGGCACGGTCATGTTTAACGCGTCAATCACCCCCACCGCAGGCTGGCGCCCCCGCAGAATAGCGTCAATAAAATCGCACGTCAGATACCCGTGAGACCCGCCATGGCCACCAGCGGAGACTCCCGGAGGCAGAGCGGGTTTCTTCGTCTGCAGACCTTTTGCCAGCGCCTGCTTGAGCCGCTCTTTTCCCGCGGCATCACCCACAAAACCGTCTGGCGCCAGTTTGTTGTGTGAGTTGTAGCCGGCATATTCTCCCCGGATCCTGCCCGCCTCCAGATACTCTCCCTGTGAATAGCAGACCATCATGCGGGACGTCCCGCCCTCGCGGGTCCGGAACAACCCGACTTCCGAATTGAAGATGTTACCAATGGCGTTGGGCTTGCATTCCTTCTTGTCGAACGGCGCCGTTCCCTGGCACTTCACCTCCACAAAGCTGCCGTGGGTTACCCCGACATAGTAAGCCGTGGCATGGGTCGGATACCACATCGGGGAACCGTTCTTGCGCCAATCTTTGTAGGAAGGCAAGGCAGACTCGCCGACGGATTTGGGGTGGCAGTATTCGCCTTCGGAGTAAACAAGACGCCCAAAAACATCCGCCGCGTAGAGCTTCTCCATGGCGTACAGATCGTCGTGAAACGCCGAGGTTTCATACATGGCATACACCAGCCCGGAGTTCTTCTTGACACACTCCAGCAGCCTTTCCGCGTCTTCAATGTCGCCACGGAAGGCGGGAACCGCGGTGCAAACGTGCTTGCCATGATTGAGGACCTCGATGCAATGCCTGGCGTGCGATGGAGCGTCGGTGGCCACAAAAATAGCCTCAATCTTGTCGTCCTTCACCATCTCCTCCAATGAAGGATAGGTCTTGCCGCACTTCACATGCTCGGCCAGGGCCGCGCAGCGGTCCGGGAACAAATCGCTCACCGCCACGACCTCGACATTCGGGTGGTTCTGGAATTCAAATTGAGCCGAGAATTTGCAGTATCCATATCCCACCAGGCCGACCCGAATCTTGCGGTCGCTGAAGGGCTTCCAGACTTTCGTCCGGTCGTAGTCGGTTTGCGTTTGGTCGAATCCGGGAATCACTTTTTGCTCGGCGGCCCTGGCACGGGTCACCACCGCTTGGGCGGCGACAAGGGCGGTTGCGGTTGTTCCTAGAAACGAACGGCGATTCAGTTTGTTGGTCATACGTTTGCTCATATAGAGAACCAAAGCGCGCACACAGCGTCTACCCCTCAAATGTGGGGTTGCGGCACGGCAACTGGATGTTCAGAGCCTCGCCGCTCTTTGTGTCTGCATCCAGAGTATTGTGAACATCCCAGAACCAGCGGAAATCGAAATGGAACCGGTTCGGGTTGCACGAACGCTTCGGCGCCGGCCTGGGGCGGCTCCGCCGCGCCGGCTGCGGTGGTCTCCGGCCGAGCCACCCCAGCAGGCCGATGGAAAGCCACCGGGGGTGTTTCATGCGTCCTTGGCGAGCTCCGCCAGCATTTCCAGCAGTTGAGTGGCGAGAATCACCGAGGCGTCTTCCTGCACGCGGTTGGTGCCGATCCAGGTCTCGTAGCCGCCCAGCCGGTGCTGCTCCGGCGTGGGCAGGTAGCCGTATGCGCCGTTCGCCAGGCCGATCACGATCGTATGGGCGAACGGGCTGCGCTTCTTTAAATCCAGCCCGATCTCAACGAACGCCTCGAAGGGAATGCCGCAGATCGCCAGGTCGCCAATCCGCACCACTTGGATCGGGACCGACACGGTCTCGCTCCGCTTGGTGAACGCGAGCACGCGTTCGGCATAGGGCTGCGCCAGGGCCGGCAGCTTGGCGCGCTCCGCCGGGTCCTTCGTCGCCAGCACCGTGCGCGCGTACTCGACCTGCTCGGCCGTGGGGCGCCGGTAGTTCAGAACCACCTCGCGCTGGAGCAGGCTCAGCCGCGGGGCCGCCTGGTAGGTCTTGATGTTCGCGCGCGCGCGCCAGGCCGTGTCCGCCGCCTTGCCGGCCACAATCCGGATTTGCTCGAACGGCTCGCGCGGTGGCCGGCCAACGCCGAAGGGGGAGTTGTTGATGTTGCCCGAAGTCCCGTTCGCCAGCAGCGCGATAAAGTTGCTCCCGGCGTTCACCCGCGAGGGCATCAGCCGCGCAAACTCACCGTAATAATCGGCTGAGGCCATGGCCTTGGGTACGTGTCCGACGTAGTGCAGCGAGTAGCTGGCAAAAAGTGCCAGCGGCTGGTGCGTGGTCGCCTCGCGCACGTCGAGTATTGACAAATCGGGATCGGTCGGCCCGGCGGGCCGATCCAGGGCATCGGCGCTCGGGTTCATCTTCACCTGGTCCAGCTTGCCAAAGGGATTGCGCGGCATCTTGCCCGGCTTCAGGAACCACCGGCGGTTAAAAACCTCCTCCGGCAGCGGCGCCGCATTGGCCGCCACCTCCGCGGGACGCAGCGCGCCGCGCGCGCCGGTAATCGCCTTGACGATCCCGGCGATGAGTATCTTGCGGTAGGCCGCGGCGGTGGGCCCGCCGGTGGGCGGTCCGGTATGGGTGTGTGTGGAACAGAGAAAGATCTTGTTGGAGGCAATGCCGCACTGCTGGGCGGCCTGCCGCTTGGCTTCATCGGCGGTATCCCGATCCACATGCAAATGGTCCACCACGACCAGGGCGAGGGTGGTGGTGTCGTCGGCCAGCACCAGCGCCCGCGCGTGCAGGGGATCGTGCACGCTCTCGGCCAGGTTGGTGGTGAACAGGCCGGGCATGTTGAAGGGAAACTGGCGCGGCGAGATGTCGGCCACCGCCGCCCCGGCACGGAGCGCGGGCCCTGCCGCTGCGGCCGCTGCGCCTAAAGTCCAGGTCATGACGGCCACGAGGAAAACGACTCTCCGCGCTCGCCTTCCCAAATCAAGAAACGGTTGTCGCATATAAAAAACCAAAGCGCGCCGACGACGTGTGCCCCTCAAATGGGGGCTGCGGCACGGCAACTGGATGTTCCAGCCGCGCCGCCTTCGGCGTCCGCATCGGAAGTATGGAGGGCATCCCCGGTGCTCCGCAAGCCGCCAGGGACGCCACGCCGCCCAATTTCCGCTTGGAAGTTGGGAGCCTCACAAGGCTGGCTTGGCAGTCTCCGCCGGCATAGACTTCTTGCCGGTCACCGCCCGTTGGAGCAGCCCAAAAACGGGGCGGACGGCCACCACGGATGAGGAGGACTTGTTGACCTTGGTTATCACAATGCCTTGCTCGGGCCAGACCAGACAGAATTGCCCCCAGGTGCCGGACATATACCAGACCCCGGGCTGCAGTTGCCACCAATAGAGGCCGTATCTGTCGGTCTGGTGCGCCTTCCGTACATCTGTTTGCGATATTGGCTTCCAGCATTCCGCGACATAACTCTCCGAAATCAACTGCCGGTCCTTCCACTTCCCTTGGTTCAGGTAAAGATGCCCCACGCGGGCTAGGTCCCCGGCGCTAATGTGAAGAAAGGCGAAACCGCAATTTACCGCGACTTTGCCCTGCGTCCGGGTTTCAACCGGCGACCATGGCGCTTTGTCGTATGGCCAGGATGCCTTGGCGCCGACCGGGTCCAGTATCCGCTCTTTCAATACCTCATCGAGTGGCCGCTCATAGAGATACGTCAGGGCGCGGGCCAGGTGCGCCGGTTGATCGGCGTGATAGTTCAAACATTCCCCCGGGGCTGTCTCTTTGGGGAAGTGAAGTTGGTAGCGGGTCGGCTTGATCCCTGAAGTCATCGTGGCCAGATGGCGGAAGGTGATTTCTTTCGTATGACTGCCCGCTTCAAACGCCGGGAAGACTTCCTTCACCGGCGTGTCGAGTGACGGGACAAGCTTGTCATCCAGGGCCAGCCCCAGCATCAGGGACGTAAAGCTCTTGGTGATGGACTGGGCTTCGAACTGCTGGCTCATCGGCCCGCCACCGGCCCATTCGGCGACCAGCCGGCCGTTCCGGATCAGCACGCCGTTGGCCTTGGCTTTTTCCATGAGCTTGCCGATTTCATCAATCGCTGCCACCTCTGCGAAGCCGGCTTCTTTGGGTTCCATCCGGGCCCACTTCTCATCCGGGAAGGCCATGGCAACCGGCCTCCCAGCCTCCGCGCTCACGGCGTTGCCCGGCCCCGTAGGCCCCGTCGCCGCGCAGGCGCAAAAAAACACGCCCAGAGCCAGAGGCTGAAGTCTGCCCCGGGGCCAACGGTACAAATGGTGACGGTTGTGAGTGAAAAAGGAGGAGCGGTTCGTTTGGTTTAACATGTTGCCGTTACCTATAAGTTGGCTGTTGCCTTGGCTGTGGCGCCCGGCTCATACAATCGCACCTTGCTTCCTCAGAATGCCGTTGAGTTCAGTGCCGTCCAGCTTATGTACAGGAACATTCTTTTGACAGCACAACGCCGCCGCTGTTCCCGCAGCCTGTCCCAGAGCCATACAGGTAGCCTGTACCCGGATGGATGCAAAAGCTTCCCGGGTCGCGCAGACCGGTCTTCCTGCTACAATCAAGTTGTCCGATCCCACAGGAATCATTGATCTGTAAGGAATATTGTAACCGTTTGTGACAGCTCTGAGATCCTGCTCCCGACTCCCCGCTTTATGCATATCAACTGGATGCCCGCCTTTTGCTGCGGTATCCGGGAAATCCTTCGGTGTCATGATATCATCCAGAGTCATCTCGTACAAGCCCGTGATTCTTCTGGTTTCCCGTATTCCCACTTGTGCCCCCGTATCTATGATATAACTGTTCTTGAATTCCGGGAAGTTGCCCTTCAGTAGTTTCACAAGTTTGAAGACATCCTCGCGTAAAGTGCATTCCGCCTTGGTCAGGCTGAGCACATCGGTTCCGTCCCCGGCATAGCGCGACATGTTTATGGATGCTTCTCCTTTTCTGAAAGTTGTGAACATCCACGGACCGCCAAATTGCGGTACCTGCGCTTCGTTCCCCAGCTTCATCAGCGCGTCTCTGATGCGGAAATTGACGTGGCGCTTGCCGCTTTCACGCATCTCCATGTTTTCAAGTTTGTCAGTATCTACTCCGCCGAGTCTGAACCAGAGCGTCATGGGCTGCAGTTCATTGCCTTCGCCGTTCCCAATTACATACGGGAGATCCGCGAACTTTATCACATCCGCATCCCCGGTGCAGTCGATAAAGTACCTGGCTTCGATCTTCTGCTGCCCTGATTTATTCTCAATAACAATGCCCGTTATTTTGCCGTTTCTATCTCTATCCTTGATACATGTGGAAATATAGGAATGCAAAATCAGCGACCCTCCGGATTCAAATACCATTCTCTGAGCCGCAAGTTTATATATCTCCGGATCAAAGTGAATGTTCCCTGACGGATAACTGGTATCAGCGCCTCCGAGAGTCTCCATCAGCTCGGCAAACTCGAGCGGAATTCCACCGATAATGCGTTTTCCCTTCTTGCTAAATACGCTTAGAGGGCTGACCAATGACAGAGTGGCCATCCCTCCCAGAAAACCATACCGTTCAATAAGGATGGTTTTTGCTCCGTTTCGCGCGGCGGCAATTGCTGCCATCAGACCCGCAGGGCCTCCTCCGCATACAGCGACATCATATTTAACTGATAAGGGTTTGCTTTTTGCGCGCCCGCTCATGCTCAGCTCTTCGCGGCTGATGCCCATCCCAGGGGCGCTGCCAGAGGAATTCGCCCCTTTCAATGGGCCATCGGCCGCCATCGCCGACGGCCCTGCCGCCGCGGCCAGACCGGCGGTGGCCGCACCCAGGAATTTGAGCGCGTCGCGCCGACTGAAGGCTGCGGCCTGTTTCGTGTTCTCGCTGTTTGCTTGGTTCTCTGCGCTCATATTACTTCGTTTGTTGTCCGATGCTTGGTTGTGTTTGCCTTACGGCAGCATCCAACCCTGTTGCCCGAACCTGGTGTTGAGCTGTTTAGCGGTTTCCTTCGCGGTCGCCTTGGCCCGGCCCTCGATCTTGCTGCTGCTCGCCTCTCCGTACGCTTTGATCCTGCCGCTGACGATGAGTCCCGCCGGACTGGCGGTGGCAATGATCTCCACCACCCCCAACGCCGCCGCTGGGCTTTTGCCGCCGCCGGCATCAACCGTACCGGAGCCGAGTTTTAGCAGCCTTTTGATGGTCTAAATTGACATGGTTGCGCAGCCAATGTCTACCCCTCAAACGGGGGGCTAGCAACGAAGCAATTCTCTTCTCAAAGTGAACAGTAACTTGACGGTCTGAATACCCGAGCCTTCGAATTGCCCGGAACCGCCCCTGCCGGCAGATTATCGAAGTTCCCGGATTACCGGTCGCGCCGGGCGATTTCGCTGCTCATAGGCGCGCCGCCGGAGAGCGCGTCAAGAATGGCAGCGCGCGCCTGCGCCCTGAGCCGCCGCCGCGCAGTTCCGGCTTTACAGCGCGAATCCGGACAATAAAGCTGGGCGCCGATTTTGAACCCACAACATTATGCATAGGAAAGCGCCCCGCTACCGATGGCTGCTATTTGACGCCGACGGGACGTTGTTCGACTACGACCGGGCCGAGCGTGTGGCGCTCGAACAGGCCCTCGCGGAGATCGGCGTCGCGCTCAACCCCGGCCATTTGGCCGCCTACCGGCGGATCAATCAGGCCCTCTGGCAACGGGTGGAAAGCGGGGAGATCTCCCCCGCCGAGGTGAAGGTGCGGCGCTTCGAGCAGTTGCTGGATACGATTGGGGTGGCGCATTCGCCGGCGGCGCTCAGCGCCCGTTACCTGGAGTGCCTGGCCAGCTGCTCGGAACTGGTGGAGGATGCGGCGGCGGCGCTTGAGACATTGCACACGAACTATCGGCTAGCCATATTGACCAACGGCCTGACGGTCGTCCAGCGCGGTCGCCTGGCCCGCTCGGTCATTCGCCACCATGTCTCGGAAATCATCATTTCGGAAGAGATCGGGGCGGCCAAGCCGGCCAGGGCGTTCTTCGACACGGCCTTTGCCCGGCTGGGACATCCGCCCAAATCCGAGGTGCTGATGGTCGGGGACGGGTGGGCGTCGGACATCGAGGGCGCGGTCAATTATGGCATTGATGCCTGCTGGTATAACCCGGGGCGCAAGCCTCGGCCCACCCGCCTGGCGATTACTCGTGAAGTCGCCTCTTTGAGCGAGTTGACTGACTGGTTAAGCAAATTATGAGTTCTTCCATGAAATCAATGAAGCGCACGGGCGCGTTTTCCCGGGCAAGGGTCCTCCAGGCGTGTTTTGTCCTGGCCGCCATGGTTGTCGCCTTTTCTCTGACCGCGAGCGCGGCGAATCCGCCGCCGCCCGCCGCCAACACCCTCTCCCACCTGGCGATCACGCACGGGCCGTTCCTGCAAGCGCCGTCCGAGCGCGGCATCACCGTTTCCTGGGCGACCAGCCGCAAGTGCTTGTCCTGGGTGGAGTATCGGCCGGAGTCCTCGGCACGCTGGCTCACAAATATCCCCGCGCACCACGGCTTGCGCGATGCCGATGTGACGGTGCACAACGTGGCGCTGGCGGGGCTGGAGCCAGGAACGCGTTACGTCTACCGCGCTGTGTCGCGGGAGATTGCTCAATACAAGCCCTACAAGGTGATTTATGGCGAGACGGTGGCCAGCGCGCAGCAGCGGTTCACAACCTTCGACGCGGGCAAAGTGTCCACGTCGTTCGTGGTGGTGAACGACCGCCATGAGCAAGTGGACCCGCTGGCGGCGTCGCTGGCGTCTGTGGATTGGGCGGGAGTGGACGCGGTGTTCCTCAACGGGGACATGGTGGACGCGGTCAAGGACGAGGCGCAGTTGTACCGCTGCGTGGTGGATCCCTGCGCGGCGAGCTTCGGCAGTCGCATCCCGCTGGTCTATGTGCGGGGAAACCACGACACCCGGGGCAGCTTTGCGCGGCGGTTGCTGGACTTTTTTCCGACGGAGTCGGGTCGCTACTACTACACGCTGCGGCAGGGTCCCGTCATGTTCCTGGTCCTCGACGGCGGGGAAGACAAGGGGGACGAAAACGAGGAGTATTACGGGCTGGCGGATTTCGCGCCGTATCTGCGCCGGGAGGTGGAGTGGCTGGCGCGGCAAATCGAGGAACCGGCGTTCCGGGCGGCCCCGTTCCGGGTCTGCGTGCTCCACATCCCCCCGGGTCCGACCCCCGATGCCAAGTTCATCCGCCCCCAATGGCTGCACGACAACGTGGCCCCTCTGCTGAACCGGGGCAAAGTGAACCTGTTGATTTGCGGCCACACCCATCGGTATGCCCTCCAGCCGGCGGGGCAGAACGGGCTGAACTTCCCGATGATCATCGGCGGGGCTCAAACCGTCATTCGCTGCGATGTGACGCCCAACCAGCTCCGCGTCACCGGGACCGACCTGTCAGGCCAGCCGCTGCCGCAATTGCCGCCGCTCACCGTGTCCCGGTGATCGGAGAGGATTCTCCGAAGCTCGGCCCTCGGGGAGCGCCGATTGGGCTGAACGGACGGGAGTGCCTGCGCGCTGCGGCAGATTGTCATTTGACCACGACAGAGGCTGCTGTCACCATTCCGGCGGCGATGAGCACAACCACAAAAGCGAGAGTGGAAGCGCTGTATGCGATTCTTCACGGGATGCCCGAGCTGGGTTTGAAGGAGACCAGGACCGCCGCGTTCCTGGCGGAGCAGTTGCGCCAGGCAGGGTATGAAGTCACCGCCGGCGTGGGCGGCACCGGAGTTGTCGGCGTGCTGCGCGGTGATAAGCCCGGCCCGGTACTGGCTCTGCGCGCCGATATGGACGCGCTCAAGCATATTGTGGACGGCAAAGAATGCGCCCTCCATTCCTGCGGGCACGATGCGCACTCGGCAATGGTGCTGTGTGTCGCCGAACAGGCGGCGAAACGCAAACCCGCCAGCGGCACGTTGAAGATCCTGTTCCAGCCGGCGGAGGAGACTCTCCAGGGAGCATTGGCGCTCATTGAGGCCGGCGCCATTCTGGACGTGGATGCCATCCTCGGCATTCACCTCCGGCCCGAGCAGGAAGCGAAGAAGGGCCAGGCCACTCCGGCGCTGTGCCATGGAGCAAGCGGGCGCATTGAAGCTGCCATTGAGGGGGTGGCCGCTCATGGCGCCCGGCCTCATCTGGGGGTGAACGCTATTGACGCCGCCGCCGCGGTCGTCAACGCCATCAACGCCCTCCACATGAATCCCGTCGTGCCGCACAGCATCAAGGTGACAAAGCTGCTGGCCGGCGGCGCGGCAACCAACCTGATTCCCGACAAGGCCGAGATGGCAATGGATGTGCGCGCCCAGCAGAACGGGCTGATGCAGGAGCTGCTCAAGCGGGCGGAGGCCGCGATCGGCAACGCGGCGGCATCCGTCGGCGCCAAAGCGGCCATCCGCGTCAAACCCGGAGCTCCGGCTGCCGAGTATTCCGAGGAGATGATTGCACTGGCCCGGGAAGCCATCGTGGCGGTGCTGGGCAAAGGGGGCCTGCTCGCTCCGATTATCACGCCGGGCGCGGAAGATTTCCACTTCTACGCCAAACGCAAGCCGACGCTCAAAACCGCGTATATCGGCTTGGGGTGCGACTTGACTCCGGGGCTGCATCATCCGCGGATGAAGTTCGATATCGGCTCGCTCATCAACGGCGTCCGCATCCTGCAGCACATGGTAAATGGAATGCTCAGCCCGGGCAGAGCCTGACTGCCTGTCTTCCCAACCGCCTCTTACCAGCCAAACCAGGTTGAGTAAGCAATGGCCAGGGCGCCCAATAAAATCCAGATGCCGCACAGCGGCAGCGCGAACTTCAGCCACTTGAAGTAGGGAATCCGGGACATGGCGATGACCGACATGAGGACGCCCGAGGTGGGAATGATAATGTTGATGAAGCCGTCGCCATAAAGGTAGGCGGATACGGCCGTCTGCCGGTCCAGCCCGACGATGTCGGCAATGGGCGCCATGATCGGCATGGTCACATAGGCTTGCCCCGATCCCGACGTGATAAAAAAATGCACGACCAGGCTCATGAGATACATCCCACCCGCGGCAAAGATCGGCGGCAGGTCCACCAGCGGCGCGGACAGGTAGTGCACCAGCGTGTGGATGATCCGCCCGTCCTCCATGATCAGCGTGATGGACTTGGCCAGGCCCACGATCATCGCCGAATAAAGCAGATGTTTGCAGCCGCCAATAAACGACCCAACGATGGCTTGCGGCTTCATGCCGCTCACCAGCCCGCCGATGATTCCGGCCGCCATCATCACGGCGGTGAGGTTGCGCAGGCTCCAGTTGTGCAAACTCGCCCCCCAGCCGAAGAGCGCAAAGCCCGCCGCCAGCGTCAGCAGCGTCAGTACATGCCGCCCGGTAAACGCTGGTGCCCTCCTCGTGGCCGCCGCAACCTCGTCGTCAAAGGTCGCATAGATGCTGCGGGACGGATCGGCCGTCACTCTTGCGGCGTAGCGCATCACATACCAGAGCGTGGCCAGCACGACTGTCAGCCACACCACGGTGCGGACGAAAAAGCCGGACATCGGCGGCACACCCGCAATCTGCTGCGCTATTAGCGTGGTCGGCGGGCACATCGCCGACGGAGCGAAGCCCGAATAGCAGCCCAGGTACATCATCGCCACCCCGCAGACCGGGTCCAGCCCCAGCCGCCGCGACAACAGCAAGCCCAGGGGGATGAACGCCACGACGGCATTGGCCAGCACGCCGGCAAAACCCAGCACGGACATGCAAATCATAAGAATCGGCAGGATGAGCATCCGTCGCGTCCCCAATGCGGCGATCAGCCGCGACAAGCCCGCCTCGATGGCTCCCGAGTCGCTGATGATCTGTAAAAACCCTCCCACCAGCAGCACGAGGCACACGACCTCGGCCGCTTTCTCCAGGCCCAGCGGGAAGTACAGGAAAAACTCCCAGGGCATGACCGGCTGGCGCGGCACCAGCTTGAAGGAGCCCGGGTCAACCTGCGTCGCCTTGGTCTGGGGATCAACCTGGAACGAATACTGCCCCGCCGGCACCACCCACGTGGCCACCATCGCGAGCACTGCAATGCTCAGGATGATAATATAGGCATCCGGCAACTGCCATCGGGTCTTGGGTGCTGCTTCTTTCATCTCGCGGTCTCGTTACGCTATCCGTTCCGCAGCCCGCGGGCGAGAGTGAATTGGCGTTGTCCTCACTGCGGTCATCGCGAGTCCCCCGCAATCAGCGTTCTCCGCTCCCGCTCGCAACTGCCGCGCGGAGCAACCGGACCGGCCCAAGCAGACCGGATTCAAGCAAGGGCGACTGGGCGGTAAACGGCTTGTGGTTGGGGGCAAGCCACGCATGGCGATTCGTGGCCTTCGGCTGCTCGTCCCCGATGATCCGGTTCGGCCACAGGTTAACCACTCTCACTTCAAGTCGGTTGTTGCCCGGCTTGAGCGCCGCGGTCACCTCGGCCTGGAACGGCGGTTTCCATAGGATGCCCCCTGCCGGTTGGCCGTTCACAAACACTTCGGCCATCTCTTTCACCCGGCCCAAATCAAGCAGCAGCTTTGTGCCGGGCTGAAACCACGCCGCCGGCGCCTCGATCTGCTTCGTGTAGGTGGCCGTTCCCGAAAAATACTTGACGCCGTCTTCCTGGCGCTGGGTCCACGAAACCAGACGGTCGAGCGTAATCCGCGGCGGTGCCCCCCGGCCCGGCGGGAAACTGACCTCCCACGCTCCCTGGAGAGTGGCCAGCTCGCTGAAGACCGGGCGCGGCAGGGTTCGCCCCGCCGCCGCCGCCCGCCGGAATACCACAAAGACCGATCCGTAGGGATCAAGGTGTATTGGCACGCTGGTCCGCCCGTGGACGGTCTGGTAGGACGCCGGCTCGATGAACCCGCTGTCCGGGTGCCAAAGCTCGGCTTCCTTGCCCTGCACACGAAACACCACCTGGTAATCTTCCATCCGCTCCCGCTGGTTCGACACAAAATAGAGGTCTGTGTCACCCGCTCGACGGTGGATCCAGGCCAGCGCCGAATCAAACTCGGGCAGGTTATGTTCGAAGTCCGGCAGCGTCTTCTCGCCTGCCAGGAGCTGTCCCAGCGGCTTGCCCCAACAGATCTTCCCCCGGCCAAAAGCCTGTTCCTTGGTGCGCTCGCCGTCAACCGAACCCCATAGCTCGCTGGCCAGCGCGCTGTACTCGGCCTCCTTGCCCTCGTCAGCAAGACTGGGCGAGCCGGCGGGTTTGGGGGCGACGACTACCGCTCCGGCCGCAACCAGCTCGCGCAGCCGGCGCAGTAGCGGCAGGGTGATTTGTTCCACCGCCTCCGGCAACACGAGCACCTTGTAGCTAGGCCCGTCCGGCAGCTCCAGGCGCCCGTCACGGACCGTCATGCGGTTCAGCAGCACATCGGCGTTGACCCAGTCGTACGAATACCCCGGCGGCGGCTCGGGATTGACCGGGCGCCGCTTTCGCCCGGGCACGGTGGCCGGGGCGCCTTCTCCATAAAAGTAAGCGAGATCGCCCACCCACTGCCCCTCCTGCAACAGATGCGAGCAGCGAGCCAGGTAGGTGTTCCACGCGATTGCCTGCTCCGCCCACGTCATGTTGCGGGTGTAATGTTGCCCAAACCCACCCAGGGTCAGGCCTGGCTGATGGTGCTCATCCACGAACGGCTGATGCACCGAGGTGTGAAAGATGATGCGATTGATGCCCAGGGCCATTGCGTTGTCGCCTGCCGGCTTCATGAAATACGGCGAGGCCCATACCGGATCGCCGCGTTCCGTCGTAAACGATTCGGCGGCCACGATCTTCTTGCCGTAAATGTGCGCCGCCGACGCCGCCTCGCGCAGGTCCGGATTGTTCACCGGACCGTCTTGCGCCCCGGCCGACGGCGTCCAGAACTCACCCATGGGCACGTCCACAAACCGTTTGCTCAGCAGTCCGTCACCGGTCGTCGTGGGTCCGCCCATCGCCTCGGCATAGAGCTTCACCCCCCGCTCATTCAAATACCTGGCGGCAACCCCGTAATGATTCTCCGCCACCAGGTCCGCGAGCGTCCGGCGGAAATCCCACAGGAATCGGTCGCTCGCCGCGGCGCTCTCGATAATGCGGCCCGTCAGCGCGGGCAGGTAGGACGTCGGATCATAACCCCGGCGCTTGCGGAACTCGGCCATCATGTCATCCGTCCAGTTCTCGACGCCGGCTTCCCAACTGTCCATCAGCAGGCAGCGCATGCTCTTGCCAAAATACGGCCCGGCTGCGCCGGAAATCATATCCACATACCTCTGAATGTAGTTGCCCACATGCCGGGCGCTCAGTTTGTCCACCTCGAAACCGGTCGCCTCCGGAGTGGCGGGATGGTTCCGCTCGCCTGTCAGCGAGTAGCCTAATCGCAGGATAGCCCACTTGCCCGGCGGCGCGTCCCAGTCCAGCGTCCCGTCCGGCTTCATTTTCCCCGTCAGGTCGAGCACATCTTCCCGCGCCACCGCTTCGCGCTTCGCCACGGGCGGCGTCGCGATCGAGGCGAAGTGGATGGTGTGGAAGAAGGCGGCTTTGCCCTGCCAGCGATTGATCCTCGGCCCCGACAACTCAACCTCCGCCAACTGCATGCTGCGCGTGGTGGGTCTTAGCAGCACACGATAGAACCTGGCCGAGGTCTCGGGGAACGAATCCGTCTGCGCCAGGCATACCCATGACCCGCTTTGCGCCGGTCCTGGCAGGCCAAGCAGTGTGGACCAGTTCGTCCCGTCGTCGCTCGATTGAACCACGCCGTTCGGGATGGCCCACCCAGCGGCGGCCAGCGCCACGGTGACCGCCCGCGCCCGGTAGGGCTGCCCAAACTCGAATTGCACCCACACATTGCTTTGGCCGGGCTGCACCGGGATCGAGACCACGGTGGCGAAGTCGCCGTCCGTCAGTTGCGCCGGGTTGACCTGGGGCGCGCTGGTTGTGACTTTGGGATGGAGATCTGCCATCCGCATCTCATCTTCAGGCAAGCGATAGGCCAGAACCTTAACGTCGGCATAGAACGTGGGCGGCGGATTGGTCTTGTTCACCACCGGCCGGGGCATCTGCTGAAACTTGCCATTGTTCGTCGGCGGGTGCGGCAGTTGCGCGAAATACTTCACCGGCCCCTGCACGGCAACCTCGCTCCAGACAAGCTTCTTCATCGCCTCTTGCGGCTTCACCCACGGCCCGCCGCTCTCGCTCCAGCCGCCGCAGGCCGCCATTCCCATCTCCAGCCCCAGCCGCTCCGCCTCCCGCGCCGCGTGCTGAAACGCCTCCTGCCACTCGGGCGTCATCCAAACCAGCCGTTTCTCCACAACCTGCGGCGTGCTCAGATTGCCATCGAACATCTGGACCCCCCCAAGCCCGGACCGCTTCATCCATTCCAGGTCGGCGGTGATGCCTTCCTTGGTAACGTTGCCGTTCATCCAATGCCACCACGCGCGCGGCTTGGCCGAATCCGGCGGGTTCCGGAACCCCTCTTCCAGCGCGTCACCGGCTTGTGCCGGCGCCACACCGGACGCCTGGCCCCATAGCACCATCATTAGCAGAACTCGTGCGATCGTGTTGCGCGTTGTATTCATCTCTCAATCCGATAGCAGACCGCCGTCCTGCCGCCTGCCCCAGCCTCTCCGAGCATAGGGTCAATGTCACCCGGGGCGCCCCACCCAATTGAGTAGGCCGGAGCAAAACCCGCCTCGCTGCCGCCACATTCTCGCGGGAATGCCTCTCCCAATGCATCCCCCCCAAGGCGGCGCCGCCTAAGGCCCCCCACCAAGTCTGCCAAGTCCACTAAGTCCACAGAGTCCACAAAGTCCACAGTGTCCACAGTGCAACAAGCAGCCTTTCATTTTGGCGCCGGCTGAGACACCATGATCGGCATGGACCGACGAACAAGCCATGAATGAGCCGGAGAAATTGATCCCGCTGCATGGGGGCTACCGGAAGCTGAAGAGCTTCCAAGTGGCGCAACTGGCCTACGATGTCACGGTGCGATTCTGCGACCGCTACATCGAGAAACGCAGCCGGACGCGCGACCAGATGGTGCAGGCGGCACGGAGCGGCGTGCAGAACATCGCGGAGGGCAGTCAGGCCAGCGGCACCTCGAAAAAAATGGAGCTCAAGCTCACGAACGTGGCCCGTGCCAGCCTCGAGGAGCTGCGCCTGGACTATGAGGATTTCCTCCGCCAGCGGGGGCTGGAGAAGTGGCCCCGGGAAGACCCGCGCCGGGCCGAGCTGATAGCGCGGCGGCCCGCCACCGCCGATGGTGTGGCAGCGTGGGCGCGCGCGGTCCATGATCAACAGCGTGCACAGCGCGGACAGGGCCAGGCAGTACACCCGTCCACCCCGTCCACCAAGTCCACCCCATCCACCAAGTCCACTCCGTCCACCCCGCCTACTCCGTCCACTCCGTCCACCTCGTCCACAAAGTCCACTCCCTCCACCTACCCCGAGATAGCGGCCAACGGTGCGCTGGCCCTGCTCGCGGTGGCCTGCGCGCTGCTGGACCGCCAGATCGCCGCCCAGGAAAACGCCTTCGTCGCCGAGGGCGGCTTCACAGAACGCCTCTACCGAGTGCGCAGCCAAACCAAACCCCACTGCTGACCCATGCCCTCACAAGCCCAGGCCCGCATCACCATCAACCAGCTACTGAAGGAGCCGGGCCCCCTTCCTTGTTCAGTCCGCAAACCAATCGACGTTCAACGTCCAACGTGCTTTGTAGAAACCTTTTGTGTCTCGCATACGTCTTATGATGGCATGAGCA
>CAZDOO010000070.1:0-29362 GCA_964507045.1 uncultured Verrucomicrobiota bacterium | reverse complement strand
GGGCGTATCTCCCTGCAGTACCGACACTTGCTACGAATTTCGGAACACCCTCCTTAGGGGCGACGAAGACGCTCCAGCATGAGCCCAGTAAAGCGAAGCAGCCAAAGCCCCACAGGACCGCGTGTATATTGGGAAAGAACCTGAAAAGCTTTATCAGGCCCAACAGGATAAGCGGAAGTCCCACCCAACCGGACGTCGCGACCCCGAAGGCTACGTCTCCAGCGCCTTCGATGTTGGCGTTGGAAGCCCCCAGAACGAAGACTCCAACGCCCAGGGCCACGCCTGCGATCAGCGAAGCATTGGAGACCCAAGTCCGGGCGGGTGCTGGCATGCTGATGGTTTCCATAGGCTGAACTTCGCGCTAACGTAAAAGGAGTGTATCCGCCGTGCTCGGATGGACAGGCCTTCCGAAGGTTCGTGAGGGGTGGAAGGGCATGGCGGATACACGGCGGTTGAACTGAGCCGCTGTGCCTGCGACGTCCGAACTACACTGTTGAGTATCCGGGGCGCACCCGCTTGGCAGCGGGTGGGGACGCAACCGGGGCTGCGCCGCAGAGTCGGCGGCGGCAACGAATGGGCGCTGGGGTCTCGAGGCGGCCATGGGGCTGAGGTTGTGCCCGGTTTTGGGCCGCCGCAAGGAAATAGTGCCCCGGAGCCGACCCCAGGAAGCGGCTTTGGACGCGCTGGAAAAAGGCACTGCGGCAGTGCTGGGTCATGAGGTGTCCAGGACGGTTGGTGAAGCCCGGCGCCAGGGAGGCACGACGCGGACCAGAACCGGGCGTTCAACTCCCTGCTGTTCCTCTACCGGGAGGGGCTGCGCTGGGAGTCGGGAGGGATGAACGTCGAACACTGAACGCCGAACATCGAACACTGAACCGAAAAGAGGGAGGAGCAGGATGAAGGCGGATTATGACTTGGAGGAGCGGCTGCTGGAGTACTCCGCGAGAATCATTCGACTGGTCAAACGGTTGGCCGATAGCTGGGCAGTCCAAGGTTCGAGGTTCGGCGTTCGTCTTCCAGTGGCAGGTGGCCGAGGCTCCACTGCCGGGCTTTGACGCCCCCCTGGATTGTCGCGCTTGGCGTTCTCACCAGGAATCCCGGGATTGGCCGGCAAGCGGAGGGCCAAGAATGTGGGTAATGCTCCGATCCAGGCACCTCCGCTGGCCTGACCCTGGCACCAGCGTATCGCCGTAGCCTCGCCGTATACTCACCGTAGATAACAATGTTATCTACGGTGAGTATACGGAGGGATTGCGCATTTACGGCTTAGACTCGGTTGTGTCTACGCCCTGGAAACCCACCAAAAAGCCCAAGAAAGACCGGGGGATCGCTGAAAAGCGCTCCCCCCGTCACAAGATACCACGGAATCGCGAACGCTACCGGCGGCGGCGGACAATCAGGGCTGCTGCGGCCAGAAGGCCAAGCGCCGCAACAGACGGTTCCGGAACAATCGTCACCGAGAAGTTGTCATAGGTGGCTACCGCTCCGCCGGCTATATCCCAAGAGAAGTAGCGGCTCGCTGTGTCAAACCGAAAACCATCAGGAAGTGCCGCGTCGGAGTCTGTGTCATAGAGCCAAGTGCTGCCCCCATTCCTCGAGACTTGCACACGCGAGTTAAACGTGGAGGTTTCAGCCCCGGCGTCGGTCACCCGAATCAGGAAGTCAATCTGGCTTCCAAATGTATTGGCACCTGTGGTCGTGATATAAGGATCATTGAGGTCACCAGTGGTGCCGCTGCTATCGGTGGCGGTGGTGTAGGATACCACGTCAATGCGCCTCCCAATAGCATACCGAGCGGAGGTGGTGGTTGACCGATAAAGTTGGATACCAAAGTCCCAGAAGTTCGCATTATTCTCCACCGTGGCCAAAGCAAACGAGAACCGGTATTGGTTACCGCTCGCCGAGTTATTTGCCATGCTGATAGTAATGTCGTACACGACTGGGTTCACCGCCGTTGCAAGACTGGTCCCCAGCGCCGGGCCAAAATCAAATGCTGTGGTTCCGTCATTAGAAAGCGTAAAGCGACCGGAGTTAGCACCGCCCGCCACCTGCAGCGCGTTAGCGCCGATGCTGTAATCAGTCTCCGCCCTCCCCGTCGCGGTGCGAAAATAGCGCATGTTGGCCGCCATTGAACCAGTCAACCTTGTAGTAGGCGGATTAATGCCCGAGTTGACACCGCTGCCCAACGCAAAACCGGTGCCGGAACCGGTCACATTGTAATCATCGGCGATAATGGTTTGGCCGTGGGCGGTGAGGCCCGCCAGAAACAGGATGGCTGCGAATTGTACTAGGTTTTTCATAGTTGTGCTGTTGGCACGAAACTGGCGCCTTTTCACTAGCATCTGGCCCAGATTACGCACAAAGACCGCAACTTGAGAATACCCTCAAATTAGGGTATCGCCGGACTGGCCCCGAGCCCCTGGCGAGACGCCAAGGCTCTCGCCCTTGGCACCCGACGGCAACTGGAGATTCGCCCTGGACTACTCTGCCCCACGGTCCAGCACGCGGATGGGAAACAGCGGGGACTTGACATGCTGCTGCCGCATGAGGGCGCTGAGTTGTTGGACGACTTCGGGGTGTTGCCGCGCCACGTTGTTAGTTTCGCCGGGGTCCCGCGCGAGATCGTACAGTTCGAGCGCGGCAGGCTCGGTCCGGCGCGCCCCGGCCTTGACGTTCAGATTCGTGCGGACGGCTTTCCAGTCGCCGATGCGGGCGCATTGCTGGCCGCCGTAGCCGGGCGATTCACGGTAGAGGAACGGTCGCGCCTGCTGCTGCTTGCCCAGCAAGGTCGGCGCAAAACTGATCCCGTCAATGCCCGCCGGCGTGCCCGCCTTTTCGCCGATCAGCTCCAGCAGGGTCGGCAGCCAGTCCTCAAAGCCGGTCACCCGGTCGCTCACCGAGCCGGGCGTGATCGTTCCCTTCCAGCGCACCAGGCACGGCACGCGAAAGCCGCCTTCGTAATAAGACCCCTTGCGGCCGCGAAAGCCCGCGTGGCTGTTGAAGAACTCACAATCGGCGCCTCCGAGCTGGCCGTAGAGCGGGCCGTTGTCGCTCACGAAGACGAAGATTGTGCTCTCTTCCAGGCCCAGTTCCTTAACGAGATCAAGGATGCGGCCGACCTCCCGATCCATGCGCGTGATCATGGCGGCGTAAGCCGCGCGCGGCGTGCGCTGCGGCAGGTAACCGCGCCCCCCGGTGTAGGGAGTCTCCGGGAACTTGCCCGCGAACTGCCGGAGCGAGTCTTCCGGCACCTGCAACGCCAGGTGCGGAACGGTCGTCGGGTAGTAAAGAAAGAACGGCCGGGCCTGACGCTCGCGGATAAACTTGAGCGCCTCGGCGGTGATCAGGTCCGGGGCGTACTGGGTTCCGGAATACCTGGTGTAGCTTTCGGGCGCGTTGGAGTCCGCCCCCGCCGGCAGCTTCTGGCGCGGGCTGAAATCGGGGTTGCTCAGCGCCACCCGGGTGTCGTTGGACCAGAGATGGGTCGGGTAGTAGTTATGCGCCACGGCCTGGCAGTTGTAGCCATAGAAGACATCGAAGCCCTGGCGCCCCGGCTCGCCGCTCGTGCCAATGCCCCCCAGGCCCCACTTGCCGAAGCCGCCTAGCGCGTAGCCCAGCTTTTTGAGCGTGAGCGGGAGCTTGAGTTCGCCGGCGGGGACGGGCTCCTGCCCCTCGCCTTCCGGCCCCAGGCCGCCGCGGTTGTCCCGGATGTAGGCGTGGCCCGGATGCTTGCCGGTCATCAGCACACAGCGCGAGGGCGCGCACACGTTGTGACCAGAGTAGTGGGCGGTAAACTTCATGCCCTCGCGGGCGAGACGGTCAATGTTGGGCGTCTGGAACCGCTGCTGGCCGTAGCAGCTTAAATCGCCGTAGCCCAGGTCATCGGCGATGAAGAACACAACGTTAGGCTTGGCCCCAAAAGCCGAGCTGCCCAGGAGCATTGCAAGCAAAAGAGCGCTATGGGTTTTCACTCGGGGATTCTATCCGGCCGGCGTGTTCTGTCCAGACCCACCCCCGGATCGCAGCCGCGCCGCCGCTCGATTCTGTTGCGATGCCCCCCAGCGGGTCGGAAACAAGCAGCGCCCGCGCTCAGATGACCCGGCCCGGTTCCCTCAGGGTGTTCGCAGACGGTAAAAAGCCGGGTTGCACCCCTGCCCTGGCGTGTCCGTGAACGTGACGAGGCCGGAATCCGAGCACGTGACTGGATTGTTCTCCGCCAAATCCGCGAAGCTGGAGGTGTCGCCGCACGAACGCTGCACGTAGTAGCTGTAACCGGGAATCCCCCAGAACGACAGCGTTACCTGCCCGCCGCCGTCCTGACGAATCTCCACCGATCCATAAAAAGGCTGCACCGTTATGTTGATCTTCTTCGTAACCGTGCCGCCCCGATTGTCCTTTACCTTGTATTCAAAATAGTCAGCGGCGTCCGTGCTGGGCGCGTAGTAATAGGTGGTGGTGTCTTCCGTCAGGGTCACGTTGTTGTGGCTGGTCAGGCTCACCAGCCCGTCATAACTGATCGTGTCGCCGTCGCCCGAGTCGTTTGCGCTGGCCATCAAAGCGGCAATCAGATCGGCCTTGTTGATCTTCATCGAAGCACCCTTGGCGCGCGTGAGCCCATAGTTTGCCGCGGTCGGCGCGCGATTGACGATGATCGTACCGTCCACCGTCAGTTTGCCCGTGTACCAGTTTAGCACGGGCGTCTGAGTTGGAAGCGTTGGCAGGCTCATTATGCTAAAGCTGCTGCCGGCGTTGAACCCTCCGGCGGCATCGAACAGGTGAAACACTTCCCCGCCGCTGAGCGGGGCGCTTCCGGCAAGCTCGGTGACCGTCAGCGTGCCACCGTAGCTCAGCGTTCCCGAGGTCAGGTTGACCTGGTCCGCGGTGCACACGGACCCAGCCGTCTTGTTGATCTGCATGGCGATCGTGCCGCCCAGGCTCGGCGCCGCACCCAGCGTGAGCGTGCCGATGGAGGTTGGCGTCTCACCAGGAGCCATCGTGCAGTCGGACGCCACGGTGACCGCCCCGCCGATCGTGCCCGCGCCCCCCAGCGTCGCGCCCGAGGCGATCGAGACCACCCCGCTACCGATCGAACCGTTCACCAGCAGGCTGCCGGCGCTGACGGTGGTGCTGCCGGAATACGAGTTGGCGCCACCCAAGGTCAGCGTGTAATTGCCTGATTTGGTGACCCCGCCCGCGCCGCTGATCGCGCCGCCGATCGTCAGGTCGCCGCTGGCCGTATTAACCGTGCGCGTCGCGGCAATGGCAATGGGCGTGTTGAGCGTCTGCACGTTGGCGGAGTACTGGAGGATGTCCCCGTTTAAAGTCAGCGTCTTCCCTTCCGCCACGCCGATGGTAAACGAACCAGCGCCGTTGGCGAACTTAAGCCCGTAAAGGCTGTAGTCAGCCGACATGTTGGGAGTCAGCCGCGTCGAACCGGCGAAGGTGAGTTCTTCGCCGACCGTCGCACTGGGAGCCAAACCGCTCGACCAATTGGCAGTGGTGGACCAGTTGTTATCGCCCCCGCCTCCGTTCCAGGTTGAGGTATAAACCTTGATCGAGAAATTCTCGAAAGTGGCCGAATCTACATCTTGGGCAATATCCCAAACAAAATAACGGGTTGTGCCATCGAACCGCCAGCCGTTGGGAAGGGCGGCATCTGTGTCTGTGTCGTAAATCCAGGTGCTGCCTGCGTCCCGTGAAACCTGTACCCGCGAGTGGTAATTGGCGCCACTCTCCGACCCCGCATCGGTCACGCGGATTAAGAAAGAAATCAGGTTCCCCATCTTCACGGTGTTGGTCTCGATGGGTGCCTTTATGTCTGTAACGCCCGAAGAGCCGAAATCAATCAGCTTGCCAACCGTATTGGTGGTATAATCGCTGTCGGCTCTATAAACCTGAACGCCAAAATCGAAAGTATCATTCCCAACAGTATTAGGGTCAGGGGCGGGTGCGGTAGTTGAGATGCCGAACGACATTCTCGCCATTGCACCATCATTGTTCTCCATGCCGATCGCAACATCGTAAACGACCGGGTTACCGGGGGTCGCGTCGCCGCTACCAATGGCCGAAGCAAAGTCGAACGCAGCTGATCCTGCAGAGAGAGTGAACTGTCCGAAACGAGTATCGGTTCCGACTCGCGCTCTGGTGCCGGCGCCGTTCATTGAGTAGACCGAATCGGGCTTCTTGCCTGTGTTGATATAGCGCAGGTTCAGGTTATCAACAGTGATGATCGTTCCCGTCAACCGCGTGCCGCTGGTATTAGTGATCCCGGAATTGATGCCTTTTTGGAGCGCAAAGCCGGTTGTGTTAGAAACCGCATTGTAATTATCGTAGATAATCGTCTCCACGCCGGAGGCGGAGTTGGTCGCGAGTGCCGCCAGGAGCAAGCTGACCCGCAGACTCGCTTTAAGAGAGGTTCTCATAAGCACAATGGACGTTGTAATGGTTATGCCGAAGTTTAGGTCCACACATCGCGCCTTGGAATACCCGCAAATTGGGGTATCCGACCGGGCGCGGCCTTGTCATTCTGCCACCGGTGGAAACCGCAAGGAGAACTTCCTGACACTACCACCATATACTCGCGGGGATTCCCCTCGCCCTGCTTGCGGGCAGAGCGGTTCCCGCCCTCGCGGACTCGTGGATTACCTGGCAGGCAAAGCGTGGGACTCCTCTGCTCCAAAGGAGCCTCTTTGAAAACCTAAACTGGCGCAAGGAAGCATCCTGCCGGCATCACGGAACCAACCGGATGCGATAGAAACGCGCTCCGCTGGACGGCGCCATGTCGGTATAACTCTGCAGCGAGGCTTCGCCGTAAGGCGCCGGGTCCAGCTCGTCGTAGAGAAAGCGCGGGATATCTGTAAACGGACCAGCCGGACCGCCGCCGGCGTCGGCATCCGAGTATTGCACCCGGTAGCGGCCGCCGCCCACTGAAGTCCACACCAGGTCCATGTCGCCGGTGTAAATGTCTTCCAGCGAAACAATGCGCAGCGCCGAAGCGCTATTGGTGGGGTTTGTGTTGGCCCGATACTCCGCCAGGTTGTTCGCGCCGTCCCCGTCCTCGTCCCCGTTCGGGTCGCTCACACCATAGAGCGCTTCCCACGCATCCGGCAGACCGTTGCCGTTGCCGTCCGGCGGCGCCAACAGGTTTAGGTTCAGAGACGCCAGCGCGCTGTTAGTCAGGCCGTCGCTGGCCCGGAAGCTGATTCGGTCCGGCCCGCGATATCCCCTCATCGGCAGATATGTCAGCGTCCCGGTGTCCGAATCAAAGCCGGCGATCTCCCCATTCGAGGGTTCGCCCATGACCTCAAACGTCACCGGCTCGCCGTCGGGATCCGCCGCCCGAAGGGTCAAGGCTACCGGGGCGTCACCGACGACGGTGACCAGTTGATTGCTCGCAATGGGTGCGGAATTGGGGGCGAACTTCGACAAGGTGCTGAACTGCCATTCGGAACTGGTTACGATGTTGCCGGAACTGTCCGCCACCGTCACGTACCAGTCATAGGACTTCTTGGCTTGCACGCCGCTCCACGCGAAACTGCTCAGGGTGTTGGGCTCCACACCGGTGTTGGTCCCCACCGCCACGTACGGCGTCCCGGCCGAACCCGGCCCGGTCGGCAACTGCAGCTTGTAGCTAAACGACATCTGGCTGTTGGCATCGGTCTGGTACTGATTGAGCCAGGGGGAATAGGTCTTGATGGTGACGGTGCTGTTGCTCGGCGAGAAATACATTAGCCGCATATAGCCGTTGCCGCCGTTCATCCAGCCTTGATAATCGGAGATGAAAGTCCTGACCGTTCTCCCCAGATACGTATCCGACCGCGAGCCTTCACCCCCGTTGGCGGCAACATGGCCGCCCAGCATCATAAAGAAGTTCGTCTGTGCCTTAAGCCCGCTGTAGAGGGCGGAGGCTTGCGTGCTGAAACTGCTGGGAGTTCGGTCGCTGCCCGCATAATGGGTCACGACGATAGCCCGATGGTTTGGGTGCGCCGCCAGGACGCCATTGGCCCAGTCCAGCACGCCCGAGCCATAGCGGCCATACTCAAAAAAGAACACAATGAAATCAAAGCCGCTGGCACTGAACACGTCGTAATGATTGTCGTTGTCGTCCCCGTAATGGCCGCCGTAATAGGACTTGCCGTCGAAGTGCGACACGCCGAAATACCGGTTGTAGTGCGTGGTCGTGCCGTCCTCGTTGCCGATCGGCTCCTGGTCATGGTTGCCCACGGCCATGCCGTAGGGGATGCCATCCGCCAGGCCGGTCTTGGCCGGGTCTTCCAGCCGGTACATCGCGTTGGTGGCATTGCGCCATTCCGTGAGGTTCTCTTTGCCGTCATTCACGTCTCCGTTCTGCACGATGTCGCCGAGCCCGGCCACGTAAACGATGTTGTGGGAAACCCGGTGGCTGACGATCCAGTCGGTCTGGGCGAACCACATTTCCTTTACGGCATCGCCGTTGCCGGCGGCCTCGCGCGCGTAGTTCTGCGTGTCGGGCAGCGCCGCCACGCAGAAGTCCGGTCCCGGATACGGCTTGGGCGCCTCACGCGTGTAATAGGTCACCGTCAGATCGCCCGGGATCGAATTGGACACGGCGGCCGTCAGCGTCACGACCGGGCCCAGGTCCGTCGTGTTGTCCGGCGGCGAAACCAGCGCGGTGGAAGCGTTAGCCTGCCGGACCACAGAGAAACTGTCATAATAGACGTAGCCCGAATTGGGCGCCTGGTCCCACACGAAAACCCGCCCCGGTCCGTCCAGCCGCCACCCGTTGGGCAGCGCGCTGTCGGTCGCGGTATCGTATATCCACGTGCTCCCGTTATTCAGCGACACCTGCGCCCGCGAATGATAGTTGGTCCCGCTCTCCGCCCCGGCATCCGTCACCCGAATCATAATGCTGTTTAGCTGTCCCGTGGTGCTATTGGCCGTCGTCGCCATCACCGCATTGATGTCGGCCACACCCGTCGAATTGGTGTCCATCCGCTTGTAGATGGTGTAAAAACTGTCGCTGGCATTCGTATGCACCAACTGCACCCCGAAATCCAGCGTGGTCATATCACCCTCGGCGGTCGCCAGCCCGAAGGACAGCCGTTCGTTACTCTCCGCGTCGTTGCGCATGGCGATCTTGATGTCATACACGACCGGATTTGTGGGGGTAGCCAGTCCCGACCCCAGCGCCGTGGCGAAGCTAAAAGGATTCGTGCCGTCCGCCGACAGGGTGAAACGCCCGATGCCGGTGGCATCAAGGGATCGCAGTCGGTTATTGCTAATACCGTACTTTGAGGTGCTTCTTTGCCCGGAGGTGGTGTAGAGGTATCGAAGGTTGGCTGCCGCCGTGCCGGTTAACCGCGTCGTCGGCGGATTGATACCGAAGTTGACACCGTTGTCCAGCGCGAAGCCGGTGGTGGTGGTCTCGACATTGTAGTTGTCGCTAATGATCGTCGTGCCGCCGAAGGCGGAGCCGGGCGCAAACACCGCCACCACCAACAAGCGGCCGGCAACCAGGAATGATCTCAGAGAGGTGCTCATAATCGCAGCGTTCTATGTCAGTCAGCTCGAAGCTTAGGCTGGGGCGCCGCCGTCAGGGAATACCCGCAAATTAGGGTATGGCGGGCGCTACTTGGAAGCCTTGGCGATCGCCTGGGTGCGGGAATGCACGTGGAGTTTGCCGTAGATGGTCTTGAGATAACTGCGAACAGTGGCGGGTGTCAAACCCAAGGCTTCCGCCACTTCCTTATCACCATACCCGCGCGCCACATAGCCGAGCACCTCGGACTCACGTTTGGAAAGCACCTCGTCGGGACGTGCAGACGATGCTGGCTGCTGAAAGGACTGCACCACCTTGCGTGCGATATAAGCCGACATGGGCGCGCCGCCGCGATGCACATCCTGGATTGCCTGCAAAATCTCATCCGCGGAAGCCCGCTTGAGCAAATAGCCGTTTGCCCCCATTTGCAGCGCCTGGAAGATGCGATCGCTGTCGTCGTAAACGGTGAGCATGACGATCTGAACCTCCGGCAGCAGCGACCGGAGCTGCCGCGTGCACTCCACCCCGGACATCTTGGGCAGGTTGATGTCCATGAGCACCACCTGCGGGCGGCGCCGCGGCAAATCCGCAATCGCCGCTTCGCCCGAAGGATAGCTGCCCACGCACTCTAGGCCCTCGGTCTCGCGCAGCAATAGTCCCAGGTTGGCGCGCCACTGCGCATCGTCCTCGACAATTGCCACTCGCAGTTCCATAACTCAGGTCGCCTTGAGGTTGGCCAGCGGCAGGATAAAGTCAAGCCGGGTCCCCTGGTCCGGGCCGCTCGTAACTTGCAGCCTTCCCCCGAGCCGCTCGATACGCTCGCGGAGGTTGGCCAAGCCGTCCTGGCCTTCACCCGCCGCCCGCTCCGGCAGCCCTTTGCCATCGTCCGCAATCGTCAGGCGCAGATGGCTGTTCTCACAGGCCAGCTCCAGGCGCACTTCGGTGGCCTGCGAATGCCGGGCGATATTATTAAAGGACTCCTTGACCAGCAGGAAGAGCTGGTGCCGGATCTCCGTGGTCAGCGGCTGCGTTGGCAAATCAGCCGGCAGTTCCAGCCGCGTTCGCAATTGGGTGGGCTGGAAGAAATCCCGCGTGAACTGAGCAACGTAGTTGGCAAAGTGGTCCAGCGAGTCGTTGCGGGGATTGAGCGCCCAGACGATGGCATCCATCGCGGCCACGCTGGTGCGCGCGGTCTGGGAAATGTGGTCGAGATCGCGCAACAACGCCGGCGGATCGCCCTGATGGCGCACCCCCATGTCGGCTAGCAGGCCGATGCTGGTCAGGTTCGCGCCCAGCTCGTCATGGATATCCTGGGCGATGCGTGCCCGTTCCTGATCCACCGCATGTTGCTGGCGCAAGCGCTCAACCCGGCGCGCCAGGCGGCGCACATTGGCCCGCCAAAAGAGCCAGACTCCGCCGCCGGCAACCGTGGCGGCCACGGCGGCGAGAAACCAATTGCTCTGCCAGAAGTAAGGATGCACCGCCAACGCAACCGTGGCCGGCTGCGCCCCCCACCGGCCATCCGGAGTGGAAGCCAGCACCCGGAAAACATGATCGCCGGCCGGGATGCTGCCGTAGGTTGCCGATCGAGCTGTCCCCGCCTCCACCCAGTTCGCGTCCACGCCGGTCATTTGGTAGCGGAAGCGAATGCGTTCCGGCGCGCTTAAGCAGGGGGCGGTGAACTGAAACTCCAAACGCGCACGGTCAGGCCGCAGCCGTTCCAGGGCGGCACCCGCCACCGGTTTGCCGTCCAGCAGCACTTGCTCCAACAGCACCTGCGGAGTTTTCCCCTCGCGCAGATGCCGCGGATTAAAGTGAATCGCGCCGTTGGCCGTGGCGAACCAAAGCTCACCCTCTCTGGTGCGCCAGCAGCGCGGGTCATGCCAATCCCCGAACGACGTCTCGGGCAATCCGTCGCCGCGGCCATAGGTCATGGCCTGGACGGTCTCCTGGCGCCCGTCCATCACCGCGTTTAGCTCATCCAGGCGCAGGCGGAAGAGCCGGTAAGGCGTGGTGCCCCAGAGAAAGCCCTGGCCATCCGGCAGGAGCTGCTGGATGCAATTATCGGGCAACCCCTGGTCCACGGAAATGCGCGCCGTTTGGCCATGCTTGAAACGCAGCAAGCCGCCGGCGTCGGTCCCGATCCAAAGCGCTCCATCCACGCCGACCAGGCTGCGCACCATATCGCGATGGCCGCTGGGCTGGCGCACCAGCTCCCAATCCGTCCCCCGGAACCGCGCAATGCCGCCCCGCCAATCTCCGGCCCAGATTTCGCCCGCCGGGTCTTCGATCACGCAGCGGATATACCGGCCGGGCAGCCCTTGCTCCGCCGCGTAAACGGCGAGGTTGGTGCCGCTGAGACAGTAAAGACCCGAGCTGTCCGTCACCATCCACAAGCGCCCGCGCCGGTCTTCCAGCAAATCCACCGCCGGCTCCTTAAGCGCGTTGGCGCCCAGCGGGTACGCCCGGCTCCACCCTTCGAAGCATCGCCAAAGACCGCGCCGGGGGGTCGAAACCCAGACCCCTCCGTCGCGCGCCGGACAGACGCAGAAAGCATCGCGCCGCGGCCAGCCGTTTGCGCGTTCCATCGCATTCCACACTCCATCCCGCCACCAACCGAGACCGCCCTCCGTGGTGACGAGCCACACCCGTCCGGCCCGGTCCTGCGCCAGGCTGCGCACAAACTCGTTTCGCAACCCGCTGCCCAGGTCGCACACGAAGAACTGCCGCTGGCGCACGCGGATCAGCCCCGCGCCATGCGTGCCGACCCAAAGATTATCCTGCTCGTCCTCCAGCAGGCAGGAAACGATGCTCGCCATCGGCACGATATGATTGAACTCGCCGGCGGCGTAACAAAACAAGCCCTGCGAAACCGTCCCGATCCAAAGGCGCTGGTGGCGATCCTCCGACATGCAGGTAACCCGGGACTGGCCCCGCCAGGGAAAGTCAGCCACCTCGCGGACATCGCCTTCGCTCGTCACATACCGGAGCTTGGCCTCGCGCGCGACCCACAAGCCCCCGGCCCGCCGCGGCGCCACCACCATGGACGCGTTCCCCGGCAGAGCGATGTCGCGCCATTTCCCAGCCTCATAGAGCCGCAAGCTCAATAGGCTCGCCAGCCAAAGCTGGCCGTGAAAATCCCGCACCCAGCGCGACGCCCTGGCAGCCGGCCCCGGCAACTGCGACGCCCGGTTTGGCGGCTCCGTCGCAACCTGTCCCAGTCTGCCCTCGTCATCCACCCACAGCACACCATTGGTTCCGTCGCTGCAAAGATTCTCCGCCCGGGATTGCAGGATGCCCCCGTTCGTGAGCACCTCGACAAACCGCCCCGACTCCAAATACATGAGCGTAACCTGATCGGGGGCCAGCCAAAGCCGGCCCCGGCAATCAACCTCCAAAGGCCCAACCCGCGCGCCGTAGCGCTGGCCGGTCGGGCTGCGCAGGAAGGTCTCGAAGCGCGCGCCGTCAAACCGCACCAGCCCATGGTGCGTGCCCAGCCACAAATACCCGTCCGGGGTCTCCTTGATCGCCTGTATGTTGTTGACCGGCAGCCCCTCGCCCGTATTCCACGAGCTGACCACGAATTCGGAAGCCGCGCTTTTCGGGGGCTGCGGTGGCACCGCCGCAGATTCCTCCTGCGGGCTGGGCGCCGGCGCGCCCTGCAGCGAGACCCACGCGCCACCCAGCACCCCTGCCAGCAACAACGCTGTCTGGTTCAATCTCACATCGGCATACGGGCTGGCTTCGGGCTCGTCTCGCGCACGCCGATCCGGCCGCAATTCACAGACCCGATCATAATCGCGATCAGCACCGCCTTACCCATAACTTCACTCGCTGGCCCGGGCTTGCTTGCGTTTCTTCTTCTTGGCCGGCGCTTCTTTGCTCTCGACCGGAAGCGCATTCGTGGCGGGCAGATACTTCGCCAGGCTCTTCTTCACGTCCGCATATTCCGGTTTCGCCGCGACGTTGGTCCACTCCCGGGGGTCGGTCCGCTCGTTGTAGAGTTCCTCCGTGCCGTCCTCATACCGGCTATAACGCCACTCCGCGGTGCGCAGGGTGTGGTTGTTCCGGTACATGGTGGAAAGGGCCGGCTGGGTCCACGCGGCGTCCGGCTTGGCCAGGAGCGGTTTGATGCTCACGCCCTCGGCATGTTTGGGCACCGGCACGCCCGCCAGCTCGCACAACGTTGGATAGAGGCTCATAAGGTCCACCCCGTGCTCGCAGATCGCGCCGGCTTTGGCCACACCCGGGGCCACCCAAATCAGCGGCACGCGGTTCGCCTCGTTCCACAAGGTCACTTTGCCCCAATGCTCTTTTTGGCCGAGGTGCCAGCCGTTGTCACCAACGAACACAATGATGGTATTGTCACGATACGGTGATTTGTCCAGGGCGTCCAGCAATCGCCCGATTTGGGCATCCGCGAAGGAAACCGCTGCCAGATAGGCGCGCACGCGATCCGGCCACAGGCCCGCCTTGAGAATGTTGGCATGCGCGCCGTTGGGGTTCGCGAATTCCACCCCGCGCCGGGGCACGTCGGCCAGATCGTTGGTGAGCACCGGCGGGGTCTGAATCGTGTCCAGCGGGTAGAGGTCGAAATACTTCTTTGGCACATCCCAGGGCGTGTGGGGGCGGTGCAATCCACAGGCCATGAAAAACGGCGCCTTCGGCTGCGCCAGATGCTCGATGCACCAGGACACACTCTGCGCATCCACCAACTTGCTCTCGGGCCGCTTCTCGTCGAAGGGCTGCTGCGGCTCTCCCTCCGTGAACATGCGGTAGCCAAACGGCCCCGGGCGCCGGGTGGCCGGGTGGTTCGGCAGCGTATCGTCGGTCGGAAAAACCACCTCATCCCAGTCCTCTGCGCGGTAGTTGCGGTAGTGGTAAATCTTGCCCGCCCCCAGCGAAGTGTAGCCGAACTTCCGCACGTAGTCGTTGAGGCACAAGCCGCGCCCGATATGCGGCATCCACACCTGCTGATTATGGTAAATGCCGGTGGTGGACGGACGCATGCCGCTCATGAAGGCTGTCCGCGACGGGTTGCACAGCGGCGCCGGGCACTGCGCATTCCGGAAAGTCACGCCGCGCGCCGCCAACTGGTCCAGGTTGGGCGTCTTCGCCTGCGCATTGCCGGCCATGGGGGCGACCCAGTTGTTCAGGTCATCCGCGATGATGAGCAAGATGTTGGGCTGGGCCTTAGCCGGGGTGTCGGCAAAGGCTACTGAACACGCGCAGCCGGCAATGATCGCCGCAGCAAGTGATTTGATCAACCAAACGGGTTTCGTGGAGGTCATGTTCTTCATAATGGCCAAGAGGTTCACATAGTTAAACTGGATGCGGATCACGTCGAGCAGCCGACTGCATCGGGCGCCAGTTTAGCTTCGAGAACCGGCCGGAATGCTATACCCTAAAATTGGGGTAGCAACCTTTTGCCTGGCTGCCTGTCGGACTTAAGAAATGGCATTTGAGCGGGGTGGGGTGCGAACCGGGGCATACGAGCTGCCCCCTCCGTCGCCCCTCCATTCTACCTCCATCGTTCCTCCATTATACCTCCATCCTACCTCCATTCGTAGATGGAGGTATAATGGAGGTAGGATGGAGGTGCAATGGAGGTAGGACGGAGGGATTAGCTTGAGCGCGGCGAGAGTCGGGCCCCGTGGGAGATACGCCGGGCAATCACTGGGTACACACCCTACCCTCGCCGGCAAAACGGTGGTTCTGGACAGGAGGGCGAAAGGCTGACCCCGATGACGAAATATCGCAGGCATCGCCCCGAATGCAGGGGTTACTCGCGTTTGCCTCTCCACCTATCCGAACGAACGGAGGGCTTGTTGGTGGCCAAACGCTGTATCAGCGGCAGCCAGGATGCTTACGCGTTCCACCGCATCGTAATGGCCATCGGCACCGGTACGGGAGCGATCGCCACACCAGGTCGCTGTGCCTGGTTACCGGCGCGCGCGGGACGTTGTCGCTTTGATATATTCGACCTCGGCCGGATCGTAAGCCGAGCCGTTGGCGCGGAAGATATCGTGAAACCAGACCGGCGGCTCAGCCCGGTACTCCTGCTTCCAGGAATCCCAGGGATAAATCGTTTGCGACTTTCCATTCACGAATCCCCAATTGTAGGCGCCGACATTCTCACGCTGGAAATAGCCGAGGATGGGATCAAATCGGCTCCCGTTCGGGCGGGCCATGTATTCGGTGCAGAGAATCGGCCGATGGTAGCGCCGCAGGTTCTGCACGCATTTCCTGGCTTCTTCGAGGTTCCCATAGCAGTGGAAACTGATGACGTCTGATTCCTCAAGCTGACATCGCTCCATGGGGGTCAGTTTGGCCGGGTCGGCCCAGTTGCCAATCCACACCCCACAGGTTAGAGGCTGCGAGGGGCGGATTTCCTGTGCCCAGGCAAAGGTCTTCTTCAACAACGCCAACGCTGCCTCCGACTTATTCCTGAGTTCCACGTCCTGATACTGCGGCACGGGATTGTCCGGTTCGTTGAACACATCCCACACCTGCACTCGCCGGTCGTTGCGGAAATGACCGACCACGCCCTGCACGTAATCCTTGAGGGCATCCTGGCGGGCGGGATCACGAAGCACCTCCGCGCCGGGGCTCTGGACCCACCCGGAATTGTGAATATGGGGCCGGGGCTCGCGCTGCTTGCCCAGCCGGGGAAACGGATCCCACACGCCATCGAACAGGACAAACATGACGCCAATCTTGTGTTTCCCGGCCAGGTCCAGAAACTGATCCATGCGCTTGAGGAATCCCCGCTTGTCCTGCTGCCACAACAGGTCGTGGAGGAAGACCCGCACGCTGGTGAAACCCAAATCGGCCGCCCAGCCCAGTTCGCGGTCAATGGTCGCCGGATCCCATGTGTCGGCCTGCCACATCTCGAGTTGGTTAACGGCCGTGCTGGGGATGAAGTTGCACCCGACCAGCCAGGGGCGCGAGCTTTGCCACGCCTGGCTCTCGGCCGGTGTCCATTGCCGGCCCTGGGGGCCCGCCGCGTCGCGCGACACGGTGCCACAGCCAGTAAGGCAAACCATTAAGGCGATGATAGATACGTTTCTCATAGTCGTGATCAATCGGTTGGCAGGATTACTTTGGTTCATTCTCTTTCCAGGCGCCCAGGGGCAGAACATTGGCGCGCGCGGCCCAGGCATCCCACTTGGCCGCCAGCCGTCGGACGTCCTGCGGGTGCTGCGAGGCAAGATCATGCATCTCCGTGCGGTCATTATCCATGTCGTATAGCTCCCAGGGTTGATCCGCTTTCGCCACCAGCTTCCATTGACGTTCCCGAACAGCGCGGTTGCTCTCGTGTTCCCAGAACAGCGGCTCGGCGCGCTTGAGCGGCTTGCCCTGCAAAGCCGGCGCCAGCGAGATGCCCTCCATCGGCTTAATCGGCCGGCCGTGCCACTCCCGGGGATAGGCGGCTCCGGATAACTCGACGCAGGTGGCCATAAGATCAATTACATGACCGGGCTGGGTCTCCAGTTGGCCCCGGCGCGCGGCCGGGAGGCCGTTGGGCCAATGCACGATCAATGGGGTGCTGATGCCGCCTTCATGCACCCAATGCTTGTACTCCCGGAAGGGGGTGTTGGAAACATTCGCCCAGTCCCTCCCGTAGGCGATGTAGCTGTCCGCCGGCCCGGGCATCACCTGCTGGCCGGACTTCACTGCGCGGCCGTCACGCGTCTGCATCGGCAGCCGGATGCGGGTCTGGAGCGTGTCCGGGCTCATGGGCTTCAGCTCGGAGGCCGACGGTTCCGGCAGGCGGCGGCGGCCCATGTCCTCCGCGCAAGCGCCGTTGTCATTCAGGTAGAGAATGACCGTGTTGTCGAGGCGCCCGGAGCGCTTCAGTTCGGCCAGAATCCGGCCGATGCCCTGGTCCATGTTGTCAATCATGGCGGCAAAAACCTCCATGCAGCGGGCTTCCCACGGCTTCCGTTTCACGCTCCCCCAATCACCGACCGTGGGCGCGCAATCCCATTTGGAATCAATCAACCCCAGCTTCTTAAGCCGCTCCAGCCGCGCCTGGCGCAGCGGCTCGTAGCCGGCGTCATACTTGCCGCGGTACTTGGCAATGTCCTTCTCCAGAGCCTGCATCGGCCAATGCGCCGCGGTGTAAGCCACATACATGAAGAACGGCTTGTCGGTTGACTCCTGCGCATGTTGCTGCAGGAACCGCACCGCGTTATCGCTCAGCGCATCGGTGTAGTAGAACTGCTTGGGCCGGTACTCCGGATCGTTCTCGGGCGTGATGAAGGTGTTCTGGCGGCACAGGGAGGAGGGGTCGAAGAAGTTGCCGTAACCGCGAATGGTGCCGTAGAACTTGTCAAAGCCGCGCTGCACCGGCCAATTCGAGTTGTCATCACCCGGGCCATCCCGATTCGTGACGTGCCACTTGCCGCACATGTAGGTCCGATAGCCCCCCGCCCGCAGCACCTCGGCCAGCGTCACACATTCCCCGTTGAGATTGCTGCGGTAGCCGGGAAAGCCGCGATCCACCATCATGTGGCCCAGACCAGCCTGGTGCGGATACAAGCCGGTGAGCAAAGCGGCGCGCGTGGGACAGCAGCGCGAGGTGTTGTAGAACTGGGTGAACCGGAGGCCGTTCGCCGCCAGCGAATCCAGATTCGGAGTGCTGATCTCTCCCCCGCAACACCCGAGATCGGAGAACCCAATATCGTCACCCAGGATCAGGAGAATATTCGGCCTGCCGGCGCCCTGAAGGGACATCAGGCTCAGCAACAGGCTGCAGGTCAGGGCTGCGAGTCTCATGCGGGATTCCCTCCTCTCACCAAACTTGTTTCACCGCCTCAGTGAGGCGCAGTCCGGCCAGCGCGAGGCGGCGCTGCGTCATGATTTGAGTGTCGCGGATGTAATCCGCCTTCAATGCCGGGATGGCCGACTCGGGAACCTTGCCGGACTTAACATCTCCCGCCACGGCATATTGAACGCGATCTTCGGCATAGCCGAAATTCACCGCCACTTGGAAACTCTCCTGCACCCACGCGGGAATCGTGAGGTGCTGATAATACTCCGGGAGCCGGGCCGACTGAAGTTCGGGCGCGGCAGCCAGCTTGTCGGCCAGTGCCGCTACCGCTGGGTAGGAGAGATCGGTGCCGGGCGCCTGGTCCCAGTAGGTGTGGAGGTTGATCGGCTCTCCGCTCGCATCGCGCACCAGGAAAGAACTGCCGAGCCCGTTGCCTTTGGGTTTGCCCTTGGTAACCAGATTGGCGGTATGCAGCGGCTGGTGCAAGTCGCCGAACAAGTGCAGCACCACACACAGGCTCACCGCCCGATCCGGCGCGCTGGCCTTCTGATTCCTAAGGGTGACGAGCGAATTGGACAGAGCCATTTCCGCCGTCGGTTTGGCAATGGTAAACTTGTCCAGCGAGACGCGCCCCTGATCCGCGCGCCGGACAAACGGATAGCCAATCGCGTGCGGATTGACATCGTATTTGGTAATCGAGTGCGGTTTCGATGGCTCCCCTGGTTTGGCCGGGCGGATCATATCCAGCCAAACGGCAGCGGTCAGAAACGCCCATTCATTAGTATCCACCCCGGCGGGAACGTCAGCGATAAGCAACTGTTTGTAGTGTGGGTGCTGACGCAACACCTCGGAGGCAGCCTGGCGCTCCGCTGCGTCCATTTTCCGCCAAGCTAATTCAGCCACCGTCCGGTGCCCCAACCCATTCCAGGCCCTTGCAGGCAGCGCCAGGAGAACAAACGCAACCAAGATACACAACGTCCTGCTCATGGATTGAGACAACAACACGATTCTAAGCATAATGGTCTGGAGTCTAGTCAAAGCCATGAGGCCGGAGCAAGGCATAGAACGAAGGTTGGCCCAAAACGCGCCGCAGAACTCTCCGCCGTCACCGCCCCCAAACCACGCCTGCGAGCGCTTCGGCCCGCCGGCGAGTCCCGCGCGAAAGCTTGCCACGAAGCCACCCCTCGCCCTATCACAAAGATTGGACGTTGGAACCTGCCGCCAATGAGGTCTTGCAGCCCGGCGCCGGTTATGCTAGAAATCAGGGCAGTGGCAGCGGGTGTGGTTCAGTGGTAGAATGCGGGCTTCCCAAGCCTGAGATGAGGGTTCGATTCCCTTCACCCGCTCCATTGATTTCATTGGGTTTTATTGAGGTGTGCAAGTAAAGTGCAAGTAAATTCCGCCACGCTCCGCACCTAAAAAATATTCGAGAAGTCCTCCATTTCCGGCCAATTCAAGGGAATAGAACCAGGCGCCACCAAACTCTGTGCCTCACTTGGAAGGCCCGATCTTCAAACGTCTCGCACGAGAGTGCAAGTAAAGTGCAAGTAGACCGACCGCCCTACGCCCCCCGCCCCGCGGTGTCGCTTACCTGTCCTCCAAGAGAATCCGCACCGCTCGCGGCGGCAAACCTTCGAGGCTCATGCGGCGCTCGCTGGTAACCCTCGGCCTCACCGTCTCCCTCGACTCAGGACGCCCCGAATCCAAGCCGGCCTGAGCCCGACGCCACTCACTGAAGTCTTGCCAAAACACGAACCCCCGAAAAACCGGGAAGCCTGGAACGCGAAACCACTCCAGCGCTGAAGAGTAGGAAATGCCGGCCAGAACGGCGAACTCCTTTGCGTTCAAGGCCTGATCCAGCCGGCGTTTCTCTACCACGGCCTCAAGGGACACCTCGCGGAGCTGCTTGTCATGCGTCATAACCACCTAAAGCGCCAGCACCGCCTCAGGCCGCCGCGGCCGTCTGACTCGCCGTCCGCTGGTTCTGCGCCTGCTGGACGCGCTGCGCAATCTCCTGCGCCGTCATCTTCGCCGCAGGATTATCGCTGAGCTGCTCGACCAACCCGGAGACCGTCGTGAAAACCCCCGCCTCCTTCTGGTGATCCATCAGCCACTTCACGAATTGCGCATCCGCCGCCTGCCCCTGCGGCGTAGTCGTCAGAACCGCCCGGGCAGTCTCGACACCCTGGACCAGCGCCTCGTTGACCTTACGATTCCGCACCTGTCGGTACCCGTGATAAAGCCCCGCCAGCGCGAGCGCCAGGATGCTCCCGATGCCGGGCGCGAAGGTATTGACCACCGACCCTGTAGCCTCAATCACCGCCACGGCCTCCGGCTTGGCCACGAGATTCGTTACCGGCACCTGCACCACGTTGGTGTAGAACACCGGCACGAAGTTGGTCACCACCCCGGCCACCAGGTTCGTTGCCACCGGCTCACGCGCTAGGTAGCCAGCCACCGCGCCCGTCGTCGCGTTGGTCACATACACGATGTTGGTCCGCTCCGTCACCACGGGCACCGTGTTGGTCAGCACGACTGTATTCGTGAACACATGCACCACCGGCGCATTGGTCCACGTCACTTCCTGCTCATACACCCGGTCCAGCGTCGAGCAACCGCTCAAGCCGCTGACCGCCAAAATTGCCGCAACCACTACGGCCGCACCACACCACACGCCGACTCTTCTCTTTCTCATTTTCTGTTTCTCCTGCGCGAGGAGCCCCTGAGTTCATCCCGGCACTCCTCAAGAACCTTGGTGTTGTTATCCAGGCACACGACGAGCTTGGCATTCGTCGCGCTCTGCTCGGCCACCACGCCGCGCAAACTCTCCTGATAACACTCGCGAGACTGCTTGTGGTCAGCGAGCAACTGCTCGTGCTGCTTCACGAAGTAGCGCACGACCCAGACACCGAAGAGGCCGATCACCACCAGGCTGGCGATGAAAAGCCAGCGATCATCCTTTGCCGCCGCGTGGTCCACGCCTCTTAGAAACTCACTCAAGTTCATGTTTGTCATGGCACCATCACTTGCTCCATCAAGAGCCGGTTCACTCGAAAGAACTCCATCCGGTTTGTCGCCGGAAACCACGTCGCCTCACCCGTGACACTTCCCCACGTCACCAGGTTCGTGCTCCGCCCGAACACCGGCGCCAGCCGCACCCACGATTCACCGGCCATGGCCGGCGGCAAGGGCTTGCTCTCCCATGACACCTCACTGCTGAAATCCGACTCCAGCCCGTTCGTGCTGTAGGCCGTTGCGGCGAAGAACCAGCGTCCGCGGTGTAACAGCGTTACCGACTGCGTCAGCACCAGCCCGGCATTGGTCACGAACGGATACGACCGCGTATTCGTGCCCCAGTAGAGCCGGTAGCCCGACACACCCGCCGAGGGCGACGGATCCCACGCCAGCGTCAATCGCTCCGCGCCAGGTGCAGCAGCGCTCACCAACATGAGCATGGTCCAGAGCCACCTCATGTCCTCACCAGTCTCACGCTCCCGCTGCCGCCCTGAATCAACGCGCCATACTTCGCCAGCATCGCCTGCGCCACCCGCGACATGATCGGCCGCGTGTCCTCCTTGCTGTAGGTGGTGCTGCTCTGCGAGCTCGACCCGCCGGCTGAATCGTGTGTTGCCGAGCTCGTCTGCGTCGAACTGATCCCCTCACCCGGCGGCGCCCCCGTCCGGTCCACGATCAACAGCTCTCGCGCCATCTCGCACACCGCATCCGCAACACCCTTCGGCACCTCATCGTTCGGCACGAAACTGCTCAACAGCGGCGACTGCAGCGAGCTGCTCACGGCGTTGCGATCCGGATCGGGGCACCGCTCCCGCGGCCACTGCAAGGCCTGCGTCTCATGCGCCCGGTAGCCGTTGAACTGAAACTGCGTATCCACCAACCGCGTCGCCATCACCAGGGCCGCCGCTTTCGTGCCCGATGTCGCCGCCGTCCAGGCCGTCGCATACAGATGGCCCTCGAAGTACGCGTCGCCGTCCGCTACCGCCGCGTAGCTATTCGCGTCCACCTTCCCCGTGCCGTCCTCTTTGATCAGTGTCAGTGCCATACGTCAAAACCTCCTCACCAGGTCCACCAGCGCCTCGGCAAACCGCTGCCGCGTGAACACAAACTGCTCGGTCCACCAGGTGGTTACCTTCGCCGAGTTCAACTCGATCGCCACGAGCGTCCCGTCCGGCTTCCGCATCAGGTCCACGCTCACAAAGCCGAAACCAGCCTGTGTCAGTTCCCGGCTCAGCCGCCGCAGCTCCTCCCGCTCCGCGTCGCTGAACTCCACCAGCCCACGATGCCGCTCATCCGGCGCCGTCCGGTCATCCCGATACACTGCCAATCGCCGATACCCGTCCGGCGTGTCGTCGTTCGCCAGCAGCCGTTCGCGCAGTGGCGCTTTCTTCAGCACATACCCGATCATGATGCGCCCACCGAATAGATCGACCTTGAACACCCGGCCGTCGTCCTCATTCACCTCGCGGCACACGATGTCCTTGCTCGTGTCCCAGGTCACATAGCGCGCCTGATTCCGCGTCAGCACATGCACCCCCAGCCCGCCATCCACGTAAGAACGCTTCACAATCAGCCGGTCCACGCCCCACGTGTCGAACAGCGCCAGCCCCTCCGCCTGGCTGCCCACCAGCGTCCACTCCATCACCGGAAAACCTCGCTCCGCCAGCCATGTCAGTTGCTCCGGGCGCGACCACCGCTTCCCCCCGAGCACTCGGCCGGGCAACGCCGCCCGCACCACCGCCGGCACGACATCATGACTCACCAGCGCCTCGTAGCCGCTCACATCCAGGGCATCGGCTTTGACACCCGTCCGCACATCCGCGTCAAACCCCGCCGCGCGCAGCACCGTCTGCGCGTGCAGGTAGCGAGCCACCAGCGACCGGGCGGCGATATAGGAATGCAGCAGGATCTTCATGCGCCTCCCGCAAGCTGCGCGCTCACCTCATTCGACCGGCCCGATTCGCCGCCCTCGCCGAACGCCACCACGTACCACGTGTAATACACGCCGTATTCCACGTCGAAGTCACCAAACGACGTCCAGCCCGCATCAGGTTCAAACACGATGTAGTACTCCTCGTTGAACGCCTTCCGATACAACCGGAACCCTGCCTCATTGTTGGAGTTGTCCTGCCAAATCAGGATGAAGAAGCCTTCTTCCACCGACACGCTCAGGTTGCTTGGCGCGTTCGGAGCCGGCACCGCTGGCGTCGCTGACTGCCGGTCCCGTCGCCGGTCCGCCAGCCACGTTGCCAGCCACGCCAGCCAACGGCGCGAGCCCGCCAGCGGCCTAACGCGCTCTCGGATTCGAGGCAGCTTTCGCATCGCTTGTCTTCGTCGGCTCATCCGCTGGTGTCACCACTTTCTGCTCACTCGGCGCGGGCGCGACCGCAGGTTTGGCGTCCGCTCCACCAGAAGTCCCATCCACCGGGACCAGCGGACGCCTCACCCGCCGAATGATTGGAAGCAAACCGTCCATGCTCAGATCGCGTTCGCCCCGATCGCAATTTGCTTCCAGTTCGTGCCGTCGCTGATTGCCAGGCACGGCACCGCACCAGTTCCACCGGCGCTCAAGTGAATGATGCGCCGCGGATACTTCGCCGCCGTCACACCAGCCGCCACCGCCCCCGCAACATTGGTGAACGTCGGATACTGAATCTGCTCGCCGCTCCGAATCCTCTCGAAGCTGCGCGGAATCTCTTTGCCCATACGTGTGTCCTTTCAGGAAACGCAAGCGCCGGGGACGACTGCGTCCCCGGCCCATGCTCAGTTGTTGTGCGTGATCGCCACCAACCGCACGTTCTTGTTCTCCCAGATCCGCACCCAGTTGGCGGCCGTCTCCAGCTCCGCATTCGTCGGCGAGTCACCCGCCACCGAAGCGCTCGTGAATTTCACCCCGCGCGGATGCAGGATGTAGCGCCGCCGATTGATCAGGACCGAATCGCTGTCCAGCGGCACCCGCGCCAGCTCCACGCCTTCGGTGCCGAAGCCGCCCTGCAGCGGCGCGCCATCCAGCGGCGAGACACCCTTCGCAAACGCCCCCTGCCCGAACAGGTACGTCGTATAGACCGTCCCGTCCGTGGTGCCCGCTCGCGTCGGCAAGGTGTCATCCACCACGACCCGCCGCCCCTGGAAGCTCGCCAGACTCGGCTTCCCCTCGCTGTCCGGCAGGAAGTCAATCAGATCGAGCTTCTTGAGCGCCGCCTCCGTCGCCGAGTGCATCGCCACCGCCGTTAGCCGGCTCGCGGCATCGCCCAGCTTGGCGCACGCATCCACAAACGTGGCCCCATTGAGCCGAGTCGTCGCCGACTGGCCTGCCACCGACTCCGAGTGAATCGCCAGCAGGTTGCCCGACATGGACGCCGCGGCGAACATCCCCTTCAGGCAGGAGATGACCAGCCCTTCATCCGTCCGCGCCCAGTAGCCCGCCACCAGGTCCACAATCGCCTGCATCGGATCATCGCCCGAGATCACCTTGGCCAGGTGATTCACCGACCACACCTGCGCATCGTTATGAATGCGCGCGATGTCGGTATCGGCTTGGATCTTGTTTACCGTCAGCGACGCCGAATCGCTCAGCAATTGCCGCGTCGCCGTCAGGTCCTTCCAGAACGGCATCTTCACTTCGCGTCCGCCGCCCTGCGCCAACTCATCAAACTCGGGCGCCATCTCGATGATGCCCGATTCGCCAAAGCGCGACAGCTCAGCCGTCCGCTCAATGGCATACTTTTCGAACTCCGTGGGGATGATAATGTCCGCCACTGCTGTCTTAGCCATATCTCAATCTCCGGTTGTGATCCGTGTTGGTTACGCCGCAGCTTTCAGCCGCGCCGCCAACTGCGGATCGGATTTCTGCAACTTCATTTGCTCCGTGAGGTTCCACGTTTCCTTGCGGAACGGGTTCTTCACGGACTTGTTCCCGACTCCACCGGAGCCGTTGCCGACAGCACCGCCACCAGCATTCGATTCAAACAGATGAGGGGCCTCAGCAACCTGCTGCTCGACCCACTCATCCAAAGTCATAGGTGTGATACCATCCTTGCCCACGCGCACGGTCTGCCCGTCGCTCTCGTAAGCGCGCGGCGCACCATCCACCAAACGGAACACCGTTCGCGCCCGGGCGGTGATGTCAGGAATGGCGGTAGGCCGCAGTCCGCGCTTCGTCGCCACCGTAATCACGCCCTGGTCAATCTGAATAGCCGTGAGCCGGGCATTCAGTGAATCCCGCTCAGAACTCACCGCCGCGAATTGCTTGTCCCACTCGCCTTTCGCGGTCTTGAGCCGACCCTCGACCACCTTGTCCACTTCGCCGGCCTTGATCTGCTGTGCCTCCTCGAGCCTTTGCTTCTCCTCAGCCAGTTTCCGCACCTGCTCCGGATCAATGCCCTCAAATCGCTTCTTCTGTTCCGCGAGCTGATTGCTGAGCGCGATGTTGTTCGCGCGGAACTCATCCAGCTTCGCCTTCTCTTCCTTCAGGTCCACGTCCAGGTGCCACGCCCCTTCGCGCTCCACATACAGGCGAACATCCTCCGCCGGGATTTCTTTCAACGAATCGTATTTCTTTCTCAACGCCATAACTCACTCACACTTGCTCCGCCGCACCATGCGCCGGAGCCAAAGCTTCTGCCGCTTGCCTCGCGCGTTCATCCTTCTTGATCAGCGCTGCCTCCTCGGAATTTGTCCGTCCCTCGGGTAACACTTCACCCCGGCGGAACAACTCATGCATCGTGTCCTGGCTGATCGCCCCCGCCTGCCAGGCTGCCACAATCGCCTGCACATCCTGGCTCGCCAGACCCTTGGTGCTGAAGTCTGTGTTGAGCTGGATCAACACCTGGCTATCGCTAACGTCGTCCGGCAGCTCTTCCGTCGAGTTCCACCAATAGACCCAGCGGAGAACTTGTGTGAGCGACTCGCTCACACTGAACGCAACACCACCGAGAATGCTGTACTCGCCCGACTGCCGTAGCTCGATCGCCGTAGCGGTCTCGCCCACCCGCTTCGCCTCTTCCAGCATGCGCGAACCGAGGATCGTCATCAGCCGCTCGTCGCGATCCATCGCTCGTTCGAAGGTCTCCAACCCCTGACCTTTGAACTCCAGGAAGCCCGCATTCGCCCCCGGCGTCTCACTCACCCACGCCGTGCTCGATCCAATCCGCAGGCTCGCGCCCTTGTCAAACCCGCTCACCCAGGCCGTGGGCAGCGCCGTGAAATGCAGCCCATGCTTGAAGTCAGCATCGAGGCGGTAATGGTCCAGGTTGACTGCGATGATGTCCTCCAGCGGCCCGCGATCCACATCCGGCCGCGAATGCCGCGGCCCATGAAACACAAACGGAATCAGGGGCAACGGCTTGCCCAGTCGTCGCGGCACACGCGACTCCACCAGCACCCACTCTTTCTTGGCGCGTCGCAGCCCCGCCCAGGAAAGCCAAGGGCGTTCCTTCTCCTGCCACACCTCGACGCGGCAGAACGGCCCGCCGTTGTCATCCGCCACCAACCGCAGCACTCGGATTTGTTCCACCGGCGACGATTCAAAGTCATCGTCGCCCTTTCCGCTCGCACCCTCGGCGACCTCCCGCAGCACCACCAGCGTCGGAACACTCCGTCCGTCCACGCGTTCCACTCGCCAGTTGATAATCTGCTCCGCCCGATAGAACACCCCATAGGCGCGCTGCTCCGCCTCCGATTCCCAATCCACCAGCGTGCCAGCTCGCCCCAGCCCGATGACATCTCCGACCACCATCTTCGCGTAGGCAGTCAGCGACGTGCCCAGCATGTCGGCATCATTCGCGAACTCCTGCATCGCCTTGCCCAAGCCGGAACCGCCTTCGGGCAATTTCACAAACGGAGGCCGCCGGAAGATCAGGCCCTGGTAGGCTTCGGACGTGCGCGCCGTCGCGTTGAAGAACGACCCCCGCTTCACATACGCCGCAAACTCGTCGTCGGTTTGCGAATCCAACCGCGCCAGATACCTCTCACCCCCGGCCTTGACAGCATCCTCGCCGGCAAGGACATCACGCGCCCGCGCCCACTCCGTGGCCACGGCGTCGTAATCGGGATGAGTCGCATTGACTGCCATCGCCGCCACCTTAGCACCGGTTTTCCGCGCGAAGCCCGGCAGCAACGCGCGCTCCTGCCTGCGACCAGCCAGGCGCTTCCCCTGACACGCCACGTCCTGCCATTTTTCCCGCGAGAATCTATTGACGACCTCCAGTACCAAGCACCGCTCCTGCCAGGCTCCGCGCCGGATTGCGCCTCGGCGGCGCAACCGGCGCTCCGCCTGCCAGTCGCTCACGACACCACGACCGCGTTGCATTTCGACTTTGCCTTCCCCCGAACGACTCTGGCACAATCACATTCCCAGACGACCTCCATGCGCATCATTGATTCCGACCGCGGTGTTCCGACGACAAATTTGAAACGGTGCGTGGATTTTTATACCGAAGTCCTGGGTTTCACGAAGGTCTCTCAGTCTCGTGACAGGTGTACGGTCGCTCTCGGTTCCGATGAGGTTGTGTTTCGCAAGGGGCACAAGAAGGAAGTTCAGTCGCTCCGCGAGATTGGTTTCTCACTCGACTTCCGCATCAGCGGGATTCGGGACTACTACGAGCGCGTGCGTGCCACCGGCAAAGCCCAGATCACGTTTGAGCTTGAATTCATGCAGCCCGGTGTGTGGGCATTCGTGCTCCTTGACTGTAACGGTTATCCTGTAGGGTTTGCGATGTGATCACAGTCGGGAGATTCGACCAGCACCCCGCTGGCGCGACCTCGATACGCCTTCCCGATTCGAACGTCCGCGGCGCAGCCAGCGCGCCAGGCCCCCCTTAACCACGGCCTGTCACGCCGGCTGCTTCCGCTCGCGCCACGTCGAACGCCCCACCGCTTCGCGTCCTCGAACGCGCATCCCGATTCCAACCACCCCAATCCATTCGCGGGGGCATGTCGGCGCGGCACACCTGTCGGGCAGATCAACACTGGCAGTAACTCGAACGCTCCTCTTGCTCTTATAGAATTGGTGCCGCGCCGCCAGCCCCCTCGCCCTCCTGCCCACCAACCCGCCTCCCAGTTCGAACGTCCTCCCGCTTCGCTCGGTGGCCCGGCAGGCAGCAGTCCCGCCAGCCGCTGCCCCCTAACCCCCAGCGGCTGGCAGGCCTGCTGCTACTTCTGCCGGGCCATTCGCTCCGCTCAGCGCAAGTAAAGTCAGTGAAAACGAAACCTTCGGCCATCGGGCGCGCTGGGGCTTATGCCGGACACCCCAGCGCTGCCGGCGACCAGCTCCATTTTTTTAATTTCTTTCACAAGACAAAGGTGATGAAAGAAATTAAAAAAATAGAGCTGGTCTCCAGGCCGTTCTCCGTGGTTGGTTCCTGGCGGCGTTGGGTTGGTCGGGTTGAGTCGTTCTATCTCCGTCGGGTTCATCGTCCGGTTCATCAGTGGCGGGAGCATGGTTCTCCCCGTTCGTGCCTTCCCCGCATCCCGTGGTGGCAGCCGTTCGTGTTCCGGTTCCTCGTTCTGGCCGGTCGGTTGCCTTATCAGCGTCGGGTTCAGCGCGGTCAGCCTCGTCCGGTTCCTCCCGTTTCTCGCGGTGCCCGGGTTTATATCCTCCGGCCTTCGTAGCCCGGGCCTATTCCGTCGCCGCCGCCAACTCCTGCCAACACCATCACGACAATGAAGTCAGTCTCTCCTCCTCTGGAGGAGAGAAGGAGAGAAGAACACCAGGAGACCAACACCCCGAACGCCCGACACGAACCCAACGCCCGCAGAACCACGAACGTCCCCGGACCCGCTTCGTTCGGGCGCAGTCACGATGCAGTAGTCGCGCCAGCCTCCCTTTCCCCCAACAGGCTGGCACGCCTACTGCAACCATTGGAATGCGCCCTGCCACTCCGCTCCGGACAAAGACAAAGTTAGATGAAAGGACTCCTTCGGGCTGTCGGGCGTCTTGGGTGCTCCTGCGCGTCCAGTGCTGCCCGCGTCCCTACCGCCCTGAAAATGCTCTCTCAAGAAAAAAGTGTGAGAGAGCATTTTCAGGTCGGTAGGGCCGCTAGGCGTTGGCATCT
>CAZDOO010000069.1:0-31276 GCA_964507045.1 uncultured Verrucomicrobiota bacterium | reverse complement strand
CGCTCAACGTCCCCCAGAAACTGCGGGCCTGCTGGAAGGCGGCCCGCCACCCCATTTGCACCGCGGTGCGCGGATTGCGCGGGATGGTCTTCTGACGCCGGACTTGGCCATACCGGCTCTCGTAAGTGACAGTTTGCCCGAGGGACCCGCTTTGGGGTATATCGCGAATCTTCATGGCCCCACGCCATACCAATCCTCAGGCTCGGCTTCAAGCCCGAGATTAGCCAAACGATGACCGGGTCAAACGCCTGCTGCCAAACGCCAATCGGTGAGTAAACTCCCAATAACCCCTCCTAAACCCCTCGTATACCCCTCGTATGCCCCTCGTATTATAGATACGAGGGGTATACGAGGGGTATACGAGGGGTTTAGGAGGGGCATAGCAGGGGCTAAGGATGGACTGCTTGGTGGTTCACCTTGGCTGGCGAGCGTTGAGAGTTGAGGGCTATACGCCGTGCCTGAGCGTCTCCAACCCGCTCACGCAGGCCAAGGTCCAGGCCCCCGCCGACAAACTGGATGATCTGATCAATACCTTGAACGCGCAGGCGTAGCTCGGGCGAGAGTCCCCGCGAGCCCAAGTATCCTGTGGGAAGGGGCCGAAGTCAGGGCTCGCGCGGACGCTCGCCCTCCCAAACAGCCGATTTCATGCAGGCTCTTACACTGGCTGCTTCTGCCGCGTGACCGCCAGGTATCCGAGCAGCATTATGCCGACTGCCAGCGCCGCCAGGCTGACATACAATGTATCCACCGGCGGGGCGAAACGAAACTCGACCGTATGGGAGCCCGGCTGCAAATAGACGCCGCGCATGAGGTAGTTACAGCGCAGTAACTTCTCCGGCTTGCCGTCCACGGACACCTTCCAATTCGAGTCATACTTGTCGTTGAGCAGCAGCACCGCGGGGCGGTCGGCTTTGGCTTGCAGCACGATCTGCTTGGGAGCATAGCTGGAAAACTCGACTGTGCCGGCATTCTCGTTGGTCACGCTGGCCGGGCTGGATGCCGGCAGCGCCTCGGCCAGGAGCACGGTCCGGGCCGGATCGAACTCCACGCTGGCCAGCGTCTTCAAGGTTGCCTGGTCGTTGGTGCTGACTTGCCAATTCGCGTAAAGCTTCGCCCGCGGCAAAGCGCCGGTGAAGTCGAAGACGGCATACTGGCCTTCCGGTTTGATAACTGCGGTCAACTCATCCAGGCTGGTTGGGTTCGGAATGCCGGGCTTGGCAGCGATGTCAAACCTGGTGGCAATCCGGAACCGGCGCTGAACCGGATCAATCTGCTGATTGAACACGTCCAGCAATGCCGCCCCGCCAAGCAAATAGCGAGTATTGGTGAGCTGCCAGCGCCGCGTGATCCGGTGCTGGGTGTTGGTGGTGCCGTCAAAGTGCAAAGCGGTTTCGAAGCCAACGAAATCCACCGGCGCGCGCGGCATCATAATGATGTCCAATGACTGGATGTTGTTATAGGGGAAAAGCTGTTGCTTCCATTCGATGTCGTAAAGCTGGTGGAAGAGGGCAAATTGAGGCGGCGGCGAGAACGGCCACACGGCGACGCGGTGCTCGTAAGGCTTTTCGCGCAGGAAGTCTATCACCGGATTCGAGGCGTATTTCCGCTCCCAGTTCCAGGTAACCACCCAGGGCATGTTGGCCCAGCCCAAATCCGCCACCAGCAACACCCCCAGCAGAATGCCGCCCAACCGCGTCCGCTTGCCGCAGAAGTAGCCGCTCAAGAGCAGACCCACCAAACCAAGGGACAGGGCAAAAAGAAAGACAAACCAGCCGGCCTGCCGGATGCTGAAACTGGCGATGGCGCCGCCCATGTCCGAATCAAACTGGACCTCCTGCAGGTAAGCTACCAAGCGATCCTGCGAACGGGAGTAGATCAGCCAGGCCACGATGCTCGTGGCCAGAGCGATTAATGACCCGCGGCCCCAGATCCGGTCGAAAGCCGTTGACTTGGCCCACCAGTTACGCAGTTGCGACGGCAGGTCCCGCACGACCGCTCCGGGCGCGCCCAGGCACTTCCGGCTGATGCCGTGCAGACCGTAAGCGAAAAGGATCACCAGGGCCCATTCGACGACGTGCATAAACTTGGCCGGATTGCGCATGGTCGAGGCAAACGGCAGCGCGTAGAAGAGTTGGTAGAAGGGCGCAAAACGGCCCAAGGCAACCAGCAGAGCAACCAACGCCACGCCGCTCCAAAACCAGATCAGCTTTCGCTCCGCCAGTTGAAACGCCGAATTCTCCCGGCGCAAGGCCTGCAATGCAGCCCACAGGGCTATCAGCACCACGACCACGCCGGCATAAACGCCACCGCCGCCATACCGGATGAAACCGGTGGGCGGGGACCCCTCCTTGCCGGAGGCAAAGTACCTGTCCCACGCCGGGTCGCGTCCGCCCGCGCCCCAGTAATTTCCTCCCCTGTAATGGTCCCGGAGACCTTCAGGCAGGTTCAGGGGCGTATCCATTCGGTAGCCAAATAAGCCGGGCACGATCAGGCTGAGAGTCTCGCGCTTCGGCATGCTCCATTGGGTTGCCTCAGCCCAGCGGCGACCTTTGCTCTCCTCGTCCTGTCCCATGCCGGCTACGCCCTTGATTTGAGTGCTAACTAGGGTGCTGACCGCCGAGGCGGCGATGAACGCCGCGAACACCACCACCACCACCAGGCGCACCACGCCCCGGCCCAGCCGTTGCGGGGCTGTTCCCTCGCCGGTCAGCGCTTGATACAGGACATAACCTGCGACGACGATGCTGAAGATGGCCCCGATATCAAAGGCTTCCATCACCCCCATGCCGACGGCCAGACCCGCCAGGGCGAGCCGGAGCCAGCGCCGGGGCGATGATTGGTCGGCCAGCGCCGCTAGCGCTAGAAAGTCCAAACCGAAACTCAGTGGCTGCGAGGCCACACCCCAGCAGGCAGTGGAAAAGAAGTCCGAATTCAATGCCACGGCAATGCCGCCCAACAGACAGGCCAGCGGTGAAAACTTCCACTGCCGGAAGCACAACCAGGCGCTTAGCCCCAGAAAGAGCAGTGCGAAGGGCGCGTAGATCTTTGAGAAGATGAGCTTCCCGAAAACCAGAGCCAGCCCCTGGGTGACGGAAGGCGGGGCACTCGGACCCGCTCCACCCAGCCAGTTCAAATCCTGCCAATAGCCGGAGAAGCCCTCAGGCAGACTTGTGCATTTCGAACTGATGGTGCCCAACGGACCGTCATTTGAGAAGACCGTGCGGCTGGGCAGGAGACCGTAGCGGAAAAGGAAACCCAATACCACCAGCAGGCAGAGAGTAGCCCCCGCAAACTGTCGTAGGGCTGATGGTAGAAACTTCGGCCCGTTTTTTGATTTATTCATACTGCCAGAGTGTTCTCCGTTCGCGTGTGCAAGAGAATAACTCTGCCGCTTCAGATCTTCGCAAGCACAAGCAAGTCCTGCATCGATGGATGCTTGCCACCAGTAAGACATCCTTCGATATGTCCCAGGATCTTGAACTTGCCGTCTAGCAGCTTAAGCAAGGCACTGAACTCGATGCCGATGGAACACTCAGGACAGGCTGGGGTGGGAGTGAACCACCCCGGGGTCAATTGATGCGTGTAATTATAGATGCTGTTATTAGGGTTCACATAGTCCCGAACGATCAAAAAGCTAATAATGGCTATACCATCCAGAACAAGCACGTCGTGAATCTTCTTCAGGTAATCAATGGCAGCTTTCTCCTGAAGGTGAGTGAAGACGGACATCGCGGTGACCAAGTCTTGCGAATTGTCTTTCACCGGCCAGTCAATCTCGCCAGGCTTAGTAGGCTGTAAGCCATCCTGAGGGTACCAGGCATTGGGGTCTCGCGTCTGATAGAACTCGCAGTTCTTCAGATCGCTATAGGTCTTGTGGCAGGCGGCTATTGACTTGGCATCCGTATCAATCCCTAGAAATTTCCCGCCATTCCGAACGAAATGATAGGACACCGGAGCGAGATTCCCCATGCCACAGCCAAAATCCAGGATGTTCGGCTTGTCCTTCTTCAGGTAAAGGCTCATCAAGACCGAAAACATGCCCTGGTTTTGAATCCAGCCGGCGTAACTGGCATAGGTGGCGGAAGTGAACATGGCATTAGGAACATGATCAATCCACCACTTGGTTTCCTTCCACGATCCTATACCGTCGAGCTTCCGCCATACGAAAGAAGCCGGATAGTAAACCATGTAAAAGAGATGCTTTAGAATATTTCTCATGCTCAGGTTCAGTGTTGCCCGACTATAATCAATGATCGGAGTGACAATGTGGGCGGGCTGCCCCGCTCAGTCAAGATTTCCTTGATCGAGGTAAAATAGTGCGTCTGGCAGTAATTGCTGTTTGCGGGGCGGGGCCTTTTCCTGTTTAATCAGGGCGTTGCTGGCCCGCAGGCGTAACGCAGATTTGTAATCGGCACGGCGTTGGGAGCTTTCGAGGCGCATGAACTTTCCATGAACCTCCTCGAACTTAAGTGCGCAACCGATTATACCACAGCATGTTACAAAGAATGGACTCACATCTGAGTCCGATAGACTGCGGGCGCACGGAGGAGATTTCGTGCCAGGCCGAGAGTTGTATCAGCGGCAAGGAATCACAACCCTGCGCGGGGATTGAGTATTCATCCCTACTGCAACTTTTCCACGAACTCCTGTTCTGCCTTCCATCACGCAGCTTTCTTCCGGACGGCAAAGTGGAATGAGTTCCCTGTGTTCTGCGGCCACACAGCAGCCGCAAACAGCTTGCGTGGCGGCTGCCATTCTACACGCACGCACTGGTTGCAGTTAGGGCAACCCGTGACGGTGCTGTTGTCGGTCTGAGCCTTGCGCCGGACGGTGTATTCCAAGTATCCGAACCACGGGTAACGGAAGGAGATCAGCCAGGCGGTCTTAAGCACCAGCCACGTGAACAACCTGTGGTTCTTGAACCGCAGCGCCCATTGCAGGAGCAAAGTCTGCGGGGTCGCCAGCGAGACGTCTGTCTTGCGGCTAACAACCTCGACATGGCGGTACGTGAAGTCCGAGTTGCAATGCGGACACTTAGCTTCCAGCACCAAGGTGTCAAAGTGGGCGTTGATCTCCCGATCGCGTACTGCCGCCGGCGCAGCTTTGTGCCAGAGGCCTTTGCCGCCAAAGAAGCCCATTAGCCCGCACCAGATCGACCATGGCCTTTCGGGGAAGTTTGGCGCCATGCGATACCGGCGCTCGTCAATAGTTTCATAGAACTGGCCGGCATCAGGAATTGTCTTGTCCTTCAGGCAGTTGACGTAAAGCGTGCTCCCGGGATAGGGCTGGACGCTGCCCAGCGACATGTGCAGGTTCTCGCAGTGCTCCCGGAAAAACGTCATGGTTTCCTTCACGGTCTCAGGCGTCTCTGCGGGGTCGCCGAAGATGAAATTGCCGCCGAACCCGACCCCCGCCTTGTAGCACATCGGGATGACCTCCGCGATCTGCTTGGGGTGAGACTTCTTCTTCATGCTCGTCAGCACCGTTTCGCTTGCGCTCTCCATGCCGTAGGAGAAAGCATAGCAGCCGGCGTCCTTGGCCGTTAAGATGTCCTCCTGTGTTAGGCCCACGTTCGCGTGCGTCTGAAAGCACCAGACTAAGTCCCATTTGCGTTCCTGCTTGAGCTTCTTGATGGCATGGCTAAATTCAACCAACCGGTCCCGCTTGGGGGCGAACAATTCGTCCAGGATGACCACGAGGTTGAAGCGGTACTTGTCATGGAAGTAGGCCAGCTCCTTCATCACGTCCGCCGAAGAGCGGGTACGGTAGGGAGTCGGCCGGTCATGCACGCAGAACGTGCAGCGGAACGGGCAGCCCCGGCCCGCCACCACCATCCAGGGGCGTGCCTCCGCATGCGGGTAGCGGTAGAGCGGACGGGCGCCCAGGGAGAAATTGTCCAGCATGTTATTGGCGTCGAAAATGTCGAACTCGGGGTAGGTCAACGTCTCGATGTCAGGGTAGCAGAAGTTTTCGGGGGTCGCTTGCACCCGGCCGTCCTTCCAATAGAGAATGTTGGGCACCTGCCTGGGCTCGGTCCCCGAGGAAATCGAAGACACGATCTGCGTCACGATATGTTCGCCGTCACCCTTGACCGCAAAGTCCGGCTTCAGGTACTCAAACACGAACTTCGGATCATACGACACAATACCGCCGCCCAGGATAATCGGGGTGCTCGGCAGCCTGCTGCGCATGGACTGCATGCAGTCCCGCAGAAAGGCATAGTCGGTGCAAATACCACCCGTGCAAACCACTTCCGGCTGGTACTGGTCCAAGTGCCGGGTGATGGTGTCCACCGCCATTGCTTTCGCGCAGGGGAAGTCGTAAAGGTTATTGGGGTTACAGCCAAATACTTCGTGTCCAGCCGACTTCAGCGCGCTCGCAATATAGGCCAAGCCAACCGGGAAATCAGATATCGAGACCGGGGCTGGGAACTTGTACTTGTAAAGCTGAGTGGGGACGATAACCGAGATTCGCATGCTCTTAATTCAAGCTCAGTCTGGCAGATAGCCGATTCCAGTGTCAAACACGTACTATACAACCCAAGTCGCATCCATGCAGAAGAGAACCACAGATGGTCACAGACGAACGTTAAATGCATCTAACTAATTTGTCATATTAGGGACGGAGCTTGGGAACAGCAGGGGCGCACACTCGGTATCTCCTCCATGATTCCGTCAGCCTATTCAGTCAGGACTTCGGGCTCTTCGAACCGCCGATCGCCGCATGAACAAGAATTCGCCAGGCACAGGCAAACTGGCGGGCTAATCCCGGCAGCCCTTTCCCTGGAGCAAGAGTCTGAGCCAGCGCCCCAAAGGTGCGGCTCACGCGCTGATTTGTGACCTGGACGATGGGAGCAGCCACACGGAATGCTTACGCTGCACCGTGAAGGGTGCGGCTCATCATTGGAACAGCCATTCTGATGTTACTGTGATTGACACGGCTGGCCGTAATCCTTACAATACGCTGCAATTCATTTGATAGGTATCGGGTGGGTCGAGTGACGAGAGCGGTTCGTTATGATACGTCTACTTAAGGTGCATCAGGCCAAAAGCCAGAGCTGGCGGCCGTCTGCCTTCACTTTGATTGAGCTTCTGGTAGTGATTGCAATCATCGCCATTCTCGCGGCCTTGCTCCTGCCAGCCTTGAGCAAGGCCAAAGAGAAGGCTCATCGGATCGTTTGCCTGAACAATGTTAAGCAGTTGCAGAATGGGTGGCACCTGTACATGGCGGACAACAATGACTGGATGCCGTTGAATTATTGGGATGGGAACGCAGGAAACAACGCAGGATCAACGGTCGGTTCGTGGGTCGTGGGAAACGCTCGGGAAACATCAACCACGAATATTCAGCGCGGGGCGCAATGGCCGTATCACTCAGCACTGGGCGTTTACCGCTGTCCAGCCGACCAGGCCAAGGCAAAGGATGGAATCACCCCCCGCGTTCGTAGTTACTCGTTGGATGCATGGCTTGGGCAGGTCGACGAAGGTCCTAATGCCCGATGGAACATCCAGAGGGGGAGCCAGCTTAAGAGGACTGCTACCATATTCGGATTCGGTTGTGAAAACGGAAACAGCATTGAGGACGGCCTGTTTGGCTGTTACCCGCCAGGAAGATCGGATTCTTCCCAGTGGTTGAACCTTCCCGCCAGCCGCCATAGCAGAGGAGGAGTGTTCTCATTTGCCGACGGACATGTCGAATACTGGAAGTGGCGTCCGGGCGCCGCCATGGAGTTCGTGGGGCGGCCGCAAGCGGCCACCGCTAGTGAGTTGCCGGACCTGCAGCGGCTGGAGAACTGCGTGCCTGACGCCCGCTAATTAAAAGACAAGAAGCACGCCCCCCAGGAGAGAAAAGACTTGGTTCTTGGTGAATTATGAGAATTGTTATGAGAATTGTTCTTGCAATCCCCCAGCAGAAGCTCACTGTAACAACTCGCGGTTAACAATTCATCGAAAGGTAACATGAAGATCAAGGTGTCCGTTTCCGGTTTGGCCGTTCCCATTTCGCAGCCTCAACGAATCAAGCAAGGAATCATTACTGGGGTTTTGATTCGCACGGTGGTCGTCCTCTCGTGCTGGATCACCGCATTCCAGGCGCAATCGGCTGACTGCGTCTTGCCCCCGGCTGGCTTGGTCGCCTGGTGGTCGGCAGAGGACGGCGTCAATGATCAGGTGGGCACGAACAACGGGGTGCTCCAGGCTGGGGCCACCTTTGCCAGTGGCAAGGTTGGGCAAGCCTTCAGTTTCAACGGTAATGGCGCATCAGTTCTGGTTCAAGACGCACCCGCCCTCCGTTTTACAAACGCGATGACGATCGAGGCGTGGATCTATCCAAAGGTAGTTGGAGGCACTCCGCGCGAAATCGTTTCGAAGTGGTTTGGGGGGGGCGGCAGCCAGTTGAGCTACACGACGTCCATTGAGACCTCGGGCCAAGCCTACTTCCTGGTGAGCAGCGATGGACGCGCAGCCAATCTTGGGGTTGATCACATGGTGCTTTACACCACCGACCCGGTTCGGGCCGAAGAATGGAGCCATTTTGCCGCGACCTATGACGGAGCTTGGCTGAGCATCTATCTGAACGGTGTGTTACAGGACCAGGTGTCCTGGACGCAAGGCATCTTCCCTGGCACCGCCCCTCTGGTGATTGGAGCGACGGACAATGGGTCCCTTTTTAACGGACTGATTGATGAGCCAGCCCTGTACAGCCGAGCTCTCTCGGCGAGCGAGGTCATTGAGATATACAGTGCTGGCAGCGCAGGCAGGTGCACTCCGCCGTCCATCAAGGTTCAACCTCGGAACCATGTCGGTTATTGGGGCAAGAGCGCCATCTTCACCGTGACTGCCTCGGGTGCTACGCCGCTCAGTTACCAATGGCGAAAGGACAGCGTGCCGATCAGTGGCGCAACTGGATCGTCACTGACTTTAACCAACCTCCAAATAGGGGATGCGGGCAACTATTCGGTGGTCGTCACCAATTCCGTTGGTAGCGCCACCAGCAGCAATGCCTATCTGACCATGAATCCTGCGGGGGTGTCCTTAGCCCTCTATTCGGGTATCACGATTGATGGCGTGGCTGGACTGACTTACGGCATTCAATACAACACCGATTTGAGCAATACAAATGGCTGGCTGGGCATTGCCAATGTAACGCTGGTTACGCCGACGCAACTTTGGTTTGACCTGCAGCCCGCCAGCCAGCCCCAACGCTACTACCGGGTCGTGCCCGGGCCGATTCCTGTTCCGTAAGAAGGCGCTTGACACTTACGCAGGCGGCTGTCTCCATGCTGGTGCATGAGCAAACATTGTCTTGTCACCGGCTCGTCCGGTTTGATTGGCTCGGAAGTCGCCGCTTTCTTCCACGGGCGCGGTTTCACGGTTCATGGCGTGGATAATAACCAGCGCGAGGCGTTCTTCGGCCCGCAAGGCAATACCCGCTGGAACCAGGAACGGCTGCGCCAGATGCTGCCGGGTTTCATGCATCATGAGCTGGATATCCGCGATCGCGCCGCCGTCCTGAAGCTGGTCGAGACGCTCAAGCCGGCCGTTATCATCCACACCGCGGCCCAGCCTTCGCACGATCTGGCGGCCAGCATTCCGTTCGATGACTTTGACGTGAATGCCGTGGGCACGCTGAACCTGCTGGAGGCGGCGCGGCGCTATTGTCTGGATTCTCCCTTCATTCACATGTCCACCAACAAGGTCTATGGCGACCGGCCCAATACCATTCCCCTCAAGGAACTGGACCGGCGTTGGGATTACGCCGACCCGCAGTATGCGCAAGGCATTCCCGAGAGCTTCTCCATTGACCAGTCCAAGCACTCGCTATTCGGCGCCTCGAAGGTTGCAGGCGACGTGATGGTGCAGGAGTATGGCCGGTATTTCGGCCTGCCCACCTGCTGCCTGCGGGGCGGGTGCCTGACCGGCCCGAACCATTCGGGCGTCGAGTTGCACGGCTTTCTCAGCTACCTGGTAAAGTGCAACCTGGAAGGCCGCGAATACAAGATTTACGGCTACAAGGGCAAGCAGGTCCGCGACAACATCCATTCCGCGGACGTGGCGGGTTTCATGTTCGAGTTCTACCAGGCGCCCCGGGCGGGCGAGGTGTATAACCTCGGCGGCGGCAAGGACAATTCCTGCTCGATCCTGGAAGCCTTCGAAATGGCCCAGGCGTGCACGGGCAAGAAGCAACTCCACACCTACGTGGACCAGGCCCGCAGCGGGGACCATATCTGTTACTACAGCGACCTGCGCAAGATGAAGGCGCACTATCCCCGCTGGCAACTCACCCGCAGCCTGCCCCAAATCTTCGAGGAGATCGTTGCATCCTGGCGGGAGCGGATGTCGGCTAAATAGGGATGCGCGTTCTCATCACAGGCATTTGCGGTTTCGTCGGCAGCACCCTGGCGCGCGGTCTGCGGGAGGGATGGCCGGATTGGGAGGTCGTTGGGCTGGACAACTTCGTCCGCGCCGGCAGCGAGACCAATCGGCGGGCCTTGCGCCAACTCGGCGTGAAGCTTTTCCACGGCGATGTCCGGAGCCCCAGCGACCTCGAAGCCCTGCCCCGGTGCGACTGGATCATCGAGGCGGCGGCCAATCCGAGCGTGCTCGCCGGTGTGGACGGCAAGACCAGCAGCCGCCAGTTGATCGAGCACAACCTGGTGGGCACGATCAACATGCTGGAACTGCTGAAGAGCTGGCGCTGCGGCTTCACCATTCTGAGCACCAGCCGGGTCTATTCGATTCACGCGCTGGCTGCCATTCCCGTGGAGGCCCAGGGCGACCGCTTTGTTCCCAGCGCGAGCGCGCAGATTCCAGGCTTCAGCGCGCAGGGCGTCGCCGAGGACTTTTCGACCGAGCCGCCGCTCTCGCTCTATGGCACTTCCAAGCGCGCCTCCGAACTCCTGGCGCGCGAGTATGCGGAGAGCTTTGACCTGCCCGTGTTTGTGCTCCGCTGCGGCGTGCTGGCCGGCGCGGGCCAGTTCGGCAAGATTGACCAGGGCATCTTCTCCTACTGGATTCATTGCTACTGCCGGCGACGGCCGCTGAAATACATTGGGTTCGACGGCACGGGGCGCCAGGTGCGCGATTGTCTGCATGCGCGCGACTTGCTGCCGCTAATAACACAGCAGATTACCAAGCCGCGCGCTGCGGGGCCGCGGGTGATGAATGTGAGCGGTGGTTTGACCCAAAGCGCTTCGCTGCGACAGTTGAGCGCCTGGTGCGAGCAACGGTTCGGGCCCCACCCGGTTGTGGCCGAGCCGAAGAACCGTCCCTTTGATGTGCCCTGGCTGGTCCTGGATTCAAGCCGTGCGGCACAAGCCTGGGGCTGGAAACCACAGACCTCGCTGGAGGCTATCTGGACCGAAATCGCCCAGCACGCCGAGAAGAACCCGGATTGGCTCGAAGCCACCGCCGATTGATTGGACGCTCAGCTCTCGGATAGCCGCTGACGGGCAACTCAAGCCTGGCTACCTGCATGACCAAGCAAACGCCCTCTCCGCTTCGTGGCTGGACCGTGGTAATCGCGGCGCTGGGCATCAACCTGATCCTGGGCGTGCTATATGCCTGGAGCGTCATGGGCAAAGCGCTGGTCCTGCAATGGCAGTGGACAGCCGCCCAAGCCTCGCTGCCATTCACCATTTCCGCGGCCTCGTTTTCGCTAATGATGGTCTTTGCGGGCCGCTGGCAGGACAAGGTCGGCCCGCGCTACGTGGCGATGCTCGGCGGCATCATGCTCGGGCTGGGACTGATTACCTCGCGCTTCGCCACGACACCGGGGATGATGTTGGTCACCTTTGGCCTGATCGGCGGGATTGGGATCGGATTGGGCTATTCGGCGACGACGCCCCCGTCCATTAAGTGGTTTCCCCCGGCCCGCAAAGGGCTGATCACCGGCATCGTGGTAGGCGGAGTGGGGCTGGCCGCGGTCTATATCGCGCCCCTGACACAGTATCTGCTGAACGTCACCACCATACCGAACACATTCCTGATTCTTGGGGTGGGGACGTTCGTGCTGGTGTCGCTCCTGTCCCAGTTGCTCGCCAACCCGCCTGCCGGCTATACCCCCGTGGCGAACGGCACCCCGGAAATGGCGGCGGTCAAAACCTCGGCGGTGCATCCGGACCTGGATTGGCACGAAATGCTGCGGACCGGGCGATTCTATCAGCTCTGGCTGATGTTCGTCATGGCGGCTTCGGCGGGCTTGATGATCATCTCGCAGGTGGCCCTCATCGCTAAAGACCAGGCGCACATTGACAAGTGGGGGTTCGCGCCGGTGGCCACACTGGCGATCTTCAACACCTTCGGGCGGGTGGTCAGCGGGTTCCTCTCCGACCGGGTTGGCCGCACCAACACGATGATCCTCGCTTTTGTGCTGCAGGCGGCGAACATGTTCGCGTTCAGCCATTACACCACGCCCGGCTGGTTGATCTTCGGCTCGGCGTTCACGGGCCTGAGCTACGGCACGATCTTCACGTTGTTTCCCGCGGCGACGGCTGATTTCTACGGCGTGCGGAACCTGGGGGTGAACTACGGCCTGGTCTTCACCGGCTTTGGTGTGGCGGGGATGATCGGCCCGATGCTCGCCGGCAAGATTCGCGACGCCTGCGGCAACTACCACTATGCGTTTGTCATCTCCGCCATCATGCTCCTGCTCGGCGCGGGGTTGGCGTTCCTCCTGAAGGAGCCCAAAACCGGGGCGGCGTCCCTGTCCGCCCGACCGGTCGGCAATCCTTAACCCCAGGCACCCAGCGCTTCAATTTGCCCCTGCGTCAACTGAGCGCAAGCACGGCAAAAGGGTCCCGGACGACCGGCTCAGCGGTGCAGCAGGGGTCCTTGCTTCCAGTCTCTGTCCTTCTCGTGGCCCATCTCGGCTACGCGCGGACGGCGTTCGCGCAGGCGCACGGACTCAATGCCGCAATAGTAGCCCTCGGATTGAGCGTTCTTGCCGACACATTCCAGCCGCAGCTTGTGCGTGCCCGGCTCGGGCCAGAAATCGAGCAGGTGAACCTCTTCGTTAACGGTCTTGGCGCTGAAAAGGTCTATCACCCCCCCCAGTTTGACTCCATCGAGATAGGCCTGATAGCGACCAAAGTCCTCGGCCTTGGTTAGGTTCAACAGCAAGCGCAACGGCTCTTGCTTCGCAACCACGATGGGGATTTCCAGCCAGGCGCCTTCGGCTTGCCTGGGCGTGTAAAGCAGTTGCTTGCCCGGATAGAGGTCGAGTTGCTGAGTTCTTGCGCCGCCAGGGCCGTGGTGCTGGTCATCGCCAAAGTCCCGCGCGTAGGCAACCACCCGCTCCAGGCTGGGCAATGCGCGCTCGCGTGCGTGCGGGGCGCGAGCCGTGAAGGTCGGGGTGCCGGTCTGATACCAGAACGCCACGCTGGCGTAGTCGTCCTCGCGCTCATTCCAACTGGTGGACTTGTGGTTCGGATTCTCATCCGGGGCGATCCACCCAAAGTGTTCGAGCGTCACCTTGATGCCCTTGTTGAACACGAGCGGATCGTGAATGTGCCAGCGATAGGCGCTGGTGTGAGCGCCGACGATGCCCCACTGGTCGAAATAGGGCACGCCAAAATAGGGGGTGCTGGTCTGCCTTAATCCCCAGGCGGAAAGGAAATAATCCTCCGTGCCGGTCCCCCAGATGGACGGCTTGGCCTCGCCATCAATGTAAATCTTCTCGTCGCCTTCGCCGAACCATGACGGGCTGCGCGTGCGCACGGCCAGCACGGTGCCGACGTAATGGCCCTTGCCGGTCGTTTCCAACAACACGTAATCCTTGCCGTGCTGGACCGGGTATTCCTGGCGGTATTGGGCGTAAAAGTAAGGCGTATCCTTGGGCAGCTTGTCCTGCTTAATCCAGTCAATGTTGTAGTAGAGCAGGCTGATGGGCTTATCACTCTGGTTCTCGATTTCGATGCGCGCCGACTTCCGAAAGGGCATCCGCCAGAAGCAATTGTAGGAGTCGGCATCTTCCACGACCACCGGCGCGCTGATAACTTCGCGCCGCTGGCCGAAGCAATTGGCGAAGAAGTCGCCCACGGGCGCTTCAACGGCCGGGCGCGGGTTGCCGTCCCAATACATGCGCAGCAGCATTTCCTGATGGTTGGCCGAACCTTGCTTGGCCCAATTATGCGGCTCCGGGCCCAGGAACGTGAGCCAGAGGTGCGTGATCACGCCGGGACCCTTTGCATCCAGCAGCACGTGCGTCTCGCCCGGCGGCACGCGGAAGTTGTCCCAGTTACTCTCTTCACTCAAGTCGCCGCGCGGATCGGCCTGCGGGTCGTATTTGCGCTCCGCAACCCCGCGGCGGACCTCGCCCATGCGCATGGTGGATGTGGCGCGCATCGAACGGCCGTTCTGCGGACGAGCGAGGTCATCAAGGGAACCGGCCTGGGCGGCAAACCATTCAGGCAGCGTGGCGCATGTGAGCAGGCCAAGCACCAGGCGCCAGGCGGGGTGGAAGGCGGGAAGATTGTGGATTTTCATGCTGTTCGACCCCATCTCAGCGTTTAGGGGGGACAATTTCAAGCGCCTTTTGGCAGTTCGGGCCTGAGCACCTGGACTCCGCTGAATTGCCCGCACCCGCCCTCTTCCTCTCAGGCCAGGCGGCCGAGCCATCGGCGGGCAGATCAGCAATGGCTGATTCCTCCGAGCCGCAGCTTTGCGGCCGGGTCTTGCCCCGCCACCCCCGGCCGCCGGCGCTTACTTTAGCACCGGCCTGAGGACAATGTTGCGGTACTCGACGCCGGTGTGGTCGCCCTGGAGGTAGATCGGACCGGGACGGGTGACATCGGACCATAACGCACCGCCGGTGCAGCCTGGGAGCGACTGGTTGTCTATGATCTTCTGGCCGTTAAGGACCACAGTGACGTGCCGGTCGAGGAGCGTGATGTCCATCGTCTGCCATTCCCCGGCGGGCTTCTCGGCGCTGACAGCAGGCTTGATGCGGCTGTAGATGGCGCCCATGTGGTGCAAGTCCAGCGGCTTGCCGTAGCTGTCCGCGACCTGGACCTCATAGATGCCGCGCAGATACACGCCGCTGTTACCGTCCTTGGCAACACGAACTTCCAGCGTGAGATTGAAGTCCTCAAACTCCCCGTCGGTGCGCAGGTTGCCGAAATGCTTGTGCGGTTTGCCTTCCGCCTGCACTACGGAATTGATCAACACACCATCCTTCACACTCCAGCCGCTATCGGAGTTGGGGTCGGTCAGGCGCCAGCCCGCCAAGTCCTTGCCATTGAAGAGGCGAACCGGCTCGCCGAACTTCACCCTGCCCAGGTCGGGCGCGGAAGTTATCGCGGGCTCGCGGCGACCGGTAAACTCGGCCTTGTCCACGCCCTGCCCATTCTCACGTGGAGTCTCGCTGGAGCACTTGATGACCTCGCCTGCCATCGTCGCGGTGATCGTCTCGGTGCGAGTGCCTTGAACCTTCTTGCCGTCCTTGTCTTTGCGCTCAAAGGCATGCTTGCGGGTCAGGATGAGCCGGCCATTGTCGAGTTTGGCCGAGTCGAGCAACACGGGACTGCCACCCCCCCAAAGCAAGCTGGCTTTGAGCTGGCCACCGGCGTCTTCGACGCCCAGCCAGCCGGCGCCGCCGCCGGGGATATTGAGTTCCCAGCCGCCGAGGAAAGGGTTGTCAGCCGCGAAGGCGGAGCCCAGGGCCGCGGTCAAGACGCCCAGGCACGCAACGATTCGGAGAGAGCGAAAAGGCATAATCATCGTGCCCTTATGCATTACGCGGTCCGCGCAGGCAAGCAGATCTTGGAAGGAAGCCGCGCTTTTCGCGGGTCTTTTGTCCAAACGGTATTTGAACATGTCCGAAGCTTGGTTTCCTTGCGCCCACCGACGCGGGTCGGCACATTACTGGCGGCCGGAACAGCCCGATCGGGCGTATCTTGGGGCACTGCCACCCCATCCCACACAGAGAGTCGGTGAATTGCTTTGAGATTAGCCGGCCCCGGCGGCCAAGCATGCGGTTCAGGCTCAGGCCCGGGTAATACCCCCTCTCTGCTGGCTCACCTCACCGTATCCTCACCGTCACCTCACCGTAGTACCTCTGATAGGCTATCAGAGGTACTACGGTGAGGATACGGTGAGGTGACGGTGGGGGTGGGGTGGAGATACGCGGCGCGGAGGACGCATCCGTACAGCGCCAACGTCAGTTTGGGTGCCAGAGGGCATTCCCGGGGTCCTTGCGCAAAGCTTCATCCCAGGCGCACCGGTGGCACAGGTTGGCAGGCGTCCAAAACGGGCTGGGGCGCTTGCCTCGGCATGGCTGGATTCGACCAGTTGATTCCACCGCCCCGGAGCCGTTGAGCCAGTAGTGACGGGCGATCGCTGGGTCATTCATCTTGGTTTTGTGCCATTCCACGCGGGGTAGCCGCATCGGGCCCCCCAGCCCGGACCCTGAAAGCCGGCCAACCCCCCGTCCAGCAGCAAGACCGCCCATTCCCTAGCCTTTGCGCCACGGTTCGATCTCAGGGGGCACGATGGTCTCGGGCCACCTGCCGCCTCTACGCCTCCGCCTGGGCTTCCAGTTCGGCCAGCAAAGGGACGGGTTACTCAGTTCCCGACTTCACGGTCCGCGTGTGCGTTGCTGATCTTGGTCTCTGGACATATCTGAGGAACCAAACACCCCCCCATTAGGGTGGCAGGATCAAGGGGTGCCCAGCCCGATCTGCGGCCTCACTTGCGGCTTGCTCGCGGCACACTTGAGGAGCAAGCTTTGGACGAAAGGACCAGTTATGAAGAACGCAAACCGGTTGATGCGGGTGAAAGGGTGGTTGGTGTTAGTTGCGGCACTTGGTCTCGGCGCGGCAGGCAGGGCGGCCGACTACACCGTTTACATGGAGTCGTATGGTTTCTTCGGCTTCCGCTTTGTGCCGAGCTATCTGGAAATCCAGACAGGCGACAGCGTCACCTGGCGGAACGAGGATTACACGGAATGGGGTTACTACGGCTATGACGCCACCTGCTATTGGGGTGAGCAGATTCTTTGGAGCACGGGCGTGCTTGAGTCGGGCGACAGTGCCTCGATTACGTTTCCCTACGTGGAAACCTATAACTACCAGGACAGCTATTTCGGCCAGTATGGGATGACGGGCACGCTGGTGGTGACCCAAGCGCAGCCTCCCCCCGCTGAACAAGTGACGCTGCTGGCGCCGCAATGGCTTGCGACGGGGCAGTTCCAATGCGTGGTCAGCAACCTGGTGGTTGGGACGAACTATGTCATGCAGGTATCCACGAACCTTGCCGATTGGGATAACTTGGTGACCAACATTGCCGCGGCGAGCGTGGAGACGTTCACAGACAACCCGCCGGCGGCGGCACGGCTTCGGTTCTATCGGGCTGCCCACATGCCTTAGGGGCGACTTGCTTCAGGCGCTCGGCGGTTTCTCGCCACCGGCGGCGTGCTGTCAGGGACTACCCTAAGCGCCCCGTTCGGTTTAGGAGACGAGTTTCAAGTGAGTGATGCGGAAGATGGCGCCGCGCGGCTCGTTGCCGAGGCATTCAATCTCCCAGCCGTGCGCGAGGACGATCTGCTGGACGACCGCCAGGCCCAGGCCGGTGCCCTGCTTCTGGGTGGTGAAATAGGGTTTGAAGATTTCCGTCCGGCGCTCGGACGGGACGCCCGGGCCATTGTCGCGCACCTCGAGCAACGCCTCGGAGGCATTTTGCTTCCCGGCGACGACCTGGATCTCGCCGCCGCCGTCAACCGCCTGAATGGCGTTGAGCAGCAGGTTGAAAAGGGCCTGCCGGAGCAATTGTTCATCGGCCTCAATGGTGAGCTGCTCCCCGCTGGTCTGCAGGCTGATCTTCTTTTCCTCCAGGTCGTAGTTCAGCGCGCGGACGACTTCGCTGATGACCGAGCCCAGGGCGAGCCGGGAGCGGCGGACCTCGCGCGGGCGGGAATAGTTGATGAATTCATTCAACTGCGCGGCCACCTTGTCGGCTTCCTCGATGATCTCCCGCGACTTGTTCTGAATCTCCGCGGGGGTGCCGGGTTGCTTGGAAATCATCTGGGCGAAGCCGCGGATGATATTGAGCGGGTTGCGGGTCTCATGGGCCAGGCCGGCGGCGGCGAGGTTCATCTCTTTGAGGTGCGTGTTCATTTCACTGGCCCGCACCAGGCGAATCTGCAGCTCCGAAGACTTGGACAGGTTTCGCCACGCCAGGCCGGAACCCAGCACCGAAACCCCTGCCAGCAGCACGATGATCGTCCGCAACCACAGGTCACGCGTCGTCACCGTTGCCATGCCCTCGGTGGACATGGTGAGAACCAATCCGTGCAGCGTTCGTTTGGCCACCAGGGATTGGAATTCCGGCTCCTCCATGCCCCGCAGCCAGAAAGGTCGCCGGGACCAGCCACCCGGCTCCCGGGAACGGCCGTCCCGCCCTCCAGGAGGCGGGCCGTTAGGGGTCAAATTAGTCGAATTGTTCGGGGGCCCCATCTCGGCTGGCGGCGGCCCCCGGCGAGAGAACTCACGTCCAGCCTCGCCGACCCGGTTGGTGAACTCGCTGAAGGGAGGCAGAATCAGGGTGTTGGTTATCCCTTCCGCACTGAGGCTGGCGCCCAGGTCAACCGGGCTGACCAGGGTGACGCTGCGTGCCCCCCAATGTTCGCCCTCCCGGAGGAAATCTTCCCGCTGCAAATCAATCGGCCTGCCGGCTGAAGCGACCGGCTGGTTGGTCGCGTTGAGCAGGACAATGGAGATGAGTTCGCTGGATTTGATAAGCTCATTGGTCGGGCCGTGGACCAGTTCATTGAGAACTGTTTCGAGGCGATCCTGCGGAATCGCTCCCCGGAACCGCATGCCGCGAATGATGGCGCTGAGGGTGTTGGCGATGTCTTTGGAGCGGCTGCGCAGGTCGGTCCTGGCAGCCTCCCGCACGCGAGTGTGCTCCTGAGTCTGCCAGCCCAGGACCAACACCCAGACCAGCCCAAGAAACCCGTAGACGAACAGACTGCGGCGTGTCAGTTCCATAAGATGGAATGCCGCGCGAGCCTGCCAGGCTGCGCCGCCAGGAGCGCGCCTAGCTTATATAAGCGCACGATACTCGATGACACGCTCACGAACCTTTGGGCGCAACCATGGGCGCCTGTTTCCCGGGCTTCGGAGTCGAATCCGGTGCCGTCTTCTTCTTGGGCAGCTCGTCGAGGAACTTGTTGAGTTCCCCCTCGGTCAGGCCCCGGGCCGCGCCCGACCTCTCTCTCTCTCTGGCCGACAGGGCGGCGATCTCAGTCGGCGCGCCCACAATGTACGGGGTCAGGAAGATGATGAGCTCGGTCTTGGTTTCACTCTTCTGCCTGCGCTGAAAGAAGTTCCCCAGCAAGGGAATATCACCCAACAACGGAATCTTGGTGATGGTCTCCCCCTTGGTGGCCTGCATCAAGCCGCCGATGACCACCGTCTGGCTGTCGGGCGTGACGACGACCGTGTCGGCCTTGCGAATGTCAATGACGGGGGCGCTGATGGTCGTGCCGTTCGCGGCGACGGAGATCGGAATCGAGGTGGTGGAGTCAATCCGGGAAATCTCGGGCGAAACGATCATCTGCACCATGCCATCCCCGGTAATGAACGGCGTTACGCTCAGGATTACGCCGACGCTCTCGTAGTTGTACGCGTTGATGGCGTTACCGTAATTATCATAGCGCGTGCCGGTAACCAAAGGAACCTGCTGGCCCACGGTGATAGTGGCCGGCTGGTTGTTGCGGGCGAGGATCGAGGGCCGCGATAACACCTTCGCCTTGCCCGCCTGTGCGATTGCGTGGATGGTCACCATGAAATCCTGCCCGAGGATTTGATAGAGACCGTTCGCGCCGGAGAAAGACGTCGGGGAAGGGAGCCCGAAGAAGTTAGTGCCGTTGAACATCTGGCTGCTTGTGCCGGGAAGCAAAGAACTGGGGACGATGGCGTTACTCGTCGTGCCGGGGTTGATCAGCGTGTAATTGGTCACCAAACCGCTGTTCCAGGAATTGCCCATGCTCTTGTTGTAGTAGCCCTCGATGCCGATATCGGAACTGTCATCATGCGCCACTTCGAGGAACACGACCTTGATCAGCACCTGGGGTTTGGGACGGTCCAGGTTCGTCAGCACCTGGCCGATAGACCGCGCGGTGGCCTCATCTGCGATGAAGACGACTCGGCGCGTTTCCGGGTCAATTGAAAAGTAGGCATCCCCGATCGTGGTGTTATTGGGATACTGCCGGGAGGTGCTACTGCCGCTCGTGCTGCTGCGGGTCGTCGCACTCCCGCCGAAACCGCCGCCGCTAAAGCCGCCCCCACTGAAGCCCCCGCTTCGTTGCTGGGCGCTGACCGGGAGCGCTAGGCCGAGACAGAGACTCAGGATTCCCATGGAATACTTGTGCCAGTTTGAATGTGCTTTCATGATAATCGCCTCGCGGTGTGGTTGAACCAGGTTGTGCTTCATTCGCGCGCTCATGGTTAGAAGCCCGAGCTTATGCTGGAGCTTCGAGAGGAAGACCCGGTGCTCCGGCTGGAGCCGCTGGAAGTGTTTTGTGAGCTTTGCGTCGCCCGCTTCGTCAACGGGTTGTTATTCCCCAACAGGGTGTTCTGGTTGTTGTTGTTATTCATGCGGGTATTGCGGTTGAACAAATTCTCAAGCGCGCTCTGTACATCCTGAGGGTCGGCATTCTGCAGGTCATAGAACCCAACGACCTCCTTCCGGCCCTTGTCGGAATCAAGCTCGGCGATCATGTCCGCGATCTGCGGCATCAGCGTCTTCGACGCCGTGATAATGATCGAGGAGGTGCGCGGGTCCGGCACGGCCAACACCCGGCCCAGCTTCTTGGCCCGGTCGCTGTTATTCGCACTGGACGTGGAGCTTCCCCCCCTCCGGCTGCTAAGCCCGCGGAAGAAGAACGGGGTCGTGCTGCTCTGGCTGCCGGTGCTGGAGGTTGTTGGATCGGGGAATAGTGTTGCTAGCTGGTCGGCGGTCTCCGTCGGATCGGCATTCACCAGGCGGAAGACCCGCAGTTCGGTAACATCGGTCACTTCCTGATCAACCTCCTTCACCATGCTCTCGATCGTGGTCAACAGATCAGCGGGCGCGCTGATGATCACCGAGTTGGAACGGTCATCCCCCACCGCCACCACATTCTTGGCCGCCGCGCCGCCGCCGCTGCCCGTGCTGCTGCGACCGCTGCTGCTGCGCCCGCGATCACCAAAGCCGCCCGGGCCGCCAAAGGGACCACCGCCGCCTAACATGCTGAAGAGGCTGCCCCGGTTGTTGCTGCTTTGACTCCCAGCCTGCGAGCCGAATAACTGCGTGATGAGCGTCGCGGTCTCTTTGGCATCCGCGTAATTCAGCGGGATCACCCGGATCGTGGACACACTGGCAATGGAGGTATCCAAGGCCGCAATGATCTTGAGCATGCGTTTGATGTCGGTCTTGGTGGCCACCAAAATCAACGAGTTGGCGCTTTCGTTGGCGGTGAGCGTCGCGGTGGACGGCAGCAGCAGTTCCAGGTTCGACACCAACTGGCCAACCGTGGCATACCGCACCGGGATAATCTGAGTCACCACCTCATTTGATTTCTCCACCGCGTCGGGGTCGTTGCCCTGCACAATCTCGAGGTCCTTCGTCTTCGCCGTGTCTTGCGCCACAATGTTCAGGATGCGGCCGTTGCGGATCACTGCGTACCCGTTCTTCTTAAGCGTTGAATTGAGCACCTCGACGGCTTCGTCCTTGGTCAGAGCCTTGCCTTGAACGTCCACGGTGCCCCGGACGTCGGCTTCTTTGTTAATAACAAACCCGGCCGCATCACTCAGGTAATCCAGGACCAGGTTGAGGGGCGCGTTATGAAAATTGAGCCGCAGTCCATTGGTACCATTCTCGACCACCACCGGCGGCGGCTCCGGCGCGGCGGCAGCAATGGCGTTTGTGCTCCCAGTTGCGGTGGCGCCCGCGGCAACATTGGTGGCGAGGTCCGAAGCGGGGATCGCTGCGGCGGGAGGGGCGGCAGAGTTGCTAACAGGCTCCATCGTCGAAGGAGGCGGCGACTGGTCGGTAACTGCCTGATTGGTGGTCACGGGGGCAACGGGCGCTTCGTTGGTTGCGGTGCCGGCTGGCGCTTCCGCGGCCGGGATGGAGGAGGCGCCGGTAGATAGCCAGGCTAGCAGAAAAAGGGAATTGATTGTTTTCATTGAAGATTATTCCTGTTGGCGTTTTTGCATCAGTCTCTTGATTATGTCGCTCTCCGCGGCGCTGGAGGCGGCATCCGATCCGGCAGAGGCCGTGGCCGCCACGGCGTTGGTGGAGGTTGAGGTCGGCGCGGCTACGTAAGACCCGGATTGACCGGCGACCAGCCAGGCACCTTCGTCCTCGCGGCGCATTTGCATGCCCACCTTCAGTTCCAGCCGGTTGGTCCCGGCCGCCAGTTTCACGCCGTTGGGCTCAATCTCGGCGACCTTGTAGCCAGCAATGGTGTCGGTCAGTTTCAAAGCCTTCTTATACTCGGAGCTGCTCCCGTCAAAGAACGCGAACCAACCCTTCTCGTAACTCATGGTGCCGACCAGGATCAGAGAATCAACCGTTTTGGGCGCGGAACGCACACGCGACTCTCCCGCCCGGTGCGGATAGCGGTTGGGGTCAAAGATGTTCCGGTCCACAATAATCTTGAAGGCGGAGTAGTCGAGGCTGGCCAGACCACCGTTGGTTCCGGCGGGAGCGCCCGCAGGCGCGCTTTCGCTGTAGTCCCTGGTCGCACGGGAACCGCTCCCCTGGTCAGCTTTCGACTTGGACGACCGCCGGCTGCGTGACCGGCGATCATCACTTTGCGACCGGCTGGAAGCCTGGAAGCGGTTGGTGCTGCCAGAGAGGCCTCGCTCGAAGCGATTGGTGCCTTGAGCCGGAACGCCGAATTGAGCAAGACCGTTGGTCCCAGCCAGATCTTCAGCGCCAGCCATATTCTCGAGCTGGCCGGATTCAGCGGCCTGGACCATTTCGCTGATCTGGGCAAGCACTTCGGCCGCGGTGAGATCATTGGTTTGGGCGGCGACATCGGGCTCCTGCGCAGCGACGGGCCATCCGCCGGCAAACAGGAACCCGAGGATCACCCAGCGCACGCTGAAGCCAGCCAGCCGCCACAGCCGCCAGGCTTTAGCGATGAAAGCCCCAGCCATCAATCTCGTTGCGTGCATCGCATTCATTGTTTCTGGGAGGTCAGGACCAGGCCGCTGAGTTGCAGGCCCAGGGAAAGCTGCTGGCCCTCCTTGTCCCGCGCGCCCAGTTCCACCAGTGCCAGTTTCAGGGCCATAGGATCCCTCTCTACGCTGTGGAGGAACCGGCTGAGCTTGCCCAAGTCGCCGGCCGCATCCACGCGGCACTCGAACGTCATATAATCGTCGCTGTCATGCTTCCACTGCGGAGTGATGGCCGAAATCGCCACACCGCTGTTCTGCGCCCAAAGATCAATGGCTTTGAACACCTGCTGCTCCGCGGCCGAGGTATTGCCTGGCAGCGTATTGCCCGACATTTGCTGCCAGCGACTGCGGATGCCCTGCTCGCGCTGCAGAAGCATCTTGCCCTCGACGATTTGTTTGCGCAGCTCGGTGATGCGTGCGGCTCGCCCACCCCAGGCCGTCAGGAGGGGGGACAACACCAGTCGGTCCCCCGCAAACAGGGCGACGGCGGCGATGGCCGCGATAGTCAGGAATTGCTGGCGATTCTTAGTTGGCATTTCGGCCTCCTGCGCTCCATTGAAAATTGAAGGTGAATTGCAGCGCCGGCGGCTGCCCGCGTGTCGGGCCGAGGTTGACCTCGGGAATCTGCGGGATGTTGCGCAGCTTCTCGACTGTCTTGAGCAAGGCCTGGTAGTTGCGGGCGGTGCCCGTGCAGGTGATCGCGTTCAAGTCCCTGATCTCCACGGTCTTGGCTGTTACGCTGCCGTCTTCGGGAAAAGCCTCGGTGAGACGCCGAAGAATGGTCAAACCGCCCACTGATTCGTCATACCAAGGGCGGTATTGCCGGATCTGCTCCTGCAGCCCCGTCAGTTGCCGAACGGTCGGCTGCATTTTGGCCCACTGCGATTCCAAGCGCCAAAGCTGGCATTGCTGAAAGAAGAACAGGCCCCCCGCCACAAGCGCTACCGCCGCTGCCGCCGAAATGATGGTACGGAGTTTGCCCGAAGAGTAGCGCGTCGCAATCTGTTGCAAGGGCGTAAGCCTGGGCAGCAGGAACTCGATGGGCGCGCGACGGCGAGCCAACCGCTCCGCGGCGAGGCTGAGCGCCGATGAAACGGCGGCATCCGGCGGCAGTTGGACGCCGAATTCGTTGGCAGCATACCGTCCGACCGCCTCCACCTCCAGATCTGCCGCCTCCAGGCGCAGCTCCAATTCATCTGCCAACTGCCGGGCCAGGTCGGGTGGTCCAAATACCCGGATTCGGCGCACGGTGTCGCGCAGTTCCCCTGGCAATTGCCCTAAGGTGATACGAACCTCCCGCGCGACCAGATCCGCTTGCAGCACTCGCTGGCTGCCTGCGGCTTCCAGCGCGCCTTCCAGTGCCCGCAGTGCCACCACGCCCCCGCCGGCGGTGACCTGCAGCCCCACGTGACTTTCGCCGATAGCCAGCGTCATGACACCGTTTGAGGCGCCGGGCCCGGACGGCTGCAAAGCCGTGATGCCCAGCGTGAAGCTTACCGGCTTCAGCTTCGCGGCCCGCAGCGCCTGCTCGATTGCGGCCAGGTGATTCTTCGGAATGCCCACTAGCGTAGCGTGCTGTTTGCCGGCGGCGGTCTGTGACCGCGAGGCCGCGATCTGCAGCGTCTGGGGATCGCACGGGAAACTTCGCTCGGCCTCGATCTGCAGGAAGCTGGCCACATCCGCCTCCGGCAACTCGGGCACTTCGATGTGCGTCGTTAGCGCCCACTTCAACGGTAACCCCAAGACACATTGGCGCTCTCGCACTCCAAGCGCATCGAGGCGGTTCCGCATCTCCCGGCCGACCAGCTCCGGGTCATTGGTCAGCGGGTCGAGCGACAGGGAGACGGAGAAGGATTGTTGGACCTGCAAGGCGCCATTGGTGCGCCGCAGCGTGACGCCATCGAGGCGGCTGCCATCCAGCGCGAGGCCCAGCATTCCGGCTGGGTGTTGGCGTTTCAGCAGATCCAGGTTGATCACTTTGGTCATGGTGTTGTCTTCGCTAACAGCCAGTTCTGACGCACCTCCTGGCCCAGGGCCCATCCGAGGTGAGCAAGGTCCTGCCGATAGACGATCCTGGGGGCGCCGCCGCTGGTGTCGAACACGAACTTGACCCGCCGGTATCCCCGACCATACGGGCCGAGGGCGGCGACATCGGCGGTGAATTGGTAGCTCTGGGTGGTTAGATAATCCCCGGCGGCCAGGGCTTCCAAGGCATCCGTGTAGTTCTGGCCCAGCGCATCCACCACCCAGGCAATCGAGGTGAGATTGTTCGGATTGGCTTGGCGATAGTTGACCAACTGCTCCGCCACGGCGGTGTCGCCCCCCAGCAAGCAGGCCAGCACCGCCGCGCTGGCCGTGTTCACATTCACCCGGCCCTCGACATACGTGCCGCTGCTCGTGGTGAGATTCGTGCCGATGAGCGCAAATTCTGCCGCCGTCATGCCGCTCTTCACGTAAAACTGCAGCGGGCTGGCGAAGCGGACAGTTGTCGGGCCGCCCCCCCGCGGACCGCCCGAGCCGCCCGAACTGCTGCCCGTCAGCCCCAGGCTGGCAATAATCTGATTGGCCCGCGTCGAGCCAAAGTTTGTCTGCAGGAGCGCGGTCAACTGGGAGGATGAACTGCTGAGGTTGGCGACGTTGATGCGGGAGGAGCCATCGCTGTTCACATTGGGCTCGCGACTATAGACGGTGAAGTACTCCAGCACCCCGGGATCGAGCATGCCATTCTGGTTGTCGTCGTTCTCGCTGGCGTCGAGAACCCCGTTGCGGTTCGCGTCCTCGCCCAGCAGGGTGTCCATGTCTGCGCCGTAAAGGAGGCGCAGCTCGTCCACCGTCTCAAAGGCGTCGCACTTGCACTGGTAGGACGGCTGCTGCATGGCGTAGTAAGTGACGGTGGGGCCGTTGCCATTGGTATCCCGCCAATCCAGAATCGCCTGGGTCAGGTCCACGGTCATGCGCGGCAGCCAGATGATCGTATTGCTCGTCGCGGCGTTCAAATTGAGCTTCGAAGCCTCATCCACCAGCCCGAAGCAAACGCTGCCCGGCCCAATCGGGTTGTTCGTGTCCCGGCTGATCAACCAAAAATGGGCGTCACCGACCGGGACCGCCTGGCACAGCGAATCATTCAGGCTCGGGAGCACGCCGTTGGAACCGTTGGCGATCTGGGTTGTCAGCACGTAGGTCAGGTAGCGAGCCGCGCCTTCAATCGCCTGGTCTGCAACCTGCGCTGAAACCCGATTGTCGGAGGCGCGCAGCTCGAAGTTCATCGAGTGGGCAAAATAGAGCGCCAGGCTCACTAGGCCAAACGCAATCCAGAGCACGATCACCAGTACCGACGCTCGCTCCCGAAGCGGCAGCGTGCCTGGTCGCGGCTGGCTTTTCGCAGCTTTGAATGGCGCGCTTAGCATCATTGCGTCCCTCCGGCAGTCGAGTTGGTGCGGCTTTGCGAGACCAGCGGGACGAGCATCTCGATCGGTTGCGCCGTGCCCGATTCCTGCCCCGCCCGCGCTGCAAGCTGGATGCGGACCCGCACCGCCACCGGCAAGTTGGTGTCGCCGGTGCTGGTGTCCCACGTGTTACGCCATTGTGTGCCGTCGTAGCAATCAAACTCCAGCGTCTGGATATTGCCCATCAGCCACTGGATGTCCGGTGTCTGCATGGTGGTCGCCAGTAGATTGCGGTTGACGCACCGCACCAGGTCCATCCCGGTTTGATTCCGATCGGACGGAGCCTTCAACTCGTAGAAGACCTCCTGCACATCTCCCCATGGGTCCTTGTCGGTGATGGTGCCGGTCGCAGTGTAGAAATCCAGGCCCGCGCTCCCCGCCTCGCCGCTCAAGCCCATCGTCGCGCCTGTGGCTTGCACGCCGCATTTGAAGTCCCCCGCCAGGTAGCCGCCCGGACCGACTGTTCCCTTCAAATCCCGGCACAGGGTATTCAGCGCCCGGTTGACTGGCAGCGCTTCCTCGACCGCGTCCGAGGTCTTGTCCCGCAGGCGCACCGCTGTGGCAAACACGCCGTTAACGGCAACAAGCACAATCGCGCAGATCGCCAGGGCCAACAGCATCTCGATGAGGGTAAAGCCTTTCATTGCTGCGAGCTGTCCACCAGCGTGGTCATGCGCACCGCGTAGTCGCGATTTTGCGCCGTGAAGATCACTTCCACGGAGAGCTGGCGCATCACGTTCTGGTTGGGATCCTGGTTCCAAGGATCGTTGCGCAGAGTCCAGCTAAACTGGCGCCGGCCCTCCGTCAGCACGCCGCTCTGAACGGATTGGTTCAGATTCGTGGTGACAAGGCTCTCAGCGATAAGCCGTTGCACCACGCGGGCGGCTTCGCCTTTCCGCTCGGCCACCGTGCCGGCCAGGCTCGCAATGTGCAACCCCTCGACCGCCGCCGGTATAACGATGGCCATGAACATCAGCGCCGCCAGCACCTCGGCCAGCGTGAACGCCGCGGCGCGTCTTCCCGGCTTACTTGTCCGTGCTGCGAATTTCATAGCTTAATCCGTCCCGGGCCTGCGCCAGCCAGAGCGCGCCGCCGTCGCTGCTGGCCAGGTGTAGCTTCTCCGGGCTGGTTTCGCCAACGGACCCGTCCGGCAAGAACCGGATTGTCGGCAGGTCGCCGCGGGCCAGCGTCACGCGCGGCGCGCTGGCTTTGCTGGCCTCCCTGGCCCGGTTGAGCGTGGTGACCGGGGCGGCCACGACCTTGTTCACCACTTCAATCTTCAGCCCGCTGTCCAATTCGAACTCCACGGCCTTGGCGTCGCTGGTTTCGAAGCTGGCCTCGGCCTGCAAGCCGAAGGCTCCCTTCTCCGCGTCCACCCACAGATCAATCGGCACGCCCTCGGACACCGCCCGGCTCTGGCCGCTCCGCGTCAGCGCCAGCAGCCGGCGCGCTTCCGAGTCCAGCGTGCGGCCATGGAAAAACCGCGAGAGCTTGGGCGCGGTCAATGAGATCACCACCGTCAGCAGGGCCATCACGAGGATTAGCTCAATGAGCGTAAAGGCGGATGGTGTGTGTTGTGTGTGGCGTGTGGCGCAGCGAAACGGGGCCTGGCGCGGGTTTGACTTGCCGCGTGCATCGCCTGGCTGTTTGCTGCACAAGGTCATTTAACGTTTCACAGTCCAGTTGCCAATCACGGCATTCTCTCCCGGCGGTCCCTGCGAGCTCAGATCGTAGGAAGTCGGGTTATGCCGGCCCGGGCACTCGTAGATGTAGTCATTGCCCCAGGGATCCTTGGGGATGACGTCGGACTGGATATACGGTCCGCGCCAGTTCTGGGCGTCGCGCGGCTGCTGGATCAAATCCAGCAAGCCGTTCTTGCCTTTGGGATAGAAGCCGTTATCCACCTCGTAGGCGTCCAGGGCGGTCTTAAAGGTCGCAATCTGCGTCTGCGTCGCCGCGATCTGCGCCTGCTTCGTGCGGTTGGTAAAGCGCGGCAGCACGATGGCCGCCAGGATGCCCAGGATCACGAGCACCAGCAGTAGTTCCACGAGGGTGAACCCGCATTGGAGCGGGCGTGCAGTTCGATTCCTATTTGAGCGATGGAGTTTCATAATAGAGGATTGTAGTTGGTCATTTGATATAGTCCTGGAGCGTAAAGATCGGCAGCACCATGCTGATGAAGATCGTTCCGATGAAGGCCGCGATGAAAAAGAGCATCATCGGCTCCATTAGCGCCACCGCCGTCTTCAATTCCCGGTCCAGATCGCCCTCGGTGACATTGGCGATCCGCACCAGCTCCTGATCGAGCCGGCCGCTCTCTTCTGCCACCGAAATCATTTCCACCACCGAGCTGGGGAACAGCCCGCGGCTCTCCGCCAGGCTCGCGCCAAGCTGCCCGCCCTGTTGCACCCGCTCGATGGACTGCAATACCGCATCCACCAGAATCTGGTTGCCGATGGACTTGCGCGCCACGCTCAGCCCTTGCACCAGCGGCACGCCCGCGCCCAACAACGTGCCCAGCATCCGGCAAAACCGCGCCATAGCAAACTCCGCCACCAACGGCCCGACCACCGGCGACCGCAGCACCAGGCCCTCCCACGTGCGCCGGCCTTTCTCCGACACAAACCACGTCCGCAACGCAATCGCCGCAATCACCAGCCCCACCGCCACAAATGCCCCGTAGCCTCTCACCGCGTTGCTCACCCCGATAACAATCTGCGTCGCCAAAGGCAGCGTCGCGCCGAAGCCCTTGAAGATGCCCTGGAAACGCGGAATGAAAAAGGTCAGCAGGAAGATCAGCACGCCGATGGCCAGCACAAACAGGATGCTCGGGTAGAGCATCGCGGACATCACCTTCGAGCGCAGTTCCTTCTCGCGAGCCTGAAAGTCGGCGATCTGCGCCAGCACCAGGTCCAGGAATCCGCCCGTCTCCCCCGCCTGCACCATGGCCGTGTAAACGCGCGGGAAGGTCTCCGGCGATTTCCCCATCGCATCCGCCAGCGACATTCCGTCCACCACCAGATCGTGAATCTCCTTCCACTTCGCGCTGGCGGCGGGCGAGGAGGCTTCCTTGTAAAGAATCACCAGCGCCCGGCTCAACGGCACGCCCGCGGCCAGCAAGCTCGAAAGCAGGCGGGTAAAGTTCTCCAGCTCGCGCCCGGACACCTTCGTTGACGGCTTGCGGAAGGATAACGAAGCCAGCGACGCCGGGAGCGCAAGCCCGCCCACCGTCCCGGCCCCGGCCTTTTCCGAGAGGCTGACCGGCCGCAGCCCCAGTCCGGTCATCTGCGCGAACGCTCCCTGCCGGTCAGCGGCTTCGAGCTGGCCCTCGGCCATCGCCCCGTTCGCCTGCAACGCTTTGTATTGAAAGAGCGGCATGTCAGTGCTTACTCACTGCCCCGCTCGCGACTGCTGCCGCCTGCCCCCCTCCTTCCGGGGATTCCTTCCTGGCGGTGCGCTCAACCTCTTTGGCGGTGGTTACGCTGAGCACTTCCTCGACGGTCGTGAGGCCCAGCCGCACCAGGCGCCAGCCGTCCTCGGCCAGCGTGCGCATGCCAGCCCGGCGCGCGGCGTCCCGAATCACATCGCTCGAAGCATTCTTGAGAATCAACTGGCGAATCTCATTGTCGCTGTCCATCCACTCGAAGATGGCATGCCGGCCATAAAAGCCTGTTTGGCGGCATTCCCGGCAGCCGACGGAGCGGTAAATGGTGACGGCGGCGGGAATGCCCACCTGCGCCTTGAATGCCTGCGCCGCGGGCGAAACGTCCGGCTGCTTGCACCGCTCGCACAGCACCCGCACCAGCCGTTGCGCCAGCACCGCCTCCAGTGACGATGCCACCAGGTACGGCTCCACGCCCATGTCCACGAGCCGGGTCAGCGCCCCCGGCGCGTCGTTCGTATGCAGGGTCGAGAACACCAGGTGCCCCGTCAGGGAGGCCTGCACGGCAATCTGCGCTGTCTCCTGGTCGCGGATTTCGCCGATCAGAATGACATCCGGGTCGTGCCGCAGGATCGAGCGCAACCCCCGCGCAAACGTGAGCCCCGCCTTTTCGGAAACCTGAATCTGGTTGACGCCCCGCAGTTGGTATTCCACCGGGTCTTCGATCGTAATGATCTTCCGGTCCGAGTCATTGATCTCGTTGAGCGCCGTATAAAGCGTCGAGGTCTTGCCGCTGCCAGTCGGGCCGGTGACCAGGATGATGCCGTGCGGCAACTGCAGCACGCGCCGGAAGCAGTCCAGCTCCCGCTGGTTCATGTCCAGTTCGCCCATCCCGCGCAACGTCGCGTTCTGCCGCAACAGGCGCAGCACCAGCGCCTCGCCGTGCAACATCGGGATGACCGACACGCGGATGTCCACCTCCGCGTCCTCAATCCGGATCTTGATGCGCCCGTCCTGCGGCAGCCGCTTCTCGGCAATGTTCAGGTGGCTCAGAATCTTGACCCGCGACACGATGGCCGGCTGGAACTTCTTGATCTGTGCCGGCACCGGCACATCCTGCAAGACGCCGTCAATGCGGTAGCGAATGCGGAATTCCTCCTCGAACGGCTCCAGGTGAATGTCCGACGCCCGCAGCTCGATCGCGTCCCGGAGCACTTGGTTGACGAAGCGGATGATGGACGCGTCCTCCGCCGCGCTGTCCAGGTCGGTATCCTCTTCCCGGTG